>NZ_JBWBRF010000002.1:0-725765 GCF_056279385.1 Massilia sp. UYP34 | reverse complement strand
GCTGTCGGTAAAACGGGAGGTCTTCATGTAGAGCTTTCTGTATCTTAAGTAGAAAATTCTACTTCTGATCGCGCTCTTTTTGCGGGGGGATTACCCAGTCATCGATGGGATGAAAACCGACTGTAGCCCCTTTTTGGAACAAGTATTGCATTCAAGGAGAGCAGATTATGGCAAATAACATGAACAGGGCAAAGGATGCACAGGATGCGGGCGCCCGGGCATTGGAGCGGGTTGGAGCACAGCACGCAAAACGTGATGGCATCTCTTTTGATTTCGACGCTGGTAGCGCCCCTTATGACTATGCAATCCGTGTCGGCACTGGCGCAGTCAATACATTGTCGGGCAGCGAAACGCGTGATTATCTGTGGGGCCTGGGCGGCGATGATGCGCTCGATGGCGGTGCTGGTGAAGACAATCTCTTCGGGGACGCAGGCGCCGATCTGCTCGTCGGCGGCGATGGTGGCGACCGGATGATGGGAGGGATGGGTAATGACCGGTTGTATGGAGGTGCTGAAGCAGACGGTCTGATGGGAGGAGCGGGTAACGACTTGCTTGACGAGGGCGAGGGCCATGGCGACCTCAACGGCGGCGCCGGCGACGACATCCTGATCGGGGGCTTGGGCGCGGACGCTTTCATGATCTCGCCCGACAGCGGCAATGACGTCATTCGCGACTTCACTGCTGGGCCAGGAATGTTCGATCACCTCGCGATCAACGGCCTGAGCTGGGCGGACCTTTCGTTTGCCGACACTCCCGACGGTGTCAAGATCAGCTGGGACGGCGGTTCGGTGCTCATGAATGGAGTGACAAAGGCGGATTTATCGCAAGACGATTTCATGTTTGCCGAGTCTCCTGAGCTTCCACCCTCCTCACGCCCGGCTGACGCTCCTACGCCTGAGCGGCCGACTATGAGCGAAGAAGGACCTGTGATTAACGGTTCGGACAGAAGCAATCCAGCGTTTGATCGCATCGCTGATGCAATGTTAAGGCGTGATACACCGGTGCAGTTCGGCTTTACCGGTGATGAAACCTACAGGGTGAAAGTAGGTACGGAGGTCGCAGACACCTTCGATGGGGCCGAGACATGGGATCACTTTTTTGGTCGCGATGGCAACGACCAGCTCTTCGGCAATGGTGGTGACGATATCCTCCAAGGCGACGCAGGCGACGATAGCCTGGAAGGTGGCGCAGGGTCTGATAGGCTCGACGGCGGGATGGGTAATGACCAACTTGACGGTGGCGATGCGGAAGACGAGGTCATGGGAGGGGACGGTAACGACGTCATCGATGCGGGCGCTGGTCACGACATGATTGAAGGCGGCATGGGTAACGATACCATACGCGGCGGTACTGGCGCAGACGCATTCATGGTCATGCCTGACAGCGGTAACGATGTCGTACTTGACTTCGAAGCGCGTGGTGCTGCCCAAGGGGCTTTCGATCACATCGCATTCATCGACATCATGCCAGACCAGGTATCTGTCCAGGATGCGACGGCTGGTGCCTTGATCTCGTGGGACACGAATGGGGATGGCGCGGCGGACGGTTCGGTCTTGCTGCAGGGTGTCTATATGGCGGATCTACGCCAGTCCGACTTCATGTTTAATGAAGAGCCTGCCTTTATCGCTGGGGTAAGTACGGTTGGCTCTAATTACGTCTTCCCGCTGTAAGGCGAAACGCCTTGCATGAGCTGTCAGTGACATCTTAGGCATCTTTTAATGCTTTAGATGTCACTGCTTAAAATTGCTATTAGCGTAGTATCGGGGAAGGTAAAAACACAACTTAAGTTTCCGTTCTTTGAGGTGACTGATGGTGGCATTGAAAACATTGCTTCTGGCGGCCGTGATAGTAATTGCCGCTGGATTCGCGTTTATATACTCTGGCTTATATAATATTGCGGCAAATGATATGCATACGGCGCCAGTCCGTTGGGCGCTTGAAACTACGCGCAACCAGTCAATTGATCGTCGTGACGACAGTATAAGGGTCCCTGCCGATCTCGCTGACATGCGACGAATCGAGAACGGCGCGAGGTCGTACGCAGCAATGTGCCAGATATGTCATCTCGGGCCTGGTGTCGAGCCAACGCCAATACACCTTGGGTTAAATCCGCAACCACCTTTATTTACCAAAGAAAATAGCCATCAGTCAGACGAGAGTTTGTTTTGGATTATAAAGAACGGTATCAAGATGACAGGGATGCCTGCGTGGGGAGCGACACACAGCGATAAAGAGCTATGGGATATCGTTGCTTTTCTCAAGAAGCTCCCTGAATATTCAATCGAGCAGTACGAAGATCTTAGTGGTCGCGCGGAGCACAACAGTAACCCGAGTTCGACACATGCGAATGGAGATTCCCCCGCTCATTCGCACTAGCAGTTTATTCCATAAAAAGCACTCGCACTGATGAATCTTCGAGCCTGAAGATTTTTTCACTCAACATGACAGGAGTAGCCATGAATAGTTATTTGCGGTTCGGTACGATGATTGCAGCATCTACGGTGGTAATGTTTGGCTTGATGTATTTGAACGTCTATGAGTCGGCGCATATATTTTTCAGCGAAACTCGGCTGTATATGGCCTTAGTGATGGGCGCGGCAATGGCGGTAGTTATGCTCGGATTTATGCTCGGCATGTACTCAAATAATAGGCTCAATGTAGGTATCTTTGTCGGCAGCATCGTATTGTTTGCGGTGGCGTTATGGCTGGCACGCAGTCAGAGCACAGTCGATGACGTGTCTTGGATGAAGGCAATGATTCCTCACCATTCGATTGCGATCTTGACCAGTGAGCGAGCGAATATTTCCGATCCACGCGTGCAGAAACTCGCTGATCAAATCGTCGAATCGCAGAGGAGGGAAATAGCGGAGATGAAAGCTCTTATTCTAGAGCTTGAGGGAAAATGAAACGCTGCGAGATCTGAATTTTTTGCCAAAAAAATATGTGTAAGACACCGTCGAGACACGGAATGTCTTTGTTCAGGTCCAATTTTTAAAAGCGGAAGTGATTCGAGGCAAACGAGGAGATAGAGCGCGGTAGAGGCTGATTTTCAGGTAAGCGCCATCTTGTTGTGCGTTGCGTACATCGCTGCGCGCGTATCACAACAGGGGACATCTGATGCTGAGTTCACTGTGTTTTGCTGGATTCGCCGTCAGATTTCGCTGTACAAGCGAGGAGCAATGCTCCTCGTTTCGAAGTATCAGGCGCAAGGCTTGCGATTACTTAGCCTTCCTAGAGGACCAATGCACGTGCACGATGGACCAGATATCGCCCTTCTTTTCGAGGACCGCCGTGCCTGTTCCGAATACGTGCACTGGTTTGCCTTTAGAAGTGCCCGTGGTTTCAGTTTCCTCCCACACGACGGCAGTATTGCCATCGATGCGTTCGGTCTGCTTCAGTACCTTCCGCGTCGAGTTCTTTGCGAATTCCATGTCGCCGCCCAGATGATGGCTCGCATATTCATCGCGCGAACGCTCGACGTAGCCCGATTCATAGATCGCAATTTCCGGGGACAGCAGGCTGAGTGCTTTCGCCTTGTCGCCGCTCGTGAGGGCATCATGGAAGGCTGCGAGCGCCTCTTTCGGTGACGCCGCCAGACTCGCTGCGGAGACCGCGAAGAGTGCAGCGCTCAGGACGAGCGCTGGAATGGTTTTCTTTTTCATTATTATTCCTTGGAAGATGAAGTCCTCACGACGCCGTCGGCGGTGAGGTGGAACTCAGGACGGCTGCTGCGACGAGTACGGCCACCAGGATGCATGCCTCGACCTGAAGGATGAGAGCAAACCTCCCATCGGCGCCGCCTTCCGGCTTTGGCTTGCGCAGTTGTGCCAGCAACTGGGGCATCACGACGAACCGGTTCAGGCCACCCAGTGCCGCTGCGGACAGCACCAGTCCGATCTTGATGAGCAGGGTCGTCCCATAGGGATTGCCGAATGCGTTCTCGAAGCTTCCCAGTCCGCGCCAGGCGCTCAGCACACCCGTGATGAAGATGCCGACGAGGGCGACGGTAGCCGATGTCGACAGCGACTTCACGAAGCGTGCGCATTCGCCGCGGTTCTTCGACTCCCATTCAGGCTGGGTGCGCAGCGTGACCAGGCCGGCCACGATGACTTCGCCGATCCAGATGCTGATCAACACGAGGTGGACCCAGTCGACGAGCACAGCCCAGGTGAAGTCGCCAGCGGCGCCGGCGTGGCTCACCATGCTGCGCGAATAGAGCAGTACGCCCAGGGCAACCGCACGCACCAGCGCGGCTGCGGCACCCGGCCGTTCGCCATGGTGTGCCCGGAGGGTGAAGACAACGACGAGCAGCGCCGCTGCGCCGATCATCCAGGCGAGTCCGTAATGCGTCGCGGTGATGACGGACCGCACTGCGGGAAAAGCCTCGCTTATCGGAACCTCCGCCATAGATGCCGCTTCGAGCCACAGGACCGCGACATACGCCACCGCTGCCGCCGAGACCGTAAGAAGCATGAGCTTGCGCAGTCGCGGAACCATGCCGATGCCCCATGCCGACCGTGCGCTGCGCAGCCAGATATGGGCTGCACTGGCGCCGACAAGTATGGCCATCGACAGGTTCAGGACGACCGTGACGAAGCGTTGTGCCAGTGCGAGGTCAGCCTCCATGTCACTTTACCCGGAAGTCGAATTGGCCTTTGACCTTGTGACCGTCCCGTGTAACCGTGGACCATTGAACCCGCCAGGCCCCGGAGTGCAGGGCCGGAACGGTGGCGACCAGCACCTTGGGATTCGCATCGTCGAGGGCTGTCTTGCTTGCCTCGACGACCGCGCCTTTCTCGTCAACCAGTTTGACCTTGCTGAATGGCAGCTCAAGTTGCTCGCTGAACTGCAGGCGCACTTGCGAAGGCGCCGGGCTCACTATCGCATTCGCTTGTGGCGACGACGACTCGAGTTTGGCGTGTGCGGACGCGGCGGAAGTCGCCACCAGTCCGGCTACCGCTACTGCCGCTGCAAAGAAAGATTTGATTTTCATGCTGGTCTCCTGGGAGGCTCGCCAAACGCGGTTCAAGCGTACCGAGCCTCCGGTTGATGGATGGGCTCGGTGGGCTTACTGGGCCGCCTGGAGCTGGACGATCGTGACCGCGCCGTTGACGCGGTCGGCTGCGAACTTGACCTTGTCGCCCGCCTTTACCTGGTCCAGCATGGCCGGGTCTTTAACCCGAAACACCATGGTCATCGCTGACATGTTGAGGTTCTTCAATTCGCCATGGCGCAGCGTGATTTTGCCGGCTTCCTTGTCGATCTTCTTGACTTCGCCATCGGTGAGTTCAGCCGTCGCCGGCGCCGCGTGGCCAGCATGAGCGTCATGAGCACCATGGGCGCTGTGCGCGCCGTTCTGGGCGGTGGCAACGGACGCTGCGGCGGCCAGGGTGATTGCGAGAGTCAGTTTCGAGAGTGCGTTCATGTTCATTCCTTTCGTTCGTGAGGAAATACTGTTCAGTTGTAGTGCTTGAATACTTTGGTACTGCCGTCGGCCTGTACCAGCAGGACGTTGTACGGATCCTTGCGCGGGCCCTCCATGCCCGGAGAGCCGAGCGGCATCGCGGGAACTGCCAGCCCTTTTGCCTTGGGCTTCTCGGCAAGGAGGCGCTTGATGTCGCTGGCAGGGACGTGGCCTTCGATGGCATAACCGCCTACCATCGCGGTATGGCAAGAGCCGAGTTCATTCGGGATCCCGCCACGTTCGCGGTAGTCCGAAGGATTGTCGACGTTGGCCACCCTAGTCTGGAAGCCGTTCGTTTTCAGGTGCTCCACCCAAGCGGTGCAGCACCCGCACGAGGCGCTCTTGAAGACGTCGATAACCGGTGCGGCCGCCATTGCGAGCGCCGGAGCGCACAATGCAGCGGCGAGCGCGATCTTGCTTGCTAGTCGTCGGATCATGGGTTCGTCCTTTCCTGTTGCGATCAGTGATGACCCTTGTGGCTGGTCGGCTTGCGGACGGTGACTTCGACGTCCCCAGGCTTGGCAGCGGGCATCGCCTGGCCGCCCGCGCTCTGGCTGCGCACTGCGGCCGGCGGCTCGCCTTTCCACTCGTAGGCGACGGTGCCGGCGGGGTGCTTGTACCAGCCCGGGTCCTTGTAGTCGCCCGGCTTCTGGTCCTTGCGCACCTTGAGCACGGTGAACATGCCGCCCATCTCGACGCCGCCGAAGGGACCCTGGCCGGTCATCATCGGCAGGGTGTTCTCCGGGAGCGGCATTTCCATGTCGCCCATCGAGCCGCCTTTCTCGCCCATCACCATGTAGTCGGGCACGAGCTTCGTGATTTTCTCGGCGACGCCGCGGTGGTCGACGCCGATCAGGTTCGGCACGTCGTGTCCCATCGCGTTCATGGTGTGGTGCGACTTGTGGCAGTGGAAGGCCCAGTCGCCCGGCTCGTCCGCGATGAACTCGATGGCGCGCATCTGGCCCACGGCGATATCGGTCGTCACTTCCGGCCAGCGCGACTCCGGACGGGTCCAGCCGCCATCGGTGCCGGTGACCTCGAACTCATGGCCATGCAGGTGGATTGGGTGGTTCGTCATCGTCAGGTTACCGGCGCGGATGCGCACGCGGTCGCCCTGGCGCACGTTCATGGTGTCGATGCCTGGGAAGGCGCGGCTGTTGAAGGTCCAGATGTTAAAGTCGAGCATCTCGTTCACGCGCGGCGTGTAGCTGCCCGGCTCGATGTCGTAAGCGTTGAGCAGGAACACGAAATCGCGGTCGACGCGGTGGTGGGCCGGATTCTTCGGGTGCGTGACCCAGAATCCCATCATGCCCATCGCCATCTGGACCATTTCGTCGGCATGCGGGTGGTACATGAAGGTGCCAGGGCGCCGGGCGACAAACTCGTAGACGAAGGTCTTGCCCGGCTGGATGCCCGGCTGATTCAGGCCTGTGACGCCATCCATCCCGTTCGGCAGGCGCTGGCCGTGCCAGTGGATACTGGTGTGCTCCGGTAGCTTGTTGGTGACAAAAATACGCACACGGTCACCTTCGACCACTTCGATGGTCGGCCCCGGGCTCTGCCCGTTGTAGCCCCACAGGTTCGCCTTCATGCCGGGCGCGATCTCGCGCACGACCGGTTCGGCGATCAGGTGGAACTCCTTGACGCCATTGTTCATTCGCCAGGGCAGCGACCAGCCGTTCAGGGTAACGACGGGGTTATACGGCCTGCCGTTGGGCGGCGGCGGTGGCGGCTGCGTGGCGGCGCTGGTCATGACCGGGGCTTCCGGGAGGGTGGCCGCGCCAGCGCGGCTGACCAGTCCGGCGCCGACCAGGGCGGCTGCGCCAGTGAAAAAATCTCGACGAGAACTCATTGCTGATTCAATCCTTGTTTAATGTTCGGCGGCGGCTTCGGTGGACGCGGCGGAGGAAGCCATGGAGAGCGACGAACCGCCGCTGCCGCTGATGGCGGCCTGCAGATCCGTTTCCGCGATCCAGAAATCACGCTGGGCATCGATGGCCGCGTTCACGCCCGCTATCTGTGCGCGTGCGTCGGCCAGCAGTTCGAACACGCTCATGAGCATGCCGTTGTAGCGAAGCAGACTCTCTTCGGAGATCTTCTTGCGCAGTGGTACCAGCTCATCGCGGTGCTGCCTGGCGACGTCATAGGTGGTCCGGTAAGCTGAATACGCTTCGCGGACCTGCGACCGGGCATTGATGGCGGTATCGGCGGTGCGGTGGACCGATTGCATGTACAGCGCCTCGGCCTTTGCGACACGTGCGCCTCCCCAGTCGAAGATCGGCAGGGCGAGCTCGATCTCGTAACCGTTCTCACGTGGCGCGCCGGATGTGCTCTTGTTGACGTAGCCAGCGTCGAGCACGTTGATGACGCCGGTTGCCTTCGTCAGTCCCAGGGCGCGCGCGGTCGACTCGGTCCCAAGCTTTGCCAGGCGCACATCGAGGCGCTGCTGCATGGCGAGCGACTCGATATTGCCTGCCTCACGTGGCGCCGCCGGCAGCTCCGGCAGCTTGTCGGGAAGCTGGAACGTCGTGTTCTCTCCCCACACACCCATCAGCCGCGCAAGCTGCTCGCGCGCAGCGGTCGCATTGTGGCGCGCGCGCGCAAGCTGGGTCGAGGCTTCGCTCGAGAATGCCTGTTCGCGCGCCTGGTCAAGGGCACTCAGGTGTCCGACCTTGGTCATGCGTTGCGCCAGCTCGGCACTCGCGCCGGCCGCCTCGCGGACCTGCTCTGCGTAGCGCGCCGACTGCACAGCGGCAACAGCATTGAAGTAGGCCTTGCGAGTGTCAAGCGCGAGCCGGACCGCTTCGGTTGCCGCGACCAGCTTGGCGCTCTCGAAGCGGCGCGACTCGATATCGCGGCGGATCGGAATGGTCACCAAACCGACGAGATCGAACATGACGCTGCGTTCGATCTCCGTTTCGCCGCCGCCGGACATGCGGCCAAAACTGAAACCTGGATTAGCCATTCGGCCCGCCTGCACCAGGTCCGCCTCGGCGACACCCAGCTCGGCGAGCGAGGCGCGCAGGCCCCGGTTGTTGATCAGGGCAATGCGAACGGCACTGTCGGCGGTGAGCGGCTGTTTCAGCAATTGGTTCAGCTCGTCCTGGATGGCCGCGCCATTGGCATTCGTCTTGGGCAGGCGAACGTCCTGGCCGGTGCGCTCGGCGGTCAAGGATGAGACTGCGTCCAGGCCGCCGTCCTTGGAGAACGTCGCGCAACCGCTCAACGCGAGGGCCATGGCAGCTGCCGCGACGGCACGCATTGTGGGAATTGAAAGCTTTGTTGTCATTATGTGTTCGGCTTAATGATGTTTGCTGTGATCCACAGGCGCAGGACTGGCCGGCTTCGCTGGCGACGTGGGCGCTGGTGCGGACGGAGCCGGCGCTTCTTTATGGCCGTGGTGATTCTGTTCACCGCCGTGGGCACCATGTCCCGCGTGTCCCGGCGCTCCGGCAACGGCATCGTTTGCGGCGCGCCAGGATTTGTCAGGCGTGGCCTGGTCGGCCTGCGGCGCCGGCGAAGATCTGGTGATGACCGATTCGTACACGGTCGGTGGCACTGCGACGGCGGGGTCTGCAGGGTCTGGCAGCGGACGGGATTGCTGGGCGTGCGCGTACATCGGCAGGACCAGCAAGGCGCCTATAGCGGCGGCCAAAAGCTTGGAGGTCATGGACAATCCTCAAAATCGGTAACAGGGCGTGCACGGGCACGCACGAGTGCTCAAGAGCGACGACGGCGCCGCCAAAGGACAGCGGGTCAGCTCTTGTTACGATTAAGCGGATTGGTGCCGGGGAGGGCGTTGAGGGCCGTCCTGGATGAAGCCAACGGCGAAGGCCGCAGGAGCAACGACGACTGCGTTGGAGCCGTCGAAAGCCGGGACAGCGAAATGAGTGGAGGGTGGCGCGACGGCGCCCAGGCAGAACGCGGAGCACGCACTGCAGGTGGAGTGCGGCTTTTTACCTGCCTTGGAGTCTGCCGGATCGGCGTCGACCAGGGAGTCGTCCGACTGGCTTGCATGCTCGCCACCGTGATGAGCGTGCGCATCGGCCATGTGCTCGTGGGACTGCATGCCCGGATCAATCGAAATCTGGCTGGACTGCTGGTGAGCCGGGCCGCACGACATACGGTTGGCCGCAAGCGCGTGCAGCGGAAGCACGGCCAGCAGGAGCCAAACCAGAAATGTCTTGAGTGCGCGGTTCATAGGTGTCGCGAGTATAGCACGACATTTTTTGGCCTGAAGCAGCTCTTAAGGCTGACTAAAGTCAGGGCGACAGGTACGCCGCATTGGCGAGATATGCAAACAGGGTGCGTCAGCGCACAGCATGGGTCGTCGGACTTCTTCCAGAATCGGAAATGGACGCGCAGTGTTTTCCTACGTCGCACGCGGCGCCGCTTCACCCTGGAAGGCATGCCGCTACCTGCGCCTTCGTTCAGCGGAAATTCCGCTTGACCTTTCCATCATTGGAAGGTTTACAGTGGAATAGTCCACTTTCCGGAGGCGTTTTATGTATGAATCCACCCGTCGCGAGGCCCACAGCTCAGACAAGCGCGTGGCCGCAATGCCAAGTACAGGCCTGCGCGACTTCGCGCGTGCGAAGCAGGCAGGGAGTGCCCTTTCCGATTCGGACGAGACGCCAGTGACACCACGCTGTCTGTTCTGCCGGTACCGCAGTCCAGGTGCCGGAAAGGAGTTGGCACATGCCTAGAATTACTGTGTTACCGCATCCTGAGTGCGCGCCTTCCGGCGCATCGATCGTGGCCGCTCCCGGCACCAGCATTTGCGACGCGCTGCTGGAGAATGACGTCGACATCGAGCATGCATGCGGCAAGGTTGGTGCCTGCACGACGTGTCACGTCATCGTAAGGGAGGGATACTCGTCCCTCGTCCAAGCGAGCGAGGATGAGGAAGACATGCTCGACCGGGCATGGGGCGTGGAGCACTTGTCCCGGTTGTCGTGCCAGGCCATTGTCGCGGAGGCGGATCTTACGGTCGAGATCCCACGGTATTCCCTGAATCACGCCAAGGAAAACGGATAGACATCACAGGTCGCGCACCGCTTGCGACAGGCGGGCCGCGCGAGGACAATGGTTTTTACTGGAGCTGCCATGAAACATGAAGTGCATGATCACGTCGGTCACCAGCAGAAGGGCCACGAATGCCACCACGCGCACGGGCATCATGCCGTCGACGCCTCCGGTGCAAGCATGGCCGGTGCATCCCAACATCATCCGACTGCTGCGTCCGATAAGCCCTATACCGATCCCGTATGCGGGATGAACGTTGCCGACCGGCCGGATCGGCGCGTCGAGCACGACGGCGTCCTCTATCACTTCTGCAGCGTGAAGTGCATGGACAGGTTTCGCGCCGATCCCACCAGCTATACGGAGAAAGGCGCCCCCGCGGCTATGCCCGAGGCGCCGCCAGGGACGATCTACACCTGCCCGATGCATCCGGAAATCCAGCAAGCCACCCCGGGTAATTGTCCGATATGCGGAATGTCCCTGGAGCCGATGCTGCCGTCGCTGGAGGATGAAGAGAATCCGGAACTGGAGGACTTCCGCCGTCGTTTCCGGTGGACGCTGCCGCTGACGGTCGTCGTCACCATCCTGGCGATGGCAGGGCACCGGATCTTCAGCGGAGGCCTTGCTTACCAGAGCTGGATCGAGCTCGTCCTCAGCACGCCGGTCGTCCTGTGGGCCGGGTGGCCTTTCTTTGTCCGTGGTGCGCAGTCGTTCAAGAATCGCAGCCCCAATATGTGGACCTTGATCAGTATCGGGGTCGCCGCGGCGTATGGTTACAGCCTGGTTGCGACCGTGTTCCCGGGCCTGTTTCCGTCGAACTTCGCGATGCACGGCCGTATCGGCGTCTACTACGAGGCCGCCGCCGTCATCGTTTCGCTGACCCTGCTCGGTCAGATCCTCGAGCTGCGTGCACGCTCGCAGACATCGGCTGCGATCAAATCCTTGCTCGGCCTTGCGCCGAAAACGGCCAGGCGGATCCGCGCCGATGGCACCGAGGAAGACATCGAGCTTTCGCACGTCCACATCGGCGATTCGCTGCGGGTCAGGCCTGGCGAGAAGGTGCCGGTCGACGGGGTGGTCCTGGAGGGCGAAAGCGCGGTGGACGAAGCCATGCTCACTGGCGAGCCGCTACCGGTGACGAAGCGCCCCGGCGACAAGGTCATCGGCGCAACCATCAACACTAGCGGCAGTCTCGTCATTCGCTCCGAGCGCGTGGGATCGCAGACCATGCTGTCCCAGATCGTGCAGATGGTCGCGCAGGCGCAACGTTCGCGGGCGCCCATGCAGCGCCTGGCCGACGTGGTGGCCGGCTATTTCGTCACCGTCGTCGTGGCCGTCGCGCTGCTTACCTTGATCGGTTGGGGGCTGTTCGGGCCCGAGCCCAGCTGGGTCTACGGCTTCGTAAACTCCGTTGCGGTCCTGATCATCGCCTGCCCGTGTGCATTGGGCTTGGCGACGCCGATGTCGATCATGGCCGCGACAGGCCGCGCCGCCACCCAGGGCGTGCTGTTCCGCGATGCCGCGGCGATCGAAGCGATGCGCAAGGTCGATACGTTCATCGTCGACAAGACCGGCACGCTCACGGAAGGGAAACCTGCGTTCGACCGGGCGATCGCTGCCCCCGGGTTCCAGGAAGTCGATGTTCTACGGATCGCGGCAAGTATCGACCAGGGGAGCGAGCACCCGCTGGCACACGCCATCGTCGCGGAAGCACGCAGGCGGAATCTGCCGCTGCACAAGCCTGAAACCTTCGAATCGTCCAGTGGGATCGGTGTACGGGGCACAGTGCAGGGCGAGCGGGTTGCGTTGGGCAATACGGCGCTCATGGACACCGAAAAGGTCGACTGGACGCCACTACAGAAGGCCGCGGAAGAGCTTCGACAAGTCGGTGCAAGCGTCATGTACCTGGCACTTCAGGGAAAGCTTGTCGGCCTGATCGCGGTGTCTGATCCAGTCAAGGCGACGACGCCGGAAGCGCTGGCGACGCTGCGCGATGCCGGCATGACGGTGGTGATGGCGACCGGAGATGGCGTGACCACGGCGAAGGCGGTCGCGTCGAGGCTCGGGATTTCGGAGGTCTACGGAGAGGTCACGCCACAGGATAAACTGGCCCTGGTCGAAAGGCTGCAGCAACAGGGCAAGGTAGTGGCAATGGCCGGCGATGGCATTAACGATGCCCCGGCGCTGGCGAAAGCGGACGTTGGGATTGCAATGGGTACCGGTACTGACGTCGCCATCAATTCGGCACACGTCACACTCATCAAGGGCGACTTGCGTGCCATTTCGCGATCGCGACTTCTTTCGTTGGAGACTGTGCGCAACATGAGGCAGAATCTCGCCTTCGCCTTTGTTTACAACGCCATGGGAATTCCGCTGGCCGCAGGTCTGCTTTATCCCTTCACCGGGCAGCTACTATCGCCGATGATCGCCGCGCTGGCCATGAGCCTGAGTTCGGTATCGGTGATCGGTAATGCACTGCGCTTGAGGGGAAGTACCACATGAACCTGGTTGTTACGGACGAGATGCGGGATCTGACGGTACTGGTCGGGGTTATCTTTGGCATCATCGCGGCCGGGTTCATCGCTTACGGCGAGGTTCAGCGACGTCGCGGCCGCAAAAGCCGGGCGAAAGAAACCAATACGCGTGGCAGAAGGAAGCCTGGCAGGGCCGGCAAGAGCAGGTAGTGCGCAATTTCGCTGATCGTCTGGCTGCGGCGGACTCACAATGTGCTCAGGCGGGCGAGGACCACTCGTCCGGTCGTAAGGTCGGGTCGCTGGAGCCTAGGGGCTTAGCGCACAGCGAGGACCGACTTCCGGATACTCTCGGCCCCAGACGGCATTGCGCCGCACTCAAGCGCTAACTTGTGGAACTCTTCCGCGGCCTCGTGTGGATTAAGCCGAGCTGATCGCACAGCGGCACGTGCAGCAGGAGCCAGGTCGTTGATGTCCCCATAGGTCAAATGCCCGGAGAACGACATGGCCTCCGTGAATTTCGCGACGATATTCGGCGGAAGGGCAGGGCCATAAATGAAGTATTCGAGAAACTTCAGGAAATTCCCATGAGCATAGATTTCAGTACCTGAGATGCCGTTATTCTCGAAAACCTGCTGACGGGATTTCCCGCGCCCTCCTGGATTGCGCTCGGGATCGGTGAAGTATAAAAGCCGCACCTCGGGGATCGCACCGCGTTCCAATAACGACTCGGTCAGGCCTGCCATCGGCATAAGAGACGCACGGAGCTCATCATGCGATGTGTAGCGGAACCTGATTTGGTTCAGGAGATCGGTCTCTCGCTCGGTCAGTTCGATGTCGGGTACTCGCAAACCAGAACCCCCTTACAAGATGAAAAAGCGACCAGCTCGACCTATAGCCTGCTATTGCTGCCTGCCAGTGTAGCAAAGACTAATTTCTTACGGTAGCTGAGCAAAAGGCCTTTGCTTCGTCGATATCTCCATGTTGTGGCTGCAGTTTTAGATCCCGCGGCTGTTAGACGGAGAGTGGCAGCCCGCGACGCTTCTCCAGCCAGCGCTTGAGCATATTCGACATTATAGGAGTAATGTCATATTTTCAGAGGAGGGCGCCGGTTTCGTTACGTTTTACGTAGTATTACGGGACTACGAAAAGGGGGGTATATGCTCGAGAATAGGCAAAGCACAGCCTCTATGCAGGCTGACATTGATTGCCTGCGTGATCGGTTTCCACGCACTGCGGATCTCTATAGGGAAGCTTGTGCCGTTATGTTCTTCAGGTACGGCGTGACTCCAACAACGAACGCTCTCTATCAGCTTGTTCGGAAAGGGAGTATGTCTGTTCCAAGCGAAGCATTGAAAAGGTTTTGGAGTGACTTGCGTGAACGGGCAAGGGTCGACCTTCAGCATGCGGACTTGCCCGATCAGGTAAAGCAGTCGGGCGGCCAGCTGATCGGTGAGATCTGGGCGCTAGCCCAAAAGGCTGCTGACGAGTCGATCATTGTATTGCGGCAGAGCGCAATGGTCGAACGCGACGCTGCCCTGGCCGAAAAGGACCGTCTGGAAGATGACATCGCTCAACTGTCTGCCCAGCTCAAGGACGGCCGCGATCAAATAGCAGCAGCTGAGGGGACGATCGTAAAACAGCGGGATGAACTTGGCGCGGCAGCAGCAGCCCAGCAAGAAACGGACTTGAGACTGAATGAGGCTAGAGCTGACATTGAAACGTTGCGCGACCAGATAAGTTCGATGTTAAGAGAGCGCGCGGCGGAGATCGAGAAATTAACTGACCGCATCCTTCAAGCTGAGCAGCGTTACACCGATCTGGCGAAAAGAACCCTGGTTGACCTGGACAAAGAGCGAACTGCGGCGACGAAACTGCAGAAGCAACTCGACGCCGAGCGCCGGACGTTCGCGTCCCGCATTGAAGAAATCCAGTCCGAGGCACAGCGGGCTCAGTTTCAGCTTGCCCGACAAGGCCAAGAGCTCAGCGCCTATATGACTAAGGCGGAACTACTTGCCGACGAGCGAGACCGAGCGGCTAGCCAGACCATGAGAACCGCATTTCAGTGCGGGGAACTGGAGAGCCAGCTCGCTGCAGAGCGAGCAAAGGTTGCTGAGTTGCGTGAACAACTCGAGCGATTCGCCAGCACATCGAAACCAAGCAGGCGGGAGCCGCGCTCGACGCCTGTAATCCCTCGCCAGCGGCGTCGACCCGGCAGCAAACAAGACAAATAGATTGCTAGCGTTGAACGAAGTTCGATACCGATCGAAACAGCAGACTGACTGCGAGCTTGGAGTAGGCGGTGTAGCGTTTGCTCTCGGAATTCGCGCGCTCGAGGTGTACTTCTGACCGCTTTAGACGAGCTCAGGCTGCTTCTCGTTTTGGCCGAGCCCTGTAAAGCGATTTCATCTTCTGCTTCGCTTCTTCTCGAGTCAGACCAACGGCTTCACCGGCATCAGTAAAGTAGACGGGTATCTCGACATCATCTTCGACGTATAGCCGAATATTCAAAACCGATGTCCAGCGCCAAGTGTTGACTTTCTCCTTGCGGTAAGGCTCAAGTAGGGAAATCTCAACAATTTTAAGTAACTTGTTGCCGTTGCAAGTGCGGCAGAACTGTAGTACGTCGCGAGGATCCCAGAGGATCGTCGTCTGTTGGACCCAGCGACGCTCTTCTTTAAATGCGTAGGTGATGAACACGTAGAGCATACCTAGGCTTAGCGTAGCTGCACGCCAGGTCGCGATCCCTGGCCCCATCGAAAACATGGGCGCCTCATGTGCTTTGTCTGTAGTAATCACTTGAATGCCTCTGCAGTACGAAATGAACACTATAGATTGTAGTCCTAAAGTGTTCGCCATGAGTACATCGTGCATTTTATGCGGAGGTGCTCGTGGGGTTGCTCAAACAATTTGGAACAGGACTGCAGAAGGCGAGGAAGAGTCGAGGTCTGACACAAGAGGATTTTTCGGTAGTTTCGAGTCGAACCTATCTCAGCAGCCTGGAACGCGGGATCAAAGCCCCTACGATTACAAAGATCGACGACATCGCAGCGGTGCTGGGTGTACATCCGTTGTCTCTCGTTGCGTTCGCGTATCTGCCGAAGGACATTGCGGAGCGAAAGAAACTTTTTTCTCAGGTAATAGCTGACCTGAAATCGTTCGAAGATTAGGACGACAGTTGCGATTCGCGGTAAGCAAACGTATGGGATTCTGGATGGCTCGAAAGGCAGCAGTCCCGCCGTACTGCAAGAGAATCGAACGCAAATGAGGATCCTTGCAGGGTGGCATGGCAGTCGGCTGGTATCCCGGCCATACTTCCGACGCATGCGCGTATTACCTAACGGTTACCGCAAAAATCGGGACTGCACGACGAGTTACGTAAAGCTCGCCGGTAAAACCAAGAAAGCCACAGGTTAGACCGCTATGAGCCTAGGATGAAGCACAGGCGGCAAGATACGAAGTAAAACTTGGACACCTATGCGACGCGGCAGACTTCAAACAATTAGTTCCGAAAACTTCCACGATTTACTTCGGAGCGCTGCTATATAGCAAAGACCGAACTACTGGCCGACGAACGCGACCGAGCCGCCCGCCAGGCTGCGGAAAGCGCGCACCAGAGTGCGGAGCTGGGTAGCCAGCTTGCCGCCGAGCGCGCCAGGGTGACTGAGCTTCGCGGACGGCTTGAGCGAACAGCGCCGAAATCGGAATCGGCCAGCGAGGAGTTGGGTTTGGCACGGGCAGCGCGTCGTCAGCGGCGACCCTCACGAAGCAAGCCAGACAAATAGGCCAGGCCTGACGCCAGCGGCCCGAGTCCCACACGCCGATCCGCGAGCTGCAGCCAGTTGTCTCGTCTGTCATCACTGAACATCCGACGCGATTCCGTATCCATAAATACTTCCGTTGTACCTAAAGCTATTGACGTGATGAGTAGGCCATGAAGATTTACCTAAACATATAGACTCGACGGGGAAAACGGGGCTTTGACGCCGAGTCGGTAGATTAAGGTGCCCCGAGTACGGAGTTTTAGGTACGAGCGCTTTTGCTTCCGAGAGCTGGTCAGAAAGGCGACGACGTCGACCCGCACCAGACTTCGCATAATCTATATTATGTTAAATACGCTATCGCCAACGCGCCCCGGCAGGTCGACAGTCGGGGCGCCTACCCCATTTCGCAATGCCTGCAGGCTGGAAACCGCCCGCTATCCGGCCCAGATCGCCGCCGACGCATCGTCCGCCGCCTTGACCGCCCTTGCTCCGGTGCCGCCGGCGACCGCCTCATGCGTCCGCAACTCATCCAGCATTGCCGGCAATCCCCGGTTGAGACAGGCATCCATCAGTGCGTCATCGGTATACCGGCCATATGGATCGACCAGCCGATAAAAGCCGTCCGTCATGATCAAGAGCCGCGTACCCGATTCCAGCTCGACCCTGCGCGTGCGTGCCTGGAATGCGCCGACAGGACGCAGGCACAGGACGGTCGGCGCGGACTGAGTATTCTGGAACTCGCGCCGCGCGCGCAGCATCGGCAGCATGCGCTCGCGCCGTTGTTCGGCATCGATGACGCCGTCTGCGCGCAGTCTCGCTATCTCGGCCTGCAGGACGGCATCCTGCGGATTCACGAACGGATCGAGATCGACGCAGTCTCCGGCGGCCGTGCGCAGCAGACTCTTGCAGTCTCCCAGGCTGTATAACGCTGCGCGCCCGACTCCGTCCCGCTCGTCGATGCGCAGCCAGGTCATGGCTGCGATCGGCCATGCATGAAGCGGCATCGCGCTTTGCCCCGTTGCCTGGCCGGCCCTGGTCAGCCGATCGAAGCTGTAACAGACGACGGCAATCGCGGCGTGCACGCATGCCTGCTGGCTCCGGCCCGGCGCCAGTTCCTGTTCCACCGCCGCCGTGAACGCGCGCACGAACCAGCTCACGTCGCCATGGACAGGATCGAGGTAGTCGCGCTGGGCCACCGACGTGCCGCCATCGATCACCAGGATGTCGGTGGCGCCGGCATGGTCGAACACGGCCACGTGGTCGTCATTACGGGTCAACGTTGCTCCTGCAGAGAGATGCGCGATCTTCATCGGTTGCGGCGTGTTTTCATGTGGTGGGGATTCTACCCGCGCCAGGGTCGAAAAACTGGCGCAATCACTTGCCCCACGCTTAACTCGACAATATATATGCTAATGTCGAGTTAGTTGCGGGCGGAGAAGTCGAGTGCGAGCGATGAGCCGTCCGGTAAAAAATGCTCACACCTAAATGTGTTCTATCTTTCTACACCTAAAAGCACCCTTTGAACACAGATCGACCGTTTCTGCGTTTTGGTAGCATTTTTTTAGGTGTGCTGCGCAGCCCTACCTAATTTGACCTAATGGTTAGGTGGCATTCCCCCACCAGCCGGATGACGGGCACCGCACACGCGCACTGCCCTTCGGGAGACCGGCTCACGGCGCGCCGTGAGCCGGATCGATGACACTGCAGGCGCCGGCGCGCGACGCCCTCTTCCGGTGCCACCGTCCGGCCTGCGCCGGCCGTTCAGACGCGGTGACCCGCCCTACTTCCGGGAACGCGCCCGCCCTGGGTGCTCATGACGTTCAGGCGCGTTTGAGAATCTCTGCCATGCGCAAGCCGATCAGCATGCAAGGTGCCATGGTGTTCCCGGTCGTCACGCGCGGCATGATGGAGCCGTCGGCGACGCGCAA
This sequence comes from Massilia sp. UYP34, assembly GCF_056279385.1. Taxonomy (NCBI): domain Bacteria; kingdom Pseudomonadati; phylum Pseudomonadota; class Betaproteobacteria; order Burkholderiales; family Oxalobacteraceae; genus Massilia; species Massilia sp. UYP34. The sequence continues at coordinate 707,116 of NZ_JBWBRF010000002.1, read as the reverse complement.
TCCTTCGATACCGCGCACGCGCAGCTTGCTGTCGACGACGGCCATGGCGTCGCGCCCCATCTTGCAGGTGCTGGTCTGGTGCCAGTAGGTGTTGGCGGCGTTGCGAACGAAGTCCTCCATCTCCTTGCCCTTGAGCGGACCGGGCATGACTTCGCGCTTGGCGAACTCGCGCATTTCGGGCGCGTTGCCGATCTCGCGGCACAGCTCCACGCTGCGCACCAGGGCCTTGACGTCGGCCGGCTCGCTGAGGAAGTTGGCGTGGATCTTCAGGCGGTCGCGCGGATTCGCCGACTGCAGTTCCAGCCAGCCGCGGCTTTCCGGCCGCACCAGGCCGGGTGCGATCGACCACCCGGCCTCGGGCATGGTATAGCGCTTGGCATTGGCGTCGCTGACAAACGGGATCTCGATCTGGAAGGGCTGCAGGTCCGGCGTATCGAGCCGGCTGTCGCTCTTCCAGAAGAAGGTGCATTCGGCCAGGTTGTTGCGCGGCGCCTCGGGCACGTTGTACTCCCAGACGCAGCCGCCCAGCAGGATGTGGTCCGTGAAGTTCTGGCCGACGCCCGGCAGGTGGTGCAGCGGACGTACCCCGGCGCGCCGCAGTTGCGCCTTGTCGCCGATCCCCGACAGCATCAGCAGCTTGGGCGAGTTGAGCGCGCCGGCCGACAGGACGATTTCCTTTCCTGCGGCGATCTTGTGCAGCTTGCCGTTCCAGGTGAACTCGACACCCGTCGCCCGATTCCCGGTGAGCGCGATCTTGCGCACCTCGGCACGGGTCAGCACCGTCAGGTTCGGCCGATGCATTGCCGGATGCAGGTAGTGCGCGGCCATGTTCAGGCGCCGTCCGTCACGGATGCTGGTGTTGGCGATGGCGCAGCCCCCGGGGCCTTCCATCATTGCGCCGTTGTGGTCGTCATAGGATGGAATCCCGATACCGGCGGCGGCCCTGACCATGGCTGGTGCGATCGGATTCGGATCGCGAGCCGGCTGCACCCAGACATTGCCGCCCGTACCACGGTAAGCCGGGTCCGGCGCGCCTTGCCAGTTCTCGACCCCCTTGTACATTTTCAGCACGTGCTCGTAGTTCCACTCGGGGTCGCCGGCTTCCGCCGCCCAGTAGTCAAAATCGTTCTTGTGCCCGCGCACGTAGCACATGACGTTGATACTGCTCCCGCCACCGAGCGCCTTGCCCATGGCAAGCTTCACGCTGCGGCCGTTCAGGTGCCGCTGGGGAGTCGACTCGTCACCCCACTCGCGTTCCGTACCGAGGTTGGTGTACCAGACTCCCGGGTTCAGGATGCTGGGCGCCTGGTCATCGCCGCCGGCTTCGAGCAGCAAGACCTTCACGTCGGGGTTTTCGGACAGGCGGCTGGCCACCACGCAGCCGGACGAACCCGCACCGCAGACGATGTAATCGTACTGAGCCAGCAGGTTGCGGGCTCGCTCGGCCTGGTTGGCGGCGATGGCGCTCGCCTGCTGTGCGATCGCGGCGGCGGAACCGGTGGACAGCCCGATCGCGGCGGCAAGCTTCATGAAACTGCGGCGGTCCAGCTGGCCGCGCATCAGCGCGAGCTCGAGGGCATTGACCCGGTCTCCCTGCTCGATTCCGAGGGGCTCATTGGAAGTGGTGTTCATACGGTCTCCGTGATTGGTATTGTGTTTTGCGTGGGTCACAGCAGGTGTGACCTCGTGCTATACGCAAGACGCGTGCCAATTCATTTCAGGCCGAACGAGTGCCGATCCGCGTCGAAGTTGTCGCAGGTTGCGACACTCGCGACGCGCAATTTGAGCCAGTTGTAACACTTTAGGAGCACCCTTGCGGCAGGCGGTCGACCGACAGAATATAACCCTTCATAGCGACAGAATTTCCCATCCGGCAGAGCGCGCTTTTCCATTTCTGCAGGCGCTGTACCCGCTAGCTGTTGATGACCCCGCATGCGATGCACAGCAATTGCTCGACAGATGGTACCCGCCCGCCATCGAGCGCCCAATGCCAGCCCAGGTAGTTGGGTAGCCGGCGCGACGCCACGCCATGGAAGCGCGCCAGCCATTCCTTGAAGCGCCGGTGGTAGGCGTTGACATTCTGCACATGGATGGCGCCCTCGACGCCCTTGCGGACCCGTTCGCCAGTGCTGAGATTGACGGCTTGATGCGCGATGCCGTGGGCACGGGCGAAGGCGGCATAGGCGGCGTTGGCGTCCGTCACTAGCAGCGCCTGGGGATCGAGTTTCGGCAGCAGGTGCTGGACCAGCTGGGCTAATTTTAACGCGCCGCGTCCGGTCACGGCGTCGATGGTCTGGCCGCCGCGGTCGCGCGCCACCAGGATGCAGTCGAGGTGGTGCGAGATTCCGCGCAGGGCGGCTCTGCCGCCGCGCTTGCGCGGCTGGCGATCGAGCTTGCGTGAACCCTTTTGCGATTCGAGCAGGAACATCTCGTCGGCCTCGACGATGCCTGAAAGACGCGCCGGGCGGTCGTCCTTGACCCGATCAAGAAAGCGATGACGCCAGCGAAAGGCCGTATTGCGGTGCACGCCGACACGCTTGGCCGCAGAGCGGACCGAGCGCGAATCAAGCACCGCTTCCAGATAGGCGAGCCACTTGCCCTTGAGCCTGAGCCGCGCCAGCGGCGTGCCGGTCAGGTCGTTGAAGGTGCGGCCGCATGCGCAGCAGCGATAGCGTTGCAGGTCGTTGGCCTGGCCGTGCCGGTGGCAGCGCCCGCAGGCGCAGTCCGGGCAGCGCCGCCCGGTTGACCGGATCTCGCCGATGAGGGCGGTCACCCGGTCCAGCCCGGCTGCCGGATGCAGGGCCGCGAGCACCTTCTGGCGCTGCGGCGGGTTTAACTGCGCCAGCTGGGCGAACAGCTGCGCAAACTGCGGCGCTTTCATCGTACGCTCCCGATCGATGACGACCGGGATTGGACCGCGGGTCAGCTCAGCAGTTCAATGCTCATCCACAGCTAATGAGGACAGCGCCTTTCTGCAAGCCGTTGCTCGGCCAAGTGAGTCCGCTCGGCCAACCCCTCCCTTTCAGCGAGGTGTGCAATGTTCTGTTGATCGGCGCGTAACATCGTGTCCGCCACTTGGCGCCGAAGGTCACGCAATCGCGTCTCCATACTTGGGGTTGTTGCAATAGCGGCCGCTAGTTCTTGACGCAGCCGATCAACCAACTCCTCATTTGTACGGATTCTTACTCGCGCTTGCTCGGGGTCTTCGAGAGTTGCCAGGTGCGCGGCTCGAGCCGGCGTTCCCGCAGCTTAGGCGGCGCCTGCAGTCGCCGCGGATTCCACACGATCACTCGGTCGACGCCACCCTCGGCTACCTGCTCGACCGCTGCAATCTCGGGGTGCGCCGCACCTGGCCGGAAAGCCGGCCGGACACGGCTGTCGATTCAGAACCCGTGTCGCACGCCAACCGACACGCCCGACTGGTTCATCCCCACGCCCACGGTGCCGCCGACATCGAGCGCGATCGCGGCCAGCCCCGCGTTACGCATGTGGCCAAGCGAGCTGTAAAGCGCAGTGCGCTTCGACAGGCTATAGGTCAGGCGGGCAACGGCCAGGCTCGAGTCATTGGCGCTGTTCATGACGGCGTGGCGCGCGACCTGTGCATCGAGCACCAGCGCCGGCGACAGCGGATGGCTGACGCCGAGGTAGTACAAGTTCGAGTCGAGATTGAAGGCCGGGGTCGCTGCGCTTTTCCTGCGCACCATCACGCCACCTCCGATTTTCGTCGCGCCGGCCATCGCGTAGGCGTTCAGCGTCGTCCTGCGGTCGCGGCTGTCGCTGGTCGTCAGGCCGGCTGCCGCACCCGTGTTTCCGTGCATCTGGTCGTACGAGGCAGTCACGCCGAAAGTCTTGTTATCGTAGCCCAGCAGCGCAGTCACCTGGCGGCAGGCCTTCGCGTTGCCGGGCACCTCGCCGCCGCAGTTGGTGGCCGCCGGCCCCCCGGCCGACGAGGCGTCACGCCCGAAGCTGTAGGTCGCGCCGGCCGTTACGTTGCCGAAGGTACCCATGTAGCCGATGGCGTTGTCGCTGCGCGCATTCGGGATATACAGGTCGATGCTCGACGTGCTGAAGATGTTCGGGCCCATGACGTCGGTCTTGAGCATGGAATGGAAAGTCATGTTGGTCTGGCGGCCCAGGGTCACGGTGCCGAACCCGCCCTTCAGGCCGACATAAGCCTGGCGTCCGAACAGGCGATTGCCCTGGCCGCTGGTGCCGGTGTCGACGTTCACCCCGCCTTCGAGGACGAACAGGGCCTGCAGCCCACCGCCGAGATCTTCGCTGCCGCGAAAGCCGATGCGCGAGGGGACGCTGCCGGTCAGGCCCGGGACCTTGGTCAGCGAGTCGCCGGCGGCATTCGTGTTGTTGGTATGCACCAGGCCGCTATCGAGCACGCCATAGATGGCGACCTGGCCTTGCGCCAGCGCTGGCTGTGCCGCAACGCAGGCCAGGGCCGCGATGGCTGCATGGATGGTGTTCTTCTTCATGAGGATGTCTCCAGTTGTAAAAATTATTATTGGATGGAAGGCCGGGCCTGCCAGCGCATCATTTGCCTGCTCGACCATGGCCGGCTCCGCCCGAGCTGCTCGGAACTGTCCTGCCCGGTCACCTGCTCTCTTCCATGACAAATCCACGCTCGGCGAATTTCATGCGGACACGGCCCAGGCGCGCAATCGCATACGACGGCATGCTCGAAGGCGCCTGGCCGCAAAACCGGATCGTGCCGGCGCCCACCTTGTTTCAGATGTCGCGTGAGCTTGCACTGGATATGTCGAGGCCCGCTTTTCGGCGCAAGGCCGCGTCGCTGGGCAAGGACGCTTGTTCCAGCCCAGCTGCCCGATCGCCCCGGTGCGGCGCGCCCGGCACGCGTACCGGTCTCCCGCCGGGGCAATACGGCCATCACACCGTCCCGGCGGTTCATCATGCGACGCCGCCGGAGAACTGGTGGAGCAGGCTGCATCGCAGGGCGGCGGATCAGCCCTTCGTCAGCGCACAGCCGCCTTCATTGATCGGGCGGTAAGCCTGTTCTGCTGGAATCACGGACTGGAACTTGTAGTAGTCCCATGGATACTTCGACTCGGACGGCTTCTTGACCTGGTAGACGTACATGTCATGCACCATGCGTCCGTCGGCGCGGATCTTGCCGTTCTTGGCAAACATGTCGTTGATCGGCATGGCCTTCATCTTCGCCATGACTGCCGCCGTGTCGTCGGTACCGGCCGCCTTCACTGCGTTCAGGTAGTGCAGCGTCGACGAATAGTCGCCCGCGTCACCCATGGTGGGCATGCGCTTGGTCAGCGCGAAGAAGCGCTTCGACCACGCCCGCGTTGCCTCGTCCCGGTCCCAGTAGAACGCGGTGGTCAGTGTCAGGCCCTGCGCCGCTTTCAGTCCCATTGCATCCACATCGGTGATCCAGACCAGCAGGCCCGCGAGAGTCTGAGTACGAGACTGCGTCAAGCCGAATTCCGAGGCGGATTTGACCGCGTTGATAAAGCCAGTGCCGGATCCTGCCAGGGCGATGACCTTGGCTTTCGACGCTTGCGCCTGCAGGATGAACGATGAATGGTCCGAGGTATTGATCGGGTAGCGAACGCTGCCGAGCACCTTGCCGCCCGCTTCCTTCACGGCCGCTGACGTGTCGGCCTCGAGCGAATGGCCGAATGCATAATCCGCGGTCAGGAAGTACCAGCTGTCGAGCCCCTGCTTGATCAACGCGTTACCCGTGCCGTGGGCCAGCGCATAGGTATCGTACGCGTAATGGATGCTGTTCGGGGTGCATGCGTCGCCGGTGATGCGCGACGAACCCGAGCCGTTGACGATGGCGATGCGGTTCTTTTCCTTGGCAACGCCGATGACGGAGAGTGCGACGCCGGAATTGATCAGGTTGGTGACCATGCGGACGTCCCTGGTGTCGAACCACTCACGCGCCTTGCTTGCCGCGACATCCGCCTTGTTCAGGTGATCGCTCACCAGGATCTCGATCGGACGTCCCAGAACGCTGCCGCCGAAATCCTGCACCGCCATCTTGGTCGCGTTGACCGAGCCCTGCCCTGCCTCATGCGAGAACTGACCGGACAAGTCCGTCATTACGCCGATTCGCAACGGTTGCTTGTTTTGTGCGTCGGCGGCGCCTGCCGCGAACATCATCGCTACGCTCAGCGGCAATACCTTAACGAACCATTTCATAGATCCTCCTCCAAGTTGTCGAATTTTCCAGCTAGTTTTGTTATGCAAGTCATTCGCTTGCTGGAAAAAGAGTAGTTTGGAAGTTGCGCAAAGTCAAAGGAATTATGTGACTACATAGGCAATTACTGCGCGTACATGGATCGATTGACACACCACAACCCCGCTGATAATCTGTTTATGCAAGTCATAATAAAGCATGGAGACACGATGACAGACCACATCCTCGAAACACAAAACCTCAGCAAGCAGTTCAAGGGATTCACGGCTGTCAATGCCGTAAACCTGAAGGTGCAGCGTGGGCACATCCACGCCTTGATCGGACCAAACGGCGCCGGCAAGACCACCTGCTTCAACCTGCTTACCAAATTCCTCGTTCCCAGCTCAGGGGACATTCTGTTCAACGGCAAGCGCATCACTTTTCACAAGCCCGCACAGATCGCCCGGCAGGGCGTGATCCGCTCGTTCCAGATTTCGGCGGTGTTCCCGCAAATGTCGGTCCTCGAGAACGTCCGCATCGCGCTGCAACGCAACCTGGGCACGTCCTACCATTTCTGGCGCAGTGAAGCCAGCCTGGAAAAGCTCAATGGGCAAGCGATGCAGTTGCTGGCCGAGGTGGATCTGGAGTCGTTCGCCGATTCGCGGACAGTGGACCTTCCTTACGGTCGCAAGCGCGCGCTGGAGATCGCAACGACCTTGGCGATGGCGCCGGAGCTGATGCTGCTCGACGAGCCAACCCAGGGCATGGGCCATGAGGACGTGCACCGCGTAACGGCGCTGATCAAGAAGGTCGCAGCTGGTCGTACCGTATTGATGGTCGAGCACAACATGAGCGTGGTCTCGGGGATCTGCGACAGGATCTCCGTGCTCCAGCGCGGCGCCCTCCTCGCCGAAGGGAACTACGACGAGATCTCCAACAATCCGCAAGTGATGGAAGCTTACATGGGGTCCACGGCTCCCCACGGGGGAGCGGTTCAATGAGTCAGGCACTCGACATCAGCGGGCTGCAGGCCTGGTATGGAGAATCGCACGTACTGCACGACGTGAACCTCTCGGTTGCGCACGGCGAAGTGGTGACGCTGCTGGGACGGAATGGTTCGGGCCGTAGCACCACGCTGCGCGCGATCATGGGTCTGACCGGTAAGCGTACCGGATCCATCAAGATCGACGGCGTCGAAGCGATCTCCGTTCCGACTCACAAGGTAGCGCACCTGGGCGTTGGTTACTGTCCCGAGGAACGCGGCATCTTCTCGTCCCTGTCGACCGAGGAGAACCTGATGCTGCCGCCGTTGCTGAACACCGGCCGCCCCGGCATGGCGGTCTCCGAAATCTATGAAATGTTCCCCAACCTCGCCGAGCGCCGCACCAGCCAGGGAACCCGCCTGTCCGGTGGCGAGCAGCAAATGCTCGCCATCGGCCGCATCCTCCGGACCGGGGCACGCCTGCTGCTGCTTGATGAAATATCGGAAGGCCTGGCCCCGGTGATCGTACAGGCGCTGGCGCGCATGATCGTCGCGCTCAAGGCGAAGGGCTACACCATCGTGATGGTCGAACAGAACTTTCGCTTTGCCGCCCCCCTGGCTGACCGCTTCTACGTGATGGAGCACGGGAAGATCGTGGAACACTTCGAATCGCAGCAGCTGCAGGCAAAGCTGCCGTTGCTGAACGAACTGCTTGGCGTATAAGGAAATAGAGATGACTGAACTGTTTGGTATTCCGCTGCCCGTCATCCTCAGCCAGCTTTCGCTCGGCCTGGTCAATGGCTCCTTCTACGCCATGCTTTCGCTTGGCCTGGCCGTCATTTTCGGCCTGCTCAACGTGATCAACTTTTCGCACGGCGCCCTCTACATGCTGGGCGCTTTCCTCGCCTGGATCGGCCTGAACCAGCTCGGCCTGAATTACTGGATGGCGCTCCTGCTCGTTCCAATCGTGGTCGGCGCCTTCGGAATCGTGATGGAGCGCCTGCTGCTGCGCCACCTCTACAAACTCGACCACCTGTACGGATTGCTGCTGACCTTCGGCATCACCCTGGTCATCGAAGGGCTGCTGCGCTCGATTTACGGCGTGGCGGGACAACCGTTCGATGTACCCGAGTTCTTCACAGGCGTGTTCGACCTCGGGTTCATGATGTTGCCCCGCTACCGTGCATGGGTCGTGTTCGCTTCGCTCGCCGTCTGCCTGGCGACCTGGTACACGATCGAGAAAACGAAACTCGGCGCCTACCTGCGGGCCGGCACCGAAAACCCCAAACTCGTCGAGGCCTTCGGCATCAACGTCCCGGTGATGGTCACCCTGACCTACGGCTTCGGTGTCGCGCTCGCGGCGCTGGCCGGCGTGCTTGCGGCGCCGGTGACGCAGGTCTCCCCGCTCATGGGATCGAACCTGATCATCGTGGTGTTTGCCGTCGTCGTCATCGGCGGCATGGGCTCGATTCTGGGTTCGATCCTTACCGGCCTCGGCCTCGGTGTCATCGAAGGTTTCACCCGGGTCGTGTATCCAGAACTATCGGCTACCGTGGTGTTCATCATCATGGTCATTGTGTTGCTGGTGCGCCCTGCGGGCCTGTTCGGCAAAGAGAAATAGAGGAACAAACATGAACAAGAAGCTCGGCTACGCAATCGCACTCGCCGCGGCATTGGCACTGCCGCAGTTCTTTTACCCCGTTTTCCTGATGAAGCTGATGTGTTTCGCGCTGTTCGCATGCGCGTTCAACCTGCTCATCGGGTTCACCGGCCTGCTCTCTTTCGGGCACGCCGCATTCTTCGGCGGCGCTGCCTATGTCACCGGATACGCGCTCCAGTCATGGGGCTTGTCATTCGAACTGGGCATCCTGGTCGGCGTGGGGGCTGCGGCCGCCTGCGGCCTCCTCATGGGAGCGCTGGCGATCCGGCGTCAGGGCATCTACTTCACGATGATTACCCTGGCGCTGGCTCAAATGCTGTACTTCGTTTTCCTGCAGGCGCCGTTTACCGGGGGCGAGGACGGCCTGCAGAGTATCCCGCGCGGAAACCTGCTGGGCATGATTGACCTGAGCGACGACAAGGTCATGTACTTCGTTGTCCTGGCCATTTGCGTGGCCGCGTTCGCATTGATCGTACGAATCGTTCACTCGCCGTTCGGTACGGTGCTCAAGGCGATCAAGGAAAACGAGGCGCGCGCGATTTCGCTGGGGTATGACGTGAATCGCTACAAGCTGCTGGCATTCGTGTTGTCGGCGGCACTGGCCGGGCTGGCCGGTTCGGTGAAAACGAGCATGCTCGGCTTTGCCACACTGACCGACGTGCACTGGTCGATGTCGGGACTGGTGATATTGATGACGCTGGTGGGAGGCCTTGGTACCCTGATCGGACCCATTGTCGGCGCCATCCTGATCATCACGCTTGAAAGCAAGCTCGGTGACATTGGCAGCGCACTGGCATCGCTGACTGGCTGGGAATGGTTCAACGGGCTGGGTGGATCGGTGACAACGGTCATCGGATTCATCTTCATCTTGTGCGTGATGAGCTTCCGCCGCGGGGTAGTCGGTGAGGCGAACGCGCTGATCGCGTCGTGGAGAGCCCGCAAGGCTGCCAACGCCGGACATCCGCCCGCCCCCGCCGCCGGCACCACCCGGACTTCCCATCCGGGCCTGTAGACATGGACGCTGCCGCGCCGTTTGCAATTCGTTGCCGGCGGATCAAGCGCGCGCAGTTCCCCTGCTGGAAGTGACGAAGCATGCCCCGCAAATGGCGATCATCCAGCTGGGGCGAGGCATTGACTTCTTTGCCCGCCGGGCACGCACCCTCGCTTCAAAAAATGGGCAGCGGAACCGTTTCGGTCTGGCCAGGGTGCGCGGCAATCCCTGTCCTTCAAGCCGGACAAGGATAGCGCGGACGCCGAAGGCGTCCTTTTGCAGAGGGTGGGGCGCCAATGGCGCACGCCGCATCCAGCGCCGGCGGCGCCCTGCTCGTGGACGCATGCAGCGACTCCAGGCCTGGCGCTACCAGCTGATGCCCGGTAGCGAACAGGCGCGCCAGCTGTGCCGGGCGATCCTCGACCAGGGCCGGTGCGAGTTCCGGCGCCAGCTGGAATACAAGATCGCATGGCGGGGCGGCCTGCTGCAGGCGGTGCCGCTGCACGACACCAGCCAGCGCTGCCCGGAGTGCCGGCCACGGGCATGTGACCGACGCGCCGCGATCTCAGTCGGCCGGCTCGAGCGTGTAGCGCATCTCGTAGTCCACCTGCCGTGCCTGGATCGGCTCATGGCACTCGCTGCATGCAATCTGGGCATGGAAGTCGTGCTGGCATTTACGGTGCCGCACCAGCAGTGGCGGACGCCCGTCCGCCAGCCAGCGATCTCCCCAGTGCATCATCACCAGCATTGAGCCGTACAAGTCACGCCCCTTGTCAGAGAATCGGTATTCAAACCGCTCCGGACGAAGTTGATATGCGCATTTGACAACGATGCCGTGATCGTTAAGCCGCTGTAGTCGATCGGTCAGGATATTGCTGGCGATACCAAGATTGGCCTGGAATTCATCGAAGCGTCTTACGCCGAAGAACATTTCTCTGATCACCAGGAAAGTCCAGCGGTCACCGATGATTTGCAAGGTACGCGCAACCGAACACGGGCGCACGCGCTCCAGTACTTGCGGATCGGACGGGCGGCGCGAACGCTTGCGGTCGGTTGGACGGGGACTCGAGCCGGCCCCTGGTCCATTCCGGTACTTCACGTCGTGGGCATCGATCGGCTCCCCGCATGCGGAACAGGTGACGACAGGCGAAAACGGTTTGCCACAGGCGGTATGCACCAGTTGCAGCGGCGGCTCATTGTCCCCGCGGAGCCAGGTGTCTCCAAACTTGAGCATCGCCAACATGACCGGAAAGAGGTCGAGGCCCTTGTCTGCAAAGCGGTATTCAAAGCGCGTGGAGCCGGCCGAGTAGCTGGCTTTTTGCAGAAGCCCGAGTTCGGTCAGCCGGTTCAAGCGCAGCACCAGGGTATTGCGAGGCAGGCGCAGCACACTCTGGAAGCCCTCGAAACGGCGGGTGCCGAAAAAGGCTTCACGTAGCACAAGGAAACTCCATGCGTCGGACAGGATTTCCACCGTGCGCGCGACTGAACAAAACCGGTCTTGCGCCGGTGCGCTTGCTACGGATGGCGCTGGAAGCTGGTCAATAATTTTTAACTGGGTGGACATAAATTTTTGCCCTCCGACAATACGGGCAAACGTAGTCGAAAGCGCAATGAAGGGCCGGCAGGATAGCATACATTGCCGGAACGGGTCCGTCGCTTGAAACGACAGACCCGGCTAGCCCTGGGGAGGTGTTACCACGCTCCCGGCGGCATCAAATGCCGCCCATGCAGAGGTACTTGATCTCAAGGTAGTCGTCGATTCCGTAGTGCGAACCCTCGCGACCATTGCCGCTTTCCTTGATACCACCGAATGGCGCCACCTCAGTCGAGATCAACCCTTCATTGATGCCGACCATGCCATACTCCAACGCTTCGGCGACGCGCCAGACCCGCCCGATGTCGCGACCGTAGAAGTATGCGGCGAGGCCGAATTCGGTGTCGTTCGCCATCTCGACCGCTTCCTGTTCCGTACTAAAGCGGAACACGGGCGCGACCGGGCTGAACGTCTCTTCGCGGAAGATCTTCATGTCCCGCGTGGCGCCGGCCAGGATCGTCGGCGTAAAGTAGTTGCCACCGTCCGAGCGGCGCTCGCCTCCGGTGACGACCGATGCGCCTTTCGAGACCGCGTCGGCCACGTGCTCTTCGGCCTTGCGTACCGCGTCAGCGTCGATCAGCGGGCCGATCGATATGCCCGGCTCCAGTCCGTTACCGACCTTCAAGGCGCGTACTGCCGCTGCAAAGCGTTCCACGAACAGCTCGTAGACGCCGTCCTGCACCAGGATGCGGTTCGCGCACACGCATGTCTGGCCAGCGTTGCGGTACTTTGCCACCATCGCGCCCTGGACTGCCGCATCGATGTCGGCGTCATCGAACACGATGAAGGGCGCGTTGCCGCCCAGCTCCATCGAGGTTTTCTTGACCGTGCCGGCGCATTGCGCCATGAGTATCTTGCCGATTTCGGTAGACCCGGTGAATGTCAGCTTGCGTACCACCGGATTGGAGGTAAGCTCGGCGCCGATCTCCGCGGCCGATCCGGTGACGCAGGACAGGACGCCGGGCGGGACGCCGGCCCGTTCGGCCAGCACGCACAGCGCCAGTGCCGACAATGGCGTCTGGCTCGCCGGCTTGATCACCATCGTGCACCCGGCGGCGAGCGCCGGCGCGGCCTTCCGGGTGATCATCGCGGCAGGGAAATTCCATGGCGTGATCGCCGCGCATACGCCGACCGGCTGCTTGATGACCACGAGCCGCTTTCCCGGCGTTGTCGCCGGAATCGTGTCGCCGTACACGCGTTTGGCCTCCTCGGCGAACCATTCGATGTAGGACGCTGCGTAGGCAATCTCGCCGCGGCTTTCTGCGAGCGGCTTGCCTTGCTCGACGGTCATGAGGACGGCCAGATCCTCCTGGTTTGCGAGCAGCAGCTCGAACCATTTGCGCAGGATGGCAGCGCGTTCCCTGGCGGTGGTCGCGCGCCATGCGACCTGGGCCCTGGCGGCGGCGTCGATCGCGCGCCGCGTTTCGGCCTGTCCCATTCTTGGCACCTGGCCGACGGTCTCGCCGGTCGCGGGATTGCTCACCTCGATGGTCTTGCCGCCGTCGGCGCCGAGCCATTCGCCGTCGATGAAGCATTGGTCGCGTAACAGGGTGGGATCGCGCAACTGGCTGGCGACCCGGTTCAGATTACTCATCATTGATCCTTTGTCATTTCGAGCTTTTCCCGGAGCCGGTAGCGCATCACCTTGCCCGACCCGGTCCGCGGAATTTCATGCACGACGTACACGGCTGCCGGCAGCTTGTAAGCCGAGATCTGCGCGCGGCAATGTGCGATCAGGTCGGCCTCCACCATCTCTTTCCCGGGGCGGGTCGTCACGAATACGACAGGCACCTCACCGAGGTGGGGGTGCGGCGCTCCCACGACCGCGCAATCGAGCACGCTGGCGAACGAACTGACGGCCTCCTCCACCTCCGAAGGCGCGATATTCTGGCCGCCGCGGATGATGACTTCCTTCAGGCGCCCGGTAATGGTCAGGAAACCGTGCTTGTCGGCGCGCGCCAGGTCGCCGGTGTAGTACCAGCCGTTGCGCAGCACGCTTTCGGTCTCGGCGGGCTTGCGGTGGTAGCCCAACATCACGTTCGGTCCGCGCACGATCAGTTCCCCTTCCGCGCCGGCGACAACGTCATCGCCGCTGATCGGATCGACGATGCGGGTTGACAGTCCAGGCAGCGGCAGCCCGCACGATCCCATGACACGCGCGCCGGTCGTCCAGTTCAGCGTCACCATGGTAGAGGTTTCGGTGATACCGTAGCCGTCCAGTAGCATCACCCCGAAGCGCTGCTCGAATTCGGCATTGATCGCGGCGGGCATGATCGCGCCGGCCGACAGGCACAGGCGCAGCTTGGGGAACCGGCACTCGGGGTCCATGCGGGCGGCTTCGAGCAGGTAGTGGAACATCGTCGGCACGCCGGGGAACACCGTGAATTCGCCGGTCTTCAGGAGTGCCAGCACATCCGAACTCGAAAATCGCTGGAGGATGGTTTCGCTGGCGCCGACTGCGAGCACGCTCAGCACCGACAGGTTCAGTGCGTACGAGTGGAACAGCGGCAGCGGCGAGAGCAGCGTATCGTTTTCGTTCAGTCCCGCGATCGGTGCCCAGCACGCCGCCGTCACCCACAGCATGCTGCGCTGGGACAGCAGCACCCCCTTGGCGCGGCCGGTCGTACCGGACGTGTAAACAATGAACGAAGGTTCGTCGATCGTGGCAGGATCGCGTGGCGCCTGGCCTGCGGGCGTCGAACGCAAGCGCTCGAAACTCAGTGCGCCGTACTGCTCCGCCGCGTTTGCCACGATGATCGGTACCGAGGCCGCCAGCGACTGCATGGCGGCGACGCGGTCGGCGGTCGTAATGATCACCCGGCAAGCCGCGTCGTCGAGCCGGTAGGCGATTTCCGGCTCGGTGGCATCATGACTGATTGGCACGCAGACGGCGCCTGCCCTGACGGTCGCGAAGCAGCATTCGACCCAGGCTACCGAGCTGGGCAGGCACAGCGCGACGCTGTCGCCCACGGCCACGCCCAGTGCCTCCAGGTGCCCTGCGAGGTTTGCCGTCGATTCGGCCAGCTGGCCGTAGGTGACGGAAGAACCGGCATCCCGGTAAGCGACCTTGTCCGGCCTGGCCTGCGCGTGCCGCTGAACCAGGGTGCCGACGGATTCGATCAGTTCGTTACGTATCATCGCTTGTCTCCATTATTTTTATCGGCCAGCGAGTCAGACCATGCAGAAGCCACCATTCACGCTCAGCACCTGGCCGGTAATCCACGCCGCGCCATCGGAAGCGAGAAACGCCACGGTGGGCGCGACGTCCGCGGGTTTGCCGATACGGCGCAGAGGATACTGTCGCACGATTTTATCGCGGTGTGCTGCGAGAAATTCCGGATCGGAGTGCGCCGTTTCGATCAAGCCCAGCGACAGGCAATTGCAGGTGATGTTCGCCCGTCCGAGTTCCCTGGCCAGGGATTTCATCAGCGCGATGCCACCGGCGCGCGCAGCCGCGGCGATGGCCAGGTTGCTTTCGCCGATTCGCGAAGAGTCGCCTGCCAGCGTGATGATGCGCCCACCTTGCTGCTTGATCATGTACGGCGCCACGGCATGGCTGGTGTGGATCGTGCCGTACAGGTCGACGTCGATCTGGCGTTGCCAGTTTTCAGGCTTGCTTTCGACGAAGCGTTCAGGAATCACCACACCGGCGTTGTTGACAAGAATGTCGATCCTGCCGAAGTCGCTGACGACCGCGTCGATCATCGCGCGCACGTCCTCGTAGTTGCCGACGTTCGCACGGTAGGCGCGCGCGTCGCCGCCGGCCGCCTTGATCGCGGCGACCACGTCCTGCGCTTCGCTCTCGGAACTGTTGTAGTTGACGGCTACAATGGCCCCGTCGGCGGCAAGCGCCAGCGAGATCTCGCGGCCGACGTCGCGACCGGCTCCGGTGACAAGTGCGACTTTCCCTTTCAGCGATGCATGCATTTAGTTCTCCTGGTTGGCTGATGATTGTTGTTGGATAAGGCGGAACAAGCGCTCTGGCGTGACCGGCAATTCGCGTATCTCGATGCCCATCGGGGTCAACGCGTCGGACACCGCGTTGGCGATCGCAGCGGGCGCGCCGATGGTCCCCCCCTCGCCCATCCCGCGGAAACCGCCAATGGTTGCCGCGAGAGCCGACTCGAGGTGGAGCACGTGGATGTCAGGTACCTCCGGGGCCGCCGGTGCGACGTAGTCGACCAGGCTCGCCGTGAGCAGCTGGCCACGCGCGTCATAGACCATTTCCTCGTAGAGCGCAGCGCCGATGCCCTGCGCGACTGCGCCGTGGACCTGGCCGTCGACAATCATCGGATTGATGATACGGCCGCAGTCCTCGGCAACGAGGTAGTCGGTGACGCGGACCGTGAAGGTCTCGGGATCGATGTCGACCATCGCGAAGTGGGTGCCGGAACTCGTGGTACCCCACACCGGATCGTAGGATTGCGTTTCCTCGAGCACCTCGATGACGTCCTTCGGGATCCGCCCCATCTGCGCGTACACCGCATGCGAGATATCCGAAATCTTGATGCTCTTGCCGCTGTCGCGCGCCGTCACCACGCTGTTTCGGATGTCGATCTGATCCGCATGGCTCTCGAGCAGGAAGGCACCGAGTCGGCACAGCTTGGCGCGCAGTCCCTGCGCGGCGAGCGTACCGGCGCCGCCCGCCAGCACCGCGCTGCGGCTGGCGTAGGTGCCGGTGCTGTGCGACACCACCGAGGTGTCGCCCTGGACCACCGTGATGTCTTCGAAGCGCGCGCCCAGTTCGTCCGCCACCACCTGGGCCAGCGTGGTCTCCAGGCCCTGGCCGTGGGAAGCGATGCCGAAGCAGGCGGTCACGGAACCGCTCGGATCGATCTTGATCGTGGCGATCTCGGTGCCGGTATTGATCGGCATCCCCGGCGAGGCCGAGATGCGCGAGCCAATGCCGGACAATTCGGCATAGGACGCGATACCGATTCCGACCCAGCGTCCGGCGGCGCGCGCGGCGGCCTGCTTGCGGCGCAGTTCGTCGTAGCCGAACGCATCGCGACCGGCGCGCAGGCATTCGATGAAGCCGGACCGGTCCCAGACAATACCGGGGGCGCTCTTGTAGGGGAAATCTTCGGGACGGATCAGATTGCGCAGGCGAATCTCTCCTGCATCGATGCCGAGACGGTGTGCGGCCATGTCGACCAGGCGTTCCATGACAAATGTCGAGGTCGGGCGGCCCACCCCGCGATAGGGGCCGGTCGGCGGTTTCGAGGTCGCCACTGCGCGCACCTTGCCGTGGTACACCGGGACCCGGTAGGGGCCCGGCATGAAGCTGATCACCTGCACCGGCTCCAGGCCCGCGGTCCACGGATAAATCGAGTAGGCTCCGACATCGCCGGTCACGCTGCAGCGCAGTCCCTGGATGACGCCATCCGCATCGAGCGCCAGCTCGGCGTCAACGGTCTCGTCGAACGCCTGGCTGGTACTGGACAGGTCCTCGAGGCGGTCCCCGGTCCATTTGATCGGCCGGCCCAGCTGGCGCGCGACAGCGCACACCAGGATCTCCTCCGGGTACAGTGAACCTTTGCCGCCAAAGCTGCCGCCGACGTCGGGCGCGACCACGCGGATCCTGTTTCCCGGGATGTCGAGAATGTCGACCAGCGCGTCACGCACGATTCCGGGGCTGCCGGTGCTCGAATACAGCGTGAGCGAGCGCCTGCCCTGGTCGTATTCCGCCAGGTAGGCGCGGTTTTCCATCGCGAGCGCAGTCTTGCGGTGAAAGCGGAAGCGCCCGCCGACTTTGACCGGCGCCTCCGCCATGACGGCGTCGATGTCGCCACGGCGAAACTCGCGCCTGACCAGTACATTGGTGCCGGCATCCTCGTGTAACAGCGGTGCACCCTCTTCGGCCGCAGCTTCCGGGTCGATCACAACCGGCAGCTGTTCGTACTCGATATTTATGAGTTCGGTCGCGTCTTCGGCCAGGTATCGGCTCTCGGCGACGATGGCCACCACGGCCTCTCCTACAAAGCGCACCTTGCCGCGCGCCAGCGGATAGATCGCGGTCGGATGATAATCCGGCATTCTGGAAGTGGCGAAGATCGGTTTCACCATCCCTTCCATCTGCTCGGCTGTATAAACGGCAACCACGCCGGGAAGGTCGAGCGCGGCGGCGACGTCGATCGACACAATGCGCGCATGCGACTGGTCGCTGCGGCGGAAAGCCACGTGCAGTACTCCAGCGACTTGCTTGTCGTCGACGTAACAGCCGCGACCGGTCAGCAGGCGCGGGTCCTCTGTCCGCTTGACGCGCGTGCCGACGAGTTTTTCTTGGCTTGTTGTTTCCATGATGTCATTGGTCCTGCGTTCGATGTGTTAGACAGCGGCCAGCTTCAGTCGTAGAAGGCGGCGCCCTTCTTGAGCGTTTGCCACTGCTCGTCGTCGTGCCCGTACAGCACCGTTGCCCCCTGCGCTTCGATGCGGCGGATTTCGGCCATGGACTTCGACGACAGGTCGGCATTCCACGTGTTCCGGGGGTTCATTTCGCGCTCGAGATTGGCGCGCAGCGGCACCGCGTCCGACGCCAGCAGGAACTGCCCCGCCTTGTCGAGCGAAACCAGGGCGGCCGTCATGCCGGCGGTATGGCCGGGCACCGGAACCAGCACGATGCGGCCATCGTTGAACAGGTCGCGCTGGGCATCGATCGTTTCGACCGGCAGCGGGTGCTTCCAGTCCACCGGCAGATAGCCGATCTTTTCGGCGCCCTCTGCATTCGCCGCCGCCAGCTCGTCGGCATGGCAGATGACGCTGGCATTCCTGAAGAACTCATTGCAGCCGCAGTGGTCGGAGTGGAAGTGCGAATTGACGACCAGGTCGATATCGCCCGGGGCGTAGCCAATCGCCTGCAGCTGGCTGACGACGTTCTCGCCTTGCGCCGACACCGGAACCATGGCCTTGGCCATGCTGCCCCAGCGCGCTTCGGGATCGGTCTCGGTGGACGGATGGCAGCCGGTGTCGAAAAGCACATTGCCCTGGGGGTGACGCAGCAGGAAGCAGGAGACCGGCAGCGTGATCGTCTCGGCGCGGTCGGCATCGGGAATGTAGACACTTTTCTTCATGCGCAGGCGGCCACCTGACAGTACGTGCATCTTCATTTGGACACCTCGCTGTTCAGGTCGCGCACGACCCGGACCGCCTTGACGATGTTGGTATACCCGGTACAACGGCACAGGTTGCCCGACAGGCATTCGCGGATCTTGCCATCGGTGGCGAGGGGGTATTTCTGCAGCATGTCGGTCGATGTCATCAGCATGCCGGGCGTGCAAAAGCCGCATTGCAGCGCATGGCAGTCCTGGAAGGCCTGCTGCAGCGGGTTGAGGTTCTCGACGCTGCCGAGCCCTTCAACGGTACGGATCTGCAGCCCGTCCGCCTGCACCGCGAGCATCAGGCAGGCGCGCACGCTGTCTCCCTCGACCATGATGGTGCAGGCGCCGCAGATGCCGTGTTCACAGCCGACATGGGTACCGGTCAGCCCCAGCGTGTGGCGCAGGAAGTCCGACAGCAAGGTGCGCGGTTCTACCTGGCGCCGGTAGTTGACGCCGTTGACGGTAACGGTGATGTCGTGGGTCTCACTCATGTTTCTCTCCAATCTGTTCGCCCAGCGCCCGGCGCCATGCGGTGGTGACGGCGCGTCGCACCAGGTTGCCGACCAGGTGGCGCCGGTAGTCGGACGACGCGTGCAAATCGCTCGGCGGCTCGACGGCCGAACGTACGGCCGCCACTACCTGGCCGAGGATGGCTTCGTCGCAGGCTTCGTCATACAGCACGGTCTCCGCGTCGAACATGCGCATGGGCGTGTCGCCGACGCCCATCACGCCCACCCGCGCCTGGGTGATCTTTCCATCTTCCACGGCCAGGATCACGCCGACCGCGGCCAGTGCGAAGTCGCCCGAGCGCCGCGCAACTTCCTCGAACGCCCAGCCGGCGCCCGGCGGTAATGCCGGCACGTTGATGTCGGTGACGATTTCGCCTTCTTCCACGGCCGAGGTCAGGGAACCGAGGAAGAAGTCCTCGGCCGCGACGGCCCGGCGGCCGCGTGGCGACACGATCCCGATCTCGGTCTCGAGCAGGACCATCATCAGCGGCAATTCCGCGGCAGGATCGGCATGCGTGATCGAACCGCCGATGGTGCCGCGGTTACGGATGGCAAGGTGCGCCACATGCGCCATGGCCGCGTTCAACACCGGGAACAGCCGCTTGACGACTGGCGACGTTTCCAGCACGTGATGGCGGGTCAGCGAACCGATGCGCAAGCCGCCATCGGGTTGTTCTTCGAGATAATTGAGCTCCTCGATCCGGTTGATGTCGATCAGGATCGTCGGGTTGAGAAGCCGGAAATTCAGCATCGGCACCAGGCTCTGGCCCCCGGCGATGATTTTGCCGTCGCCTTCTGCGGCCACGAGGGCGGCGATCGCCTCGTCTACCGTCGTCGGACGGATGTAATCGAACTTTGGTGGTTTCATGCTACTTCCCAGCGAATACAGGTTGGCGCTTCTCGACGAAGGCCTGGCGCGCGTCGCGGTAGTCCTCGCTCGCCACCGCGCGGTCGATCACCGCGTCCACGAGCTCATCGGAAAGCGTGCCCATGTCCATGGTCAGCCCGTCAAGCAGCACCTTGGTGCCGGCGATCGTCAACGGTGCGTTCTCGGCCATGACGCCCGCCATGGAGCGCGCCGCGCGCATGGGATCCGGGCTGACGCGCTGGGCAAAGCCCATGCGCAACGCCTCGCGTGCCCCGAACTTCCTGGCCCCGAACAGGACGCGCTTGGCGTTGGCGGCGCCGACCAGGTTCAAGAGACGACGGGTTCCGCGCACGCCATAGACGATCGACAGGCGCGCCGCCGGGATACCGAACTGCGCATCGCTGTGGGCGACACGGAAATCGCATGACATGGCCAGATTGCAGGCGCCACCCATGCAAAAGCCGTTGATGACAGCCAGGGTGGGCTTGGGTACTGCGGCGATCGCGTCGCAGCAGCGGTCGACCTCCTTCTCGTACTCGACGCCCTGCTCGACCGTTGCCCGCACCTTGGCGAACTCGGCAATGTCCGCGCCTGCGCTGAACGTCCCGCCGGCGCCGGTCAGGAGAATGGCGCGCACTTCCGGGTCGCGGCCAAGCTCGGTGAAAATCCGGCCCAGATCGCGCCACATCGCGAGCGACATCGCATTCTTCTGGGCCGGGCGGTTCAGCGTGACCAGCGCTGCCTTGTAGCGACCGGTCGCCGCCGGCGCCGGCGCGGGCGCTGGCGTGGTCTGGGCAGGAGCCAGACCCAGCCAGCGCGCAATGATGCCCGGGTTGAGCTGGGGGACTTCCGGCAGCGCGTCGAACTGCGCATCTTCTGCGACATCCACCATGGTCACAACGATGGCGTCCCCGGACGCACGGGCGCCGGAACTGGCTGGCCCGGCCTCGGACACGGACACAGCAGCATCGGCCACCATCGGCGTAGCCGTCGCGACCGCAGGCGCGGCGGCTGGCGCGCTGTCCTGGCTGAGCACTGCCTCGTTAAAGCTGGCGAAGAACTGGTCGGCCAGCTTCCTCGCCGTGGAGTCGATCATGCGCGACCCGAGCTGGGCCAGCTTGCCACCGATATTCGCGTTCACGGCGTAATGCAGCACTGTCGTGGCCGGACCTTCCGATTCGAGCCGCACGATGATGTCGGCCTTGGCAAACCCCGCGACCCCGCCCTGCCCCTCGCCAGTCAGACGATAGCTCACCAGCGGCACGATGTCCGACAGCGTGACCTTGCCCGCGAACCTGGCCCTGATCGGCCCGACCTTCACCACCACGTCCGATACAAATTCGGTGTCGGACACTTTCTCGAGCGACTCGCAACCAGGGATGCTGGCCTTCAACACCTCGGGGTCGTTAAGCGCTGCCCATACTGCTTCGCGTGAAGCCTCGAGCCGGATCCGATCGTTCATTTCCATAGTCTTGCTCCAATCAGTTGCTGTTTTCAGCCGCGTGCAGGGGTTGCAACGCGCGGCGATATACATCGGGTAAGGCCACCGGCCGGTTGCTCGCGCGGTCGACATAGACGTGTACGAAATGGCCTTGCGCCGCAGCGACGTCGTCGCTCTTGCGGAAGATCGCGAGTTCGTAACGCACGCTGCTGGTGCCGATCTTGCCGACCCGCAGGCCAACCTCGATCGTTCCCGGAAACGCCACCGGGCTGAAATAGCGGCACTGGGTTTCCACTACCAGCCCGATCACGTCGGCCCGCGCGATATCCAGCGCGCCTTGCGCGATCAGATAGTGGTTCACCGCAGTATCGAAGTACGAGTAGTAGGTGACGTTATTGACGTGGCCATATGCGTCGTTGTCCATCCAGCGCGTCTCGATCGCATGGAAGTGGAAGAAGTCGGCCCGGGTGGCGGCAGGTTCGCGGGTGCTCACAGGACCTCCTCGTAGATCGCGTGCGCATCGGCCAGCAGCAGCTCGCGCGGGTTATTCACGAGCAGGCGCGTCTGCAACATCGCATCCGCCGCCAGCGAGGGCAGATCGGCCTTGACGATGCCGACATCGGCCAGGCGGGTGGGCAGGCCCAGTTCAGCCGGCAGCGCCGCCAGTTGGCGTACGAGCGCGGCGGTCTTTTCGGATGCTGTCCCGCGCGCGCCTGGTACGACGATGTCCGCCAGCTGCGCGTAGAGTTCAGGCGCCGCCTCGGCGTTGAACCGCAGCACCGCTGGCAAGACCAGCGAATTCGACAAGCCATGCGGCACATGGAAGCGCGCCCCGATCGGGTAGGCCAGCGCGTGTACTGCCGCCACCGGGGAATTGGCGAACGCCATGCCCGCCAACATCGCGCCCAGCAGCATGTTCTCGCGTGCCGCACGGTTGCTTCCGTTGCGGCAGGCTTCATGAATATTCGCGACGAGCAGGGACAGTGCTTCCCTTGCGAAAACGTCGGACAAGGGATTCTTCAGGCGCTTGCTGGTGAACGCCTCGATCGCATGGACCATCGCGTCGACACCGGTCGCGGCAGTGACATGCGGCGGTAACCCGAGGGTCAGGTCGGCGTCCAGAACGGCCCAGTCGGGGATGATCACCGGGGTCACGACACCCTTCTTCTGCCCTTCGCCGGTTGTGACGATCGAGATCGGTGTGACCTCCGAACCGGTGCCGGCCGTGGTCGGCACGAGGATCAGCGGCAGGCGCGGCCCCTTGGCTGCGCCGACTCCGTACACCTGCTCGAGCGTTTCGCGTCCGGGAGCCAGCAATGCCACCAGCTTCGCGACGTCCAGTGAACTTCCGCCGCCCAGGCCAATGACGCCGTCCGCCTTGGCCGAGACGGCAGCGTCGACCGCCGCCATCACGATCGCCGCGGGTGGATCGGCCTGGACGTCCGAATACACGGTAACGGCCACGCCGGCCGCCGCCAGGCTGGCCAGGGCGGGCGTGAGCAAACCAGCCTGCTCCACGCCCTTGTCAGTCACCAGAAAGATTGTTTGGCAGCGCAGCTGCCTGGCCAGCTCGCCCAGCCGCGCGCTGGAACCGGAGCCCACCAGGGTGGAACGGGGGGTTTGAAATTCGAAGTTCACATTCACTCCATTTGGTCGCTTGCGTAAGTGGACTATATACCAGCCAATTTGGCAAAACAAGTACGGGGTAACAATATTTTTTGCGCATGATATTCGCTGGCGCAGGCGAACTTGGCTTTACTTTTCAAGCAATCATAACTAGACTAAAAACGTCATTTTTGAAAAGTGAACGATGGATAGTATCGATCTGGAAGTGCTGACGACCGCGGTCAAGTGGTCCGCCGATGGCGAATACACCCTGCTCGCCACGGTCGTGCGCACATGGGGGTCGGCACCGCGCCCGGTCGGGTCGATGATGACCATCCGCGCTGACGGTCACGTGCGCGGGTCGATTTCAGGTGGCTGCATCGAGGACGACCTGATCGCCCAGGTGCAGTCCGGCCAATACCATGCGCAGACCCCCCAGGTTCTTACTTACGGGCTCTCCGCCGACGAGGCGCACCGCTTCGGGCTGCCCTGCGGCGGCACCCTGCAAATCGTGGTCGAATGCGTCACGCCGCAGTCGCAGCTGGCGCCGCTGCTGGCTGCGATAGCCCGCCAGGGCCTGGTCACGCGGGAGCTCGACCTCGACAGCGGCGCAGCCACGCTACGCGCCGGCGCACACGTGGGAGCGCTGGCCCTGTCGCGCGACCGCCTGATCACCGTGCACGGACCACGCTACCGCCTGGTGATCATCGGCGCCGGCCAGCTGACACGCTATGTGGCGGGCATGGCGCGGGCACTCGACTACCAGGTGATCGTCTGCGACCCGCGCGACGAATTCATCGGGGAATGGGATGTCGAGGGCGTGGAGTTGTCGCGCGAGATGCCGGACGACCTGATATTGCGCCTGCAGCTCGACTCGCATTGCGCCGTTCTGGCGCTGACGCATGACCCCAAGCTCGACGACATGGCCTTGCTCGAGGCGCTGAAATCGCCCGCCTTCTACGTCGGCGCGATCGGTTCGCGTTCCAGCAACCTGCGCCGCCGCGAGCGGCTCGCGCTGTTCGACGTCAGCGCCGCGGAAATCGCTCGGCTCCACGGGCCGGTCGGTCTCCATCTGGGCGCACGCACGCCGCCCGAGATTGCCATTTCCATCCTTGCCGAGATGACCGCGTTGCGTAATGGCGTGGATGTGCTTCAAACACATGAGCGCCGGCCGGCGAGCACCGCCCATGACGATGCCGTCTGCGCTTTGCCCCAGACCACCTGACAGAAAGGCTTGCATGCTCCAGATATATTCCATCGACGGCGTCACGCCGGTCGTTCATCCGAGTGCCTATGTCCATCCGAGCGCCGTGCTGATCGGCGACGTGATCATCGGTCCGCGCTGCTATATCGGGCCGCTGGCCAGCCTGCGCGGCGATTTCGGCCGCATCATCATCAACGAGGGCGCCAACATCCAGGACGGGTGCGTGCTGCACGGCTTTATGGACAGCGACACTGTCGTCGACGTCGATGGTCACATCGGACATGGCGCGGTGCTGCATGGGTGCCGGATCGAGCGTGACGCCATGGTGGGCATGCACGCGGTCATCATGGATGACGCGGTGATCGGCGAGTCGAGCATCGTCGGGGCCTTGTCGTTCGTCAAGGCCGGCATGGAGGTGCCCGCACGCAGCCTTGTCGTCGGCCTACCGGCAAGGATAGTCCGCCCGTTGCGCGACGACGAAATAGCATGGAAACGGAAAGGGACGATGCAGTACCACGAACTGACCGAACGCTCGATACGCACGATGCGGGCCGTGCCGCCCCTTGCCGAGGTCGAGGCCGATCGACCGCGTGTTCAAGCGGTTGGTCGTGCGCAGCCCAAGATTCGCGACCGGGCAGAACGCACGTGACGGCGCTCAAGCGGACCGCACTCCTGCTGCAAGGCAGGCAGATCGAGCTCGAGTACGAATGGATCACGGCGCAGCGTGCTGATGCACCACTGATCGTGTTCCTGCATGAAGGACTCGGCGCGGCGGCGGTGTGGGGAGATTGGCCGACAGTACTGTGTCGCGCGACGGGCTGTCGGGGCCTGGTCTATTCGCGCTACGGTTACGGTAGCTCGACGCCCCGTCCGCCAGGTGAACCTTGGCCCATCGACTATCTCGGTCATGAGGCGCGCGAGGCATTGCCGGCACTGCTGGACGCTCTCGGGGTCGATGCCGCGCGCGACCAGCCCATCCTGTTCGGGCACAGCGACGGCGGGTCGATCGCGCTGCAGTACGCAGCGGCATTTCCACAGGCTGTCCGGGCGATCGTTGTCGTCGCTGCCCATTTGTTTACCGAGGAAATGGGGTCCGGGCGGATCCGCTGGATGCAGCATCGCTACGCCAATTCTGCCCTCCGGAGCAACCTCGCCGCCGTACATGACTGCCCCGACGACGTGTTCCGCGGCTGGAGCGAACTGTGGCTGTCGGAGCGCTTTCGCGACTGGAACATCGAACGATGCGTGCCAATGATCCAGTGCCCTGTGCTGGCTGTGCAGGGCGCGGAGGACCAGTATGGGACGTTGGACCAACTCGACCAGATCGCGCGACTGGCCCGGAACGCGACACGTGTCGTTCTCGAACGATGCGGCCACTTTCCCCATTCGGAGCAGCCCGCCGCGCTTGCGGCAGCAGTAAAAACGTTCTTGGAAAAGGAAATCTCATGATCTCAAGCCAGCAGCAGGAAGCGGTCGATGCCGCCATCACGTCGCGCCGTTCGATCCGCGCCTTCCTTGATAAACAGGTCGAGCGGACCGACCTCGAGCGCATCCTCGAAGTGGCGGCGCGCGCGCCTTCCGGCACGAATACCCAGCCATGGAAAGTGTATGTGCTGACCGGCCAGGCGCGCGTGGCCCTGTCGGACGCCATCCTCGCCGCGCACACGTCTCCGGAATTGTCGCGCCAGCACACCGAGGAATACGCCTACTACCCGCGCGAATGGGTGTCGCCCTTCATCGACCGCCGCAGGAAAGTCGGCTGGGACCTGTACAGCCTGCTTGGCCTGGCGCGCGAGGACAAGCCCGGCATGGCCGCCCAGCATGCACGCAATTTCCGCTTCTTCGATGCGCCCGTCGGGCTGATCTTCACCATCGACCGCATCATGGAGCAGGGCTCCTGGCTCGACTACGGCATGTTCTTGCAGAACATCATGGTGGCGGCGCGCGCACGCGGTCTCGACACCTGTCCGCAGGCGGCCTTCACCCAGTACCACCGCATCATTGCCGAGCAATTGCAGCTGCCGTCGAATGAAATGGTGGTCTGCGGCATGGCGCTCGGCTGGGCCGATCCCGCGAAGATCGAAAACTCGCTTGTTACCGAGCGCGAGCCGCTGTCGAGGTTTGTCGAGTTTGTAAATTAGGTATTGAGTCCGTTACACAATCCTCGGCTTTGCGCCAGTGCCCTGGCGGGCACCGGTCGCAAACGATAAAAGGCGTTCTCCTCGAATGCCTTGACTTGCCCCTGGGATCGGGGTGGGATATGCGGAATGCGAATCTGCAGCCAGGGGATGGGATCTCGCCGCGTGAGCTGAGCCAACGATCCGCCGGCGTGGTTCATTCCGGGTACATGGGAGTGCTCCTGTAGTCTGGCGTACATGGCTCCCAGATCTGTGTCGGCGTTGTCTCAGGGCTGGACAACGATACGGTCCTCGACCCTCTTGACGCCCGGCGCCATCCATGCCGCGCGTTCGGCCTGCTCGCGCTCAAACCAAGAGTGCACGGTTCCCTTGAGGACCACTTCGCCGTCGCTGGCCTCGACCTGGACATTTTTCGCATCGACCTCGGCACTGCGCATGAACGCTTCCTCGATCTTGCGTTTGATTTCTTGTGCAGCAACCTTGGGCGTGATCTTGATCGAGTTGATCACCCCTTTGCAACCTTTCACGCCACGTGCCGACATCTCGGCCTTTTCTTTCTGGTAGTGCCACTCGGCCTCGCCCTCCAGCGTGATCCAGCCGTCCCTGACGATCACCTTGAAGTTCTGGTAAGAATAAGGCAGCTGCGCTTTCAGCGCCGCGACCGCGTCGCGTGCGATGTCCGGATCCGGACGCTGGTCCACGCTCGGCAGGCGGACCTCGAGATCGTTAGCGACGCCAACCACCCCCTGTACCCGCTTCGCATCCTTTTCCGCCTCGATTTTCTGGAGGTAACTCGGAATAAACCCTGCCAGGGTGACAACCCCGCTCTTGACGCTCACCGCGATGTTCGTTGGATCGATGTCGGGGTCGTATCGCAATTCAGCCTCGACATCTCGTTTAATCTCGTCATCCGTTTTCATCATACCTCCACTTGCTCCATAGCTAGGAATCTGGCAAGGCTCTTCGCCGTTCGCCACCGTCCATGCGCCAGTCGACGTGACGCCGGCGCCGCGCATGAAGGATTCAGTATAGGTACGTACTGCGGACCCGCAAGTAAATACTAGTCTCTGAGACCTCAGGGTAGATGTAGATCAAGCTCCCAATGACTTCGATCCGTGCGTGCCACCGTCGCTCCTATAGTTGGATGCCAGATGGCTAACCAGGAGGGTAGCGTCATGAAACGAATCATTGCAGTCTTAGCGATATCTGCGGCACCGCTCTGCATGGGCGTTGCATCGGCCCAGGCGCCGGCGGCGTCGACCGCGCAGGCCCCTGCCGCGCCGGTTGTGGGCAGGGCGCCGTTGGGCGTCACCGTGATCGAGCTGGAAGCTGTCGTCGTCGGATGGAGCGCCAAGCAAGATCTGATCGGCAAGACAGTCGTCAACGACAAGAGCGAAAAGGTCGGCAAGATCGACGACCTGATCATCTCCCCAAGCAAGGATGGCAAGCTCCCCGCGGCCTCGTTTGCGATCATCGGCGTGGGTGGATTCCTCGGGATCGGCAAGCGCGACGTGGCCATCCCGATGGAGCAGTTGAAGCTCCAGAATAAGCAGATGACCTTGCCTGGGGCGACGAAGGAGGCGCTCAAGGCGATGCCCCCGTTCGTGTACCAGAAGAGGTAGCGCGTACCACCTCACCCGGCGCCGGGCGGCATCGGCCGGCTGCATACGGCGGCCTGCCCGGCGATCGCGCGACGTCGGGTTCCGGGCGTGCTGGGGCCGGCCGCCGACCGGCGATGTCCCGCGCTCGATATATCCGGTGGGAGATCGACAGGACGAGATCATGGCAGACATGCTGACAGTGAACCGGAGCGCCAAGCCAGGCGATTGCAAAGGCTTTCAGCGCATGTTTGCGCCGAACCGCCTGACGCTCGGCGTGTTCTTCCCGATCGAGGCGTTCGCCGGCGACCGGCCGACCATGCTCGGCCAGGAGCGCCTGGCGCGCCGCGCCGAAGAGCTGGGATATGCTGCGCTCTGGTGCCGCGACGTGCCGCTGCGCGATCCCAGCTTCGGCGACGTGGGCCAGGTGTACGATCCGTGGGTCTATCTGGGCTGGATCGCGGCGCAGACCCACGACATCGCGCTGGCCACCGGCGCCCTGGTCCTCACCCTCCGCCACCCCCTGCATACCGCGAAGGGCGTGGCATCGATCGACCGGCTGTCGGGCAACCGCCTGGTCCTCGGCATCGCCTCCGGTGACCGGCCCGTCGAGTTCCCGGCCTTCGGCATCGACTTTGAACAGCGTTCGGCCCTGTTCCGCGACAACCTGCGCGTCGTGCGCACGGTCCTCGCCGAAGAGTTCCCGCAAGTCCAGTGGCCGCACGGCACCCTGGACGGGAGCGCGGATCTCGTACCCAAGCCGATCACGCCCGTGCCGATGCTCGTGACCGGTCACAGCGGCCAGCCGCTGGATTGGATCGCCAAACATGCGGATGGGTGGATCACCTACCCGCGCGCACTCCAGCGTCAGGCCGAGGTCGCGGCGCTTTGGCGCGCCGCGGTCGAAACCGCCGCGCCCGGCGTCTTCAAGCCGTTCGTGCAATCGTTCTACGTCGACCTGAGCGACGATCCCGACGCCGCGCCAACGCCGATCCACCTGGGCTTTCGCGGCGGCCGGCACTTCGTCCTGCGCTTTCTCGAGGCGTTGCGCTCGATCGGCGTCAACCACGTCATCCTGAACTTCAAGTACGGCGCACGCAATGCGGGCGACGTGCTCGACGAGATCGGTCAAGAGATCCTGCCGCGGCTGGCGGCCGGTCACGGGGACGGGTCGTAAGGCAGCATGAGCGGATCGCGCAGCCGGATAATCTGGCGCACGTCGTCGGCGTCGATCACCTCCATGCTCGTCAATCCCGCCGGCTCCTGGTTGATGTAGATGTCGCGGGGGTGCCGGATCAGGTGGTCGAGTCCTTCCAGCAGCACCTCCACCAGATCGTTCTTGTGGTCGTAAGTGATGCCCAGCAGCGGCACCCACTTGGCGGCGATCTGCACGCCGATATTCAGCGACGCGACCTCGATCTCGGTTTGTTTGCCCAAGATTAACTTCGAAATCCGGTCAAAATAGGGTTGCCACACCTCTTTGTCGAGCTTGACTGTAGCCATCGGGTCTACCTCCGTGTGTTGCGGTTGACAAAGCGCCGCCCGAACCTGCTCGGCGCCGACCACCTGCGGCGCGCCGGGCGGGTTCCCGGCTGCGCAACACAGGCAAGCGATTTCAGTTAGACCGCGTGGCGCGCGCTAAATTCGCCTTGCGCAAAATGGAAAGGAATAGCGGAACCCTGGGTCGGCTTTGGTGTCCAAATAAGATGGAGCACTAGAGAAATGCGCATCACTGCCACGAACACCACGCGGTAGACCCTGGCGGGGCAACTGGCGCGGGTCTGGTGCAGGGCGAGCACCAGGCCACATGTACAACACAAAATATTTCGATCCTAATCGGCACGCCACCTGGCTGGAGTTGTTCTTCGACCTGATCTTCGTGGTAACGATCGGTGACGTCACGCATATCCTGAGCCACACACACGAGGGGCATCTCGACCCGGTCCAGTTCTGGAAGTTCGTGCTGATTTTTATCCCATTGTGGTGGATCTGGGCGAGCCACACGATGTATGCCAACCGGTTCGACGCGGACGACCGCAAGCACCGCCTGGCAACCCTGGTCATCATGTTCCTGCTGATCGTCGTCTCGGGCCTGATCGGCAAGCGATTCCTGACCAGCTTCGACGCCATCGTCTTCTGCTACGTCGGCGCGAAATACGTCATCGCCATGATGTACTTCGTGTCGAAATACCGGCACCCGGAAAGTGCGGGGCTCGCCAGCGCGATCGGCCGGGTGATCGTGGCCGGGGCCACCCTCAGCCTCGCGGCGGTCCTGTTCGCGCCGCCATGGCAATATGTGATGTTTTATGTCGGCATATTGTTCGATCTGCTGGCGTTCATCTTTTTCTTGCCGCGTCATCTACGGACCATTCCCGTGCACACCGAACACCTGATCGAGCGTGTCGGTCTGCTCACGATCATCATACTTGGCGAGTCCGTGTTCAGCATGTCCGCGGGACTGGCGAACATCAACTGGACCGCGCAGAGAATGGCCACTGCCGCCACCGGCTTCGTGATGGTATCGGCCATCTGGTGGGTCTATTTCGACAGTTTTCATCTGCTGACCGAACGCAAGCTCACTACCGGCCATTCGGTGCTGTACTCGCACCTTCTCGTCTTCGTCGGCCTGTCGGTGCTGGCCAGCCTGATCCGGCATGCGATCCTCGACGACATCGTGGAGTCCGACTTCCGTGCACTGGCGGTGATCGGCGCGCTCTGCTTTTTCATCGGCAAGCAGTACGGCTATTTCATGGAACGCCCCGAATTGCGGGGGCGGCTGGTCGTCAATACCCTGATCGCCTTCGCCTTGTGCGGCATCGCTATCCTGCTGCCCGGAACCAGCTACATGCTGCTCGGCCTCACCGTCGCGATGATCTGTTATGCTCTCCTCAGCCTGCGCTACCGGAACGTCCCGCCTGCACCCGCGCCCCCTGCAAGCGACGGCGCGCGTTTCTGATCCCCGTTTCTGGTCCCGTTTCTGATCCCGTTCCTGATCCCTCCCCCACGCGCCAGGTGCCGCCTGCACGGCGCGCGGACTACGCGGGCGGCGTACCAGAACTCTCCGGCCGCCGCGCCAGCAGCTGGGACAGCCGCTGCAGGCCCGTCTGCAGGCGTCCCCGGTCCCTGACACAGCCCAGCGAAATCCGGATCGCGTTCACCGAATCGCTTCCATTGGCAAACGCCTCGCCGGGGGCGACCGCCATGCCTTCCTTGTCCGCCGCGCGCGCAAGCTGGGTGCCATTCCAGTACGCGGGCAACTCGAGCCATACGTGCAGGCCGTCACCCACACCGGTGTACCGGCCGGCCAGGATATTTCGCGCCATCCGATGCCGGATCCGCGCTTCGGTGCGCACCCCTTCCAGCAGCCGGGCGGCGGAGCCGTCCAGGATCCACTGGGTTGCAAGCGCTCCCGCCAACGGTGGAGCCATCAATGCGAACGACCTCAATGCGACCAGCAGACGCTCACGTTCCTGCGGGTCGGGCACGAGGACGAAGGCGATCCGCAGTCCCGGAGTCAGGCATTTCGACAGGCTCGAGATGTAGTACGCATGGCTTGGGGCGGACGTGGCGATGGGCGGCGGCGGGGCCTCGGCGAGAAGCCAGTAAGGATCGTCCTCGACGATGCGCACACCGGCATGCCTGGCGATGGCGGCGAGCTCCTGCCGCCGTTGCGCCGGCATCGTGACCGTCGTCGGATTCTGCAATGTCGGATTCAGATAGACCAGCCGCGGCGCGTGTTCGCGGCACGCTTGTTCGAGGCGCTCGGGCAGCATCCCGTGCCGGTCGGCGCCAACCGTCACGATGCGCCGGCCGAACTGCGTCGCCGCCGCGCGCAGGCCCGGATAGCCGGTCGGCTCGACCAGGATCACGTCGTCCGGCGCGGTCAGCGTCAGGATCAACGCGGCGATCGCGGCCTGGGCGCCCGGACAGACGATCACCTGGCGCGGATCGACGCGCCCGAACATCGGCGCCATCCAGCGCGCGCCCACCTCGCGATCGGATTCGCTGCCGCCACCCAGGTGGTAGCTCATCAGCAATCCGCTATCCGCCCGCATCAGCACCTGGCGCAGGCCCTGCTTGAGCATGTCGTCGAAGTCGACGCCATCCGGCGGCGGCGGCGTGTTCATGCTCAGGTCGAGCACCGGCGCCAGGTCGAACTTCGGCGCCGCGACGTAGGTGCCGCGCGCGCCCCGCCCTTCCAGCAGGTGGCGGC
Source organism: Massilia sp. UYP34 (assembly GCF_056279385.1). Classification (NCBI taxonomy): domain Bacteria; kingdom Pseudomonadati; phylum Pseudomonadota; class Betaproteobacteria; order Burkholderiales; family Oxalobacteraceae; genus Massilia; species Massilia sp. UYP34. The sequence goes on along the minus strand of NZ_JBWBRF010000002.1, from coordinate 675,056 downwards.
GCTTCGCTTCGTCGTAGGCGCGGGTGACCGTGGTCAGGTCGACGTCCAGCTGCGCCGCCAGCTGGCGCTGCGGCGGCAGGCGGTCGCCCGACTTCAGGAGGCCATCGGCCACTGCCTGCTGCAGCGCATCCGCAATCTGCAGGAACCGCGGGCCGCCGTGCGCGGCCAGCCGGGGTAACCAGCTTGCCGATCGGTCATCTTGCAAGGATGTTAGCTGGGACATTTTGTCTCAATGTATGGAAATTGTTTCTGATTAGGATGTCGTGGGTTGTACATACATTGAGGCCAAGCCCGGCAAGTCGAGTGGCGGCCTGCGCCACTCATCTCATACATATTAGGCAAAAAATCGACGGGACAATGGTGCGATCCGGTCGTCCGTGAAAAATGACCGATCGTATGGCGCAGGAATCTGGCGCAGGAATCGCCTCTCACACCCTGCCGGTCCCGGCCGAGCCTTGGTCCGCGATGGCGGTCCTGGCGTTGTCATGAAGCTGGCTTGAATTTACCTTATGAACATCTTACCTCTCCCGTGCCCCCAGGTCATCCGGGTCGCCGTTGCCGACGACCATCCGCTTGTTCGCGAAGGCGTCAAGAACGTCTTGTCGGTGGAATCCGATATCATCCTGGTGGGGGAAAGCGGCAGCCTGCCAGCCACCCTGGACATGGTGCAGGCTACCGAGCCGGACGTGCTGCTGCTCGACCTGAACCTGAGCCCGACGCATGAACTGGACGCGCTGCGCACCGTGACCGCGCGCTGTCCCGGCATGCCGGTCCTCGTGCTCAGCGCGCACGGCGAGGAGCAGTTCGGCATTGCCGTCCTGCGGCTGGGCGCGTCGGGCTACATCAGCAAAACGCTGGCCGCCGACGTCGTGGTCAAGGCCATCCGCAAGGTGCACGCCGGCGGGCGCTACGTCAGCGAAACCCTGGCCGAACTGCTTGCCAACGAAGCGGCGTCGCCTTATCTGCGCAAGGCGCACGAGCGCCTGACCGACCGCGAACATCAGGTATTGGGCTTGCTGGCCACGGGCACCGCGGTCAAGCAGGTGGCGGGCAAGCTCGACATCAGTATCAGCTCCGTCAACACCTACCGCTGCCGTATCTTCACCAAACTGCACATCAGGAACAACGCCGAGTTGATCCGCTATGCCTTCCGGCACGGGCTGGTCAGCTGACCTGGCGCCGCGCGCGCTCCAGCCGGCACGGCCATGCCCCCCGGCAGCGCAGGTCGATCTGCGGCAAGCGGTCCGACCGGTCGAGCTCCTGTCGTGTTCCGCCAGCCATGCGCGCGCCTTCGACGTCACTCGTGTGTCAGTTTGACCAGCGCGTCGCCCTGTGTCACGACGCCCGCATCGTGCGGCACACTCAGCCTTGCCATCCGATCCGCCTTCGACAACACGCGCGCGCCCACCGCCTCAAAACAGCCGGACGTTGCCATGCTCATCCCAATCGACGTGCGTGATGCCCGGCTCTTCGCGCTCCAGCCGCAGCAGCTCGAGTTCGTGCGCGCTGGCCGGCGCCGGCGCGAGCGTCGCCCCGGGACGCGTGCGCATGCGCGCATCCCGGTACCTGAAGGCGGCGTGGATGGTCGCGATCAATTCGCGGCTCTCCCATGGCTTGGCGAGGTAACGGAACACTTCGGCGCGGTTCACCGCGGCCACGATATCGCTGCGCTCGGTGGAGGCGCTCAGCACGATGCGCACCGCCTCCGGCTGCAAGCCCTTGATCATCTGGAGCACGTCCGCTCCCGTCAACCCCGGCATGCGCAGATCCGAAACCACGATGTCGAAATCCTGCTCGCCGGCCCGCAACAGCGCGGCCTCCGGCTGCATGAAAGCCTCGACCTGGACGCTGTCGGTGGAGAATTCCAGGCGCAGGGCGCGCTGCAGCGCATTCAGGACGGCCTCCTCGTCGTCGAGAAGCAGTATTCGACGCATCAGGACGTCCCCGTCCGGATATGCAGCTGCAAGCTGCTTCCCGAGCGCCGCTCGAAGTCGGCAAGCTGCTTGAGCAAACGTTCGTTCAACACGTGTTCCGCCGACAGCAGCAGGGCCCCGTCCTCGGACACCAGGTCGCGGGCAAGCGTCATGCCCGGCTTGAGCTGGGCGACGCCCATCACGACGTCGGGAACCTCGTCGGTGACGTGGCGTCCCGTGCGGATGTCGTACAGCGCTTCGATGACGTCCGGGTCGTAACGCTTGCCGCGGCTCTCGGCCATCAGTCCTGCCGCCTGCCCGGCGTTCAACTGGCGCTGCACCAGATGGCCGCTCTGCAGCGCCTCGAAGTCGTAGGCGACGGCAAGGATGCGGGCGCCGACCGGGATGTCGAACCCGGCCAGCCGGTGTGGAAAACCGCTGCCGTCGAAGCGCTCCCGGTGCGCACCGACGAGGCGCGCCGTCTCGCGCAACTCTTCGAGCGGCATGAGCAGCTGCTCTCCGAGCTGGGGATACTTTCGATACTCGCCCAGGGTATCGCCCTTGAGCACGTATTCCGGAATACGCAGCAAACTGTCGGGAAACCCGGTCTTCCCGATCCCGTGCAACAGCCCCGCGATGAACACGTCCTGGGCCTCGCGCGCAGGCAACCCCATTCGCAGCGCGAGCTTGCGCGCCAGATCGGCGACACCGCGCGCATGGCCGGACATGGCCCCGCCGCGCATCTCGATCATGCTCGAGAGGATCTTGATCGACGTGAGAAAGTTGCCCTTGAGCCGGTGGTTCGAGACCAGCAAGGCCTGCTGGGCCGACTGCAATTCCAGCGTGCGCGCCCGTACCCGCTCCTCGAGCGTGGCGTTCAGTTCCAGCAGGCTGTGGTTCTGCTGCCTGGTCAGCTGTTCGAGCCGCTCCTTTTCCTGTTCGAGGCTCCTGCGCCCCAGCGCATCGCGCACGATCAGCAGGATGTCTTCTTCGTTCCAGGGCTTGGTGATATAGCGGTAGATCTCGCCGCGATTGATGGCGCCGACGATCGAGCCGAGATCGGCATAGCCGGTCAGCAGCAGCCGCATCGTGGCCGGCCAGCGTGCGCGGACACGCTCCAGGAAGTCGGTGCCGTTGCAATGCGGCATCCGCATGTCGGAGATCACCAGATCGACCGGCTCGCGCTCGAGCGCCGCCAGCCCGGCCGCGGCGCCATCGGCGCACAGGACGCGGAAATGATGCTTGCGGAACAAGCGTTGCAGGGAGGCCAGGATGTTCGGCTCGTCATCCACGCACAGGATCGTCGCGACGGCCATGGCCTCGGCCGGGGCCGCGGCGCTCACGGTCCCTCCGCGCCGGCGTCCGGGTCGCGCTCCTGCTGGATGGGCAGTTCGATCCTGAAGGTGGAACCGACGCCCGGTTCGCTCTGGACCTCGATGCGGCCGTGGTGCTTCTGGATGATGCCGTACGACAGCGACAGCCCCAGTCCGGTCCCGCTGCCGATCGGCTTGGTGGTGAAAAACGGGTCGAAGATGCGCGACTGGATTGCCTTGGGGATACCGCTGCCATTGTCGGCGATTTCGATCCATACGTTGGCGCCGTCGCAGCCGGTACGGATCGTGATGCGCCCCCGTACGCCACTGATCGCCTGGGCGCCGTTGACCACGATATTCAGGATGACCTGGTTGATCTGCGAAGGCAGGCACTCGACTTCGGGAATGGCGCCGTACTCCTTGACGATATCGGCCTTGTACTTCACCTCGTTGTTCACGATGTTCAGGGTCGAATCGATGCCATGGTGCAGATCGACCCACTGCCAGTCCTGGTGGCCGTCGACGCGCGAGAAATCCTTGAGGTCCTGGACGATCTTGCGGACCCGCTCGATCCCTTCGCGCGATTCGCTCATCAAGACGGGCACGTCTTCGACCAGGTAATCGAGCTCGACCTGCTTGCGCAAGGCGCCGATGCGCGCCTTCATCGCCGGATCCGCGATGAAGGGTTCCGCTTCTTCGTACTGGGCCAGCACCCGCAGCAGGTCGACGATGTAGGCGTCGAGCGTGCCGAAATTCGAAAACACGAAACTGATGGGATTATTGATTTCGTGAGCGACCCCGGCCGCCAGCTGTCCGATGGATGCCAGCTTTTCCGACTGCAGCAATTGCTCCTGGGCCCTCGACAGTTTCTCGTTCAGTTCGGTCAGCTCACGGTTGCGACGCAACAGCTCCGCCTCCGCGGATTCTTCGCGCGCGGCGCACTCGCCGGCGCACGTGATGTCCTTAATGTCATTCATTGTTTTTGGTACGCATCAGGAGTTGACAGGTCGCTTCGAACTGGGCCTCCGTTTCACGGCAGGCTTCTTGCAGTTGTTCGAAGCTGATGTGCAGGCTGGTCCACGTCGCATCGTGCAGCTGCGGCACGGCGGCGTGTTCGTCGGCGCCCAGGTCCAGTGCCTGGACCACCGCGTTCGCGGCATGGATCAGGCCCGGCAGGTTGGCCAGGCCCGTTCCCATCGGCCGATGGTGCTCGGCGATGGCGCTCTGGATCGCGACAGGGAATTTCCAGGCTTCGCCTAGGATACGCCCGACTTGCTGGTGGTCAATGCCCAGCACGCGCATCTCGGCATCGCTCAGGGTCGTCTGTTCGCGCGCGTAAACCGCGAGCACCTGGGCGTACTGCTCGGGGAATCCCGATGCCAGCACCAGGCGCCCGATGTCGTGCAGCAGTCCGGCGATGAAGGCGTGGTCCTGCGGCAGCCCGGCATGGCGTGCGAGGCCGCGCGCGCACAGGGCCGTTGCGATCGAGTGGCGCCAGAACTCGGCGACGTCGATCTGGCCGCCCTGCCCGGCCTCGAAGCTCTCGATCACATTGGCCGCCACCGCCAGCGCGCGGGCGGCGTCGAAACCGAGCACGACGATGGCCTGGTTGACCGTGCCCACCTTCGACGGCAGGCCGTAGAACGAGGAATTCGCCAACCGGAGCATTTTCGCCGACAGCGCCTGGTCGCGCGAAATCTTTTCCGCCAGCAGCCCGACATCGACATCCTCGCGCTCGAACGAACTGATGAGGTCGAGCACAATGGACGGCAGCGGCGGCAGGTCACGAATCCGGCGCACGACCTGGATGACATCGAGGCTGTTCATGCGAGCTCCGCCATCCGGTAAGCCTCGACCACTTGTCGCAGCAAGGCATTGGCCGACCCGGTCCCGGCATTGCGGAACAGGTACGCGATGCGGGCCTTCGCCTGCTCGCGCGCGGCGCCGAGCTGCTCCTCGGTGACGGTATCGTCCACGATCGACACGACCTCGATATCGCGCCGGCGCAATGCCTTGATGGTCGACGCGGTCAGCACCGTCGCCTTCGGGAGCAGCAGGTTGCCGGCGCGGTCGCGCAAGTCGTCGTACAGACACATGCCGTCCTGCGCAGCGTCCAGTTCCACAATTTGATAGCGTTTCATGACTGTCCACTCAGGTGTGATTCGAATCCGGTAACCGTGATCAGCCAGCCGCGCGACTGGCTGCCATGGCCCATCGGGTGCAGGCTGGCCGGGAAGACGCCGTCCTGGCCCCGGTACTCGAAGCCGAGACCGGCCCCTTCCGGCAACAGCGCGGGCAGGCAGGGAAACAAGCGGTGCAGGTCGTGGCCGAGCGGCGTGCCGTGTTCGGCGAACAGGCAGGACGCGGCGCGATTGGCCAGCACGATCGTGCCCAGGTCGTCGCTCGCGAGCACGGCGACCGGCACGTTGTTCAATACCTCGTGCGCGATGTCCAGGCTGATCGCGCCATATTCGAGTTCACGGCGTTGCCGCGCCAGCAGCGACTCGAGCCGCCGGTTGACTGCGGCCAGCTTCTGGTTGGCGGTATGCACCTGGAGTGTCAACAGGCGGTTTTCATTGGCCATCGCCCCGTAGGTGAACGCTTCCTGGACGTGGGCGCGCAGTTGCCCGTCGTCCCAGGGCTTGGTGAGGAATTTATAGATCGCGCCCGCGTTGACCGCATCGGTGACGGTCTGCAGTTCGGTGAATCCCGACAGGACGATACGCACGGTCTCTGGATAGGACTGGCGCACGGTACGCAGGAACTCGACGCCGGTCATCCCCGGCATGCGCTGGTCGGACACGATCACGTCGACCGCATGTTCGGCCAGGACGTCCAGGCCCGCCTGGCCGCTGTTCGCGGTCAGGATGCGGTAGCCGTCGCCGCGCAGCAGGCGCTTCAGGGACGACAGGATGCTCGGTTCATCGTCCACCAGCAACAGGGTCGGCTGCGCGCGGTCGAAGCGCAGCAGGCGCGCGGACAGGCCGGCGCCATCGTGCAGCATGCGCGTGAGCACCTCGCCCGCAACCGGCTCGGACACCAGGTAGCCCTGCACCTCGTCGCACATGTGGCGCGCCAGGTATTCGCACTGCGCTTCGTGTTCGACGCCGACGGCGACCACGCGCATGCCCAGGCTGTGCCCCATGACGATGACCGCATCCACGATCGCGGCCGCCTGGTCCGCTTCCGGAACGCCGTTCAGGAACGATTGATCGATCTTGAGGACGTCGATCGGCAGCCGCCGCAGCTGGGCCAGGCTGGAAGTGCCGGTCCCGAAATGGTCCAGGCACAGCCGTATTCCACGTTCCTGCAGCGCCAGCAGGAACTGCATGCTGCCGTTCATGTCATACATCAGCGCGCTTTCGGCAAGCTCGAGGTCCAGGCATTCGGGCGGCAGCCCGGTCTCCGACAAGGCCCGGTTCACCGATGCCTCGATCATTCCGGTGGAAAGCTGGCGTGTCGACAGGTTCACGGCAATGCGCAGCGCCGAAAATCCCATGGCGCGCCAGGCCGCGGCCTGGGCGCAGGCGGTGCGCAAGACCCAGTCGCCGAGCTCGCCGATCAGGCCGCAGCTTTCGGCAGCGCCGATCAGCGTGGCGGCAGGCACCTCGTCGTCTCCCCGCCTCCAGCGCACCAGCGCTTCCACGGTCGAGATCTGGCCGGTGACGAGGTCGACCTGCGGCTGGTAGTGCAGCCGCAACTCTCCGGCCGCGAATGCATCGCGCAGGGCCGCGCCCAGCTGAAACCGGTCGAGTTCGGCCTTGTCGATGCTGGTGTCGGCGTAGCGTAGCGATCCGGGGCCGCTCGCCTGGGCGCGCCGCAGGGCGCGGTCGGCGGCGCACAGCAGCGCATCCGCATCGCTGCCGTTCCCGGGAAACGACGCGATGCCGATGCAGCAGGCCGCATACACGGGGTGACCTGCGAAGTCGAGCGGCTCGGCCAGCGTGGCCGCGATGCCCTGGGCCGTTCCCGCTTCGGCGAGACATTGATCTCCTTCCAACAACACCAGGAAACGGTCGCTGCTTTCACGCGCCACCGCCACCTCGGGCCCCACCAGCGCCTCGATCCGGCGCGCCATGTCCTGCAACAGGCGCTCGCCCGCGTCCTGGCCGAACCAGGAGTTGACCCGTCGGTACAAGTCCAGGTCGACGGTCGCAACCTGCACCGGCCGGCCGGTGCCCGCGGCGCGATCCAGGGCCTGGCCCAGGCGCTGGCGGAACAGCGCATGATTGGGAAGGGCCGTGAGCGCGTCATAGCCGTGCACGCCGCATTCGAGGCGCCGCGCTCCCGGCTGCGCCGTCGCCCCGCGTTCCTTATGCGACAAGCCGGCGCCGTCCGCCCGCTCGACGGCGGCCGGCATTTGCGCATGGCCCGTGCTTGCCGGCATGTCCGCGTCGGGACCGGCAATGGGAGAGGTAGGAGCGTTCATGTCATTCGGCCTGAGCGAGTCGGAACTGCATCAGGATATAAAATAGTGACCGCAGGCAACATCGCGAAATTTGCGACAATCTGTCGCATGCCATGAAGGCAAGGCGCCTGTTCCCAGGTTGGCAGGGCACGGCGCTGCAGGGTGTCGGGCGCCGCGCAGCCTGGCGTCGCCGGCGCCGCGAACATGCGCGCCTCGGGCATCGAAGCAGGTCGGGACGCACGTGCATCACGACGTTCGTAGGTGCGGCGAATCGCGCGTAGAATGGACCTCCTGCCGCTTGGTCCGGAAGCGGCGCATGCATGACCGACCCGCGCGGAAGGTACACGATGGAACGTTATACTGATGCTCTTCCGCCATCCTGCGTGCCTGGGGCCGGCGCCAGGCAGCCCGCCCCGGCCCATCTGGGCGACATGCTCGACAGCCTGACCGACGGATTCATGTCCATCGACAGATCGTGGCGCTTTACCTATCTTAACCACACGGCTGAGCGATACCTGCAGCGCAAGCGGGAGAACCTGCTTGGACGGGACATCTGGGAGTGTTTTCCGGACCTGGTCGGCTCGGGCTACCAACACATCTACCGGCAAACGGCGGCGACGGGACGGCCCGGTCAGTACACCGGTTATTACCCGGCGCTCGGCGCCTGGTTCGAAGCGCGCTCATTTGCCCACGACGACGGCATCACGGTGCTGTTTCGCGACGTAACGCAGGAACACGAGCAAGCTGCGGAACTGGAATTTGAAGCCAGGCACGACTATCTGACCGGATTGTACAACCGGCGCGAGTGCATGGAAGTGCTGGCACGCGCCATCGCCGACGCTGGTTCCGCCGGCGCCACGCAGGGCCCCACCCTGGCGGTGCTGTTCATCGATCTCGACCATTTCAAGGAGGTCAACGACGCCTGCGGTCACGTCGCCGGCGACGGATTGCTGCGCGACTTCGCGAGCAGGCTGCGCGCGCTGCTCGATCCTGACGTGTTCGCCGCGCGCGTAGGGGGCGACAAGTTCGTTCTCCTGTTACGCAACACCACGCAAGACGCGGCGGAGGCGCTCGCGCACGCCGTGCTCGGTGAGCTGGCGCCGCCATTCGAGACATGCGGAAGGTCGATCTCCCTGTCCGCCAGCGTCGGCATTGCCTTGCTCAACGACGCGTCGGAATCCGCCGGGACGCTGCTGAGCGAGGCCGACACGGCCATGCTTGCAGCGAAGTCGTCCGGCCGGTTCCAGGTACGTGTCTACGACGAGGCGCTCGACCGTGGAATGCGGGAACGGCTCGCTCTGCGCATGGATTTGCCCGAGGCGTTTGCCGCCAACCAGTTCCAGCTGCATTTCCAGCCCAAGATCGCCATCGCCGACGCCGCGCCGATCGGCGCCGAGGCGCTGCTTCGCTGGCGTCATCCGGTGCGAGGCTTGCTGGGGCCGCAGGTGTTCCTGGACGTGTTGCTGAAGTCGCCCTACGAGGGAGTCCTGGTGGGATGGCTGCTCGACGCCGTCTGTCGGCAAATCGAGGAGTGGAAGAAGATGGAGGTGCCCATCGCGCGGATCAGCTTTAACTTGTCGCCGAGACAACTGCTGACCGTGGGCCTCGTCGACAAGATCCTCGATAGCGCGGCCGCGCACGGCGTCTCACCCGCCATGCTGGACGTGGAAGTGACCGAAGACTCGCTGGTCGGCGATATCGAGAAGGCGATGGCGGTGCTCGCGGTGCTCAGGCAAGCGGGCATCTCGACGTCGCTCGACGATTTCGGCTCCGGCTACTCCAATCTCGGCTACCTGGTGCGATTGCCGATCGACATGCTCAAGCTCGACAAGTCGTTCGTGCACGCGCTGCTCGATTCGGACAAGGCGTCGGCGGTCATCCGGGGCATTGTCGCGCTGGCCCGCTCGCTGGGTATGAAAACGATTGCCGAGGGTGTGGAGAGCCAGTCGCAGCTCGCGGAACTGCAAGGGATTGGGTGCGATCTGGTTCAGGGCAATCTGTTCAGCCGCCCGCTCGACTCGGACGCCTTTGCGCAATTCGTACTGCAGCGGCAATAGTTCCAGACACCCACTTCCAGGCGCCCACGACGCCGTCAAGCCGCGATCGTTGATGAGCGCCGGTGCGCGGGTCGAGTGGCGTCAGTGCCGGGCCGCCGCCGTCCCGTCGCGCCGGCCGGCGCCCGGCCCGGCCGCGCTGGCCAGCCAAGCCTCGAATTCGGGCGCCGGCGCAGGCCGCGCGTGCAGGTAGCCCTGCGCCATGTCGCAGCCGTGGGCGCGCAGGAAAGCCTGCTCGGCCTCGGTCTCGACCCCTTCGGCCACCACCAGCAGTCCCAGGCTGCGCGCCATGGCCAGCGCGGCCACCACCAGCCCGGCGCGCTCGGCGTCGCTGTCGACATCGGTCACCAGCGATTTGTCAACCTTGAGTTCGTCGGGCTTCAGGCGGCTGATGTAGCCCAGCGACGAGTAGCCGGTGCCGAAATCGTCGATCGCCACCAGCACCCCCAGGGCTTTCAGGGCGGCCAGCACGGCGCGGGTCTGTTCGGTATCGGCCAGCTGGGTCTGCTCGGTGATCTCGATGCACAAGTGCCCCGGCGCGAGGCCGGTTGCGCGCAGTGCCGCCTCTACCGCCGGCACCAGGCGGCCGGACTTGAACTGGGCCGCCGTCACGTTCACCCCCATGCGCAGGCCAGGCCCGCCGCCGGCGTTCCAGCGCGCGGCCTGGCGGCAGGCCTCGCCGATGGTCCAGGCGCCTATCTCCTCGCCCATCGACGATTCCTCGAGCATCGGCAGGAACAGGTCGGGCAGCAGGAGGCCCAGTTCGGGATGGTGCCAGCGCAGCAGCGCCTCGGTGGCGGCCGGGCGGCCGTCGCTGAGCGTCACGATCGGCTGATAGAATATCTCGAGCTCGTTGCGCTCGAGGGCGGTGCGCAAGCCGGCGCCCAGCCGCACCCGCATCTCCATGCGCACCGTGAGTTCGGGGCGGTAGAACTGGACGTTGTTGCGGCCCTCGCCCTTGGCCTGGTACAGGGCGCTGTCGGCGAAGCGCAGTAGCGTGCGGAAGTCCTGGGCGTCGTCGGGGAACAGGCTCACCCCCATGCTGACCGCCACGCGCACCTCGTGGCCATCGAAGTGCAGCGGGCGGCCGCATTCGAGCCGCAGCTTGTCGGTCAGCGTGATCACGTCGTGGGCGTCGGACACCTCGGACAGCACCACCACGAACTCGTCCCCGCCCAGGCGCCCGACGATGTCGATCGCGCGCACGCTGCGGGCCAGGCGGGTCGCCAGTTCCTTGAGCACCAGGTCGCCGGTCTCGTGACCATAAGTGTCGTTGATGTGCTTGAAGTAGTCCAGGTCGATGAAGACCACCGCCAGCCGGGAGCCGCGGCGGCGCGCCACGGCGAGCTCGCGCTCGACCTGCTCGCCCAGCATGGCGCGGTTGGCCACGCCAGTCAGGGCGTCGTGCTGGGCCAGGTGGGCCAGTTCGTCCTCGGCGCGCTTGCGCTCGGTGACGTCGTTCACCTGGATCAGGAAGTGCTGCGGTTCGTGGTTCACCGGCAGCAAGGTGGCCGACACCAGGGCCCACACCGTGCGGCCATCCTTCGGCCGGTAGCTGCGCTCGTACTGGACCGCGTCGCTGCGTCCGGCCAGCAGGTCTTGCTGGTACTCGCGTTCGATCGCATTGTCGCCGCTGTCGCCGAAGGCGTCCTGGGCGGCGCCCACCAGCGCCTCGGCCGGCGTGCGCAGCAGGCGGCACATGGCGCGATTGACGCGCACGAAGCGGTTGTCGCGGTCGACCAGCGCCACCCCCAACGGGGCATTGTCGAAGGCGCTGCGAAAGCGCTGCTCGCTGCGCGCCAGGCGCAGCTCGGCCGCCACCCGTTCGCGCTCGTCGTGCAGCACGATCGCCGTGCCCATCGGGCGGGCGTGATCGTCGCAGATCGCACCCGCGGAATAATCGACCGGGATGCGCTGGCCGGCGCCGGTCACCAGCGTCGCCGTCCCGCTGCGGGCGATGCAATCGTGGTGCACCAGGCCGATCGGGCCGCCGGCATCGTCTTCCAGGCGCACGACCTCGGCGGCGCTGCGTCCGCGCAAGACCTCCATGCCCAGCAAGCTTTGGGCGGCCGGGTTGACCAGGCCGACCAGGCCGTCGGCATCGGTGGCGATCACGGCGTCGCACACCCCGTGCAGCACCGCAGTGAGCCAGCGCTCATTGTCGCGCAGCGCGCGCTCGACCGCGGCCTTTCGCAGCGCGACCGCGATCCCGGCGCGCAGCTCGCGCCCCTGGAACGGCTTGGTCAGGTAACCATAGGGCATGGCGGCGGCGGCGCGGTCGACGGTCTGGTCGTCGCTGTAGGCGGTCAGGAACAGGACCGGGATCTGCAGCTCGGCGCTGATGGTGGCGGCCGCCGCGATGCCATCCATGTCGCCCCGGAGCACCACGTCCATCAGCACCAGGTCGGGCCGGTCGGCGCGCGCGCGCGCGATGGCGTCGCGGCCGTTGTCGACGCAGCCGCAGACCCGGTACCCCATGTCGCGCAACTGGCCGGCGATGTCCATGGCGACCACGGCTTCGTCCTCGACCACCAGCAGGGTCGGTGCGTCCTGCCCGGCGCCGGGAAGGGGTTGCAGCATAGCGGTTCCTGGGTCGATGGGAGCTGGTTGATGGAACTCGTTAATGGATACTGGTTAATTGGAGCTTATTCTCGGGAGCTCACTCTCGCGCCGCCAGCTCGGTGGCCGGCGCGTGCCGGGACGAGGCAGCCGCCGGGTGGCCGGCGCCGCGCCTGCCATCGCCATCGACCGGCACATGGAAGATGAGCCTGACGCAGGCGCCGTTGCGGTTCTCGAACACGAGCTTTGCGTGCAATTGCTCGCTCAGGGCAGCGACTAACCTTAGACCCAGCGTCCGGGGCGAAGTTCGATCGGTCTCGGGCGGCAGGCCGATGCCGTCGTCGTGGACCGTCAGCTGCAGCCGCTGTTCGCCGGCGGCGGCGCCTTCCCCGGGCTCCGGCGCCAGCGTCACCCGGATGGTGCCGCGCCGGCCGGCCGGGAACGCGTGCTTGAGGCTGTTCGAGACGAGCTCGTTGAGCAGCAGGCCCAGCGGCACCGCGAGGTCCAGGCCGACCTCGACCGGCGCCACCTCGAGCTCCAGGGAGATACCGCGCCGGCCGGCTCCGTAGGCGCTGGCCAGCTCGTCACACAGCACGCGCACGTAGGCGGCGAGGCAGATGGTGCCCAGGGTGCGCGCCTGGTACAGGCGCTCGTGCACCAGCGCCATGGCCCGCACCCGGTTGGCGGCCTCGACCAGGGCCCGCTTGGCGCGCCCGCCCTTGAGGGTGCGTGCCTGCAGGTTGAACAGGCTGATGATGAGCTGCAGGTTGTTCTTGACCCGGTGGTACAGTTCCTTGAGCAGGGTGTTCTTGTCTTCCAGCGCCTGGCGCAGCGCTTCCTCCTGCGCCCAGCCGGCGCTGACGTCGCGCACGGTCACGATCAGGAGCGCGCGCTCGGGCAGCGGGTTGGCCATGGCGTCGGCCGGGAAAGCCACGCCGTCCCGGCGCCGGCCGCGCAGGTGGGTGGTGCCCGCCATGCCGTTCCTGGCCGGGGCGGCGCGCATGCGCTCGTAGACCGGGACCGGCGCCCCCCCGCTGCCCACCAGCAGCACGTCCAGCGCCAGCCCTTGCAGCGCGCCGCTCGGGTAGCCGAACATGCGCTCGGCCTGGACGTTGGCGCGCGTCACCCGGCCGCCGGGGTCGACCAGGAGAATGCCGTCCGGCGTCTCTTCGAAGATCCCGAGCAGGAAGGCCTCGCTGCGCTCGACCGCGCGCTTGGCTTCGCGCAGGACCCGTTCGGCGCGCTCGGCCTCGTCGCGCTGGACGGTGCGTTCGCGCAGCAGCGCCGCGGTCTGGACCAGGGCATGGCCGACGTCCTGCGCCTCGTCCAGCGGCAACGGCGGCAGCACCACCTGTTCGCCATGGCCGAGCGCGATGGCGGGACGGACCAGCCCACGCAGCGCGGTCTCGATGCGTTTGCCGATCAGCGCCACCAGGACGGCGCCCAGCGCCAGCAAGCCGCAGCCAGCTGCCACGAACCATTCCAGCGTGCGCCACAGGTTGGCGTTGAGCACGCTGCGCTGGAGGGCGATCGCCAACGTCCAGCCCGATAGCGACGAGTGGCTGAACACGGTCACCACGCCGGCGTCATGCGGCCCGGTCTCTTCGACCGTGCCTTCCCGCCCCAGCGCGAATCCGGCCGCCAGGGCGGGACTGGCGCGCTGGCCGACCTCGGCGTGGCGGGCCCGGCTGCTCCACACGATGCGCGCCTGGCCGTCGTAGATCGTCACGGTGGACCCCGGCAGCGCCCGGTGGCGCTCCAGGATGGCGCCCAGGCGTTCGCCGAAGTACTGCATTGACAGCACGTAGCGCACCTGGCCGCCCCGCACCACCGGCACGTCGACGCTGGTCAGCAGGCGGTGGACGGTCGGCCCCACGTACAGGTCGGAAACCTGCGCCCGGCCAGTCTGGACCACCTGCCAGAGCTGGCCCACGTTGCCGTGCCGCGGCAGCGGCGTGCCGAACGGCAGGCCGGTATTGATCACCTGCTGCAGGCCGGGATCGACGGCCACCAGCACGTTGCCGGGACGGGCGTGCAGCACCTCGATGGCCTGGACACGGAAGGCGCGCAGGTCGTGGGCATCCAGGCTGGGCGAGGTGGCCAGCGCCTCGAGGGCGGCCTGCGCGCTGCTCAGTTCGCGGTCGATGGCCTGCATCAACGCCCGCGACACGTCCTGGTAGGCGCGTTCCATCCCGGCCCGCTCGCGCCCGTAGGAATGCAAGAACAGCGCAACCACCGCGATCGTGGTCGGCACGATGAAGGCGGCCAGCAGCAAGGCCAGCCATTGGCGGATGGTCGGCGCGCGGCGCGCGGGAAACGACAGGCCCATGTGCATGACCTCGGTCGGCTCCGGCCGCGGGGCGGGCCGGATCGGCCCCTACTCTAGGCCTGCGCGCGTGCGCCCGCAAGCAGGCCGGGCGTGTCGGTGGTTCTGGCAACCGCCGATATCTGGTCGAGTACTTGCCCAAGCGGCTCCGATGAAGCGGATAATCATGTCGATGGCATGCGATTGCATCGACCGTTCGCCCCTGCCAGACCCAGGGGTGCGCACGGCAGGCAGCGCGCGGTTTGCACGCGATCCCTGGCTGCGTGACAATGGGCTCACGCGAACTGATCATTCAAAGGAAGAGCATGAACATCACGGTCCAGAATACCGTCCCCGATACCGCGCGCATCACCCTGGTCGGCGAGCTGCAGGATGGCAGCTTCAAGGCGCAAGTGATGACCGAAACCGCCGTGCCTTACACGCCCTACTGGGACAACCTGCTCGAGCAACGCATCATCTACATCCAGCCCGACGATGAACAGCTGGGGTCGATCGTCACGGCGCTGAACGATCGCCGTCTGTCACTCGACGAGTTGCAGAATTACGGCAGCTCGGACGGCGGCACCTCGTCGATCCCGGTATAGCAGCTACAGGAGGCCCTTGCCATCCGCGCCGAGGATCTCGTCGTGGCGCTCCTTGTCGGTCTTGTGCAGGTAGCCGGCGGTGGTGGCGATATTGGCGTGGCCCGCGGTATCTTGCAGGGTCTTGAGCTGCACCCCGCTGTTGGCGTGGTTGGTGAGCATGCTGTGGCGTAGCCAGTGCGGCGACGCCTGGCGCAGCATGGCCGCGCTGTCGCCGTCGCCCCGGGCCGCCGCCGCGCTGGCGGCCAGCTGGAAGATCGCCTTGAGCGCCTCGGACGCCGCCTCGTCGGTCACGCGCACGTGGTCGCGCGTGCGGCTCGACAGCACCAGCGGCATGTGGTCGCCGCGGCTGGTCTGTTCCAGCAGGCCGAAGGCGCGCCGGTAGTCGCGGAAGGCCGCCAGCGTGGCCGGCGGCACCGGCAGCCGGCGCGGCTTGTTGCCTTTGCCCAGGACGTCCAGCCACCAGCGGCCGTCGCCCTCGCTGTAGATCGCGCCCATGCGCGCGCCGACGATTTCATTGAGGCGCGCGCCGGTCTGGGCGAAGGCGATCAACAGGAAGCGGTCGCGGGCGCGCTGGCGCGCCGCGGCCTCGGAATCGGCGTCGCGCGCCTCGGCCGCGGCCAGCGCATAGGCCAGCGCGGCCGGCGTCAGGTAGCGCGTGATGCGGCCGGCATGGGGCGCTCGCACATTGCGCACCAGGCGCGCCGGGTTGCGGCGCAGATAGCCGGTATGCTCGGCGAATGCGAGCAAGCCCTTGATGGCGATCATCGACTGGCGCCGGCTGGTATCGGACAGCGGGCCCGAGAACGGGCGATAGCGCGGGTCGTTGCGCGGCCACTTGGTGGCGCACACCCACTCGGGCGGCGGGTTGCGGATGAATTCCTTGTAGGCGTTCAGGTCGGCCACGTTCAGCTGCTGGAAAGTCTTGTGCGCTTCTTCGCGGCACCAGGTCAGGAAGCGGTACAGCTCTTTCTGCAGGTTGGCGATCGACTTGGGACTGAGCTCGCCATGCGAGATGTATTCGCGCGCCAGTTCGGCGTCGTTGCGGGCCGAGGTGACCGGCTCGTCGTGCACGCCGGCGAAGATCCCGGACTCCGGGCGACTCGCCGCCGCCCGGTCCGGATGTTCCGCGGGCAGTGGGTCGAGGTCGATCGGCAGGAAGGCAGGCATGGTGGCGCGATAAATGACTGTATAGATATACAGTATAGCACCACGTCTCCCGCCTCAGGAAGCGATATCGCGCAAAGCCGCATCATGCGGCGGCGGTCATGCGGCGGCGACCATGCGCCGGCATGCATCGGCGCACGCGCGGCAGGCGGCCGCGCAGGCCTGGCAATGGTCCATCGGGTGGCTGCCGCATTCCGCGGCGCAGCGGTCGCAGGCCTCGGCGCAGACGCCACACAGCGCGGCGGCGATCTCGCCACCGCGCGCCATGACCGCCGCGGCCAGGCGGCACAACTGGGCGCAATCGATGTCGAGGGCGATGCAGCGCGCCATCATGCGGACGTCGTCCTCGCCCAGGCAGGCGGCGGCGCAGCGGTCGCAGGCGTCGGCGCAGGCATTGCAGGCAGCGATGCAGCTTGCATATTCGGGGTGTTCCATGCGGGTCTCCATGCACTTATTGCGATTGCAGATACCCTAGCATCCACCGTCATGCGCGCGCGCACGTTACCTCCAGGCACGCTCATCGCTAACACATGCGCCGCTCTCCTACACCACGCCGCCGCCCGCGCCGATACCCGCGCCCGGCGCGCCGCGCCAGAATGGCGTTATCCACTCACACGACAGGAGGCACAGATGATGCAGTCCCCACCATCGACCACGTCCGGCAACGACGACACCGTGACGGTCGGCGTCGGCGGCCAGACGAGCGGCCAGCAAGGGGCGAGCCCCAGCCACGAGAGCCAGGCCGAAACCGGCGGCAACGGCGGCCCGGGCCTTACCCGCAACCAGTCCGGTCCCTACGTCAACGCGCCGGACGGTACCGAAGGCGCCGTACCGGACACGGCCGCCACCAGTGTCGAGACGCTCGACGCCGCGCCGCGCACCGAGTCCGTGGACGCGACCATGACCCATGCCAATCCCGGCGCCCAGGACACCCGCGCCGGCCAGGCGGGGCCGCGGGAAACCGGGCTGGGAACACCCGAGACGGGCGGCAACCAGGACGCCCGGGACCTGCCGCCGGTCCAGCCCTGATCAGGTGCGCGCTGGCCCGGCGCCCGCCTGGCGCCGGGCCAGCCTGGTCCACCAGACCCAGGACACGATCGCATTGACCCAGAAGCACAGGTAGAGAAAGGCCGTGAGGTGCAGTCCGCGGCTGAAGTACAGCGGCACGGCGATGGTATTGACCAGCAGCCAGACCGGCCAGCTCTCGATGCGCCGCTGCATCATGAGGAGCTGGGCGATGACGCTGAACACCAGCACCGCCGAATCGGTGAATGGCGCGTAGGCGTTCGTATGGAAATGCAGCAAGGCGCCATAGGCGGCAGTGGCGGCGATTCCCGCCGGAATCATCCATGCCAGGCTGCGCCAGCCGGCGTGGGTGATCGGCAGCGGTGTCCCGTCACTGCCGCGCACCCAGCGCCGCCAGCCCAGCACGCCGGTGCCGACGAAAAATACCTGCAGCACGACGTCGGCGTAGAGCCGGTTCTGCGCGAACAGCACGCCGAACAGCGTGCAGCCGACGATGCCGGTCCACCAGGTATGGACGTTGTTGCGGCCGGCCAGCAGGATGGCGGCGGCCGTGAAGGCATTGGCCGCCAGTTCGAGCGGGCTGGTCATCATGTGCGCTCCAGAATGCGGGAGCGCTACTGTAAGGCACGTACGTGCCCTATTGCAAGAATTACAGTTTGATGGTGCCGTGCTGCCCGTCCAGGTCCGGCTGGGTGCCGGTCACGGCCGCCTTGGCCATGGCGAACAGGCGCACCATCTTGCTGTCGTTCGAATCCCAGTATTCGGCGGCGTGCGGGTCGACCCGCACCAGCACCGCGTGCTGGTCTTCCGGGCCGGCCGGGAACCAGGCCTGGACCATCGGATTCCAGCGGGCCTGGACTTGTGCGCGGTCGACCACCCGCTCGGCGCGGCCGCTGACCGAGACATAGGTGCTGTTCTCGTTGTCGGCGAAGCTGACGTTGACCTCGGGCTGGTGCGCGATGCTGTCCCACAGCTCGGTGGTCGAGTTCACGAAGAACCAGAGTCCGCCTTCGGCGTCGACGTCCTGTTTGGTCATCGGCTGGCTCACCAGGTGGTCGTAGCTGTCGCGAAAGGTGAACATGGCGAAGCGCAGCGAGCCGATCCGGTCGGCGAGCGCGGCTGCGTGGTGGCGGTCTGCGGTCATGGTGGGTCCTTGATGATGAGGTAAAGCCCCATCCTAGACGGCCGCGCCGCGTCGTTCGGTGCGCAGCCGTACGGTGGCGGCCTTCGGGAAGCCTGACGTCCACCCGCAAATGGCTTATAGTGATGCCTCTGTACAAATATGACATTGCCATGAAATTTGACGTCGCGATCGTCGGCAGCGGCCTGGCCGGCCTGTCCGTTGCGCTGCACCTGGCGCAGACCCGCAAGGTGGCCATCATTTCGAAGCGCGCGCTGCTCGATGGCGCCAGCAGCTGGGCCCAGGGCGGGATCGCCGCCGTGCTCGATTCGGGCGACAGCCACGACCAGCACATCGACGACACCCTGGTCGCGGGCGCCGGCCTGTGCGACGAGGGCGCCACCCGCTACATCGTCGAGCATGGCCGCGCCGCCATCGAATGGCTGATCGACCAGGGCGTGCCGTTCACCCGCGACGCCACGGCCGAACTGGGTTTCCACCTGACCCGCGAAGGCGGCCACAGCCAGCGCCGCATCATCCACGCCGCCGACGCCACCGGCCATGCGGTGCAGGCGACCCTGGAACAGAAGGTGCGCGCGCACCCGAACATCGCGCTGTTCGAGCAGCACGTGGCGATCGACGTCATTACGTCGGACAAGCTGGGCGCCGACGCCGTCCATGCGGGCGCGCCGGCGCTGGTCGGGCAGCCGCGCTGCCATGGCCTGTATGTGCAGGACATCGCGAGCGGCCAGGTGCTGACCTTCGAGGCCGGGCACACGGTGCTGGCCACCGGCGGCGCCGGCAAGGTCTACCTGTACACCACCAATCCCGACACCGCCACCGGCGACGGCATCGCCATGGCCTGGCGCGCCGGCTGCCGGGTGTCGAACATGGAGTTCATCCAGTTCCACCCGACCTGCCTCTACCACCCTTATGCCAAATCGTTCCTGATCACCGAGGCGATCCGCGGCGAAGGCGGATTGCTCAAGCTCCCGCGCGAAGCCGGGCAGCTTGCCGGGGCCCGCTTCATGCCGGCCCACGACGAGCGCGGCGAACTGGCGCCGCGCGACGTGGTCGCGCGCGCCATCGACTTCGAGATGAAAAAGCGCGGGCTGGACCACATGGACCTGGACATCAGCCACCAGGACCCGGACTTCCTGAAGGAACACTTCCCCACTATTCATGCGCGCTGCCTGGAACTGGGCATCGACATCACGCGCGAGCCGATTCCCGTGGTGCCGGCCGTGCACTTTACCTGCGGCGGCGTGGTCACCGACCTGGCCGGGCGCACCGACATTCCCGGCCTGTATGCGGTGGGCGAGACCGCCTGCACGGGCCTGCACGGCGCCAACCGCCTGGCCAGCAATTCGCTGCTGGAATGCGTGGTGGTGGGCCGCGCCTGCGCCGAGCACATCGCGGCGAGCGGCCCGGCACCGCAGCCGGCGCTGCCGGCCTGGGACGAAAGCCGCGTCACGAATGCCGACGAAGAAGTCGTCATCGCCCACAACTGGGACGAGCTGCGCCGCTTCATGTGGAATTACGTCGGCATCGTGCGCACCACCAAGCGCCTCGAGCGCGCGCAGCACCGCATCAAGCTGCTCAAGGAAGAGATCGACGAGTACTACCGCAACTTCCGCATCACGCCCGACTTGCTCGAGCTGCGCAACCTGGTCGAGGTGGCGCACCTGATCGTCAAGAGCGCGCTGTCGCGCCACGAAAGCCGCGGCCTGCATTATTCGCGCGACTTCCCCGACACGCTGCCGAAGGCGCTGCCCAGCGTCCTGACGCCGCGCCGCCACTGACCGATGGCGACGCCCGGCTATCGGCTGACCCCGGCCACCGCCCTGCTCCTGACCGTCCCGCCGCTGCTGTGGGCCGGCAACGCCATCGTCGGACGTCTCGTGCGCGACGCGGTGCCACCGATGACGCTCAACCTGATCCGCTGGTCGATCGCGCTCGCCATCCTGCTCCCGCTGGGGCGCGCCGCCCTGCGCGACGGCAGCGGCGTGCTGGCCAACTGGAAGCGCTACAGCATGCTCGGCCTGCTGGGCGTCGGCCTCTACAACTCGCTGCAATACCTGGCGCTGCAAAGCTCGTCCCCGATCAACGTGACCCTGGTCGCCTCCGGCGTGCCGGTGTGGATGCTGCTGGTCGGGCGGCTGTTCTTCGGTGTCCCGGTCAAGCGCAAGCAGGTCGTGGGGGCGGTGCTGTCGATCGCCGGCGTGCTGGTCGTGATGTGCCGCGGCTCGCTGGCCGAGCTGGCGGCGCTGCGGCTGGTGGCGGGCGACGTGTACATGATCCTGGCCACCATCGCCTGGGCCTTCTACAGCTGGCTCCTGATGCAGCAAAAGGACGTACCGGCGCTGCGCGCGGACTGGGCCGCCTTCCTGCTGGCCCAGGTCGGGTTCGGCGTGCTGTGGTCGGGCGCGCTGGCCGGCGGCGAATGGGCGATCCGGGACGTGCACATCGCCTGGAGCTGGCCGCTCGCCGCCGCCCTGCTGTACGTGGCGATCGGCCCGGCCATCATCGCCATGCGCTGCTGGGGCGCCGGCGTGCAGCGCGCCGGGCCGAGCCTGGGCGCCTTCTTCATCAACCTGACGCCGCTGTTTACCGCGCTGTTCTCGTCGGCGTTCCTGGGCGAGGCGCCGCACCTGTATCACGTGGTGGCGTTCGGCATGATCGTCGGCGGGATCGCGGTCTCGGCAAGATGAGCGGCCTGACGGTCGGAATCGTGTGTGGGCGTCCCGATCGCTGATGGTACGATCCCATGCATGGGGGGCGGTATCGGAGGAAGAAACGGCATGGCGGAAGGGCTCAGCATTCACGACGGCGTCGAGGCGTTGGCCACGTTCCTGGCAAGGCGCCCGCGCACCCTGGTCCTGACCGGCGCCGGGCTGTCGACCGCCTCCGGCATTCCCGATTACCGCGACCGCGACGGCGTGCGCCGCGGCCGCCTGCCGATCCAGGGGCCGGAATTCCGGCGCGACGTGGCGATCCAGCGCCGCTACTGGGCGCGCAGCATGGTCGGCTGGCCGCTGCTGGCGCGCGCCAGGCCCAATGACGGGCACCGGGCGCTGGCCGCCCTCGAGGCGGCCGGCAAGCTCGGTTTCATCCTGACCCAGAACGTCGACGGCCTGCACCAGCAGGCCGGCAGCCACGCGCTGCTCGAATTGCACGGCAATATCCACCACGTGACCTGCCTCGCCTGCCATGCGCGCTTCCCGCGCGCTTTCGTGCAGACCCAGCTCGAATTCGCCAACCCGTCCCTGCTGCAGGCGATGGCCACGCCCCTGCCCGACGGCGACGCCGCGCTCGATCCCGACGCCGTCACCGGCGTCGCCATTCCCGCCTGCGTCCATTGCGGCGGGGTGCTGATGCCCGACGTCGTCTTCTTCGGCGATAACGTGCCGCCCAGCCGCACTGCCTGCGCCCTGGCCCAGATGGAGGCGGCCGACGCGTTGCTGGTGGTCGGCTCGTCGCTGATGGTGTATTCCGGTTTTCGTTTTTGCCGGCTGGCGCAGGCGGCCGGCAAGCCGATCGCCGCCATCAACCTCGGCCGCACCCGCGCCGACGACATGCTGGCGCTCAAGCTCGAAGCCTCGGCCGAACAGATCCTGCCGCAGGTGGCGCGACTGCTGGACGCCGACCGGCCGGCGCCGCCATCCGACCCCATCGACCATAGGGGGACCATGTGAAATCGCAACTTCACGGCGCAAACTCCGGCCGCCGTTTGTCGACCGGAGCGGCGCTGGCCGGCATTGGCCTACTGGCCTCGTGGCTGTTCGTGCGCGCCAAAACCCGGCGCGCCGAGCAGGCGCATCCTCCCGCCGGCCGCTTCATCACGGTCGACGGCGTGCGCCTGCATTACCTGGAACGCGGAACGGGGCCGGTGCTCGTGCTTTTGCACGGCAATGGCGTCGACGCCACCGACTGGGAGCGTAGCGGCCTGCTGGACGCCGCCGCCGAGCATTACCGGGTGATCGCCTTCGACCGCCCCGGCTTTGGCTACAGCGAGCGGCCGCGCACCACGGTCTGGACGCCCGACCGGCAGGCGCACCTGCTGCACCACGCCCTGCAGGAACTGGGCGTGGACAGCGCCATCGTCGCCGGCCATTCCTGGGGCACGCTGGTGGCACTCTGCATGGGACTGCAGGTGCCGGACTTCGTGCGGGGACTGGTGCTGGTGTCGGGCTACTATTACCCGAGCCTGCGGATGGACGTGATGGTGGGCGCGCCGCCGGCCCTGCCGCTGGTGGGCGATGCGCTGCGCTACACGGTGGCGCCGCTGGCCGGAAGGCTGATCTGGCCGGCCGCCGCGGGCTGCGCGTTCGCGCCGCTGCCGGTCTCGGAGCGCTTTCGCGCCATGTCGCCGTGGATGGTGTTGCGGCCCGCCCAGCTGCGGGCAAACGCCGCCGATGCGAGCCTGCTGGTGCCGGCCGCCATGTCGCTGGCGCGCCGGTATGGACGGCTGAAGGTGCCGGTGCAGATCCTGTCCGGCACCCAGGACGGCGTCTGCGATTGCGCCCGCAACGCCGAGCGTCTGCACGCCGCGCTGCGCCACAGCGAACTGGCGCTGACGCCCGGGGTGGGCCATATGCTGCACTACGCCGAACCGGGCAAGGTGCTGGCCGCGATCGACGCGATCGCATCCCAAGCCGGCGTGCCGGCGCACCTGCCTACCGCACGCGAGAATGCGGCCGCGGCAGCCGGCGAAAGCGGCGTTTGAATTCACCACACAATAGATTGCCGAAAATAGCTATAACTGGCTAGCGAAGGAAATCCAGTAACGTTTTGAGTTGCAGCTAAACGAGCGTGGGAGAGGAACGTCGTCGACGGGCCTCCTGATGCATATTTACGGGGGTGGCCGCTAGAACGCGCGAAGTCATCGCAGCAAGGAAGCGACCAGGTCCGAGCACTGCTGGAGTCTGCTCCCGAAGCACTGTCACTGTAGGAAGCTGATCGATCTGACGATCAAGTGTTGAATCAGGTATGGGTTCGGGAACCTCTTCTTCCTGATCTGCATCTCCACCGGGCTCCGGCACGCCTTTAGCAGGGATTTCTTCTCCTGGGTTCGCTATAGCGACATTATCTGCATATTCCATCAAAACAAGGCACGTTGCGTGATATGCATCGTCTTCGAGACCTAGTTTGGCTAGCAAATCAAATAACCATTCGGCTACATTATACTCTTTTTGGAGAATATCCGACCGGAGACCGAATACAAAGCCGAGGGCAGCCAACGGATGTCTCAGGCGCAGGTTTTTTGCATCACCGTAAGACTCTTCCACACGATTAGGGGCATTTTTTCCATAGGACGAATCCATCCGCTTGGTCGAGATTAACAGCTCTGGTCCTGTAGCCCAGTCTGTCATGGTGACATCAACTTGTTTAAGATAGTTCTTGCCAAGGATAGATGCACTCGACGAAGTAACACCAGGAATTGATGGCTTGCTGTTCACGTAATTCATTACCGCCGCACGAACAGCTTTGTCTTTGGATTTCATCAGCGCCGCTACTGGCCCCGGTAAAATTCGCGGGGGTAGAGGTCGTGGCCAAATTTGATCCGAATCAAATCCTGCCCGCCGTAACTCATAGCTCAACCATACATCGAGTGCAAGGGCTGGAACACCCGACTGAGTTTCTGCTCTCAAATAGAGAGGTACTCCAAGTAGTTTTTCCAGAGTCTGGTAGTCGGGCTCAAAAAAAAGCTGGCCATCTGCCGCTTTAAACCATGGGTTACTATGTTCGCCATTCGGTGCTGCGTGGTCGACAATCTGGTCAAATAGTACCCAAGCCTTAGCTTTTGTAGTTGGTAGTTTAGCGGCCACTTGCCCCCCTCATAGTACGGCGCATGGCAAGGTCCTGCCGGGCTTGCCGAATACACTTGATAGTTGCCGTTGAAAGGCCACTGAATTCTGTAAGAATAATCCTATCTACGACAGTCACAGCCTCCATCAGTTTACCGTAATTCAGCAATGCGGTGACCTCTTCCTTGACAGAAAGGAGCGAATTGGCGCTTCCCGAGATTAAAGCTGGCGAGGGCATTGCCCATACGTCTGCCTCCTTAGGTTCGATTTTTAGAATTCCTCCGCCATAAGCCCGGCCCACCATCTCCGCGTGTAGAAGCGTCACTGAGTTGACGCTTGCAAGAGGTAAAAGATCCCGCCCAATTTCACGGTATTTCGTATCAAGATAGACTCCGTGGACTGAGTTGAGGTGATGTGCACCAGCCTCATTTGCAGTAAGCCGCGGAGTGTCTGCATTCATACAAGTCAACAGCAGATCAGCAGGCGGGACAATCGGCACTCGAAACCAGCTTTTGCGGATTCGACACTTGTACGCTGTATCAACTCCCGTGCGATGCCCATCGTCGATATATGCAGCTGCATTGAGCGAGGGCGGATCGCTCGGGTAAAACAAATAGACGGCTTGGCCCTCTTTCCCCAATTTTGAGAGCGCTGCCTTCGAAAGCGTCAGTCCCCGTAAATGAGAGCTTCCAGGCGGAGAGAGATGCAGCAATTCTTTAGGTTTTAGTCCAAGTTCTTTAACTCGTTGAGGCGAAAGCGTAAAATATTTATTGTTGCCAGTGACGATTCCGAGAGTGGTATCTCCCCACGTTTCTAGTTCGGTGAAAAGTTCCTTACTCAGAAGCTTATCTAGCGACTTAACAGCCCTCGGATCGACGAGGCTGCTCGTCCATTTATCCGCCGGATCCGCAGGCTTCCAAGTTAGACCGACGTCTAAGGATGCGAGCTTGTCGGCATTCTTTGCCTGCCGAATTGTGGCGTGATCTGCTGGACCATCTAGGTAACCGTCCGCTAGCAATAGCACAACGTCTGCCTCTGCCTCAGAAAAGACCTGTTCGTCAAAGAGTACAAGTTGCACTTCTCGGAAGCGAGCGAAAAGAAAACGACGAACCGGGGCTGCATAGTTCACCGAGAGTAATTCTGCAGGTAAAACAAGTGCTAATCGACCGCCTTGCTTCAAGAACATTGCAGAGTGAACTGTAAACGCTGCCCAACTGGATGCAAGACCGGTTAACGACACGCCCCCTCGGAGTGCTGCCTCACGCGATCGTGCGCGGGATTCACCGGAGAAGTCCTGATAGCGGATATACGGAGGATTGCCAATGACAGTATCATAGATTGGCCTTGGCTCGATCGCGAAAAAATCGCTGTGACACATTCGTGCCTGACCGCCAGCGTCTTGCACTCGCTGGCGAGCAATCTCCATGCTGTGAGCATGAATCTCGACACCGTCTACCGTAGGTCGCGTCTTACGATCCTCGGATAAGTCGCGCAGACGATTTACTGCGGCGATCAGGAACGCCGCATCACCCGCAGCTGGCTCCAGAACCATATCACACGATGCGCGTATGGCCCAGTTAGCTATAAATTCGGTAATATTTTTGGGCGTAAAGAATGCGCCACGCTCCTTGCGTAGAGCGGGCGTGTCGTCCGGGTCAATTAAGCTTGCTACGGTCACTTGCTATCCTGAGAAACAGCTTCGCCGAACGAGATTCGTTGTCTCTGCCCGGTCCTTCTGATGTGTGAACTTGAAGTCAGTTTATGGCTTGGCGATCCAATTGTATAGCGCACTCAGCGGCAGAGTTCCGGTACCAAAGTTCAGTTGCTTTGGCGATTCCGCGGGCAATATCACAACTTCATAGGATAGTGGATGTCAGCTATTCCCCAGCTTGATCGCCAGGCCGGCGATCAAGCTCGCCGCCATCCCAATCGACAGCAGGCCATGCAGGCCGGTCGAGCCGATCGATGATTCGGCCGCCGCGTCATCGCGCTTGAGCGCCATCGCGCGGCCCAGCACCACCGGGCGCAGGAAGCCGCGGATGCCGACCAGCAGCATGCCGATACCGAAGAACAGTTCGCCCTTCATGCCATACATGATGCCGTCGAGGAGCTGGGGCACGCCCAGCAGCAGGCCGAAGCCGAGCCAGAACAGGCGAAAGCCGAGCGAACGTTTCAACTTGTCGGAAGTCGTCATGAAGATCCTGTAAAAATAATTGTTCGGTCCAGTGCGATCAGACGATGCGCAACGAGTAATCGGTCGCGCGCACGTCCTTGGTCAGGCTGCCGACCGAGATGCGGTCGACGCCGGTCTCGGCGATCGCGCGCACCGTTTCCATATTGACGCCGCCCGACGCTTCCAGCAGCGCGCGGCCGGCATTCACCTTGACCGCTTCCACCATGCGCGCCAGGTCGAAATTGTCGAGCAGGACCGACTTGGCGCCGGCGGCCAGTGCCTCTTCGAGCTGGGCGATGGTCTCGACCTCGATCTGCACCGGCGCGCCGGAATCCAGGCTGGCCGCCGCCTGCAGCGCGGCGGTCACGCCGCCGGCCGCCGCGATATGGTTTTCCTTGATCAGGATGCCGTCATACAGCGCCATGCGCTGGTTCTTGCCGCCGCCGACGCGCACCGCGTATTTTTGCGCCAGGCGCAGGCCCGGCAAGGTCTTGCGGGTGTCGAGGATCGCGGCATCGGTGCCGGCGATGACGTCCACGTAGCGCCGGGTGGCGCTCGCCACGCCCGACAGCAGCTGCAAGAAGTTCAGCGCGCCGCGCTCGGCGGTGAGGAGCGAGCGCGGATTGGCGCGGATCGTGCACACCGTCGAGTCAGGCGGCATGAGGTCGCCTTCGGCATAGTGCCAGTCGATCTCGGTGTCCTGGTCGACCGCCAGCATCAGGCCTTCGAACCACGGCGCGCCGCACAGCACGGCCGCTTCGCGCACGATGACGCGCGCCGTCACCTGGGTATCGCTTGGTACCAGCTTGCCGGTCAGGTCGCCGGCGCCGACGTCTTCCAGCAGCGCGGCCAGGATGTTCTGCTCGAAGGCGGCCTGCAGCTTGTCGTCGAACTGGGCGTGGGGGTTGTTCAGTGTGCTCATGCGGGCCCTACCCCCGAGAACATCGGGGCATTGTTTTCCAGTTTGCCGGTCGGCAGCGCCTTGGTGCGCCTGGCGGCGGCGAAGTCGAGCATGCGGTCGATGGCGCGCTTGGCCTGCAGGCCGACGGCCGGGTCGACGTGGATCTCGTTCGCGCCCGACTCCATGTTCGCCAGCGCATCGGCGACATTCCGCAGGCCGTTCATCGCCATCCACGGGCAGTGCGCGCAGCTCTTGCAGGTTGCGCTGTTGCCGGCGGTCGGCGCCTCGATGAAGGTTTTGCCGGGGGCCGCCATCCGCATCTTGTGCAGGATGCCGTTGTCGGTGGCGACGATGAAATGCGTCGCGTCCATGGTCTGGGCCGCGGTGATCAGCTGGGTGGTCGAGCCGACCGCGTCGGCCAGGGCCACCACGTTGGCGGGCGACTCCGGGTGCACCAGTACTTTGGCATGCGGGTACTCGGCTTTCAGCAGGTCGAGTTCGACGCCCTTGAACTCGTCGTGCACCAGGCACGAGCCCTGCCACAGCAGCATGTCGGCGCCGGTCTTGGCCTGGATCCAGGAACCCAGGTGGCGGTCGGGCGCCCACAGGATCTTCTTGCCCTGGGCGTGCAGCTCGGCCACGATGTCCAGGCCGATCGACGAGGTGACCATCCAGTCGGCGCGCGCCTTCACGGCGGCGCTGGTGTTGGCGTACACGACGACGGTGCGGTCCGGATGCTGGTCGCAGAAGGCCGCGAATTCGTCGGCCGGGCAGCCCAGGTCGAGCGAGCAGGTCGCGTCGAGGTCGGGCATCAGGATGGTTTTCTCGGGGCTGAGGATCTTGGCGGTCTCGCCCATGAAGCGCACGCCGGCCACCACCAGGGTGTGGGCCGGATGGTCGCGGCCGAAGCGCGCCATCTCCAGCGAATCCGAGACGCAGCCGCCGGTCTCCTCGGCCAGGTCTTGCAGGTCGGCGTCCACGTAGTAGTGGGCCACCAGCACGGCGCCCTTCTCTTTCAGCAGGCGCCGGATGCGCTCCTTCAGTTCGGCGCGCTCGGCCAGGTCGGGCGCGCTCGGCACTTTCGCCCAGGCCTCGGCGGTACAGGCCATGCCGGCCTGGGGCCGGTCGTATTCGTAGGTCTTGATGGGTACTGTCACGGTATTCATGCTCGCGCGTCTCCTCGCGTTGGCGGGGACCAGCCCCGCCTCGTCCTTCAAACCGATGCCTGCGCGACGGTCAGTCGATGCCCTGGCTGCGCAGGTATTCCTCGTAATTGCCCGGGAAGTCGACCACGTCGTTCTCGCGGATCTCGATCACGCGGGTGGCCAGCGACGACACGAACTCGCGGTCGTGCGACACGAAGATCAGGGTGCCGGCGTACTTGTCGAGCGCGATGTTCAGCGATTCGATCGATTCCATGTCCATGTGGTTGGTCGGTTCGTCCAGCAACAGCACGTTGTGGCGGCCCAGCATCAGCTTGCCGTACATCATGCGGCCCTTTTCGCCACCCGACAGCACCTTGACCGACTTCTTGACTTCGTCGCCGCCAAACAGCAGGCGGCCCAGGATCGAGCGCACGGCCTGGTCGTCGTCGCCCTCTTGCGTCCACTTGCCCATCCAGTCGGTGAGCGTTTCGCCGCTGGCGAATTCCTCGGTCGGATCCTGCGGCATGTAGCCCGGATTGGCGTTCTCGGCCCATTTCACGCGGCCGGTGTCCGGCTGCAGGCCGCACAGGTCGCCGCCGATCGCGCGCAGCAGCGTGGTCTTGCCGGCGCCGTTGGCGCCGATGATCGCGATGCGCTCGCCGGCCTCGACCATGATCGAGAAATTCTTGAACAACTGGCGCTCGTAGGCCTTCGAGATGTTCTCGGCTTCCACCGCCAGGCGGTGCAGCTTCTTCTCGCCTTCGAAGCGCACGAACGGATAGGCGCGCGAAGAAGGCTTGAACTCCTCGATCTTGATCTTGTCGATCTGCTTGGCGCGCGAGGTCGCCTGGCGCGCCTTCGATTTGTTGGCCGAGAAGCGGCGCACGAAGTCCTGCAGCTCGGCCACTTTTTCCTTGGCCTTGGCGTTGTTCGCCAGCTGCTGGTTGCGCGCCTGGGTCGAGGCCAGCATGTAGTCGTCGTAGTTGCCCGGATAGACCTTCAGGGTGCCGTAGTCCATGTCGGCCACGTGGGTGCAGACCTGGTTCAGGAAGTGACGATCGTGGGAAATGATGATCATGGTGGAGTTACGCTCGTTGAGCATGTTTTCCAGCCAGCGGATCGTGTTGATGTCCAGGTTGTTGGTCGGTTCGTCGAGCAGCAGGATGTCCGGATTCGAGAACAGGGCCTGGGCCAGCAGCACGCGCAGCTTCCAGCCCGGCGCCACGGCGCTCATCGGCCCCTGGTGCAGCTCGGTGCCGATTTCCAGGCCCAGCAGCAGTTCGCCGGCGCGCGCCTCGGCCGAGTAGCCGTCGTATTCGGCCACTTTGCCTTCGAGCTCGGCCGCTTTCATGTAGTCGTCGTCGGTCGCGTCCGGGTTGGCGTAGATCGCATCGCGTTCGGCGATCGCGTTCCACAGCTCGGTGTGGCCCATCATGACCACGTCCAGCACGCGCACGTCTTCATAGGCGAACTGGTCCTGGCGCAGCTTGCCCAGGCGCTCGCCCGGATCGAGGCTGACGTTGCCGGCGGACGGCTCGAGGTCGCCGCCCAGGATCTTCATGAAGGTCGACTTGCCGCAGCCGTTGGCGCCGATCAGGCCATAACGGTTGCCCTCGCCAAATTTAACGGAAATGTTCTCGAACAGCGGCTTCGCGCCGAATTGCATCGTGATATTGGCTGTGGATAGCACTGTATTACCCCAAAAAGCATATTTGATTAACCGGCTATTTTACCATTCCGCGCCCTGGCGGGCGAATCAGGCTGGTTTCCCGACAGTGGCGCAGACCGTGACGCGCGGCTCAAACCCGGCGCAAGGTCGGATAGTCGGACAGGGTCAGGCGGAATCCGTCGGCATCGGACACCAGGCGGCCCTGGGCGCCGAACGGGATGGTGACCCGGCGCTCGATGTGGCCGAACGAGAGGCCCGTCACCACCGGCAGCGGCAGGGTCTGGCGCAGGTAGGACAGCATGGCGTCGAAATCGTAGCCGTTGTCGAGCGGCCCCAGGCGATAACCCGAAAAGTCGCCCAGTACCACGGCGCGCTGGCGTTCCAGCACGCCGGCCTGCATCAGTTGCAGCAGCAGGCGCTCGATCCGGTACGGGTGTTCGGCGATATCCTCGAGCCACAGGATGCCGCCGTCGATGCGCGGAAAGTATGGCGTGCCGACCATTGCGCCGATCATGGCCAGGTTGCCGCCCCAGACGGTGCCGCGCACGTCGAGCGCCGGATTGCCGGCGACACATTCGGTGATGGTATGGGTGGGGCCGGCCAGGCAGGCGAAAAAGTCGTCGAGCGTAAATGCAACCGACTCCGCGACCGCCCCCGCGACCGACTCCGGCGCGCCGAAGTCGCCCGCGATCATCGGGCCGGCGTAGCTCAGGCCGCCCGCCTTTGCCATCAGGCCCATGTGCAGGGCGGTCAGATCGGAAAAGCCGACCACGATCTTGCCGCTGGCGGCGATCGCCTCGAAATCGATGCGCGGCAGCAGGCGGCTGATGCCATAGCCGCCGCGCAGGGCGATGACGAGGTGCACGTCCGGGTCGGCCACGGCCGCGTGGAGCTGCGCCAGGCGCGCCTCGTCGGTGGCGCCGAAGCGCTGGTGCCTGCAGCTGTGGTCGTAGTAATTACGCACCACGAAGCCCTGCTTCTCGAGGCGCACAATGGCGCGCTCGAGTGCGTCTGGCTCGGCAATGCAGCCGGCTGGCGCCACGATGGCGATGCCGGGACGGGAGGTGATCACTGTTTGACGAAAAGCCGGGGTGTTGAGTTTGGCAACATCTTACCCCGAGCATGGGAGTCGATCAAGGCAAGGATGCGCTCGACCAGCTGGGGCGGCAAATCGTGGCCCATTCCTTCGATGATCTCGAGCCGCGCGCCCTCGATGCGGCGCGCGACGTCCTGCCCGCAGGCCGCGGGCAGCAACGGATCGGCGGCGCCGTGGATGACGAGGGTCGGCGCCGCGATCGCCGGCAGCAGCGCGCTGCGGTCGC
Source organism: Massilia sp. UYP34 (assembly GCF_056279385.1). NCBI lineage: Bacteria > Pseudomonadati > Pseudomonadota > Betaproteobacteria > Burkholderiales > Oxalobacteraceae > Massilia > Massilia sp. UYP34. Next base: position 643,572 of record NZ_JBWBRF010000002.1, on the reverse strand, counting down.
CGGCGGCAAGCAGCGCCAGCATCTGGCGCGCACTCCCGCCGGGGCAATAGCAGCGCCGCATCGAGCGCGTGACGCGCTTGCGCAGCTGCCGGTCCGGGGTCGGATAGGACGGGCTGCCAAGCAGCCGCAGCTGGCCGACCGCGTGGTTGATGAGGCTGTCGAGATCGGCCGGGTCGGCGGGACCGCTGGCCAGCGCCTTGCGCACGGTCGCGCTCGGTCCGGGCAGCGCCCGCCGGCCGCTGGTGGACATGATGGAGGTCAGGGTCAAGAGCCGCTGCGGGTGACGCGCGGCCAGCTGTTGGGCGACCATGCCGCCCAGCGCCGAGACGCCCACCAGGTGGGCCCGCGCCACGCCCAGCGCCGACAGCACGCCGAGGGCGTCGGCCGCCATGTCGTCGATGCCGTAGGGTGAGCGCGGCGGCCAGCCGAGGGCGGCCTTGACGCGCGCCAGCGCGAGATTCGGCGTGCCGGCCTGCTCGAACTTGGTCGACAGGCCGCTGTCGCGGTGGTCGAAACGGATCACGTAAAAGCCGAGCTCGACCAGGCCTTCGACGAATTCGTCGGGCCAGTTGGTCAGCTGCATGCCGAGGCCATGGATCAGGAGCAGCGGCGCGGCTTTCGCGTCGCCCGCGGTGTCGAAGGCGATGCGCAGACCATTGGCGTGGAGGGTAGGCATGACGGCGTTCAGGAGCGCGTGGGTGGCGCCAGCCTGGCGCCGATGCTGTTCGTGGTTCACATCCCTATGGTCGGACGGCGGTGCCGTCATCGCGACTTGAAAACAGCATAGCAGCTAATTGGCGCGCATGGCGCTTCGCCTGCTGGAATGGCGCGATTGCCCGCCCGGCCTGCCCTTACTCTAGGCTCTTAGCCGGCTTGCGCGCGGCGTTGCGGCGCTCCACGAAGAAGGCCTTGAGCAAGGCGCTCGCCTCCTCGGCCATGACGCCGCCGACCACCTCGGTGTGGTGGTTCAGCCGGTCTTCGGCGAACAGATCGACGACCGAGCCGCAGGCGCCGGTCTTGGGGTCGAGCGCCGCGTACACGACCCTGGCCAGGCGCGCATGCATCATCGCCCCCGAGCACATGATGCAGGGTTCCAGGGTCACGTACAGCTCGCAACCGGGCAGCCGGTAATTGCCCAGCTTGTCGGCCGCCGCCCGCAGGGCGACGATCTCGGCGTGGGCGGTCGGGTCGTGGCCGCTGATCGGCTGGTTGAAGCCGGTTGCGATGACCTCGCCGTCCTTGACCACGACCGCGCCGACCGGCACCTCGCCCCGCTCCCACGCCAGCCGCGCCTGGGCCAGCGCCAGCGCCATGTAGCGCCCGGCCTCGGCCGGCGCCGCGCTCGCGGCCGACACTTCCTGCGCGGCCTGGAAGGTCGACTCCGGCGTCATTGCGTGATCTCGGCCCAGCAGTTCGGGGTTTCGTGCAGCACCAGCTTGTGCAGGCGCAGCCCCGTGCCGTAGCGGTCGATGAACACGGCCTTCAGGATGTCGAACGCCACCTGGGCCAGGTTTTCGACGGTTGGAATGCGGTCGATCACGATCGTCTTGTGGTCCGGCAGCGATGCCAGGAAGTCACGTACCTTGTCATCTTTTTCGTACACGATGAAGGCATGATCCCACACATCGACCAGATGCTGCTTTGCCAGCGCCTTGACGTCGGAAAAATCCATGATCATGCCATTGTCGGAATTGCCATCGGAATCGATGACTTGGCCCGTCAGGGTAATCTCAAGGGTATAGCGGTGCCCGTGCAGGTTGCGGCACTGGCTCTTGTGGTCGGGAATCCGGTGTCCGGCATCGAATTCGAGCTTGCGGGTAATGGTCAACATGCTGCGTGTGGATCGTTAAGGAATCTGAAGAAGTTTATGGGTCTGGAGGCTGAGCTTCCATTTTGGATTGGCGCGGCAGGTCTCGATCGCCAGCCGGATGTTGCGCGCGGCCAGCGGGCCGTCCATCGCCTGCACGTAGAAGTGCTCGAAGTCGAGCCCCTCATAGGCGGCCAGGTCTTGCCCGAGCTGCGGAATGACGACCTTGATCTCGCTGCCCTTGTGCACCACCAGCGTCGAGCCCATCTTGGGGCTGACGCAGATCCAGTCCACGCCTTCGGGCACCGGCAGGGTGCCGTTGGTTTCGATGGCGATGGTGAAGCCGCGCGCATGCATGGCGTCGATCAGGGGGCGGTCGAGCTGCAGGAGCGGTTCGCCGCCGGTGAACACCACGTATTTGCTGGCTGGATGAGCGGCTGGCCACAGGCCGTCGATCTCGGCTGCCAGCAGGTCAGCGTCCCTGAACTTGCCGCCGCGCTCGCCGTCGGTGCCGACGAAATCGGTGTCGCAGAACTGGCACACGGCGCTCGCACGGTCGGCTTCGCGCCCGGTCCAGAGGTTGCAGCCGGAGAACCGACAGAACACGGCCGGCCGTCCCGCATGCGCGCCCTCGCCCTGCAAGGTATAGAAGATCTCTTTGATGCTGTAAGTCACGGTAAGCCTCTCGTCAACCTTCCATTATAACGCGCCGAGCGGCGCGCCGCTGAGGGGTTGCCTGGGTTCCACAAAAACCGGGTGCGGATTGGGTGTTTGAGAAGAAACAAGATTCCACCAGCTGCTCGGCGGTATGGTCCTACGGAATGTTCCGAATCCGTTAAGAGGCTACCCATGAAAAAGTCATCGGTTCTCCTAGCATCCCTCGCTTTCGTTTCCCACCGCGCCGTGGCCAGCGAAGCGCATGCGCTGGTGCCGCTGCCGTGGCGCGGCGCGGCGCCGGAAGTGCTGGCCTGCGTCATGGTCACGCTGGCGGCCCTGGTGCTGGCCTACATCGGCCTGCGCCGCAGCGTCGTCACCGACGAACGGGCGCGCGCGCTGCAGGACCAGCTCACGGCCGAGCGCGAGGCGCGCTGCCAGTCCGAGCAAGCGCTGGCCGACAACCACGACCTGCTGTGCCGACTGGTGCGCCAGTCCGACGGCGCGCGCGCAGGCGCAGGCGAGCAGACCCGGATCGGATCCGAATTGCAGGCCGAGCTTGGCCGACGCCTGTCGAGCTTGCGCAATGAGATGGCGAGTCTGCGCGAGTGCGCCGAGGCGACGCCCGCCCCGGTGCTATTGACTCACCTCGACCGCGTGCTGGGCGGCATCGACGGCGCGATCCATGCACTGCGCGCCGTCGGCGGCGGCCTGCGCGGCGGCGCGCATTCGGGCGACGGCCTGCGCCAGGCGCTGGAGCGCTGCCTGGCCGAGCATGCTCACCGCCACGGCCTGGGCTACCGCTTCGAGGCCGGCGTCGATCCAAGTTCGCGCGCCGGCCAGGACCGGGCGGCGCGCCTGGCCGTGTTCCGCGTGCTGCAGGACGTGCTGGCCGGCGCCGCGCGCGGGGCCGGCAATGCGGGTGTCGCACAGCGCGGGCCGGAAAGCGAACTCAGGGTGCGGCTGCTCGAAGGCGCCAGCACGCTCGGCCTCGAGATCGACGGCTGCGCCGGCACGGTGGACGACGTATCCGCCCTGCCCGTCGATCTGGTCGAGCAGATCCGCGCCATGGGCGGCGTGCTGCGGATCGCCGTCAGCGCCGGGCGGCGCGCCCGCTGGACGCTCTCGCTGCCGGTGCGCGCTGCGGCGCCAGATCCGGTGCGCGCTCCGGTGCGCGACCCGCTGCCCGATCCGGCGCCCGGCCTGCCCGCATTCACCCCGAAGGCCGCCTGACCGCTCAGCGTTGCAAAATGCCCCCTCGCCATTGTCCTTGCTTAAAATCAATGGCCCGAACAGGCGCAGGTTGCAGAATCGGTCCCTGGCGGCACCACATTGATTGCCGCTCTTCGACACCGCAACCATTCGCAGAGGACGGCTCATGAGCGCACCCAGCACCGGCACAGGCCCGACAGCCCTGGTCCAGGACGTCGCATTCGTGGGGCAGTTGATGGAAAGCCTGTCGGTGCCGGTATTCGTGCTGGACACCGATGCCCGCGTCATGATCTGGAACCGCGCCTGCGAGCAGCTGACCGGCGTGCCGGCGCCGGAAGTGCTCGGCACCGGCGACCATTGGCGCAGTTTCTACGACATCCAGCGTCCCACCCTGGCCGACATGGTGCTCAAGGGCCGGCGCGACGAGCCCCGGCCCACCATTGGCGCGGACGGCCGTTGTCCTGCTGCGCTGTCGATCGAAACCTGGTGCGACATGCCGCGCGCCGGCCGGCGCCGCTACCTGGCGGCCGACGCCAGCCCGATCTTCGATGCCAGCGGCCAGTTGTCGGCGGTGGTCGAGACCCTGCGCGATCTCACCGACGCCAAGATGGCGCAGCTCGCGCTCGAGCAACTGGCCACGCGCGACGGCTTGACGGGCCTGGCCAACCGGCGCTGCTTCGACGACACCCTGCATGCGGAATGGGCGCGCGCGCTCAGCCAGATGCAGCCGCTGTCGCTGCTGATGGTGGACGTCGACAACTTCAAGGCCTACAACGATGCCCATGGCCACCTGGGCGGCGACGAATGCCTGAAACGGGTGGCGCGCGCGGTGGCCAGCGAAATGCGGGCCAACGACCTGGTGGCGCGCTACGGCGGCGAGGAATTCGCCGTGATCCTGCCCAACCAGTCGCTGAAAGGCGCCGCCATCGTGGCCGAGCGCATCCGCTGCCGGGTCGAGCAGTTGCAGCTGCCATGCCGCTTCGCCGCCGGCCACGTGACGGTGTCGATCGGCGCCGCCACCGCCATTGCCGGGCCCGACAACCATGCCAGCCAGCTGGTCGCGATCGCCGACGCCGCCCTGTACCGCGCCAAGCACCTGGGACGCAACCGCATCAGCCTGCCGATGACGGAAGCGGCGTAAACACGGGAAGTTCCACAGCCCCGGCACCGGGGCGAGCGACGCGTTCGCGCCGGTCGAATACGACGCCAACAGGCCGCGGGCCTTGCTGAACGAGGACAGAGAGATCGGCGCGACGAAGCTGAACATCAAGCCGCAGGCGCTGACGATCGCGCCGGCGGCGCAGGTGTGAGGGATACAGGTCAGGTCCTGACCAGATATGTAGGCCTGAAAACGTCGCCCCCGCGGGAGGCGGGACCCAAGGCAAGCTTGCAGCACTGGTCCTGTCCAGTTTGCTGCACCGCTGGCTAACTTGGATCCCCGCCTGCGCGGGGACGACATGCTGGCGGCTAACCCAGGAGTGCGAGCTTATCGCAACTCCTGGAGTTCGCTTTAGCGCGCTCAGCGCATCATGCGCTCCCAGCCGTGACGCACGGCCGATTTCATCTTCTCCCAGGTCGACTGTTCGCCCGGATAGCGGGTATCCCAGTCGCTGCGCAGGTCGGTCTCGACGTCGTTCCACGGGCGGCCGCGGTACCTGTCGTTGAGCGCCATTTCCGAGCCGTAGCTGTAGGCCGGACGGTATTCGTCGTACGCCTCGCCAGTGGCGCCATACACCGAGCTCCAGTGGTTACGGTAATAGGCGTCGTTATCGCCGTCGGTCATCCGGTCCCAGCCGCGACGCACGGCGGACTTCATCTTGTCCCAGGTCGACGGCTCGTCCGGATGGCGGCGATCCCAGTCGCTGCGCAGGTCGGTCTCGACCGCGTCCCAGCTGCGCCCGCGGTACTGGTCATCACGCGCCATTTCCGAACCATAGCTGTAGGCCGGGCGGTACTCGTCGTACGAGCCGGCGGCGGCGCCGTACGTGGTGTTCCAATGATTGCGGTAGTACTCGTCGTCCTCGTCCGTCATGCGGTCCCAGCCGTGACGGACGGCGTTCTTGACGCGATCCCAGGCCGACGGCTCGCTGGCGTCGCTGCCGGTCGTGCTGAAGTCGCGCGTGCCGTCGATGCGGTTGTCCCAGCCGGTGCGCAGCGTGCCCTCGACGTCGTCCCAGGGCTGGTTGCGATACATCTCGCTGCGGCGCATCTCGCTGCCGTAGGAGTAGGCCGGTTTCAGCTCCTCGAACTTGGTGCCACTGGACGCATAGGTGCTGTCGTAGTGGCTGCGGTACAGGCCATCGTCATCGTCACGGGTCATGCGTTCCCAGCCGTGGCGCACCGCGGACTTCATCTTTTCCCAGGTCGATGGCTCGCCGCCGGCAGCGTAGCGGCGATCCCAGTCGCTGCGCAGGTCGGTTTCGATGTCGTCCCAGGCACGGTTGGTGTAGCGGCCGCTGCGCGCGGCTTCGCTGCCGTAGCTGTAGGCAGGCAGGTAGTCGTCGTAGGACGCGCCGCTGGCGCCGTAGGTGGTGTCGAAATGGTCGCGGTAGTCGCCGTCGTACGAGCCCGAGGCGCTCGATCCCGAGCCGGCGCCCAGGCCCAGCGCGGGATCGGCCTGCCCCGCCTGGCCGCGCGAGAAGATGCGCACGCCGCTGCGCTGCTTGTCCAGGTTCGCCCCTGCGCCCGCCAGCCCGCCGGTATGGCTGCCCTGGAGATCGCGCTGCAGCGAGTCGCTGCGGATCGAGCCTTCCAGGGCCGAACCCTGGATGGAAGCGGTATTGTTCGACAATGCGCCGGCCGCCGAAGCGGTCGAGCCGGTCGACGCGGTCGCAGCGGTCGAAGCGGTATTTGCACCCCGGGCCGCGATGCGGTCGTTGTCCAGTTGCGCGCTGCCGGCCGACAGGCCGCCCTGCTGGCTGCCTTCGAGCGGCGCATTCTGCACCGGGTCGTCGCGCAGCGTCGAGCTTTGCAGCGAGGTGCCGCCGGTGGCGGTCAGGCCGCTGTTGCCCATCGATTCCTGGTGGGTGCCGCCCACCGGCACGTCCTGGTTCATCGAGCGCTGCTGGAACAGCTCGCGGTCGCCGGGATTGTCGAGTTTGGGAGCCGACGCCGCTTGCGCATTGCCGAGCGCGCCCGACTGGGCCGACATCGACGACGATTGCTGCATGCCGGCGCTGCTGCCCATGCGCATGGCGCCGGCGCTGATGCCGCCCGCCGCCATGTCCGGCATGCCGCTGGAGCTCTCGTCGATGTCGGTCGGGCCATAGCGCTCGACGATGTCGGCGGCGCGTTCGACTTCCGGCAGCGAGACGGCGATCAGGGTGAGGACATGATGGCCGCGGGTCACGGCGCCTTCGTAACGGCTCACGTGTTCCGCGTGATCCGAGCCGAACAGGTCATTGAAGAAATTCTTGATGCTGGCGGTGATGCCAGTATCGCCATCGTGGCTGCGTTCTGCGCCAAGGTCGGAACGGCCGGTCTCGCTGTCGGTCTGGCCGGTCGGGTCAGCGTTCGACAGACGCACGTCGGTACGGATAAAGCCCGACGACAGCAGTTCGTTCATGGCGTTCTGCGCATCGGTGCGGTTGTCGAACACCGCGACAAGAGTGTGTTGCATGGTCGTTCCTCCAAAAAATGATCGTTCTGGCGCCAGCGGCGACGTCGCCGCACCGTATGCGCTTTGTTGTCAAGATTACTCCAATACTGATGGGGCTCGCACACCATTGACTACTGGAAAGTTAATGTCAGAACAAAGCGAAATCGCGCGTCGGCGCACAGCCGGACGGGGCTGTAGGCGCAGGACGACAAAGAGAGAAAGCGGGGAAAGGCCGGGCTGGCGCCCGGCGCGGGGAGCGCACCGGAACCGGTGCGCCGCGCTTCAAGCGAAGGGGTTGTCGATCGTCTTGATCTCGGGCGGCGGCAGCACGTCCGGCAGATCGCGCGCCTCGAGCGCCGCCACGATCTCGCCCAGCAGTGCGTGCAGGCGACGCGCCTTGTCCAGCCCTGCCAGGTCGGCGGTCAGATCGACGTCGCCCGAAATGGTGATGCGGTCGACGCGATTTTCCAGCATCAGGTCGCCGATGCCGGCGACGTCGGCCTCGTTGGCGAACGGGGCGAAGGAGGCGGGTTTCTTCTTGCTCATGGCGTTCCTTTACGATCGGTTCTTGCGCTGCTTGATCTTCGGCAGGCGCAGCATGCGTTCTTTTTGCTTCGCGGACAGGGACGGCAGCAGTTCGATGCCGACAATGCGCTCCAGTTCGGCGACCGGCACCACGTTGATCGGCGCATCGGCGCGGTTCTCGGTGAACCAGGCCGCCGCCAGCTTCTGGCGCGGACTGTACACCACCTTGTACAGGTGGGTCGGCACGATCACGTTGCCGACCTTCTTCAGGCTGGCGCCGAGGAAGGCCGGGCCGGTGATCACGTACAGTTCCCCTTCCTTCTTCGCCATGGTGCGCACCGCGCCCTCGATCGGCGCCCAGATGTGGCGGTTGTGGTCGCGGTCTTGCGGAACCATATTGGCCAGCGAAAAACTCTCGCGCTGGGTGCGGCGGTCTGGCATGTTGGCGTTCGGCGCCAGGTGGCCGCGGTCGAAGCCGCTGCGCGCATAGTCCGACAGCTCGGCGCGCTGGCCGCGCGGCAGGCGCTGCTCGGCGTGGAACTTGTCGTCGCGGTCCAGGCCCTGGGCCCGCTTGAGATTATCGGCGCGCACGTATTCGGCCGACCACAGCGGCGTGCGCGTCACGCCCGAATGCACGACCCCGAACACGCCGTAGCACAGCTCGCGCGTGGCCGTGGCCAGTTTCTTGTTCTGGATCTCGGGTGGGCGGCCGTCAAGGTAGTGGACGGGACAACTGTCGGCTTGCGCAGCGCCGGCGGACAACAGGGCGCCGGCGACGGCAAGGCGGGCAAGCAGTCTGCCCAGGGTGGAGCGAAGCATCATGGAACGGCCAGGTGAAGAAAGCGGGCATTTTAGCTGAGCAGGTGCTCTTGAGCATAAAGTTTGCGTCGATGGGTGCGCGACGCCAGCCACAATCGTGCGGATGATCGAGGCACAACGGTGCGCACAATTGTGTGAGCAATTCCACGCGGAATGTTTTAAAATTAACGCTTTCTCAATTAGATTTTCCATTTGGGAAACAAGTTCGCCACGAATGACTCACCCGTCAATACCGGAGGATCTGCGCCGTTTCGTCCTGACGAGCGTTCCTTCCGTGCCCTTCCTGGAAGCCATGCTGCTGCTGCGCGCCGACCCCACCCAGCAGTGGGAAAGCGCGATGCTGGCCAGCCGGCTCTACATCCGCGAGCGCGTGGCGGGCCAGTTGCTGATCGATTTATGCACGGCGGGCATCGCGCAGCCCTGCGATCCTCCCGCAGCCCATTGTTACCGCTACGAGCCTGCCAGCGAGGCCCTGCGCGACAGGATCGACCGCCTGGCCGACCTGTATGCCCGGCGCCTGGTGGAGGTGACCCACCTGATCCACTCCAGCCTCGAGCGACAGGCCCAGCAGTTCGCCGACGCCTTCCGGCTGCGCAAGGACGGGTGAAAGGAAACGGTGGTCAGCCTATCTGCATGCAAGACACTGAAGTAATCGGACGTAATGAGCGGGCGCCAGGCGCCGACACGAATAATGAGCATACCCTTCGGGATGATGTGATATGGGCCAATTGATCTATACCCTCTGCATGCTGACCTCGCTGACGTGCGCCGTGCTGCTGTTCGCCGGCTATCGGCGCACGCGCCACCGCCTCCTGTTCTGGAGCGGCGCCTGCTTCACGGGGATGACCCTGAATAATCTGCTGCTGTTGCTGGACAAGGTCGTGTTCCCCACCGAGATCGACCTGCTGCCGTGGCGTCAGGCCAGCGCGCTGGTGGCCTGCCTGCTGCTGCTGTACGGCCTGATCTACGAGAAGGACTGACGCGATGACCGATCTGCTGGCCGGCGCCATTGCCATGGCTTCCATCACCATCGCCCTGTTCTTCTTGCGCTTCTGGCGCGCCAGCGGCGACCGTTTCTTCCTGTATTTCGCCCTGTCGTTCGCGATCGAGGGGCTGCACCGCGTGTATGCGGCATTGCGCGACGACGGCGGCGAGTACTCGCCGCTGCACTACCTGATCCGCCTGCTGGCCTATGGCCTGATCTTGTGGGCCATCCTTGAAAAGAACTTGCCGCGTAAAAAGCGTGGCCCGTGAGCAGTCGATGCGCGCCTGACGCGCTCGTTGCTTGCAGGCGCGCGCAGGCGGCGCTGGCGTGCGCCTGACGCAGAGCCGCTGCCTCATAATCAAAACACATCCACTATGTCATGGAGTTCCTCATGAGCACTCCCGATCATTCGGACCGCAGGCAGGACGTCCCGGTTCCCGCCGGCGGCCAGGACAACCGTTCCGACAACTTGTTGCCGGGCGACGAAGGCGCGGAAGACGGCCGCTTCGACGTGGCCGAAGAAGTCAGCCTCGACCAGCAGTCCGACGAGGCGCGCCGCATCGGCCAGGCGCCATCGCAGGGGATCGCCGATGCCGTTCCCGAGGCGCTGCGCACGCCCGTTCCTTCGCAGCAGGTGCCTGACAAATCCTGACGAGAACACCGCACGGGAAGACGCAACATCGTTGACATGGCCCTGCGAGCTATTTAAATTGCCGAAATAACCATAATTCTCGGGCAACGATGTCTGTGACCGACACCCTACCGCACACCGGGGACAGGAGCATCCTGTTCATTTGCAAGCGCGCGATCGACGACCCGATCGTCACCCAGGTCTCGTGCGAACTGGACCAGGCCATCGTCCGCGCGCCCACCCAGTCCGCCGGCCTGGAACAGGCGCGCACGGGCGACTTTCCCCTGATCCTGGTCGGCTATGCGGGCGACGCCGAGGGCATCCTCGAGACCATTCGGGCGGTGCGCGCCAACCCGCGTTCCAGCCGCACCCCGATCGTGGCGCTCGGCCTGCCGCAACCCCTGCCCTTCCCACAAGAATACCTATACGACGCCGGCGCCATCGCCGTGCTCACCGAACCGCTTTCGCCGACGATCCTGCGCGCCAAGGCGCGCTTCTACACCGAGGCCTTCGACAGTCAGGTCGAAAGGCGCCGGGCCGAAACCGAACTGGAACAGACGCGCTCGCGCCTGGAACGCATCGTCGAGGCCGCCGAGCTGGGCATCTGGTCGTGGGACATCGTGGCCGACCGGCTCCGCGCCGACGCCCGCATGGCGGCGCTGTTCGGCGTGCCGCGCGAGCGGCGCCTGGACGCCCCGCTCGCCACCTACCTGGCGGCGTTTCATCCGGACGACATCGCCCCGACCATTGCGCTGATTAATTCCGCCATCGACGGCGGCGGCGCGTACGCCGCCACCTACCGCATCCGCGCGGCCGCCGGCGGCTGGCGCTGGATGATCGCGCGCGGCCACGTCGAGTACGACGACGATGGCGCGCCGTGCGAAGTGCACGGGGTGGTCATGGACGCCACGCGCCAGCGCGAGGCCGAGCAGCAGCTGCGCGCCACCGAGGAGCGCTACCGCACCGTGTTCGACTCGATCGACGAGGGCCTGTGCGTGATCGACATGATCTACGACGGCGATGGCCAGCCGTGCGACTACCTGTTCGTCGAGGCCAATCCGGCCTTCGTCAAGCACACCGGCCTCGTCGATGCGGTGGGCAAGACGATCCGCCAGCTGGTGCCCACCCATGAGCAGCACTGGTTCGAGATCTATGGCCGGGTGGCGCAAACCGGCGAGGCGGTGCGCTTCGAGAACGAGGCGCGGGGCCTGGACCGCTGGTACGACGTGCACGCAACGCGGCTGGGTCCGCCCGAGCTGCGTCGCGTCGCGGTGCTGTTCACCGACATTACCGAACGGCGCCGCTCCGAGGCCGCGCTGCGACGCATGGCGGCCGACCTGTCCGAAGCCAACCGCCTCAAGACCGAGTTCCTCGCCACCCTGGCGCACGAACTGAGAAATCCGCTGGCGCCGATTCGCAGCGGGCTGCAGTTCATCCGACGCTCGCCCGACGACCGCGAAGCGGTCGGCCGCGTGCACGGCATCATGGAGCGCCAGCTCGACCACCTGGTGAACCTGGTCGACGACCTGCTGGACGTCGCGCGCATCACGCGCGGCCAGGTCGAGCTGCGGCGCGAGCGGGTCGACCTGGCGACGGTGCTGGCAGCCGCGGTCGAGACCAGCATGCCGCTGATCGAGGCGGCGCGCCACGGTTTCGAACTGCGGTTGCCGGACGAAGCCCTGGTGCTGGAGGCCGACCCCACCCGCCTGACCCAGGTGGTGAGCAATCTGCTGAACAACGCGGCGCGCTATACGCCCAAGGGCGGACGCATCGCGCTGGAAGCCAGGCGCGATGGCGAGCAGGCGGTGGTGACGGTGACCGACAACGGGATCGGGATCGCGCCCGAGGCGCTGGAAGACGTGTTTCGCATGTTCACCCAGGTCGGTCAGGCGCAGCAGGCTGGATCCGGCGGGCTGGGCATCGGCCTGTCGCTGGTGCGCAGCCTCGTCGAGCTGCATGGCGGCAGCGTGAGCGCCGCCAGCGCCGGCGTCAACGCCGGCAGCGCCTTCACGATACGCCTGCCGCTCGTCGCCGATGCGGCGCTGCCGGCGCTCGAGGCCGGGGCGACCGGGACGGCCCTTGAGGCCGCGCCGCCAGGGCGCAGCGTGCTGGTGGTCGACGACAACCGCGACGCGGCCGACACGCTGGCCGCCCTGCTCAACATGATGGGCCACCGCGCACCGGTGGCCAACGACGGCCGCCAGGCGCTGCGCATGCTGCCCAGTCTGATGCCGGACGTGGTGTTCCTGGACCTGGGCATGCCGGGCATGTCCGGCTACGAAGTGGCGGCGGCGATCAGGCAGGACGCCCGCCTGGCGGGCATCCGGCTGGTGGCGCTCACGGGATGGGGTGGAGAAGCCGACCGGGCCAGAACCCGGGCGGCGGGCTTCGACGAGCACCTGACCAAGCCGGCGACGGTCGAGGCGATCGAACAGGTGCTCAGGAGGAGTTAGGTTGAGCCGGGCGCGCAGGCGGAGATCCGCCTGCCGGCGCGATTTTAGCCGACCTGCGCCACCGGCATCTTCTCCGCCGTCGACCGCACCGCTTCCTGGCTGTTGGCAAAGAAGCGCTCGACCTTGTTGCTCGGGACGGCGTTGCCGATCAGCTCGTGCATGCGGCTGGCGGTCAGGTCCCATGAGGTGCCGGCCACCACGTCGCGCATGCGGCTGGCCATCGCCTGGCGCTCGTCGTCGCCGAGCGCCAGCTGGCGTTCGCAGGCGGCGATGAAGTCGGCGTGGGATTCGGCGATCTCCACCACGTCGCCATACGGCACCTTGACGTCGGTGATCGGGGTCGACACGCATGGCAGCTCAACCGCCATGTATTCCAGCACCTTGGTCGGGCTGATGAACTTGGTCGAATCGTTCATCGCGAACGGCAGCAGGCAGACGTCCCAGCCGGCCAGGAACTGCGGCAGCTGGTCATAGGTGCGCTGTCCCATGTAGTGGACGTTCGGCTGCTTCGGCAGGGTCGCCGGGTCGATCTTGACGACCGGGCCGACCAGCACGATCTGCCAGTCCGGGTGGGCATCGGCCATGCTCGAGACCAGGTCGACGTCGAAGCGTTCGTCGATCACGCCATAAAAGCCCAGGCGCGGATACGCGATATGGGCCTGGTCCGGGTGCGAGATGGCGCGGTCCTGGGCCTGGCGGAAGTGCTTGGCGTCGACGCTGCTCGAGAAGCAGTGGGCGTTGGCGTGGCGGTCGCGCTTCGACTGGTACAGGCTCGGGCCGCCGGTAAAGACGACGTCGGCGATGTTCAGCAGCGCGCTTTCGCGCTGCAGCAGCTGTTTCGGCGCATTCTTGAACATGGCCAGTTCATCCATGCAGTCATAGATCACCTTCGACGGCTTGAACACCTGCAGCAGCGGCAGCGCCATCGGGGTGTAGAACCAGACGATCGGCGCCTCGTCCAGGGGCACGAGGTCGGCCAGCAGCACCTGCAGGGTCGGCAACTGGTCGTCATGGAAGCCGAACTGCTGGATCGGCGTATGCGGGCGGCAGACGGTGATGTTCGGTGCGACGGTGGTCTGTTCGAGACGTGCCTCGCCTTCGGTGTGCATCGGTTCTTCGATGAAGAGGATGTTGTAGTGTTCAGCCAGGCGGGTCATCAGGTGCTGCGGGCGCTGGAACACGAAATCCCAGCGGAGGTGGCAAAACACGATCAGGGTCGGCATGTCGATTTCCTTTCGCCTCGGCGGCGTTCTAGTAGTTTGGCAAGTAAAACCGGACCGGTCCTTATCATTCTGTTCAAGGCTGTGGCGCGCACGGGAAGCCGGTCGGACCACGGAATCGTATCATGCAATTTTCCCAATATTTTCAGTTGTGCAAAGCAACATTGCACCGAATGTAACTAAAGATTACTGGCCTACGGCTGGGCTTCATAGGGAGAGTTCGTCTATCCAGCAACTTTCTGTAAGCGGCGTCCTACACCAACACAGGCAAATCCACTACGAAAAAACGGCGAAAACTTTACGCGTTGCACTGGATTCCCTGGCCGAAAACGGTTGTTTACCGCCCCTGCGGTCGCAAATGCGCCCATATCGGGGCAGCGCACGGCGCGGGCGGCGGGACCTTACACAGGGTGATACGGCTCGGCCCCTTCGGCGTGACCGTCGGCACTGAAGCCGGCCGCGACCGATACGCCCTCCAGGCCGAGGGCCAGTAGTGCATCGCACAATTCGTCGACCTCGGCGGCCAGGTCGGCGGCCAGGTCGACGGGTTTGTCGACGCTGCCCCAGGGCTGGCCGCCGTCGAGCGCATACAGGTTGGCGCGCAGGATCACGTGCTCGCCCATGTCGAGCGGCGCCACCGCGGCGTGCACCGCGTCCGGCGCCAGGTCCTTGGCCGCCAGCAGGCGCTTGGCTTCGGCCAGCACGCCGAGCATCGCCAGTTCGGCCACGCCCTGCTCCTTGGCGCCATAGAACAGGTCCTGGTAGAGGAAGTTCAGCTCGAGGCGCTCCGGGTCGCGCGCGAGTACCCGCGCCACCAGCGGGGCGACGGCTTCGGTCCAGGCGCGGTAGCGCTCCATGCGGGCCGCGAAATAAGCGTCGCTGCCCGCTTCGTCCGGCGGCGCCTGGTAGAACGGATCGTCGGCGCGCTTGAGCGAGAAGCCGAGCAGGAAGCGCAGTTCGAGCGCGGTCTCGTCGGGCGCCACCGGCTCGCCGGTCCAGCCGCGCATGCTCGCTTCGATGGTCGGCGCCGGCTGCAGCTTCTTTTCCAGCAGCGAGGCGGCTGCTTCGCGCAGCATCTGGTGCAGCGTGCCGTAGGCGATGTGGTCGATCTCGCCCAGGTCGTAGGCATGCTGCAGCAGCACCACTTTCGCGCCCTTGCCTTCCAGGCCGTGTTCCTGGAAGCTGGCGGCGAGGCGCTCGAAGGCCTCGAGGTCCTGGAAGTTCTCGCGCCCATCGAGGCCGCCGCGGCTGCGCACGAACAGCGGCACCAGGAAGGCGTCGATCTCATATTCGGGACCGTCGTCGCGCCGGATGCGCAGGGTGGCGGCTTCTTCTTCCACGCGCGCGCGCAGCAGGCGGCAGGCCAGCGGGTCGGTGTAGCGCGCCAGTTCGATCGCCTCGTACAGCACCTCGTCATGCTTCCTGCGGATCGCCTTGCGCACCAGGCCGGCCAGGGCTTCGGCCTGCTCGTCGCCTTGCGCCGCATCGTCCTCGCGCTCGGCGATCTCGAGGGCCATGTCGGCCATCAGCCGGGCTTGTGCGTCGGTGTCGGGTTCGCGCGTGTTGTTCGAGGTGCGGGGTGCGGGACGCTTGTTCTTCGGCATAGTGTGGAAATGGATGGGCAAAATTGGGGAGGTTCGAGCCGGCATGGTAACACCGCCGCGTGGGCCGGCGTAGCGCCATGGTGCAGGCGCGGTGGCCCGGTGTTATGCTTCGGGCAAAAACCTATCCCGAAAGTCCCCCATGTTCGAACGACTCTTCAAACTCAGCGAAAACAAGACCGACATCCGCACCGAGATGATGGCCGGGCTGACCACCTTCCTGACGATGGTCTACATCATCTTCGTCAACCCCTCGATCCTGGGCGACGCCGGCATGCCGAAGGACGCGGTGTTCGTCGCCACCTGCCTGGTGGCCGCCGGGGGCACCGCCCTCATGGGCCTGTACGCCAACTATCCGATCGCGATGGCGCCCGGCATGGGCCTGAACGCCTATTTCGCCTACGCCGTGGTGCTCGGCATGGGCATCCCCTGGCAGGCGGCGCTGGGCGCCGTGTTCATCTCCGGCTGCCTGTTCATCCTGGTCACCATGGTGGGATTGCGCGCCATGATCGTGGACGGCATCCCGCGCTCGATGCGGATCGCGATCACGGTGGGCCTGGGCATGTTCCTGGCCCTGATCGCCCTCAAGAACGCCGGCATCGTGGTCGCCAACGAAGCCACCCTGGTCAAGGCCGGCGACCTGCACCAGCCGGCCGCGATCATGGCGGTGGTCGGCTTCTTCGTCATCGTGGCGCTCGACCGCCTGCGCGTGCGCGGCGCGATCCTGATCGGCATCGTGCTGGTGACTGTGCTCAGCTTCTTCTTCGGCGGGAACACCTACCAGGGCCTGTTCTCGCTGCCGCCGTCGATCGAGCCGACCCTGTTCCAGCTCGACATCGTGGGCGCCCTCGGGGCCGGCATCCTGAACGTGGTGCTGGTGTTCTTCCTGGTCGAACTGTTCGACGCCACCGGCACCCTGATGGGCGTGGCGCGCCGCGCCGGCCTCCTGGTCGAGGGCAAGATGGACCGCCTGAACAAGGCCCTGCTGGCCGACAGCGGCGCCATCGTCGCCGGCAGCGTGCTGGGCACCTCGAGCACCACCGCCTACCTGGAAAGCGCGTCCGGCGTACAGGCCGGCGGGCGCACCGGCCTTACCGCCCTGACCGTGGCCGCGCTGTTCCTGGCCTGCCTGTTCATCGCGCCGCTGGCGGCCGTGGTGCCGCCCTACGCCACCGCGCCGGCGCTGCTGTTCGTGGCCTGCCTGATGCTGTCCGACCTGGGCGACGTCGAATGGGGCGACAGCACCGAGAGCATCCCGGCCGCCATCACCGCCCTGACCATGCCGTTCACCTATTCGATCGCCGAGGGCATCGCCTTCGGTTTCATCAGCTATGCGGCGCTCAAGCTGCTGACCGGGCGCGCGCGCGAAGTCAAGCCGGTGGTGTGGGTGATCGCGGGGCTGTTCGCCTTCAAGATCGTCTACGTCGGCGCCTGAGCCGCCCGCAGAAAAAGTGACCGGTCGTTCGCGCCGGTCGCGACTAAACAGCGCCCGGTACGTGCCCGATTGCATCGCTTCGTGCTGTCCTTGCGTTACAATGTCCGCCAACTCGCGGCTACCATCACGGTCGCGCACGATCCACGAACGATGGCCGGTCGCCCTGGGTACGCCGTGCGGTAAGGCGCAACCCATGCGGCCGCTTGAAGCTGATGAAACCACTCTCGATCCTGGCGCTGGCCCTGGCTGGCATCCCGGGTGCGGCGCTCGCCGCTCCCGACCTTCCCCAAATCGGCGACGTCCACGCGCCGCTGATCGTCGCGAAGCCGGCGATTCCCGATGGCGGGTGGTTCACCTCCGCCGAGCTGGGCGCGATCACGACCTCGGGCAACACCAACGGCACGTCGGTGACGGGCAAGATCGATGCCCGCCACGAAACCTCGCGCTGGAGCCACGAATTCATCGCCAGCGGCTTCTTCAAGGAAGACGAGTACGAAGACGAGTTCGGCGAGCGCCAGAAAAGCCGCTCGGCCCAGCGCTGGGCCACCTCGGCCAAGGCTTCGCTCAAGCTGCTGGGCGACGGCCGCCGCGCCTTCGTGCTCGCTTCGCATACCGACGACAAGTTCGGCGCCTATTCGCGCTACTCGACGGTCGGCATCGGTTACGGCTCGCGCTGGTATACCGCGCCCGACAAGACGCTCGACGTCGAGATCGGTCCGGGCTATTCGGTCGGCGTGCGCGACAACGACGAAGAAGAAAAAGGCATGACGGTGCGTAGCGCCGCCCAGTTCCGCTGGCAGGTCAGCCCATCGGCCTTCTTCGCGCAGACCGTCAGCGTCGAGAAAGGCACCGGCAACACCCACTCGGTGGCCGAAACCTCGCTCAGCACCAAGATCAACGGCAGCATGCAGATGAAGGCCGGCTTCAGCGTGCGCAACGACAGCAACGTCCCGGACGACAAGAAGAACACCGATACCCAGACTTCGCTGACGATGGTCTACTCGTTCTGAGAGGCGTCGTACGCATCTGCTCTCGATCGGCGCCATTCAAGCTCCATGGCGGCGTCGTCGGCGCGCAGGAGCGTGAAGCCGAGTCCTTCGTACAGGCGGCGCGCGGCGACGTTCGCGCTGCGCACACGCAGCGCGATGCGCTCGTACTCATCCTGCAGCGCGTGCAGCAGGGATCTGGCGACACCCTTGCGCCGCGCGGCCAGCGCCACCGACAGGTCCACCACGCGCAGCGCGCCGCCCTCCCCGGCCAGCACGATGCGCGCGACCGGGCGCTCCCCATCGGTCACCAGCCACGTCTGGAGCGTGGCAAAGCGCCGCGCGTAACCGTCGGCCTGCATGGCGCGTTGATGGCGCGCGATGCCCTCGATGACGGCGCGCGGCACCGGCAGCGCCCCGAGGTCGGGACGGGAGTCGAGGTAGAGCGCGTCCAGGGAGGCCTCGTCGGCGCACGACGCAGATCGCGCTTCGAGGCTCCCGAACCTGCGTGCGCTCACCTGGCGTCGGACGGCACCAGGCTCTTGGCCAGCGCCAGGGCGACCAGGCTGACGAGCGCCGCGCCGCTCAGGTAGTAGCCGACGAATTCCAGCCCGTGATTCGTGGCCAGCCATAGCGCAATATACGGCGCCACCGAGGCGCCGAGGATGCCGGCGAAGTTGAAGGTGAGCGAGGCGCCGGTGTAGCGCACCTCGGCCGGGAACATCTCGGCCAGCAAGGTGCCGAGCGGGCCATAGGTGAAGCCCACCAGGCACATGCCGAGCACCATGAACAGGGTAACCGCGACCCAGCCGCCGGCGCCGAACAGCGGCCCGTACAGCAGTCCGAACACGGCGATCGCGGCGCTCACCAGCATCATGGCGCTGCGCCGCCCGCGGCTGTCGGCCAGGAGCGCCGACGGCGGAATCGTGAGCGCGAAAAACACGACCGCGAACAGCTGCAGCACCAGGAACTCCTGGCGCGTGTAGCCCAGCTGCGCCGTGCCCCAGGTCAGGGCGAACACCGTCATCAGGTAGAAGATGACGAAGGTCGACAGGGCGGTCAGCGTTCCGAGCACCAGCGCGCGGCGGTGGTCGCGCAGCACGGCCACCATCGGCACCTTGACCCGCGCCTTCTGGTCCAGCACCTTCTGGAAGTCGGGCGTCTCGGTGATTTTCAGGCGGATGTACAGGCCCACCGCCACCAGCAGGGCGCTGGCCAGGAAGGGAATCCGCCAGCCCCAGGCGAAGAAGGCTTCGTCGCTCATCAGCTCGCCCAGCAGCAGGAAGACGCCGCCGGACAGGAAGAAGCCGATCGGCGCGCCCAGTTGCGGGAACATGCCATACCAGGCGCGCTTGCCCGGCGGCGCATTCTCGGTGGCGAGCAGCACCGCCCCGCCCCACTCGCCGCCCAGTCCGAGCCCCTGGCCGAAGCGGCACAGCGCCAGCAGCAGCGGCGCCGCCACGCCGATCTGGGCGTAAGTGGGCAGCATGCCGATCAGGATGGTCGAGATGCCCATCGTGAGCAGGGCCGCGACCAGGGTCGCCTTGCGGCCGACGCGGTCGCCGAAGTGGCCGAACACGGCCGAGCCGACCGGGCGCGCGAAGAAGGCGATGGCGAACGTCGCCAGCGACTGCAGGGTCGCCGCGCCGGGGTCGGCGGCCGGGAAGAACAGGCGCGGAAACACCAGTACCGCGGCGGTGGCGTAGATGTAGAAATCGTAGAACTCGATCGTGGTGCCGATCAGGCTCGCAAACAGGACGGTGCGGGGCTTGTTGCCCGCGGCTTGGGTTGCCGCCTCGCTCATGCACCCGCCTGGGCCAGGGCCTGACGCACCGCGTCGGCGTCGACCGGACGCACCACGCGCGTCACCTCCTGGCCGTCCTTGAGCACCACGACCGTCGGCCACAGCTTGATGCGGAACGAGCGGCCCAGCGCCCGGCCGGGGCCGTCCTCGACCTTGACGTGCCGGGCGGTCGGATAGTCGCCCAGCGCCTGGTCGATCAGCGGCTCGGCGGCGCGGCAATAGCCGCACCAGTTGGCGCCGAAGTCGAGGGCGACCAGGCCCTGGCTGGCGTCGATGGCGCTGCGTTCGGGTTGGTTGGTAGCGTAGGGGACAGCCATGAAAACTCCTGATGTATTGCCATTCGAATACCGCAAGCGTACCTCAAAATGCGTTGCCTGGCATGGCGGCGCATTTGCCTGCCCGGATCTCGCCCCAGCGTGTGGCAGCTAACGGAAACTGCCCGACGAGACTGTCACGCTGTGACTCATCTTCTTCCACTCATCGTAAAACCGGGAGCGAATCATGTCGGATGACTTGAACAAGCGCGGCCAGCAGGACCGTTCGCGCATCAACATGCACGAAGAGCACGAAGTGCGTTACTGGACCGAGGCGCTGGGCGTGACCCGCGAGGAGCTGCAGCGCGCCGTCGACCAGGTTGGCGTGAGCGCCAGCGCGGTGCGCGAGCACCTCGGCCGCTGAAAGGCCACACAGTCGATCGCGCGGACCCGCCGCCGGCCGGTCCGCGCCCCGCTATTTTTCCCAGATATGGAGCACACGATGGATATTCCCAAGCAACAGCAACAACCGCCCGGCCGCGAAGCCGAATTGACCCCGCAAGCCGACCACGGCGAAACCAGCTACCGCGGCTCCGGCCGCCTGCAGGACAAGGCCACCGTGATCACCGGCGGGGACAGCGGCATCGGCCGCGCGGTCGCGCTGGCCTTCGCGCGCGAGGGCGCCGACGTGCTCATTTCCTACCTGAACGAGCACGACGACGCACGCGAGACCGCGCGCCTGGTCGAGGAAGCCGGCCGCCGCGCCATCCTGGTGCCGGGCGATATCGCCGAGCGCGCCCACTGCCGCGCCATCATCGACAAGGCGGTGGCCGAGTTCGGCCGCATCGACGTGCTGGTCAACAATGCCGCGTTCCAGATGTCGCACGACACGCTCGATGAGATCCCGGACGACGAGTGGGACTACACCTTCCAGGTGAACATCACCGCCATGTTCCACCTTTGCAAGGCGGCAGTGAAGCACATGGCGCCGGGCGCGTCGATCATCAACACCACCTCGATCAATTCGGACAATCCGAAGCCCACCCTGCTCGCCTATGCCGCCACCAAGGGCGCGATCGCCAATTTCAGCGCCGGCCTGGCCCAGCTGCTGGCCGAGAAAGGCATCCGCGTGAACTCGGTGGCGCCGGGCCCGATCTGGACGCCGCTGATCCCGTCGACCATGCCGCCCGAAGAAGTCGAGAACTTCGGCAGCCAGGTGCCGATGAAGCGCGCCGGCCAGCCGAAGGAAGTGGCGCCGGCGTTCGTGATGCTGGCATCAAACGAGGCGAGCTATATCTCGGGCGCGCGCATCGCGGTGACGGGCGGCACGCCGATCCTCTGAGCCAATCGCAAGGCCGGGCGGGACGCTTCAGCGGAACTTCATGATCGCCACGTGGCTCTGGTGAATGCTGCGCGTGAATTCGACGTCGCGCATGTCGAAGACTTCCCTCACCGCCTGCACCTCGCCCGGGAATTTCTGGTGCGTGAACTCGTCGAAGACGAGGACCGAGCGGCTCGTCAGGCGCGGCTTGATCTTCTCGAGCACCGCCTTGGTGGGCGCGTAGACGTCCATGTCGAAGATCGCGAGGGCGATCGTGGCGCCCGGATTGGCGTCGAGCCACGTATCGATGGTCTGCGTGGCGTCGCCCTTGATCAGCTCGAACTTGCGCTGGTGCTGGAAGGCCGAGATCGACTCGTGATAGCCCAGGATCTCGGCCAGCGTGGTCTCGTAACCGTCGACCGATGCATAGTCGCCGACCTTGGCCGCCGCGCCGTCCTTTTCGTGCACCGACGCGAAACCGGTGAAGGTGTCGAAGCCGTAGATGAAGCGTTCGACGTTATACGGCTCGTACATGTTGCGCAGGTTGAGCAGGACCGACAGGCTGGCGCCCCACTGGACGCCGAATTCGCAGATCACGCCCGGCACCGTGACGATGTCCCGGTACAGGTCGTTCAGGTACAGCACGCGCGCGAGCGCATTGCGCTTCATGACCGCCAGGCTGTGAATCGCCCAGTTCTCGCCGCTGTCGGCAATCTGCTTGAGCGCCGCCTCCTTGAAGCGGCGGTCATTCTCGAGCTGCTCCGGCGTCCTGCTGCCGACCAGTTCACCCTTGTGATTCTTGTCCATCGTGTGCTCCTTACTATCTGACCATTCAGATAGTTTACATACGGCAATACTTTCCGTCCATGGATGTTTACGCCGAATTGGGACATTTTTCATGTTCCACGCGAAGAAAGATTTTGAACATGGCTGTTTTGGCAATTTCCAGACGCATGAAGCCCGCCAGCGAAGGTCATCACCGGGGAAATAAGGCCTGGATTGGCGGTAAGCGAGCAGGTGCAGTCGGGCCGCGCCCGCATGAACGGCTGTCCCGGACATGCATGCTGTTCGCCCTTGCGGCGCCAGGAAGCGGCAACGTCGACGATGGAGCGCCGAGGCGCGTCTGGACGACTGGCTGCAATCTTCCGGTTTTCCCTGTGAAAGCGCGTGAGCGTCCCCAACTGGTTTGCATGACCACCGTCCAGCGGAGCCGCCATGACCGTTTTCCTGCGTAGCCTCTTCGTCGCCGCCATCCTCGTGCTGGGATACGGGCTGCTCGAACCCTACATCGAACGGGCCCTGTACACCATGCGCCTGGCGGCCATGCCCACGCCACTGGCGCTGCCGGTGCCGGTCGAGGGCGTGCAGCGGCGCGCCCTGCGCGACACCTGGCATGGCGCGCGCAGCGAAGGCCGCAAGCACGAGGGCATCGACATCTTCGCCAGGCGCGGCACCCCGGTCGTGTCCAGCACCGAAGGCATCGTCACGCGCGTGGGCACCAATCGCCTCGGCGGCCTGGTGGTATGGGTGCTCGGTCCCGGCGGCCAGCGCCATTATTATGCTCACCTGGACGGCTACTCGGACGTCCAGCCCGGCATGCGCATCGAGGCCGGCCGGGTGCTGGGCTATGTCGGCAACACCGGCAACGCCAAGGGCACGCCGCCGCATCTGCACTATGGCGTGTACGACACCGGCGGCGCGATCAATCCCTATCCGCTGCTCAAGGCAGATCCGGCGCTGGCGCAGGAAGCGGATCGCCCGACGGGGCCGGGAACCCGGACGGCAGCGCGCTAGGCTGCAGCGGCGGTTCGGCCGGCTCGAGCGGCTCGGGCGGCTCTACCGGCACGATCTGCTCGGGCAGCGGCGCGACCTCCATCGGTTCCGGGCCTTCTTCCGGCACCACTTCGTACGCTTCGTCGGTGAAGAATTCTTCCGGCTCTTCTTCCTCCACGTAGCGGCGCGGCGCGGGCGCGCGCCAGCCGGGCAGCGTCGCCTTGTCGTCCAGGCTGCCGGCGTCGAATGCGCCGCGGAAGAAGTCGCCCACCACCAGCGCCGCATTATGGCCGCCCTGCCCCCAGTAGCTGCTGCGGATGGTGACCCGGTTGTCGTTGAAACCGACCCAGGACCCGGCCACCAGGTGCGGATGCATCATGATGAACCAGCCGTCCTGGTTGTTCTGGCTGGTGCCGGTCTTGGCCGCCAGGTCGCCGCGGATGCCGAAGCGGTTGCGCACCCCGTTGCCGGTGCCGCGGGTGACGACGCCGCGCAGCATGTCGATCAGCGCTTCGGCCGACTCGCGCGACATCGCGCGCTCGGGCTGGCCGGCGCCGAAATCGGCGATTACATTCCCCTCGCGGTCCTCGATGGTGCGGACAAAGATCGGTTTGCGGTATTCGCCCAGGGCCGCGATGGTGGCGTAGCTGCTCACCATCTCGAGCAGGGTGACCGGGCTGGTGCCCAGGGCCAGCGAGGGCACCTCCTCCAGCCGGCTCTGGCGCACGCCCAGGCCCTGGGCCAGGCGCACGATGGGCCCGATGCCGACTTCCTGGCTCACCTGGGCGGTGATCGTGTTCTTCGAGAACACCAGGCCGTCGCGCATCGGCATCGAGCGGCCGCTGTTGCCGTCCATGTCGGTCGGGCGCCAGGTGCTGCCGTCGTCGCCCTTGAATTCCCGCACCACGTCGCGGTAAGCCTGGTCGGGCGGGATGCCGCGCTCGAGCGCGGCGCCATAGACGAAAGGCTTGAAGGTCGACCCCGGCTGGCGTGCGGCCTGGGCCACGTGGTCGTACTGGTCGCGCTCGAAGTCACGGCTGCCGACCCAGGCCTTGACCTCGCCGCTGGCCGGGTCGAGCGCGACGAAGCCGGCCTCGAGGCGCGACTTGGCGCTCTTGAGTTCATTCATGAAGCCGCGATCGGCTTTCAGGCGCTTGAGGGCGGCCGCCGGCGCTTCGCCCTCCTCGACCGCGCTGCGGTAGGCGCCGCTCTCGCGCACGAAGGCGTCCAGCACGCGCGCATTGCTGATCCAGTAGTACGAGAACGGGTCGATGTTCGGGCGGATCGCCGTATAGGTGGCGGTGGCGGTCGAACGCGGCAGGTTGGGGTTGGCCCACTCGACGTCGGCGATCGCCTGCAGGATGTCGGCCTGGCGCCGCACCGCGCGCTCGGCCGCCGCCTGCAGTTCCGGGTCGAGCGTGGTGCGCACCACCAGGCCGTCGAGCTGCAGGTTGTAGTCGTTCTCGTCGGCCCAGTCGAGCAGCCACTTGCGCACGTGGTGGGTGAAATGGTCGTCCTTGCCGCTGCGGTCGGGCAGGCGCGCGAAGCGCAGGCGCAGCGGACGCTTGACCAGTTGCGCGTAACGCTTGTCGTCGAAGGCGCCGTGCTTGCGCATCTGGCCCAGCACCACGTTGCGGCGCGCCAGCGAGCGCTTGGAATTGGCGACTGGATTGTAGTAATGGGTGCCCTTGAGCATGCCGACCAGGGTCGCCGACTCCAGCACGTCGAGCCGGGCCGCCGGCTTGCCGAAGTAGGTCCGCGCCGCCATCTCGATGCCGTAGGCGTTGTACAGGAAAGGCACCGTGTTCAGGTAGGCTTCCAGGATCTGCGTCTTGCTGTAGGTGTTCTCGATCTTGATCGCGGTGATCAGTTCCTTCATCTTGCGGCTCACGCTGCGGGCGCGGCCGATCTCTTGCGGGAACATATTGCGCGCCAGTTGCTGCGTGATGGTCGAGCCGCCCTGCGGGTCGCCCTTGAGGCTGGCCCAGAGCGCGCCGGCCACGCGCTTGAAGTCGACGCCGTGGTGCTGGTAGAAGCGGTGGTCCTCGGTCGAGATCAGCGCCTCGACCACGTGCGGCGACACCTGCGACAGCCGAACGCGTTCCTGGAGCCCTTTTTCGAACGTGCCGAGCGGGCGGCCGCCGGCGTCCAGGATCACGGTCGGGCGCGAGCGGCTGACCTGCTCGAGGTCGTCGATGCCCGGGGTGAACGGGATCAGGATCAGGAGCCAGGCCAGGATCGCCATCAGGCCGGCGGCCAGGCTCCAGAGCGACACCAGGGCCAGCTTGACCGGCAGCGGCCGGCCGTGCAGGCGCGCGCGGGCGCCGGTCTTGAGGGCGCCGGCCCGGGTCGAGGCGCCGGCCAGCAGGCGCCGGGCCAGGCGCCGGGAAACCAGCTTGAGGCGTTGCTGCACGGTGGGCGCGGCGTCCGCGTTTGCCGTGTTCTCGTCGTTCTGTTTCTGGTCCACTCGCTGTTCCTGCCCTGATCGAAGTCACAATGTGGGGCAAGTATAGCTGACCGCGTGCGCCGCCACGGGACGGGACGCGACCCGCATGGCCTCGCGCGGGCTCAGGCGGTGCTGGCGACCGGCTCCACCCGGCCGGCGCGCAGCAGCGCCTCGACCTGCGCGGCCGGCTGCGGACGGCTGTAGACATAGCCCTGCACCTCGTCGCAGCCGCAGCCGCGCAGGTAGTCGAGCTGCTCGATCGTCTCCACCCCTTCGGCGATCACCCCCATGCGCAGGCTGTGGGCCAGCGAGATGATGGCGTCGACCATGGCCGCGCCGTCCGGGTTGCCCACGATGTCTTGCACGAACGTGCGGTCGATCTTGAGCACGTCGACCGGCAGGCGCTTGAGGTATTGCAGGCTCGAATAGCCGGTGCCGAAGTCGTCGATGGACAGCTTGACGCCCATGCGCTTGAGACATTGCATGGTGTGGATGGCGGCATCGGCGTCGGCCACCATCATGCTTTCGGTGAGCTCGATCTCGAGCGAGGCCGGCGGCAGGCCGGTCTCGGCCAGCACCTGGGCCACGGTATCGACCAGGTCCGGCTCGGCGAACTGGCGCGCCGACAGGTTGACCGCGATGCGCAGCGGTCCCAGCCCGGCGCGCTGCCAGCGCCGGTTCTGGCGACAGGCCGTGCGCAGCACCCAGGCGCCGATCGGCACGATCAGGCCGGTTTCTTCGGCCAGGGCGATGAAGCGGTCCGGCCGGACCGTGCCCAGCAGCGGATGGCGCCAGCGGATCAGCGCCTCGTTGCCGACCACGCTGCCGCTGGCCAGGTCGACCTGCGGCTGGAAATGCAGCTCGAACTGGTCGTCCTGCAGCGCATGGCGCAGCGCGCTCTCCAGGGCCAGGCGGTCGAAGGCCTCGGCATTCATGTGCGGGGCATAGAACTGTACGCCGTTGCGGCCGATGGCCTTGGCGCGGTACATCGCGATCTCGGCGTGCTTGACCAGGGTGTCGGCGTCCAGCCCGTCGGCCGGGAACGCGGCCACGCCGGCGCTGCAGCTGAGCACCAGGCGCTGGCCGGCCAGGTGGATCGGTTCGCTCACCGCCTCGCGCACCTGCTGGATGCGGGCCGCGGCCTGGCGTTCGTCGGCCACGCCGACCAGCACCAGCACGAAGTCGTCGCCGCCGACCCGGGCCGCGGTGTCGGCCGGGCGCAGCGCGCCCTTGATGCGCGTGGCGAGCATGCGCAGCGCCTCGTCGCCGGCGCGCCGGCCGAGGGTGTCGTTGATCAGCTTGAAGTGGTCGAAGTCGAGCAGCACGGTCCATACCGGCGCGCCGCCGGCATTCGCGGTGGCGCGCTCGATGCGGTCGGACAGCAGGGCCCGGTTGGCCAGCCCGGTCAGCGTGTCGTAGTGGGCATGGCGTTCGAGCTCGGCCTCGTAGCGCTTGGCGGTGGTGACGTCGTAGACGGTGACCACGAAATGCCCGGCCCGGCCGTCGGCGCGGCGCACCGGCGCCACGTAGACGTCGCCGATCAGCTCCACCCCGTCGCGGGTATGGACCGTCACCAGGGCGTGCTCCTCGCGCTGCTGGTGCAGGGCGCGGCGCAGCTCCTGCAGCGCCGGCTGGTCGGCGTCCGGGCCGGCGAGCAGCTTGAGCGGCTGGCCGGCCAGCTCGTGCAACGCATAGCCGAAGGTGCGCTCGCAGGCCGGGTTGGC
Organism: Massilia sp. UYP34; assembly: GCF_056279385.1. Classification (NCBI taxonomy): domain Bacteria; kingdom Pseudomonadati; phylum Pseudomonadota; class Betaproteobacteria; order Burkholderiales; family Oxalobacteraceae; genus Massilia; species Massilia sp. UYP34. The sequence goes on along the minus strand of NZ_JBWBRF010000002.1, from coordinate 616,324 downwards.
GTATTCGATCGGGTAGCCCGGCTGCTCGGCGTCGACCAGCAGGATCGGATTGGCGCTGGCCTCCATCGCGCGTTCGTACAGCCGCAGCGAGCCGGTGGCGCGCTCGAGCGCCGCGGTGCGCTCCTCGACCAGGGCCTCGATGCGGCGCGTGCGCGCCACCCGCTGCTGCACCAGAGCGGCGGCGGCGAAACTCAGGATCAGGCCCAGCGCCATGGCCACCAGCTCGGCCATGTGGCTGCCCAGCGCCGCCGGCCGCTCCTCGACCACCACCTGCCAGGCACTGCCGGCGATCTCGAACGCTTCGGCGTGGCGCAGGCCCAGGCCGTGCAGCAGGCGCTCCCGCCAGTCCTCGGGCGTGGCGAGCCTGCCGTGCTGATAGGCGGTGACCAGGTTGCCGAGGGCGTCCGGGCCGCGCAGCGACAGCGCGAAGTCGTCGTCGAGCAGGCGCACCGATTCGAGGGTGCCGCCAACCAGCAGGGCGACGTCGATCACCACCCCGGTGGCGCCCACCACGGCCGCGCGCCGCGCCGGCGTGTCCAGCGGCCGGGCGCCGCTGCGGTAGACCGGCAAGGCGATCAGCACCCCCTGGCGCGCCCCGCCGCCCTGCAGCAGGTCGATGATGGGGCTGGCGGCCGGCTCGCCGGTGTCGATCGCACGCTGGGTCGGGACCCGCTGCGGCGCGTTGGACCAGGCATCGTAGCCGAAGGTGGGCTCATTGCCGACGATCGGCGCCACGTAGTCGTCGACCAGGTAGCGCCAGCGCACGCCGGCCCGGACCAGGGCGGGCGCCCCGGTCCTGACGCGTTCGCGGATCTCGAAGCCGGGCCAGAACGCGCGCCGCTCGGCCTCGAAGGCGGCCCGCTCGCCCTGGCTGACGAAGCGCTGCCACACCAGCGCCTGCAGGTAGCCGTGGCGCGCCACCAGCGGCTGGGCGAAGGCGTCGAACTCTGCGCGCGTGACGTTGCTCGAAGCGCGGAAGAACAGGTTGACGGCGCGCGCGGCGTCGGTGGCCTCGGCGAAGGCGCGGGTCACGGCCGCGACCCGCACCACGGCGCGCTGGTGGAATTCGGCCTGGGCGCGGTCGACCTCCACCTTGCGCACCACGCCGCACAGCAGCGAGGTAAGCACCAGACCGAGCAGGCAGGTGCCCATCGCGGCCAGGGACAGGCCGCGCCGCGGGACACCAGGGCTGGCGGATGCGCTTCGCATGAATCGATGCTAGCGCAGAACGGGGCGTTCGGGGGAACCCGGGCGCCAAGAAAAAGCGAACGGCCCGGCCCCGCTTCGCCGGCTGTTGCATTATCATCTCGCCCATGCCGTCCGAACCCAATCGAGAATCCATGCCCGCTTCCACCGACGCGCCGCCCCAGCGCGTGCTGCGCCAGTTCCGTATCGTCTTCAATGCCGTCAAGACGCACTTTCGCCAGCTCGAGCGTGACGCCGGCCTGGGCGGGGCCCAGGTCTGGGCGCTGTCGGTGATCGAGAGCCAGCCGGGCATCGGCGCCACCAGCCTGGGGCGCGCCATGGACATCCACCAGTCGACCGCCAGCAACCTGGCGCGCGGCCTGGTCGAGCGCGGCTACGTGGCGGCGGCGCGCGAAGGCGCGGACCGGCGCAACGTCGCGCTGCGCATCTTGCCGGCAGGCCAGGAAGTGCTGCGCCGGGTCCCCGGCCCGGCGGCCGGCGTGCTGCCGAGCGCGCTGGCCACGCTGGACGAAGCCACCCTGCTGCGCCTGGAGCAGGACCTGGCGACGCTCATCGCCCGCCTCGACGCGGATGAGGCGGCGGGCAAGATCCCGCTGGGCCAAGCCTAGCGCTTATACCTCGCTGCGGAATTTCCCCAACGCCAGATTGACCATCGCCTCCACGCTGCCCTCGTGCTCGTGCACGATGCGCAGCTGTGCGGCGTCGCCGACCGCCTTCGCCATCCCCGACAGGTGGGCCAGCGCGGCGCTCGATCCGAGTCGCTCGGCGTGCGGCGCGATGCGCGCCAGGGTGGCCAGGATATCGTCGCGCAGGCTGACCTGCTGGTGTGCCTGGGGCAGCACGATATTGCCGTCCAGGCCGAAGCGGCAGGCCTGGAAGCGGTTGTAGTTGTAGACCAGGTAGTCGTCCTCGCGCGGCGGCGCTTCGTTACCCTCCAGCAGGTAGCTGCACAGCGCTTGCAGGTAGGCCGCCAGCGCCGCCGCGTGCTCGACCGTGAGCGGGGTGTCGCACACGCGCAGCTCGATGGTGCCGTATTCGGGTTTCGGCCTCAGGTCCCAATAGAAGTCCTTCATGCTGCGCACGATGCCGGTGTCTTCCATGCGCCTGAAGTAACCGCGCTCGAAGTCGGCCCATGTCAGCAGGAATGGCGCCCGGCCCGACAGCGGAAAGGCGAACACCGAGTTCAGGCGCGAGGAATGGAACTGGGTGTCGCTGCCCTGCAGGAAGGGCGACGAAGCCGACAGCGCGATGAAGTGCGGGATGTAGCGGTTCAGCGCATGCAGCAGGAACAGGGCGTTGTCGCCGCTGCCGCAGCCGATGTGCACGTGCTGGCCGAACACGGTGAACTGCTTGGCCAGGTAGCCGTACAGCGCCGAGACTTCGCGAAAACGCGGCTTTTCGTAGATGCGGCGTTCGGTCCACTGCTGGAACGGATGGGTGCCGCCGCCGCACACGCCCACGTTCAGGCGGTCGCCCGCGCGCAGCAGCGTGTCGCGGATCAGGCGCAGCTCGTCCACCAGCGGCGCGTAGCCGGTATGGATGCTGCTGTTTATCTCGATCATGCTCTCGGTGATCTCGGGCGTGACGGCGCCGGGGAACGGCGCGCGCGCCAGCAGGTCGAGCATGTCCGGCGAGGCCGGGGCCAGGTCGAAATCCGACAGGCCGACGAGCTGCAGCTCCAGCTCGACCCCCATGGTCAGCGGTTCCGAGCGCGAAAATTCAGGCAGCGGCATCCTTGTCCTCCTTCACGACGTTCTTGTATCTGGTAAAACCCGACTCGCGCGCGCCGGTCAGCGCGATCTGGGTCAGGATCGGCGCCAGCACCTCCAGGATCATGGCCATCGCCGCCAGCGGGGCCAGCGGCGCGAGGGTGTCGAACAGGTCGACGCCCGAGCGCCGGGTCTGCTCGATCAGGATGATGGCGAACACGGTCAGCGGCATGATCGCCACCCCGGTCAGGGCGCCCTTGCGCGCCGGGATGCCCGACACCCGCGCGGTGGCGGTGCAGACCCCGACCTTGACCAGGGCGCGCACCAGCAGCAGCAACAGGCCCAGCATCAGGCCCTCGGCGGTCGGCTGCCAGGCGATGGTGGTGGCCACGAAAAAGAACAGCAGCACGGTCAGGAGGTCGCCCAGGGCGCCGAAGTTGCGCTGCGCCGGACTCAGGGTGACGCGGCGGTGGCGCGCCACCAGGCCGAAAGTCAGCGCCGCCAGCACCGGCGACAGTTTCAGCACATGGGTGATCGCCACCAGCAGGAAGACGAATACCGCGAACGTGAGCGTGGAGTTGGAGCGCACATGGCTGGCCACGCGCTGCCACAGCGGCAGCAGCCAGCCCAGCGCCGCGCCCAGGCCGCTCGACGCGGCCAGCACCACCAGGCCGGTCCAGCTGGCGTGGACCACGTCGCCCGAGGTCTGGAACACGCCGAAGCCCACCGTCACGTTGAACACGAACACGGCCAGCACGCAGTTCAGCGCCGTCAGGTGCATGGCGCGCTCGGTCACCTGGCCGCCGCCGCCCTGCTCGTTGACGATGCGCAGCAGGCCGGCCGGCGAGCTGGCCATGGCCAGGGCCGCCAGCAGGCAGGCCGGGAGCACGGCCAGGCCGCAGATGCGCGAGACGTAGTACACGGCGGCCCAGGTCAGGCCGGCTTCCAGCACCGAAGTGAGCAGCAGCCAGGGATTGGTGCGCAGCCAGCGCAGGTTGATGCGGTAGCCGAGCTCGAACAGCATCAGGCCGAAACCGAGGTTGGCCAGCATCATGAAGTTGTCGGCCTGCGCCGGCGGCAGGTAGCCGCTCGACAGGTTGCCGAACACGAAACCGCACAAGCCATAGATGGAGATGCGCGGCACGTTGGCCCAGCGGTACAGCAGTTCGCCAGCCATCCAGGCCAGCGTCAGCGCCAGCGGCCAGGCCAGCGCATGCGTGAGTGAAAGCAGCTCGCTCATCCAATCCTCCGGTAGGACGCGCCAACCGGCGGCAGGGAGCCGCGCAGGCACGATGGTCCGATTCGGCGCGGGGGAGCGCCAGACGCGGCAGATGGGGAAACGCTGCGCCGCGTGTCGAAAAATGCCCCCCGGCGAACGCGGGGGGCAAAAAGAAACGGGTTGAGCCGCCTCATCGCTGATCGGGCTCCCGGACGCTACCGGTTGCCACCCAGCTATACTGCACGAAAAATATAATCGTGGCAACCCTATTTGTGCGAATGTACAGACAGGCGATATGGCGCCCTACCCGCACATTGTCGTAGGAATCCGATCGTCAGCGCATCTTGCGCGCCTTGTGCGCGCGAAAATATTGACATGGATGAAACAGATGGGGCGTATTAGAAGAAACGTTACCGGGATGGCTGCCGAGCGGATGCCGGGATTGCTGGCGGGCGCCGCGCTGCTGCCGGGCGCCTACGTCGGGTTGCGTTCCACGCTGCCGCAACGGCTAGCGATCGCCCTGCGTGGCCAGGTAGGCGACGATGTCCCCGGCCTGCTGTTCGCTCATGAAATTCATGAAGCGCATGCTGTTGCCGGGTATGACCGCGTCGGAGTCGCGGATGAAGGCGGCCAGGTTCCGTTCGTCCCATACCAGCCTGGACGCTTTCATCGCCGGCGAATAGGCGTAGCCGGCCACGCCGCCCGCCTGGCGGCCGAGCACGCCGTTGAGCTGCGGCCCGAAGATATTGCCCGCATTCGGCCCCACCTGGTGGCAACCGGCGCAGCGCGCGAACAGCTTGCGCCCGGCCTCGATCCGGGCCGCCGACGGCGCGCCGGCGGCGCCGGCCACGCCTGCCGCGGGCGCGGCAGCGTCGCGCCCGCAGCCACCCAGGGCCAGGACCAGAATCAGGACCAGGCCCGGCGCCACGCCCGGCCAGACTCGCGGCGCGCGCATCTACTTGACCCGCTGTTTTTCGAGCTTGCGCGCCAGGGTGCGCCGGTGCATGCCCAGCCGTCGCGCGGCCTCCGAGATATTGAAGTCGGTCTCGGCCAGCACGGCGTGAATGCGCTCCCATTCCAGCGTCTTGATCGAGGTCGATCGATTCGTGACCTCGACGTCGGCGCTGCCGGCCACGTGGCCGAAGGCGGCCTCGATGTCGTCGGCGTCCGACGGCTTGGCCAGGTATTGCACGGCGCCCAGCTTGATCGCCTCGACCGCGGTGGCGATGCTGGCAAAGCCCGTCAGCACCACGATCAGCATGTCCGGGTCGTGCTCGTGCAGCAGCTGCACGCAGGCCAGGCCCGAGGTATTGCCCTTGAGTTTCAGGTCGACCACGGCGTAGCCGGGGTTGTGCTGGGCCAGCAGGGCCTGGGCCTCGTCGTGGCCGGTCGCGCCCAGCACCCGGTAGCCGCGCCGCTCGAAGGAGCGGGTCAGGGTGCGGGCGAAGGCGTCGTCGTCTTCGATGATGAGCAGCAGCGGCTCAGGATTCTGCATCGTCTGTTTCCTCCAGTTCGATCGCGGCCAGGGGCAGGCGCACGGACACTTCGGCGCCGCCGCCCTCCTCCAGGCGCCGGTTGCGCGCGGTGACGGTGCCGCCGAGCTTGCGCACGACGTTCACCGCCAGGAACAGCCCGAGTCCGCCGCCGGGCTTGCCCTTGGTCGAATGATAGGGCTTGCCGAAATGGGCCAGCATGCTCGGCGCAAAGCCGGGACCGCGGTCGAATACGGTCAGCACCAGGGTGCGCTCGTCGATGTGGGCGTCCATGTAGACCCAGTCGGGCGACGCTTCGAGCGCGTTGTCGAGCAGGTTGTCGACCGTCTGGCGCAGCGCCGAGTCGCTCGCCACCGGCAGGTCGTCGGCGATCCGGTTATTGTAGATGAAGGTGCGCACCGGACGGCTGGCCTCCCAGCCTTCGGCGAGCTCGTCGAGGAACCGGCGGATGGTGGTGCGCTCGGCCGACTCGCCGCGCGCCTCGCCGGCCGACAGCAGGATGCCGCTGACGATCGCCTTGCAGCGCTTGAGCTGGGTCTGCATCTCGGTCAGCTCGCCCAGCAGCTCGGGGTCGTCGCGCAAGGCCGGCATGCGCTTCCAGTCGCCCAGGATCACCGAGACCGTCGACAGCGGCGTGCCCAGCTCGTGGGCGGCGCCGCTGGCGAGCAGGCCCATGCGCACGATGTGCTCTTCCTCGGCCGCACGCTGGCGCAGCGCGGCCAGCTGGGTCGCCTTGTCGCGCACGTTCTCAGAAATGCGCGAGATGAACATCACCAGCAGGGCGGCGTTGAGCGCGAAGCAGACCAGCAGGCCTTGCACGTACAGGCTGCCGATGCCGCGCGCATGGTCGAACGGCAGCGCGAGCGGCTGGGCGTAGACGGCGAGACCGGCCATGCAGGCGATCGTGATCAGCACGATGCTCCAGGTCCACAGCACGTCGAGCAGCACGGCCGAGACGATCACCTGCAGCAGATAGAGAAAGGCGAACGGATTGGTGGTGCCGCCCGACAGGTACAGCAGCACGGTGAGGCTGGAGACGTCGACCAGGATCGCCAGGAACATCTCGCCGTTCGACACCGGCCGCCGTTCGTGCCAGCGCAGGTGGCTGGCGACGTTGAAGGCGATCAGGCAGGCCAGCACCTGCAGCATGTGCACCAGCGGCAGCTCGATCCCGAAGATCAGGATGGCCGAGGCGATGGTGGTGATCTGGCCGATGACGGCGATCCAGCGCAGCTCGATCAGCTGCAGCATGTTCTTGTGGCCGGCCGCGAACTCCACGTTGGCGGCGGCGGCGGACGGCGAGGAGCGCGCCGCCCTGGCAAAAAAATCCAGCGGAGATTGCATCGGAATCCGTTATGTCTGTCCTGCGGCCCGCGCGCGCGGCGCGGCAGGCGTCTTAATCGTCGGCGTCGCCGCCCCGTCCGGCCCTGGCTTCGTAGCGCACGACCCACCACGCGGCGGCGGCCACCATGAGGGCCAGAGCATACCAAGTGAGCGCGTAGACGAGGTGATTATTCGGGAAAGCGATGACGGTCAGGCCGCCCACGGCGGTTTCCGGCGCGGCGGCAGGGTCCTGGCCCTTGCCGGCGTCGACGAAGAACGGCGCGACCCTGGCGAGGTCGAAGCCGCGCGCGGCGGCGATGGCGCCGACTTCGCGCGCGTACCAGCGGTTGTTGACGGGATCGTTATCGCGCAGGAAGCCGCTCTTGGGCTCGGCGATGCGCAGCAGGCCATGGAAGTCGACGCGTTCGCCGGTGGCGGCGGCGCAGGGATCGGCGCCGGCGCGACGGCCAGGATAACGGGTCGCGATGTCGCCGCTCGAGGCAATGAAGCCGCGGTTGACGAGGATGATGTGGCCGTCGTCGAGGCACAGCGGCGTGAGCAGCCAGAAACCGGCGCCGAGGTCGGACAGCGCCTGCACCGGTGTGGTCAATTCGTAGAGATAGCGGCCCGACAGGCGCACGCGCCGGTATTCGTCGGACTCTCTTGAGACTTGCGCCCATTGCGCCGCCGCGGGCGGCGCAACGGGTTGCGCATGAACGCGTGCGTCGACGCGTTCGATCAGGTCCAGTTTCCATTGCAGGCGAAACACCTGCCAGGTCCCCAGACCGGCAAACAGCACGAACAGCAGCAGGGCCGCCACCGCCAGCGCGCGCCGCACGAAGGCGGAGCGCGGAGGATGCGCCGGCGCCGCCGGCTGTTCGTGCACTACCGACATCAGGTCATGTCGTGGGTGCTGTTCGGACCCATGCCAGGCATCATATTGGTGTTCATATGATGCATGACCCAGATCGAACCGGCCAGCACGATGACCAGGATCACGACGGTCAGGATCAACGCCATCATGTTCCAGCCGCCTTCGGCCTTCGAGTTCAAGTGCAGGAAATAAACCATCTGCACGATCAGCTGCACGCCGGCGAACGCGAGGATGATCCACTTGGTCGTTTCCGGCGCCAGCACGTTGCCCATCACCAGCCAGAACGGGATGATCGTCAGGATCGCCGACAGCGCGAAGCCGATCATGTAGTCCTTGGCGCTGTAGTGCGTCACGTGGACGTCATGGCCATGATGGCCGTGGTCGTGGTGGTCGCTCATGGCAGGACTCCCATCAGGTAGACAAAGGTGAAGACGAAGATCCAGATCAGGTCCAGGAAGTGCCAGAACAGCGACAGGCACGACAGGCGACGGAAGTTTTCCGGGGTCAGGCCGTGTTTACCCAGCTGGAAGTACAGGGTCACCAGCCAGATGATGCCGAAGGTCACGTGCAGGCCGTGGGTGCCGACCAGCGCGAAGAACGCGGTCAGGAAGCCCGAACGCTGGGGACCGGCGCCCATGTGGATCAGGTGCTGGAACTCATAGATTTCCACGCACAGGAAGGCCAGGCCCAGGATGCCGGTCACGGCCAGCCACATGCGGGCCTTGGACAGGTTCTTCGCCTGCGCGGCGATCATGGCGAAGCCGAAGGTCAGCGACGACACCAGCAGGAACGCGGTGTTGAGCGCGATCAGCGGCAGCTCGAACAGCTCGGCGCCGGTCGGACCGCCGGCATACGAGCGGCCCTGCACCGCATAGGTCGCAAACAGGGACGCGAAGATGAGGCAGTCGCTCATCAGGTAGAGCCAGAAGCCCAGCAGCGTGCCCTGCTCCGGGTGGTGTTCGCGGGCGATGTAGCGCCCGCTCACGTCATCGGCGACGCTGCCGCCGGTTACAGATGCTTTAAGTTCAGACATGGCTTTCCATCATACGGGTACGCTCTGCTTCGGTACGGGCCACTTCTTCGGCCGGAATGTAGTAGTCGCGCTTGTAGTTGAAGGTATGGATGATGATCGCGGCCATCATGGCGACGAACGAAACCACGGTCAGCGCCCACATATGCCAGATGATGCCGAAGCCCACCACGCACGAAATCGCGGAGATGATGATGCCGGCGCCGGTGTTCTTCGGCATGTGGATCGCCACGAAGTCCTTCAGCGGACGACGGTAGCCGTTCTTCTTCATGTCGGCGAAGGTGTCGTTGTCGAACACCACCGGGGTGAACGCGAAGTTGTAGTCCGGCGGCGGCGACGAGGTCGCCCATTCCAGCGTACGGCCTTCCCATGGATCGCCGGTGAAGTCGCGCAGGCGAGCGGTGTTACGGTCACGGAAGCTGACATAGAACTGCATCAGCAGCGCGGCGATACCGCCGGCGATCATCAGGGTGCCCACGAACGAAATCTGGAACAGCCACTGGACCGAAGGATCGTCGAAATGGCTGACGCGACGGGTGTAGCCCATGAAGCCCAGGATGTACGGCGGGGTGAACGCGACCCAGAAGCCGATCGACCACAGCCAGAACGAGACCAGGCCCCAGAAACGGTCCAGCTTGTAACCGAAGGCTTTCGGGAACCAGTAGTTGATGCCGGCGAAGATACCGAACACGACGCCGCCGATGATCACGTTGTGGAAGTGGGCGATCAGGAACAGCGAGTTGTGCAGCACGAAGTCGGCCGCTGGAATGGCCAGCATGACGCCGGTCATGCCGCCGATCACGAAGGTCAGCATGAACGAGATCGTCCACAGCATCGGCAGTTCGAAGCGGATACGGCCGCGGTACATGGTGAACAGCCAGTTGAAGATCTTGGCGCCGGTCGGGATCGAGATGATCATCGTCGTGATGCCGAAGAACGCGTTGACGCTGGCGCCCGAGCCCATGGTGAAGAAGTGGTGCAGCCAGACCAGGTAGGACAGGACCATGATGACGCAGGTCGCGTACACCATCGAGGTGTAGCCGAACAGGCGCTTGCCGCAGAAAGTCGAGACGACTTCGGAGAAGATGCCGAACGCCGGCAGGATCAGGATGTACACCTCGGGGTGGCCCCAGATCCAGATCAGGTTCACGTACATCATCGGGTTGCCGCCACGGTCGCTCGTGAAGAACGCGGTGTCGAGCAGGCGGTCCATGCCCAGCATGGCCAGCACGGCGGTCAGGATCGGGAAGGTGACCACGATCAGGATGTTGGTGCACAGCGAGGTCCAGACGAAGACAGGCATCTTCATCAGGTCCATGCCCGGCGCGCGCATCTTGATGATGGTGACGATCAGGTTGACGCCCGAGAGGGTCGTGCCCACGCCCGCGATCTGCAGCGCCCAGATGTAGTAATCGACGCCGACGCCCGGACTTGCCAGGATGCCCGACAGCGGCGGGTACGCCAGCCAGCCGGTACGCGCGAATTCACCGACGAACAGCGACGCCATGATCAGCACGGCGCCCATGGTGGTCATCCAGAACGAGAAGTTGTTCAGGAACGGGAAGGCCACGTCGCGCGCGCCGATCTGCAGCGGCACCACATAGTTCATCAGCCCCGTCACGAACGGCATCGCCACGAAGAAGATCATGATCACGCCGTGGGCGGTGAAGATCTGGTCGTAGTGGTGCGGCGGCAGGAAGCCGGCGTTGTCGCCGAAGGCGATCGCCTGCTGGGCGCGCATCATCAGTGCGTCGGCAAAGCCGCGCAGCAGCATGATCAGGCCCAGGATCATGTACATGATCCCGATTTTCTTGTGGTCGATACTGGTGATCCAGTCTTTCCACAAGGTGCCCCACAGGCGGAAGTACGACAGGATGGCCACGAGGGCCAGGCCGCCGACGATCACGCCTGCGAAGGTAGCGAGCAGAATCGGCTCATGGAGCGGGATCGCGTCCCAGCCCAGCCGACCGAAGATGAACTTCGTCAAGTCGAATGATTCTTGCATGATTACTTCATCAAGGTATTAATAGGAGCGACGCACATTTCCAGCGCTTCCGCCAGCTGCGACTTACCGCCCAGCGATTGCTGGCGGATGGCGGCGGCCATCTGGTTGCGCTTCTCGTCTTCGTGCATCTGCTGGTTCATGCACATGCTGCCTTCCGCCACGCAGCGGTTGACGACGCGGTTGAACAGCGCAGGCTCGACCTGGCCGTAGTGGCGCACGGCCTCCTTGGCGGTCGGCTTTTCCAGCACCAGGTAGTCGGCGCGATCCAGCACGGCTGGATTGGCCTTCATTTCCTGCACCCAGGTGTTGAACTCTTCGTTGGTGACACCCTTGTAGGCGAACTTCATGTGCGAGAAACCGTCGCCGCTGAAGTTGGCCGACAGACCGTGGTAGTCACCGGTCTTGTTCAGGACCGCGTTCAGCTCCGTCTCCATGCCCGGCATCGCGTAGATCATGCCTGCCAGGGTCGGGATGTAGAACGTGTTCATCACGGTCGAGGCGGTGATCTTGAAGCGCACCGGGGTGTCGATCGGGGTCACCAGCTGGTTGACCGAGGCGACGCCCTGTTCCGGATAGATGAACAGCCATTTCCAGTCCAGCGCCACGACCTGCACTTCGAGCGGCTTGGTCGAGGCCGGGATCGGACGGTGTTCGTCCAGGCGTTCGAGCGGACGGTAAGGATCGAGCTTGTGGGTGCTGACCCAGGTGATCAGGCCAAGGACGATGATGATCAGGAGCGGAGCGCCCCAGATGATGAGCTCGAGCTTGGTCGAGTGGTCCCAATCGGGTTCGTACTTCGCGTTGGCGTTCTTGCGATAGCGCCAGGCGAACAGGACAGTCAGGATCATCACGGGGACGATGATCAACAACATCAGCACTACCGATATGGTGATCAGATCGGCCTGCTGCTTCGCAATATCACCGGTGGGATTCATGACGACCGTGTTGCAGCCGGCCAGCGCTGCGAGCGGAAGTAATGGGAGTCCGCGGCGGACAATTTTAGGAATCATGCTAGGTATCTAACGTTACATGGAATAAGAACATGCTACTGTAATGCCAACGGTCGCCAAAGAACATTGGACACATTGTCCCACCTTTGCCAAAATGCAATTTCAACAACAGTGGCGGCCGTCGACTTCTCTGGAGAACACAATATGCCAAGCACGACGACGTACGGCGGCGCCGGGGCCGCTCCGATCACACACCCCAATAGCGGGGCTCGCAACATCAATGCCAGGGATGCACACGTCGATCCGGGCGACATCGCCGTCGGCGTGGTGATCGGCCGTTCGGCCGAATACTTCGAGTTCTTCACGTACGCCATCGCGTCGGCCCTCGTCTTCCCCGCCATTTTCTTCCCGTGGGCCGACCGGCTCGAGGGCACCCTGTATTCGTTCGCCATCTTCGCCCTCGCCTTCATTGCGCGTCCGATCGGCACGGTCGTGTTCATGGCGATCCAGAAGCGCTGGAGCCGCGACATGAAACTCGGCATCTCGCTGCTCATGATGGGAACCAGCACCGTCGTGATCGCCATGCTTCCGGCCTATAGTGAAATCGGCGCCGCCGCGATCATCCTGCTGGCGGCCCTGCGCATCGCCCAGGGTTTCGCCCAGGGTGGCTCGTGGGATGGGTTGCCTTCGCTGCTGGCGCTCAGTGCCCCGGAGAACAAGCGCGGATGGTACGCCATGCTCGGACAATTGAGCGCACCGCTAGGCTTCGTGATCGCGGCCGGCATCTTCGCCTTCCTGATCACCTATACGTCCGAAGAAGACTTCCTGACCTGGGGCTGGCGCTTCCCGTTCTTCGTGGCCTTCGCCATCAACGTGGTCGGCACCTTCGCACGCCTGCGCCTGGCCAGCACGCCCGAGTATTCGCGCCTGCTCGACTCGCACCACCTCGATCCGGCCCCGGTCGGCGAGCTGGTGAGCAAGCAAGGCAGCAATATCGTGATCGGCGCCATGGCCGCCCTGGCCAGCTATGCCCTGTTCCACCTGGTGACCGTGTTCCCGCTGTCGTGGATCCAGCTGTACGATACCCGTCCGATGGACGAGTTCCTGCACGTCCAGATGTGGGGCGCCGGGCTGGCGGCCGGGGCCATGCTGATCTCGGGCGTCGTCGCCGACAAGCTGGGCCGCCGCACCACCCTCGGCACCGCCGCGGCCCTGATCGCCCTGTACTCGGCCTCGATCCCGTTCCTGATCAATAGCGGCACCGCCGGCCAGAACGCCTTCATCCTGATCGGCTTCACCCTGCTCGGCTTCTCGTATGGCCAGGCTGCGGGCGCCACCACCTCGAACTTCCTGAAGCAGTTCCGCTACACCGGCGCGGCCCTGACCTCGGACCTCGCCTGGCTGGTCGGCGCGGCCTTCGCCCCGCTGGTCGCCCTCGGCCTGTCGGCCCACTTCGGCCTGGGCTACGTCAGCCTGTACCTGCTGTCGGGCGCCGTGGCCTCGCTGGCGGCGCTGAGCCTGAACCGCAAGCTGGAGATTCGCGACTGATGCCTGTCGCCTGACGTGACATGACGGCGGCCCCGCGGGGCCGCCTTTTTTTTTGGGCTCGGCTTTGGGCTCGGCTTTGGGCTCTGCTTTTCAGCTCTGCTTTTCAACCCTGCTTTTCAACCCTGTATATCGCACCTGGTCGCGCGCCGTGCGCCATTGCCGGGGATTGGCCGACTGCTCGTGTTCGTGGCCACGGTTCGTAATGCGCTGCTTGCCGTGCTATTCGACCATGGCGATGCTGGCGGCGGGCGATTCTCCGCGCCGGAATAGATGCCGAGCGCCGTCAGGACGCGAAAGCGGCGCGCGCCGGCCCCGCCATCGCTCATCGGCTTGACGATACTGGCGGTCGTCGGCTCGGGGGCATGCGGCGCGAGTCCAGCCGGCGCCGGGCGGCGATTTGTGCACACATTGTCGCGGCTGGCCCCGGTGTCAATGCCCGGCATGCTCGACAGCCCGGACTTCACCGCCTGCGTCACTTTGGCGCTCATGACTTCGTGCGCGCCCGCGTCCAGCGCCGCGTAGCCGCATAGCCGCATAGCCGCATAGCCGCGTTTAGCGGCCGTGGACGGCGCCCGCCTGGGGAGGAAGATCTCCCGCGTCGGGTCGGTGTCGATGGCGCGCACGCGCAAGGCGAGCACCTGCGTGCCCTGCGCGCGCCGCGACGTCGAGCATGCGCTGACGGGTGTGTTCCGTTTGGAGGGGATGGTCATGCGGTGGTGGCAAGCATGGGATGATCGTCAATGCGACCATCCCGCCATGCCGGTCACCGGGATGTCACGACAGCGCCGTGTCGAGCACCGTCATCAGGATGAAGCCGAAGACCAGTGCGATGCTGGCCTGGGTGCCGTTGCCCGACTGGCGCGACTCGGGGATCACGTCGTTGACGATCACCAGCAGCATGGCGCCGGCGGCGGCGGCCAGCGCATACGGCAGCAGGCCGGCCGAGATGCCGATGAGGGCCACGCCGAACACGGCGGCGATCGGCTCGACCAGGCCCGAGGCCACGCCCATGCCGACCGCGGCCAGGCGGCTGTAGCCGACTGCGTGCAGCGCGAGCGCCACCACCAGACCTTCGGGCACGTCCTGGATCGACACGCCGGTAGCGAGCGAGGTGGCTTTCTCGAGGTCGATGCCGGCGAAGGCCACGCCGATGGCCAGGCCTTCCGGCAGGTTGTGCAGGGCCACGGCCCACACGAACAGCCAGGCGCGCCGCACCGACACTTTGTCGGGCTCGTTGGACAGGATGCCCTCGGTGCGCACCGCGCGCCCGAGCAGCAGGATGGCGCCGGCGCCGAACATGATGCCGGCGCCGACCATGAGACTCGATTCCCAGTTGCCCGCCCCTGCCGTCTTGGCGGCCGACAGCGCCGGGATCACCAGCGAAAACGCGGTGGCGCCGAGCATGACGCCGGCACCGAAGCCGAGGAAGCAATCGTAGGTGCGCTTGGTGAAATTTTGTGCGAACAGGACCGGCAAGGTGCCCAGGGCAGTTGCCGCCGCCGCGGTGCTGCCGCCCGCCAGGGCCGCCAGCATCTTGGGATTGGCGTTGATGATCTGCTCGACCATGCTGCCGAGCAGGACGAGAAAGCCGATGGCGCAGATGCCGAAACCGATGGCGCGGCGTGGGGTCAGCCAGCGGGCAAGGCCACGAGGGTCGTTGCTCTTGTCGGTTTGGAGTTGCATGCCTGTTCCTGTCAAAGACCGCGCCAGGCCGCCCCGCACCACGCGTGGGGCGGCGACCGGCACGGCGGGGATCACTTCTGCGGCTTGGCGCCGCGCTTCGGTTTGCCGGCGCCGGTATCGTCGAGCGGACCGCCCTTGGAGCCGACGTTGGCGTCGCCCATCGCATTGCCGCCCGATCCACCCATCGTACCACCAGTTGCCGATTGCATCATGCCCAATTCGGAACCGGTCCGTGGCGTGGCCGTGGGATCGGACATCGTGCGCATCGCCATATTGCGCAGGACATCGATGTCATCGGTCGGCAGGGCCACTTCGGCCTCGCCCGAGCCGCCGTCGACGGCCATCTGCTTCTCGCGGTCGCTGATGAAGTCCCAGTCGGCGCCCTGGTTCCAGGCGCCGCGCACCTCGCCCGCGCCTTGCGACATATTGTAGTAAACGCTGGCGAAGGCCGGGATCACCGGCATCTTGCCCGGTGGGAAGTTGGGCTCCATCGCATACAGCGCCTTCTCGAACGACTTCATGTGCGCCACTTCGCGCGTCATCAGGAAGCCCAGCGCCTCTTTCACCCCCGGGTCGTCGGTCAGCGCGATCAGGCGCTCGTAGACGATCTTGGCGCGCGCCTCGGCGGCGATGTTCGAGCGCAGGTCGGCGGTCGGCTCGGTGATCGAGTCGATGTAGGCGGCGGTCCACGGCACGCCGGCCGAGTTGGTCAGCGGCGCGCCGGCCCCGTACAGCACTTGCGTGATATGGCTGTCGTTGCCCGGACCGGTGATGGCGCGGTACATGTCGGCCTCGGTGTCGATGGCTTCGGCCAGGCGGCCCTTGGCCCCCTTGTTCAGCATGGCGACGATGTTGCCGATCACCTCCAGGTGGCTCAGCTCCTCGGTCGCGATGTCGAACAGCATGTCCTTGCGGCCTGGATCGTCTTCGGCGACGGCCTGGGTGAAGTACCGCATGGCCGCAGCCAGCTCGCCCTGCGGTCCCCCGAACTGTTCGAGCATGAGGTTCGCCAGGGCCGGGTTGGGCCCGCTGACGCGGACTGTATATTGCAAGCGCTTGTTGTGTGCAAACATGTCAGGATTCTCCGTTGAGGTGGAACTCCGGCACCCACGCGAGCTGCGTGCCCTGCCGTTAAAGAGGCTGCCGCCGGGACCGGCAGCTCGAACACCCATGTTCGCAGGTCGGCAGTGAACTGACAGTCAGGAGTCGTCCCGTGTCCATGTAGGACATATGTGACATGCAATTGTTTCAGTTCAACATTCCTCTTCAACATCGCGCTTCGATATTCCGCGTCACCATTCCTGGTCCGCGTGTATCTGCCATCCGAAGCGCGCGCCCGGCTGGGCCGGTGGCCGACAAGCCACCGGCGCGCGCGCCTACAGTCTTCCCGCGCCGACCCGGCCTACCATATTGTTCAAACAATCACGAACGGGGGTACTACCATGAATCTCAAACGACTGAGCCCAAGTATTACCGACATGATCCGCTTCGACCATTCGCATGTGATGGTCACCTTCCACCAGTATTCCAAGGACAAGAGCCCAACCGTCAAGAAGGCGCTGGCCGACACCATCTGCGACGGCCTGGAAATCCACGCCACGCTTGAGGAAGAGATCTTCTATCCGGTGATGCGGCAGCGCGACGGCGGCGAGCCGTTCATCCACGAGGCCGAGCCCGAGCACGATGACATGCGCCGCCTGATCGCCGAGCTGCGCGCCACGTCCGGCGCCGACCCGCGCCACGATGCGCTGGTGATGGAATTGATGCGTGACGTGATGCACCATGTCGCCGAGGAAGAAACCAAGCTGCTGCCGGACGCCGAGGCGATCCTCGGCAAAGAGCGCCTGGCCGAGATGGGCGCCGAGATGACGCGCCGCCGCATGCAGCTGGTGGGGCCGAAGGCCGGAAAGCTGGCCAAGGAACACCTGGTCGGCTTCTCGGGCAGCACGGCGGCGATGGTGATCGGCGTGGCCGGCGCCCTGCTGGCCGCGTTCGCGCTCAAGCCGAAGAAAACTGCATGGAAGTCGCAGCCGGCCAATACCTGACCGCGCTTTACTGCTAACGACCACGCCGCCGCTCGCAAGACCGGCGGCGTATTGCGTTCTTCTTACCTTAGACTTGGTCGGGGAAGAACACGGGCATCGGGTCAAGCGTGGACTTGACCCCGAGATGGGCGCCCTGCTCCTTCAGCCAGCGGTCGGCCGTCTTGACGCCCTGGTCGTGCAGCAGCTGGAGGAAGGGCATCTCGGCATTCATCTTGGCCGAGATGCCGTGATCCTGCAGGAACTCGTTGCCGCTGATGAGGTGCAGGTGCATGCCCTTGGGCGTCGCCCCGGCGCCGCGGCGTTCGTCGGGCAAGCCGTCCAGGTAGCGCAGCGCGCTGATTTCGCGCACGAAACTGATGTTGAACGCGATCTCGTTGGACCGATTGGCGATGTCGGCCATATTGGTCGGCATGTCGCCGCGCGCGATCGGATTGTTCTGGATGATGATCAGGTCGCTCGCGGCCGAGTGCCGCATCAGCGGCTCCAGGGGCGGATTGGCGACATAGCTGCCGTCCCAGTACATCTCGCCCTCGACCTCGACCGCCGCGAACACCGTCGGCAGGCAGCACGAGGCCACCAGGCGCTGCACGTCCATCTCTTCGCGCCGGAACAGCTTGCCGGTTCCGGTGCGCACGTTGGTGGCGGCGATGAACACCTGCAGTTCCTCGCAGTCGCGCACCCGGTCGAAGTCGATCATGGTGGCGAGGAAGTTGCGTAAGGGATTGAGGGTGAGCGGACCTTCGCGCACCGGCCCCATCAGGGCGCCCATCAGTTCGAGCAGGTGGTAGGCCGGCGAGAACGCCATCGTGAAGGTGGGCGCCATGCGGTCGAGCGGCGTGCGCTGCAGCGGGCTCAGGGCCGCCGCGCTGCCGAGCGTGCGCCAGAACTTGTCGAGCGCCCGGCGCGCGCCCTCGCGTCCGCCGCCGCGCGCGTAGCCGTCGGCCACCACCACGGCATTGAGCGCGCCGGCGCTCGAGCCGCTCAATGCGTCGATGACCAGGTCCGGCTCTTGCAACAGGCGGTCGAGGACACCCCAGCCGAATGCGCCGTAGGTGCCCCCACCCTGGATGGCGAGGCTGATCGTTTTATAGTTGGTCAAAATCTGCTCCGTCATGAATGAATTGGAAACAGATTAGCCCGGCTGTCGATTGTGCGGGGCAGCGGTGCCCTACTGCATCCACCTCATCACGAGGGGCACCAGCCAGGGCGCCAGCAGCGCCGTCAGCGCGCCGTTCAGGCCCATCGCCAGGCCGGCGAAGGCGCCCATCCCGGGGCTGACCTGGAACGCGCGCGCGGTGCCGATGCCGTGCGAGGCCAGGCCCAGCGCGAAGCCGCAGGCGGCCTCCGAGCGCACGCCCAGCAGCATGAAGACGTAGCGGCCGAACACGGCGCCGAAGATGCCGGTGCCGATCACCAGCGCCGCGGTCAGCGCCGGGATGCCGCCGAGCCGCTCGGACACCGCCATCGCGATCGGCGAGGTGGCCGATTTCGGCCCCAGCGTGTATGCCAGCTCCGGCGTCGCGCCGAGCAGCAGCGCCACCACCACCGCCGACACGATGGCCGTCACGCTGCCGGCCAGCAGCGCCGCGCCCAGCGGCAAGGCGGCGCGGCGCAGGCGCGGCAGCTGGCGCACCAGCGGCACCGCCAGCGCCACCGTGGCCGGCCCGAGCAGGAAGTGGACGAATTGGGCGCCGCTGAAATACCGCTCATAGGACATGCCGGTGAGCCACAGCACGGCCACGATCAGTGCGACCGCGATCGCCACCGGATTGGCCAGCGGCGACGCATTGCACAGGGCGAAGATACGCTGCGCCGCCAGGTAGGCACACAGGGTGAGGGTCAGTCCCAGCAGGGGTGAGGCGGAAAGATAGACCCAGAAATGGCTGAATCCGGCGAAATCAGGCATCGCCGCCCTCCGTCGCATTACCCATCCCGCGCAGGATCAGGCCGGTGACGGCCAGGGCCAGCACGGTGCTGACCACGAGCGAAGCCAGGATCGCGAACCAGTGGCCGCTGCCGCTGCTGGCGGCGACCACGATGCCCACGCCGGCCGGCACGAACAGCAGCGACAGGTGCGACAGCAGCGTATTGGCGGCCCCCTCGACCAGCGCCTTCAGCTTCGGCATGGCCAGCAGCGCCCCCATGAGCAGCAGCATGCCGGCGACCGGCCCCGGCAAGGGCAGCTGGAACACGAATACGACGCCTTCGCCCAGGCACTGGAACAACAACAGGACCGCGAACGCAGCCAGCATACCTCTACTCCCGACACGAGACGGCGGCCGGGCCCGTTGCCCGTCCGCCAAAAAGTGTACAGGATAGCAAATCCGGCCGTGCGCCGTGCGAACGCCGGCTGCCGGCCCGGCCCGGGATCAGGCTGCGGCCGTCGCCTGCGCTCCTTCGATCGCGCCGCGCTTGACCTGGTCGCGCTCGATCGACTCGAACAGGGCCTTGAAGTTGCCTTCACCGAAACCGTCGTCGCCCTTGCGCTGGATGAACTCGAAGAACACCGGGCCCAGTTGCGGCACCCCGAAGATCTGCACCAGGAGGCGCGCATGGCCGTCCTTCACGGCGCCGTCGAGCAGCAGGCCGCGCACCTTCAATGCCTCGGCATCCTGGCCGTGGCCCGGGATGCGCTCGTCCAGCATCTCGTAATACGTGTCCGGCGGCGGCGCCATCAGGGGCACGCCGGCCGCGCGCAGCCTGTCGACGGTCGCGATCAGGTCGTCGGTGAGCAGCGCGATGTGCTGGATGCCTTCGCCGTTGAACTGCATCAGGAATTCCTCGATCTGGCCGCCGCCGGCCTTGCCTTCCTCGTTCAGCGGAATGCGGATCATGCCGTCCGGCGCCGTCATCGCCTTCGAGGTCAGGCCAGTGTACTCGCCCTTGATGTCGAAGTAGCGGATCTCGCGGAAGTTGAACAGTTTCTCGTAGAAGCAGGCCCAGTAGGACATGCGGCCGCGGTAGACGTTGTGGGTCAGGTGGTCGATGATCGCCAGGCCGTGGCCCACCGGGTGACGCTCGACGCCTTCGATGAACTCGAAGTCGATGTCATAGATCGACTTGCCCTCTTCGAAGCGGTCGATCAGGTACAGCGGCGCGCCGCCGATGCCCTTGATGGCCGGCAGGCGCAGCTCCATGGGACCAGTCGGGATCTCGACCGCCTGGGCGCCCAGCGCCAAGCAGCGCGCATAGGCCTTGTGCGCGTCCTTGACACGGAAGGCCATGCCGCAGGCCGACGGCCCGTGCTCGGCCGCGAAATACGCGGCGTAGCTTTTGGGCTCGTTGTTGATGATGAAGTTGATGCCGCCCTGGCGGAACAATGCCACGTCCTTGGAGCGATGGGTCGCCACCCTGGTAAAGCCCAGCGCCTCGAACACCGGCTCCAGCACGCCCGGCGTGGGCGACGCGAACTCGACGAACTCGAAGCCCATCAGGCCCATCGGATTTTCGAACAGGTCTGCCATTGTCTCTTCCTTTATCTAGCTAGCGATCGTTGACTGTTGCTCTTTACTACTGACTCAGGTTTCCGCGAACACGTCGGCCAGGAGTCCCCGCAGCCACTGGCTGCCCGGATCCTGGTTGAAGCGGCGGTGCCAGAAAATATTCGTCTGCAGCGGCGGCAGGTCGAGCGGCGGCGTCGCCCATTCGAGCCCGAACGGCGCGGCCGCGCGCTCGGCCAGTTTTTGCGGCACCGTCACCACCAGGTCGCTGGTGCTCACGATATACGGCACCGCCGTGAAATGCGGCACCCTGTAGCGTATCCCGGGCCCGTGCGCCGCCTGCCCGACACCGGCCCTGGCCAGCGCCGCGTTCACCCGGTCGTACGGACTGTCGGCGGCGTCCACCAGCAGGTGCTCGGCCGCGACGAAGCGCTCCAGCGTCAGCTCGCCGCGCGCCAG
Organism: Massilia sp. UYP34; assembly: GCF_056279385.1. NCBI lineage: Bacteria > Pseudomonadati > Pseudomonadota > Betaproteobacteria > Burkholderiales > Oxalobacteraceae > Massilia > Massilia sp. UYP34. The sequence goes on along the minus strand of NZ_JBWBRF010000002.1, from coordinate 595,340 downwards.
CGGGTGCCCCTTGCGGAACATCGCCACGAACGGCTGGCGGAACAGGTGGCGCTGGTACAGCGCCTCGGAGACGTCCTCGAACGGCCCGACCGCCAGGTCGACCCGCCCGCCTTCCATCTCTTCCTTGAGCGACAGCGTGGCCACCCGCACCGAGCTGATCTCGACGTGGGGCGCCAGCTGGCGGCAGCGCTCGATCAGGGTCGGCATGAAATACACTTCGCCGACGTCGGTCATGGCCAGCATGAAGCGCCGGTTGCTGGACCCTGGCTCGAAGCGGCTGCGCTGGTTCAGGGCCAGCGCCACCTGCACCATCGCCGCCCCGATCGGCTCGGCCATCTGGCTCGCCAGCGGGGTGGGCTGCATGCCGCTGGCGGTGCGCACGAACAGCTCGTCGCCGAAGCTGCGGCGCAGCCGCGCGAGCGCGTTGCTCACGGCCGACTGCGACAGCCCCAGGCGCCGGGCGGCCGACGAGATCTGGCGCTCCCGGTAGACCTCGTGGAATACCGAGAGCAGGTTCAGGTCGATATCGTGTGCTTCGATCATGTACCGTGTGCTTCGTTCATGGATTTCCCCGGCTGCCGGCCGCACCGGCGACTGACATGCATTGTCCACGCCAGGGCCGTGGCCCGAACAGTAATATTTATGATATGAATAGTCTACATTCTTCTATTCATCTCGTAAAAGATGGCGGAGTATTCTAGAGTGGCGCCATCGACGACACGACCCACCATCCAGGAGACCCCATGCGCCACGAGCCCGGCCATCCGTCCGCCTACATGAGCGGTTTCGGTAACGAGTTCGCCACCGAAGCCCTGCCCGGCGCCCTGCCCCGGCACCGCAATTCGCCGCAGCGCGTGGCTTATGGCCTGTACGCCGAGCAGCTGTCCGGCACCGCCTTCACCGCCCCGCGCAGCCAGAACCGGCGCTCGTGGCTGTACCGCATCCGTCCGGCGGCGGTGCACGGCAGCTTTGTGCCCCTGGACGCCCCGCGCCTGGCGGCCCGCTTCGACACGCCCGCGCCGCCGAACCAGCTGCGCTGGAGCCCGCTGCCGATGCCCCATGCACCGACCGACTTCATCGACGGCTGGGTGACCATGGCCGGCAACGGGTCGCCGGATGCGATGAGCGGCTGCGCCATCCATCTGTACGCGGCGAATCGCGCGATGGAGGGCCGCTATTTCTATGACGCGGACGGCGAACTCCTGATCGTGCCGCAGCTGGGCCGGCTGTCGATCGCGACCGAGCTGGGCCTGCTGGAGGTAGAGCCGCAGGAAATCGCCGTGATCCCGCGCGGCGTGCGCTTCCAGGTGCTGCTGCCCGACGGCGCGGCGCGCGGCTACATCTGCGAGAACTTCGGCGCCCTGCTGCGCTTACCCGACCTGGGCCCGCTCGGCTCGAACGGCCTGGCCAACCCGCGCGACTTCCTCACGCCGAGCGCGCGCTACGAAGACCTGGAGGGCGAATTCGAGCTGGTGACCAAGTTCGGCGGGCGCCTGTGGCGCGCCCCGATCGGTCACTCGCCGCTGGACGTGGTGGCCTGGCACGGCAACTACGTCCCCTATAAATACGACCTGCGCCACTTCAATGCGATCGGCTCGATCAGCTACGACCATCCCGACCCATCGATCTTCCTGGTGCTGCACGCGCCGTCGGACACGCCGGGCGTGGACACGCTCGACTTCGTGATCTTCCCGCCGCGCTGGCTGGTGGCCGAGGACACCTTCCGCCCACCCTGGTTCCACCGCAACGTCGCCAGCGAATTCATGGGGCTGATCCACGGCGCCTACGACGCCAAGGCCGAAGGCTTCGTGCCGGGCGGCGCCAGCATCCACAACTGCATGAGCGGGCATGGGCCTGACGCCGCCACCTTCGACAAGGCCAGCAGTCTCGATACCAGCCGCCCGCAGAAGGTGGGCGACACCATGGCCTTCATGTTCGAGACCCGCGCCGTCCTGGCGCCGACGGCGCAGGCGCTGGCTTCGCCCCAGCTGCAGGACGACTACCAGCAGTGCTGGGCCGGCATCCGCAAGCAGTTCCGGCTCACGCCCTGAATCGCCTGCGCACGCTGCGGTCTTCCGGGATTTTGTCATTTATGCCATGATTCGCCGGCAGGCCATGGTGGCCTGCCCGGTCACGGCCCGGCATGACCGGTCATGGGGCAAGAGCCCAGCATGTCAGACATATTGATCATCCTCGTCCTGATCCTGTTGAACGGGGTATTTGCGATGAGCGAACTCGCGCTGGTCTCCGCCAAGCGCATGCGCCTCGAACGACGCGCCGAAGAAGGCAGCCGCGGCGCCCGCACCGCCATCGCGCTGGCCGACAATCCCAGCCATTTCCTGTCCACCGTCCAGGTGGGCATCACCCTGATCGGCATCTTCACCGGCGCCTTCGGCGAAGCCTCGCTGGTGTCGCGCCTGACCCCGCAGATCGAAACCGTCACCGTGCTCGCGCCGTATGCGTACGAGATCGCGCTGTTCATCGTGGTGCTGGCGATTACCTTCGTCTCGATCGTCCTGGGCGAGCTGGTCCCGAAACGCATCGCCATGCGCCATCCCGAGACCATGGCCACGCTGATCGCGCCGCCGCTGAACATGCTGTCGCTGATCATGTCGCCGTTCGTCAAGGTGCTGTCGCTCACCACCGAAGCGATCGTGCGCCTGTTCGGCATCCACGACGCCAAGGAAGACGCGCCGACCGAGGAAGACATCACCGGCATGTTCAAGGAGGGCACCGACGCCGGCCTGTTCGAGAAGACCGAATACGACATCGTCTCGCGCGCGCTGCGCCTGGACGACCGCCACCTGAAGGCCCTCATGACGCCGCGGGTCGACCTGGTCATGATCGACCTCGACGCCGAGCGGCGCGACATACTGGAGCTCATCAGCTGCCACAGCTACAGCCGCTTTCCCGTCTACCGCGGCGACCGCGCCCAGATCCTGGGCTACGTGAAAGTGCGCGACCTGCTGGTCCAGGCGGTGCGCCATGGCTCGCTCGAGGCGATCAACATCGAGCACGCGGTTTCCGACGTCCTGTTCGTGCCCGAGACCGTGAGCGCCATGGTGCTGCTCGAGCTGTTCAAGAAGAACCGCGCCGAACTGGCCCTGATCGTCGACGAGTACGGCGACATCCAGGGCATGGTCACCCTGTCCGACGTGATGAGCGCGCTGGTGGGCGACGTCACCGTGATCGGCGAAGAGAACGACCCGGACGCCGTGCAGCGCCAGGACGGCAGCTGGCTGATCGACGGCGGCGTGGACCTCGACCGCTTCCGCGACCTGATGAACACCGACGTGCGCTTCCCGGACGAAGGCACCGGGGCCTACCACACGCTGGCCGGCTTCGTGCTGTACCATTTCGGCTACATTCCCAAGACGTCCGAATTCTTCGAATGGGACGGCTACCGGATCGAGGTGGTCGACATGGACGGCAACCGCATCGACCGCATCCTGGTGCAGCAATTGCCCGAGCCGCCGCCGGTCGTCGACGAAGCCTGACCCGGCCGCCCGCGCACCATGGACGCCGTCAGGCTCGGTTCCCTCGTCATTCCGCTGTCGGCCATGCTGGTGGTGCTGGCCCTGCTGGCGGCCACCACCAGCGCCGACTGGCTGCGCCGCCGGCGCGGCGTCGACGCCGGCGCAGTGCTGTGGCGCATGATCGTGACGGGCTTTCTGGCCGCGCGCGCCGTTTTCGTCCTCAAGCACCACGACATCTATCTGAAGGCGCCATGGAGCGCGCTGGACATCCGCGACGGCGGCTTCGAGCCGGTGGCCGGCCTGATCGTCGCCGGCGTGGTCGGCGCCGAACTGACCCGGCGTCACGCCGCGCTGCGCCGCCCGCTGCTGGCCAGCATACTGGCCGGCGGCGCGGTCTGGATCGGCGGCCTGCTGGCGGCCCAGGCGCTGGCGCCGCCGCGCCCGCCCTTGCCGGACCTGATGGTGCGCCAGCTCGATGGCGCCGAGGTGCCGCTACGCAGCCTGGGCGGCCCCGCCCCCCGTCCGCTGGTGATCAACCTGTGGGCCACCTGGTGTCCCCCCTGCCGGCGCGAGATGCCCGCCATGCAGGCCGCGCAGGCGGCCAACCCGGACATCGGCTTCGTGTTCGTCAATCAGGGTGAATCGGGCGTGGCGGTGCGCCGCTTCCTGGCCACCCAAGAGCTGCGCCTGCAGAACGTCGTGATCGATCCCGCCGGCCAACTCGCGGCGCGCACCGGCGCCGTCGGCTACCCCACCACCCTGTTCTACGATGCCGACGGCAAGCTGCGCCTGCGTCACGTCGGCGAGCTGTCGGAAGCGACGCTGCGCGACAAGCTGGCCAGCCTGCGCTGAACGGCCTCCCCGCCGCCAGCGACTTGTGGTACAACGGACGGGGCAACCGAGGAAATATCCATGCAAGTCAATCCGATCCAGCTGTTCGACGCCGAATCGTCGACCTTTACCTATATCCTGGCCGCGCCCGGCAGCTACGACGCCGTCATCATCGACCCGGTCGACCGCCATTTCACGCGCGACCTGGCGCATGTCGAGCGACTCGGCCTGCGCCTGACCCACGTGCTGGAAACCCACGCCCACGCCGACCACGTGACCTCGGCCGGCCGCCTGCGCGAGCGCACCGGCGCCACGGCCTGCGTGCCGAGCGGATGCGACATCCCGCCGGCCGAAGTGCAGCTGCAGGACGGCGACCAGATCCGCTTCGGCCTGCACGAGCACATCGCCGTGATCCACACGCCCGGCCATACCGCCGGCAGCATGTGCTATCTGTGGCGCGGCAACCTGTTCACCGGCGACACCCTGCTGATCGACGGCTGCGGCCGCACCGACTTCCAGAGCGGCAGCGCCGGGCGCCTGTACGACAGCGTCACCCGCAAGCTGTTCGCGCTGGACGACCATGTGCGGGTGTGGCCGGGCCACGACTACAAGGGCCAGTCGGTATCGACCATCGGCTGGGAGCGGCGCCACAATGCGCGCCTGGCCAACCGCAGCCGCGACGATTTTTTGGCCCTCATGGGCGCGCTCGACCTGCCGCATCCGCGGATGATCGACGTCGCCGTGCCGGCAAACCGCAATCTCGGCCTGCCGCACGGCGTGTGACAGCGCAGAACCTACCGGGATAGGTTCTTAGTAGCGCCAGGTGCGCTTGGGCGCCGGCGGGCGCTTCAGCACCTTCGTTTGAAACTGTTTCCAGATCAGCCCTGCCAGGGCCATCATGATCATCTTGCGCATGGTTTCTCCTCGGTAGTCGTCGGCGGCTTGCCGTCAGCCCCAGCATAGCGCGAGCCTCGACTTGGCGGCGCAGGTTTGCCTGGCCCGGAGGATGCAGTAGAATCCCTGTCTTTCTGGCAAGACCAAGAGACGGACCATGGCCGACGGGCACAACGAACTCAAGCGCGGGCTGAAGAACCGCCACATCCAGCTGATCGCGCTTGGCGGCGCCATCGGCACCGGCCTCTTCCTCGGCATCGCCTCGACCATCCAGATGGCCGGCCCCTCGGTGCTGCTGGGCTATGCGATCGCCGGCGCGGTGGCCTTCCTGATCATGCGCCAGCTCGGCGAGATGATCGTCGAGGAACCGGTGGCCGGCTCGTTCAGCCACTTCGCCGACAAGTATTGCGGGCGCTGGGCCGGCTTCGTCTCGGGCTGGAACTACTGGGTCATGTACATCCTGGTCAGCCTGGCCGAGCTGACCGCGCTCGGCATCTACATGCAGTACTGGTTCCCTGACCTGCCGACCTGGGTCTCGGCGCTCGGCTTCTTCATGCTGGTCAACGCCATCAGCCTGCTCAACGTGAAGGCGTTCGGCGAAATGGAATTCTGGTTCGCCGTGATCAAGGTGGTCGCGGTGGTCGGCATGATCGTGTTCGGGGTGTACCTGCTGGTGGGTGGCGGCGCCGGTCCCGAGGCGGGCGTGGCCAATCTGTGGCGGCACGGCGGCTTCTTCCCGCACGGCGTGGCCGGCCTCGCGATGGCGATGGCGGTGATCATGTTCTCGTTCGGTGGCCTGGAACTGATCGGCATCACCGCCGCCGAGGCGGACGATCCGGCGCGCACGATCCCGCGCGCCACCAACAACGCCTTGTACCGGATCCTGATCTTCTACATCGGCGCGCTGGCCGTGCTCCTGATGCTGTATCCGTGGCAGAAAGTGGTGACGGGCGGCAGCCCCTTCGTGCTGATCTTCCAGGCGCTCGACAGTGGCTGGGTCGCCAACGTCCTCAACCTGGTCGTGCTGACCGCCGCGCTGTCGGTGTATAACGGCTGCGTGTATGCCAACAGCCGCATGCTGTTCGGCCTGGCCGAACAGGGCAATGCGCCGGCCTCGTTCAAATACACCAACCGGCGCGGCGTGCCGCTGGTGGCCCTGGGCGTGTCGGCGCTGGCCACCGGATCGGCGATCGCGATCAATTATTTCCTGCCGCGCGAGGCGCTGGGCATGGTCATGGCCCTGGCCACGGCCGCCCTGGTGCTCAACTGGGCGATGATCTCGTGGAGCCACCTGCGCTTTCGCCGCTACAAGGACAGCCGGGGGGAGCGCGCGAGCTTTCGCAGTCCGTGGTTCCCGCTGTCGAACTACGTGTGCCTGGGCTTCGTCGCGCTGCTCCTGCTCGTGATGCTGCTGACGCCGGGCCTGCGCATCTCGGTGCTCCTGATTCCGGTGTGGCTGGCGGTGCTGGGCTGCGGCTACTGGCTGCGCGAGCGGCGAGCGGCGGCCCGGGCGGCTCAGGCAGCGACGACCGCGGGCCGCCTTTAATGGCGCACGGGGCCGGTCGTCTCGAGCAGTGCGCCCGGCCGGCCCCCGGCCGGGGGGGCCAGGATGAAACGCGGTAGCGTGATCGCGAGGCCGGAATGCGGCAGTCTGGCGTCGCGCACGCCACCGGACTGGGTCTGGCGGGCGGCGCCGCCGGCGCCCACCAGCGTGGCGAAACCGAAATCGCGCATGACGTTGGCGAACAGGACGGCCGACGAATAGGTGCCGGGACCGATCCGGACCTCGGTCCGGCCCTGGAAACGCAGGGGATTGGCGGGCTGAGGTTGGCGCCAGGTCGCGATCTCGCCGCGCATGGGCTGGGCGGGGGAACCCGCCGGGGCGCGCGCCAACCCGCGGTAGGTGGAGCCGGTCCGGTACGGCCGCGTGGCCAGATAGGGCATCAGGCCATCGATCCAGACCGCGTCGTCGCCCCCACCGTTCCTGCTGATGTCGATCACCAGGCTGGTCACGCCCTGCGCGCGCATCCGGGCGAAGGCCTCGCGCGTAAACGCCATGAATAGCGCGGGATCGGGCAGGCTGAAGGTGTCGACCGTCAGCACCGCGCGGCGGTCCGGGCCGATGGCCAGGTCGAAAGCCCGCCGCGCCTCCTGCGCCAGGATGCGCGGCAGCCTGCGTCGGGCGGGAATGGCGACCGTGCGCCGCACACCTTCCTGTTCCAGCTCCAGTTCGTAGGTATCGGGCGCGCCGAACATCTTCCAGTAGTACCACCACCAGCGCTGGCCCAGCAGGTTCGCCCGGAAGCGCGGCGTATCGCCGTGCACCATCGACGACAGCGTCGTCACGAGTTCCTTCGCGGCCACGCCATTGACGGACAGGACCCGGGCCGGCCCGGCGTCGGCCTCGGCAAACAGCGACGGCGCCCCATCCGGATCGACGCTCACTTCGAACGGAAACAGGCTGCCGCCCGCCGCCAGCCAGGCGCGCGTTTCCTGGCGCCAGTCCGGATAGCCAATAAAGAAATGCCCGTCTGCCAGCAGCGCGTTGACCGACGCCAGGCGTCGCCAGGCTTCGTCGCGCGTGAGCGTGGGCGGCAACCCGTGCCCCCCTTGCGCGATCCGGTCCAGTGCAACGTGCATGGCGGGCGCGTCGGTCGAAAATGCCGGGTCGGGGTGCATGCGGGCAATCATGGCGCGCACGAAGGCGACATCTTCGCGAAATTGCGCTGCCGTGATCCGCTCCGGGCCGCCGCCCGCAGCCGCCATGTCCGCGCACAGCAGCAGGCACGCCGCCAGACCTGCGCGCGCCAGGGACATGAAAGACCGGGGACATTGATGCATGCGCGCTCCAGGACGTTGCCAGATACCTCATTAGTCATGGAACGCATCCTCGCACCGCGCGGGCTGGACGACACGCGGTTTGCGACGAAACGCAACATCGTGCGACGAGCGCAGGTAAACGCGGTTCAGGGCCGGTCGTTCATCCATTCACTTAGCCCTGCCCAACAAGCGCGCTGCCCCGATGCGCTATCGTCGCCGCTGAGCCCGCGGTGTGCGGCGCACCCATGGCGCATGGCTTGCCGCGGGCGCGCCAGTCCGGGCGTTTCGCGCCCAACGGCGAAGTGCGGGCACGGCGCGGCGCCCGCCTATGCTGCACAGCAATATGAAAATAGTTACGCGCAGTTGACGTAAACGTCAACTAAGGGTCTATGATGCCTCTTGCTGCAAAACACCTCAAAAGGGAAAGCATATCTATGAGCCAGAGCAAACCTCTGTCGCTGCACGTACCGGAGCCTACCGGCCGCCCGGGCTGCAAGACCGATTTTTCGTTTCTCCAGGTGAGCGCTGCCGGTTCGGTCCGGCGTCCACCGATCGATGTCGCGCCGTTGGAGACCAGCGACATCGCCCAGCAACTGATCCGCGTGCTCGACGAGCACGGCAACGCCGTCGGCCCGTGGGCCGAGGAGCCCGACCGCGAGCTGCTGCGCTTTGGCCTGCGCACCATGATGAAGACCCGCGTGTTCGATGCGCGCATGGTGATCGCCCAGCGCCAGAAGAAGATGTCGTTCTACATGATCTCGCTCGGCGAGGAAGCGATCGGCACCGCCCACGCCCTCGCGCTGCAGGACGGCGACATGAATTTCCCCACCTACCGCCAGCAAAGCCTCCTGATGGCGCGCCAGGTGCCCATGGTCGACATGATCTGCCAGCTGCTGTCCAACGAGCGCGATCCTCTCAAGGGCCGCCAGCTGCCCGTGATGTACTCGGTGCGCCAGGCCGGCTTCTTCACCATTTCCGGCAACCTCGCCACCCAGTACCCGCAAGCGGTGGGCTGGGCGATGGCGTCCGCCATCAAGGGCGACACAAAAATCGCCTCGGCCTGGATCGGCGACGGCGCCACCGCGGAATCCGATTTCTCGACCGCCCTCACCTTTGCCCATGTGTACCGCGCGCCGGTCATCCTCAACGTGGTCAACAACCAGTGGGCGATCTCGAGCTTCCAGGCGATCGCCGGCGGCGAGAGCGTGACCTTCGCCACGCGCGGCATCGGCAGCGGCATCGCCTCGCTGCGTGTGGACGGCAACGACTTCCTGGCCGTGCTGGCGGTCTCGCGCTGGGCCGCCGAGCGGGCGCGCAGCAATCTCGGCCCCACCCTGATCGAATGGGTCACCTACCGCGCCGGCCCGCACTCGACCTCGGACGATCCTTCGCGCTACCGCCCGGCCGACGACTACGCCCGCTTCCCGCTGGGCGACCCGATCGCCCGCCTGCGCCAGTACCTGACCAACCTGGGCTGGTGGTCGGACGCCGAGCACGAAGCCGTGCAGGCCGAACTCGAGGCCGAAGTGCTGGCCGCGCAGAAGGAAGCCGAGAGCTACGGCACCCTGGGCGACGAGCGCGCGCCGAGCGCCGCGACCATGTTCGAGGACGTCTACAAGGACATGCCGGAGCACCTGCGCCGTCAGCGTCAGCAGCTGGGAGTATGAAGATGGCACGAGACGATCAACCGAAAGAAACGGCGAATCTGCCACAGACGATGCCGATGACCATGATCCAGGCGCTGCGCTCGGCCATGGACGTGATGATGGAACGCGACGGCAACGTCGTGGTGTACGGCCAGGACGTCGGCTACTTCGGCGGCGTGTTCCGCGTCACCGACGGGCTGCAGGCGAAGTACGGCAAGTCGCGCGTGTTCGACGCGCCGATCTCGGAAGGCGGCATCGTCGGCACCGCGGTCGGCATGGCCGCCTATGGCCTGCGCCCCGTGGTCGAGATCCAGTTCGCCGACTATTTTTATCCGGCCACCGACCAGATCGTGTCCGAGGCGGCGCGCCTGCGCTACCGCTCGGCCGGCGAATTCACCGCCTCGATGGTGATCCGCATGCCCTGCGGCGGCGGCATCTATGGCGGCCAGACCCACAGCCAGAGCCCCGAAGCCTTCTTCACCCACGTGTGCGGCCTGCGCACCGTGATGCCGTCGAACCCGTACGACGCCAAGGGTCTCCTGATCGCCTCGATCGAGAACGACGATCCGGTGATCTTCCTGGAGCCCAAGCGTCTCTACAACGGCCCGTTCGACGGCCACCACGACCGGCCGGTCGTGCCCTGGTCCGGCCATCCGAAGGGCGAAGTCCCGCCCGGCTACTACACCGTCGACCTCGACAAGGCGGCGATCGTCCGCCCCGGCAACGACGTCACCGTGCTGGCCTACGGCACCATGGTCTGGGTCGCCGAGGCGGCGGCGCGCGAGTCCGGCGTCGACGCCGAGGTGATCGACCTGCGCAGCATCTGGCCGCTCGACCTCGACACCATCGTCGACTCGGTCAAGAAGACCGGCCGCTGCGTGATCGTGCACGAAGCGACGCAGACCAGCGGCTTCGGCGCCGAACTGGCGGCGCTGGTGCAAGAGCACTGCTTCTACCAGCTGGAGGCGCCGATCGGGCGCGTCGCCGGCTGGGACACCCCGTATCCGCATGCGCAGGAATGGGCTTATTTCCCGGGGCCCGACCGCGTCGGCGCGGCCCTGAAACGCGTGATGGAGGGTTGAGGCAATGGGTATTCACGTCATCAAGATGCCCGACCTCGGCGAAGGCATCGCCGAAGTCGAAGTGGTGGCCTGGCACGTGCAGCCGGGCGATGTGGTCAGGGAAGACCAGGTGCTGGCCGACGTCATGACCGACAAGGCGACGGTCGAGATCCCGTCGCCGGTCGCGGGCACCATCGCCAGCCTGGGCGGCGCGATCGGCCAGTCGCTGGCCGTGGGCGCCGAACTGATCCGCCTCGACGTCGAAGGCGCCGGCAACCTGAAGGACCACGGCGGGCCCAAGGCCAGCCAGGAACCGGTCAGGACGGCCGCCGCCGCCGCGCCGGCCGAGGAAGTGGCCGAACCGCAGCTCGAGGCCGTCGCGGGCGGCGCGGCCGGCGACTCAGCGGCGCCGGCCGCTTCTGCAGCCCCTTCTGCAGCCCCTTCTCCAGCCCCTGCGCCGGCCCCGACCTCCAGGCCGGCGCCGAGCGCACGTCCGGCCTTGGCGTCCAGGGGCGCGCCCCAGCTGCGCGCCGAAGGCGACAAGCCCCTGGCGGCGCCAGCCGTGCGCCAGCGCGCCTGGGACCTGGGCATCGAGTTGCAGTTCGTGGCCGGCAGCGGCCCGGCGGGCCGCATCACCCACGCCGACCTCGACGCCCACGTGGCGGGTCGCCGCGGCGGCGCGGCCAATGGCGGCCCTGACGAGCGCTATGCCGAGCAGCATGGCGAACACGCGACCCAGGTGATCGGCCTGCGCCGCAAGATCGCCGAGAAGATGCAGGAAGCCAAGCGCAACATCCCGCACTTCACCTATGTCGAAGAAGTCGACGTCACCGAACTGGAAGCGCTGCGCCTGCAGCTCAACGCGCGCTACGGCGCCGAGCGCGGCAAGCTGACCCTGCTGCCGCTCCTGATGCGCGCCGTGGTGCTGGCCCTGCGCGAGTTTCCGATGATGAGCGCGCGCTACGACGACCAGCACAACCTGCTCACCACCTACGACGCGGCCCACATCGGCATCGCGGCCCAGACCGAGCACGGCCTGATGGTGCCGGTGGTGCGCCATGCCGAATCGCGCGACCCGTGGTCGAGCGCGACCGAGATCGCGCGCCTGGCCGAGGCCGCGCGCGCTGGCCGCGCCACGCGCGAGGAGCTCACCGGCTCCACCATCACGATCACCAGCCTCGGCGCGCTGGGCGGCATCGTCACCACGCCGGTGATCAACCGCCCGGAAGTCGCCATCGTCGGCGTCAACCGCATCGTCGACCGTCCGGTGATCAGGGATGGCGCCATGGTGGCGCGCAAGATGATGAACCTGTCGTCCTCGTTCGACCACCGCGTGATCGACGGCATGGTGGCGGCCCAGTTCGTGCAGGCGATCCGCGGCTACCTCGAATTTCCCGCAACCCTGTTCGTGGAGTGAGCCGATGGAGACGATCAACACCACCTTGCTCATCATCGGCGGCGGCCCCGGCGGCTACGTGGCCGGCATCCGCGCCGGGCAGCTGGGGATCCCGGCCATCGTGGTCGAGGGCGCGACCCCCGGCGGCACCTGCCTGAACATCGGCTGCATTCCGTCGAAGGCGCTGATCCACGCGGCCGACGAGTATCACAAGGGCGCCACCTATGCGGCCCAGGAGTCGCCGCTCGGCATCAGCGTCGAGTCGCTGCGGATCGACCTGGCGCGCACCGTGGCGTGGAAGGACGGCATCGTCAAGCGCCTCACCGGCGGCGTCGGCTCCCTGCTCAAGAAACAGGGCGTGCGCGTGGTGCGCGGCTGGGCGCGGATCCTGGACGGCAAGACCGTCGAAGTCGAGGCCGATGGCCAGGAAACGCTGCGCATCCGCTGCGAACACCTGCTGCTGGCCAGCGGTTCGCAGCCCGTCGAGCTGCCGTTCATGCCGTTCAGCCACGATGGCGGCCCGGTGATCTCGTCGACCGAGGCGCTGGCGCAAGACAGCGTGCCGCGCCGCCTGGTGGTGGTCGGCGCCGGCTACATCGGCCTGGAGCTGGGCACGGCTTACCGCAAGCTGGGCAGTCAGGTGACGGTGGTCGAAGCGGCTGACCGCATCCTGCCGGCCTACGACGCCGACCTGGTGAAACCGGTGGCCAGGTCGCTCGAACGGCTTGGCGTCGAGCTGCGCCTGGCGACGCAGGTACTGGGCATGGAAGACGGAGTGGAAAGCGGCGTGGACGCGGCGCGCGTGAAAGTGCGCGACGCATCCGGCGTCGAGGCCTACCTGGAAGCCGACAAGGTGCTGGTGGCGGTCGGCCGCAGGCCCGCGACCACCGGCTGGGGCCTGGAGAACCTGATGCTCGACATGGCGGGCCGCGCGATCAAGGTCGACGAGCAGTGCCGCACCTCGATGCGCAATGTGTGGGCAATCGGCGACCTCACGGGCGAGCCGATGCTGGCCCACCGCGCCATGGCCCAGGGCGAGATGGTGGCCGAGATCATCGCCGGCAAGCGCCGCTGGTTCCAGCCCTCGGCGATTCCCGCAGTGTGCTACACCGATCCCGAGATCGTCGTGGCGGGGATGTCGCCCTCCGAGGCGCAGGCCGCCGGCATCGACGCCATCCAGGCCAGCTTCCCGTTCAGCGCCAACGGCCGCGCAATGACGATCGAGGGCACGGATGGTTTCGTGCGCGTGGTCGCGCGCAAGGACAACCACCTGATCCTCGGCTGGCAGGCGGTCGGCGTCGGGGTGTCGGAACTGGCCGCGGGCTTTACCCAGTCGATCGAGCTGGGCGCCCAGCTGGAAGACGTCGCCCGCACGATCCACGCCCATCCGACCCTGGGCGAGGCGGTGCAGGAAGCCGCGCTGCGCGCGCTCGGCCACGCCCTGCACGTCTGAACCTGCGCCACCCCGGGGGTGGCTTTCCCGCCCATGCCGGGCGGCTTTCCCACCTGTGCCGGACCGGCGTACCCGCCTACCCCGGTGGGGCGGACGTGCGCGGCGGCGCGACCAGCGCCGCGCCCAGGCGCAGCGCCGCCTCGACCGCCTGCTCGATCGGCGGCTGGTAGCCGTCTTCGATCCAGCGCAGGGCAATGTGAATCACACCGCCGATCACCCCCGCCTGCAGCAGCTCATCGTCCGCCCCGGCGGCCAGCGCGTGCGCGACCTGGCGGCCGATGGCGCGCAACGAAGCGTCGAACGCCTGGTCCACGGCGCGGCTCACGCCCCGGATCTCGACCAGGAACACGCGCGCCGACTGTGGCGCGCGCTGCAGGGCTGTGAAATACGCGTGCAGCATCGCACGCGCGCGCGCCGCCTGGCCGCGCCCGGCGGCTTCGCCCGCAGCCATGATCTCGGCCAGTACCGCATTCGTGACGGCATGGTAAGAATCGATCAGCAGCGCTTCGCTGTTGGCGAACGACTCGTAGAAGTACCGTTCGGTCAGGCCGGCCGCTTCGCACACCGCCTTCACCGTGGCCTGGTGATAGCCGCGCTCGCCGTAGACGGCGATGGCGCCCGCGATCAGGCGGTGGCGGCGCTCGGCGCGACGCTGCTCCTGCGATTGGCCGCGGTAGGAGCGCGTCAGCGCGGGCGGTTTGGAAAACTTGTCATTCATCGCCACATTCTGACACAAACTTGCCGCCGGTCATCAAAATTGCGGCGTGTGCGTGCGCGCAGGCGGGTCGGGACCGGCTGTGGTGCTCCTGCGCCATGCAGTGCCAGCTGAAACCGGCGCTATGCGCCCACCGCCTTCTGGGTGCAGGCGGCTAAGGCTGGCGCCGCGCCGTCCCCTGGTCGTACTCGTCGTCGGCGGCATCGGCCGCGCCTGCCCCAGCCCGACGCTCGGTCCGATGTTCAATTTGACGTTCAGTCCGATAATTTCCAGCAATGCCCGACTGGCGGTTGGCGCCACTCCGGAATCCCTCGTCGGACTGCTCGTCGTTCGAACCGCCGGCCAGCAGGTCGTCGGTGCGACCGGCCTGACTGCCTTGCCCGCCTTGCTGCATCGCACCATCACCCTGGCGCCGGGCCGGATCGTTGCGCTCGGCGCTGGCGCCGACTTCCCCGGTCGCCCCGGCGCCCATGGTTGCCGCGCTGGTGGTGCCCCCGGTGACCTGGTCCCAGCTGCGTCCCTTCACGTCCTTGCCTTCGTCTTGCGTCGCCATGGCATTCTCCCGATGTTCAATAACATGTTGCCCATCCTAGCCGCTGCACGCCTGAAGACAATAGGCGGGCGTCCTCGCCTGCTGTAGGACTGGGCGCGCATGGCATCCAGGCCGATCGGCTCGGGAATTTTGCTGCAAGGCAACACCATTTCATTATTGCGATACACTATCGGTTATCGCATCTCGATTGATGCTTGTTATGTACCGGCCCCGCTGTCGTCTTGCCTTGCGCACGCACGCCGGCGGTCGCGCCGCCAACCAAGAGAGAATATCCAGTGAAAAACCTGAAGATCGGCGCCCGACTCGGGCTCGCCTTTGCCGTCGTCCTTGCCCTGCTGCTGGCCATGGCCGCCACCGCCCTCACCCGCATGCAGACGGCGGGCGACCTGACTTACCGTCTCGTCAATACCAGCACCAAGAACCAGCTGACGGTGGCCGAATGGCGCAAGGCGATCGAGGTGAGCGACACCATGATCGACGCCGTCTACCATGGGGGCGACGCCGGCGTGGTGGCGCAGCTCACGCCGCGCCTGCGCGCGACCATCCGCCAGGCCGAGGCCCTGCAGGCCGACGTCGACGCCAACCTGCTCAACAAGAAGGTGCGCGTCTTCCTGGACCGCGCCAAGGAACTGCGCGCCGGCTATGACGGCGCGCGCGAAGCCGTGCTCGAGGCCAAGCTGGCGGGCGACCCGGTCCGCCTGGAGCAGGCCTATCACCGTGACTTCGTGCCACGCGCCCGCGCCTTCGAGGACGCGCTGACGGAATTCGCCGCGCGCCAGAGCACCGCCACCGCCGGCGTCGGCACCACCATCCTGACTTCGTATGCCGAGACCCGCATCATCCTGCTGGTGCTGGCCGTGGCTGCGGTCGCGCTTGGCGCCGCCTTCGCCTGGTTCATCACCCGTTCGATCACCGCGCCGCTGCGCCAGGCGGTCGAGGTGGCCGAGCGCGTCGCCGACGGCGACCTTGGCAGCCGGGTCGAGGCGCACGGCCGCGACGAGGTGGCCCAGCTGATGGAAGCGCTGGGTCGCATGAACGTCAACCTGGCCGCGATCGTCGGCCAGGTGCGCGACGGCAGCGCGGCAATCGCGCAGGCCTCGGGCGAGATCGCCAGCGGCAACCAGGACCTGTCGCGCCGCACCGAGCAGCAGGCCGGCTCGCTGGAAGAAACCGCCGCCTCGATGGAAGAACTCACGACCACCGTGCGCCAGAACACCGAGCACGCGCGCCGCGCCAACGGCCTGGCCGCCGGCGCTGCCGGCGTGGCCGGCGAAGGCGGGCGCATGGTGAACGAGGTGGTCGGCACCATGGGCCGCATCGACGCCGCATCGCAGCGCATCGTCGACATCATCGGCGTCATCGACGGCATCGCCTTCCAGACCAATATCCTGGCCCTGAACGCGGCGGTGGAAGCAGCGCGCGCCGGCGAGCAGGGCCGCGGCTTCGCGGTCGTCGCCGGCGAGGTGCGCACCCTGGCCCACCGCTCGGCCGCCGCGGCCAAGGAAATCAAGGGCCTGATCGACGACTCGGTGAACCAGGTGCAGCAGGGCACGCAGCAGGTCGCCCGCGCCGGCGCCACCATGGAACAGATCGTGCAGGGCATCGCCCAGGTCACCGCGATCATGGGCGAGATCGCCGCCGCCAGCGAAGAGCAGAGCGCCGGCATCGAGCAGGTCAACACGGCCATCGTCGAGATGGACCGCGTGACCCAGCAGAACGCGGCCCTGGTCGAACAGGCCGCGGCGGCGGCCGATGCGATGCGCGAGCAGGCCGGGCAACTGTCGGCCGTGGTCGGCACCTTCCGCCTTGGACAGGGCGAACCTGCCAGAACCGCGCCGCGCCAGCAGCAGGTGCGCGCCGCCCTGCCGGCTTGAGCAGGGTGCAGGCTGGCCGGTCGGGACGCACGGCCGGCCGGGCCGGCGCGTTAAATTGCAACATGGGATTCTCCACATATTGAAAATTTGCCGCTTGGAAATCCAGTTACTGAATTTGCCAGTTATACTCGGGCCTCGATCCGGCGGTGCCCGCGGCGTTCCTCACAGGAGCCTGCGCGGCGCCAGTCCGGTCCGGCCGTCCGCGGTCCTCCTGCAGATTACAGCAGCCTGGAAACCACCCTCGTGAAAAAACTGAATATCGGCGCCCGCCTGGGCATTGGCTTCGCTACCGTTCTCATCCTCTTGCTCGCCATGAGCGCCACGGCCCTGACCCGCATGCAGTCCGCGGCGGACCTGACCGACCGTATGGTCAACAGCAGCATGCAGAACCAGCGCAGCGTCGCCGAATGGCGCCGCAACATCGAGATCAACAGCTCCATCAACGAAACCGTCTATTACGGCGCCGACGCCGGCATCCTCGACGTGATCGGCCCGCGCCGCCAGGCGATCACCACCCGCTCCAATGCGCTGCAGAAGGAAATCGAAGCGTCGCTGCGCAACCCCGACGTGCGTGAGCAGTTCAAGCTGGTGACGGTAGAACGGCTGGGCTACATGGCCGCGCGCGACGCCCTGTTCCAGGCCAAGCGCGAAGGCGACCAGTCCCAGCTCGACCAGATCTACCGCGAGCAGCTGACGCCGCGCACCGTGTCCTACCTGGCAGCCGTCGACAAGCTTGCCACCCTGCAGATCGCCTCCACCGATGGCGTGGCCCGGTCGATCCTGGCGTCCTACGCCAGCACCCGTGTGATCCTGTTCACGCTGGGCGGCGCGGCCCTGCTGCTGGGCGCCGCCTGCGCCTGGTTCATCAGCCGCTCGATCACGGCGCCGCTGCGCCAGGCGGTCGAAGTCGCCGAACGCGTGGCCGGCGGCGACCTGACCAGCCGCTTCGAGCGCGAGGTGCTCGAGCGCGGCGACGAAGTCGGCCAGTTGATGGCGGCGCTGTCGCGCATGAACGTCAATCTGGCGGCCATCGTCGGCCAGGTGCGCGACGGCACCGCAACAATCGCGCAGGCGTCCGGCGAGATCGCCAGCGGCAACCAGGACCTGTCGAGCCGCACCGAGCAGCAGGCCAGCTCGCTGGAAGAAACCGCCGCCTCGATGGAAGAACTCACGACCACCGTGCGCCAGAACACCGAGCACGCGCGCCGCGCCAACGGCCTGGCCGCCAGCGCCGCCGGCGTGGCCGGCGAAGGCGGCCGCATGGTGAACGAGGTGGTCGGTACCATGGGCCGCATCGACGCCGCATCGCAGCGCATCGTCGACATCATCGGCGTCATCGACGGCATCGCCTTCCAGACCAATATCCTGGCCCTGAACGCGGCGGTGGAAGCGGCGCGCGCCGGCGAGCAAGGCCGCGGCTTCGCGGTCGTCGCCAGCGAGGTGCGCACCCTGGCCCACCGCTCGGCCGCCGCGGCCAAGGAGATCAAGGGCCTGATCGACGACTCGGTGAACCAGGTGCAGCAGGGCACGCAGCAGGTCGCCCGCGCCGGCGCGACCATGGAGCAGATCGTGCAGGGCATCGCGCAGGTCACCGCGATCATGGGCGAGATCGCCACTGCCAGTGAAGAACAGAGCGCCGGCATCGAGCAGGTCAACACCGCCATCGTCGAGATGGACCGCGTGACCCAGCAGAACGCGGCCCTGGTCGAACAGGCCGCGGCGGCGGCCGATGCGATGCGCGAGCAGGCCGGACAGCTGTCGGCCGTGGTCGGCACCTTCCGCCTCGAACACGGCGCGGCCAGCGCCGCGCCAGGCCGTCGCGCGGCGCCGGCCATGCGCCCTGCCCTGGCGGCCTGACCCGGGCCAGCGGTCGGTCGGCGGCGCTGCCGCGACCGACCGCGCGATGAACCCTGCGCAAGACCGCGCCGCGCACCGCGTTAATGTTGGCGCTGTACCCATAAGCTGTTGATGACCCCGAATGCAATGCGCAGCAATTGCTCGATAGATGGTACTCGCCCGCCATCGAGCGCCCAATGCCAGCCCAGGTAGTTGGGCAGCCAGCGCGACGCCACGCCATGAAAGCGCGACAGCCATTCCTTGAAGCGCCGGTGATAGGCGTTGACATGTTGAACATGGATGGCGCCCTCGGCGCCCTTGCGCACCCGTTCGCCGGCACTGACATTGACCGCTTGATGCGCGACGCCGTGGGCGCGGGCGAAGGGGGCATAGGCGGCGTTGGCGTCCGTCACCAGCAGCGCCTGGGGATCGAGTTTCGGCAACAGGTGCCTGACCAGCCGGGCCAATTTTAACGCGCCGCGTCCGGTCACGGCGTCGATGGTCTGGCCGCTGCGGTCGCGCGCCACCAGGATGCAGTCGAGGTGGTGCGAGATTCCGCGCAGGGCGGCCTTGCCGCCGCGCTGGCGCGGCTGGCGATCGAGCTTGCGTGATCCCTTTTGCGATTCGAGCAGGAACATTTCGTCGGCCTCGACGATGCCTGAAAGACGCGCCGGGCGGTCGTCCTTGACCCGGTCGAGAAAGCGATGACGCCAGCGAAAGGCCGTATTGCGGTGCACGCCGACACGCTTGGCCGCAGAGCGGACCGAGCGGGAGTCAAACACCGTTTCCAGATAGGCGAGCCACTTGCCCTTGAGCCTGAGCCGCGCCAGCGGCGTGCCGGTCAGGTCGTTGAAAGTCCGGCCGCATGCGCAGCAGCGGTAGCGTTGCAGGCCGTTGGCCTGGCCATGCCGGTGGCAGCGCTGGCAGGCGCAGTGCGGACAGCGCCTCCCGGTTGACCGGATCTCGCCGATGAGGGCGATCACCCGGTCCAGTCCGGCTGCCGGATGCAGGGCGGCGAGCACCTTCTGGCGCTGAGGCTGGTTTAGCTCTGGCAGCTGGGCGAACAGTTGCGCGAACTGTGGCGCTTTCATCGTACGCTCCCGATCGATGACGACCGGGATTGGACCGCGGGTCAGCTCAGCAGTTCAGTGCTCATCCACAGCTAGCGGTGACAGCGCCTTAATGTTTCAACCACGATCCAGATTGCCTGGCGTTGCATTCCGTCGTATTTTGTTCAATAACTTCCCCATAGACTATTGCCTGTAGTCACGAGCTGTTAGACTCGCAGACTCGCATAATACGGCGCAATTTTATTTGCCCGAGCAGAACAATCGAGGTGATCTTGCCCAGTGCGGGCAAGTATCGGTCCAGACGGGGATTTATTTACATGAAAGCAATTCAGGCCCGGCGAGCCCGGCAGCTGCTGGTCGCGGCGGTGTCGGGACTCGTGGGCGGCGTCGCCCACGCCCAGCAGATTCCCCCTGGCCAGGACGATGGCGCGGCCGTGCCGGAAGTCGTGGTCACCGCCCAGCGCACCGCATCGCTGGCCTCGCGCACCCCGGTCGCGGTCAGCGTCGTCAGCGGCGAGCAGCTGCGCGACCTCGGCGCCATCAGCCCGGCCGACCTCGGCCCGCGCCTGCCGAACGTGCACATCGACCAGGCCTTTTCGGGCCTGCGCGTGACGATCCGCGGCATCGGCAACAACGACACCACCGACAAGGGCGATCCGTCGGCCGCCTTCATGCTCGACGGCGTCTACATCGCCCGCCCCGCCGGCCAGAGCGCCAACCTGCTCGACGTCGACCGCATCGAAGTGCTGCGCGGCCCGCAGGGCACGCTGTACGGACGCAACACCACCGCCGGCCTGGTCAATGTGATCTCGAACGCCCCGACCGACCGCCTGGAAGGCGCGCTCGGCCTCGAGGCCGGCACCTACGGCCGGCGCAAGGTCGACGGCGTCGTCAACGTCCCCGTCAACGACGCGCTGGCGCTGCGCGCCGCGCTCAGCCAGCTGCGCCAGGACCCGTTCCTGAAGAACGGCCAGGGCACGCCGCACCGTCCCGGCATGGACCGCGACGAACGCGATGCGCGCCTGAGCGCCAGGATCAGGTTCGACCGCGACGCCACCCTGGTGATGCGCTACGACTACGGCGAGACCGGGGGCAATAACGACCGCATCGTGCCGGACACCAACTTCTTCGACGGCGTGGCGAGCGGCCGGCCGGTGTGGCGCGACAGCACCACCGACGCGCGCCTGACGAACGGCTTCCGACCGCCGAACATGACCCCGGCGCAGGGCTGGCACGACCGCCGCGTGCGCGGCCTGTCGGCCGACCTGAGCTGGAACCTGGGTCCGGCGACCGTGCATTACCTGGGCGCGCACCGCAAGCTGGACCAGGCAATCCGCCAGAACTATCATTACCGCGTGGCCCCGACGCTCGCCCTCGGCGTGATCAACGACTACGATGGCCACAACGCGCAGGATTCGCACGAGCTGCGCATCGCCACCCATGGCGGCGGTCGGCTCGATGGGCAGGCCGGCCTCTACTATTTCAGCGAAGACTCGCACACCTCGTACGCCTTCCAGGGCCTGCGGCGCGTCGGCCTGCCCCCGTACTACGCCTTCCCGCTGCACACCCGGGCGCACAGCCGCGCGGTCTTTGGCCAGCTGACCTGGCGCGTGCTGGACGCGCTGCGCCTGACGGCCGGCGCGCGGCGCACTGCCGACGACAAGGACCGCGTCGGCTCGACCGATTTCCAGCAGGGACCGGCGTTCAATCCGGCCACCGACCGCCGCCTGCCGAACGCCGCCGCGCTGTCCACCACGCGCACCACCTGGCGCCTGGGCCTTGACGTCGACCTGGCGCCGGGTACGCTGCTGTACGCCAGCCTGGCCACCGGCTACAAGGCCGGCGGCTTCAACGACGGCTGCGTGGCCGGCGCCGACATCGGCGGCGTCACCTGCCCGGCGGCGGCCGCGGTCGCGCCGGACTACCTGTATTACCAGCCCGAGGAATTGCGCGCCTGGGAGGCCGGTCTCAAGTCGCGCCTGCTCGACGGGCGGGTCAGCTTCAATGCCGCCGCCTTCTACTACGACTACGCCAATCTGCAGCTGAGCAGCAATGCGATCGTCTCGGGCGCGCCACGCCTGCTGACCGGCAATGCCGGCCAGGCCCGCTCGCGCGGCCTGGAGCTCGACGGCGAGCTGCGGGTCGGCGCCAACGGCCGCCTGCGCTACGGCGCCACCTTCCTCGACGCCCATTACGCGGTCTACCGGCCGAACGTCGGCGTGTCCTGGGCCGGCCGCAAGCTGGACCGGGCGCCGGGCCATGTCTACACCCTGGGCTACGAGCACCGCTTCCATGCGCTGGACGGACAGCTGCACGCCGGCGTGTTCTCGCGCCGCAGCGCCGATTACGCGATCACGATCCCGAGCAACGCTCTGGAATACCGGATCCCGGCGCATACCACGACCGACGCCACCCTGCGCTACCAGCCGGCGCACGCCAGCTGGAGCCTCCTGGCGCGGGTGCGCAATCTCGAGAACGCGGTGCGGCCGACGCTGATCGACAGCTTCGGCATGGCCACGCCGAGCGCGCCGCGCAGCGCCGACCTGCGCCTGGCTCTGCGCTTCTGACCCGAGCCGCTTTTCGACGATTCCCGACGCTTCCCACCGCCGTACCAGGAGACCGTATGCACCGCGACGCACCCCATCCGCCGTTCACGCCGGCCCCGTCCATGCGCGCCGATCCGCCTGCCGATCTCGCCGTCGCCGCCATGCTGGCCGGCGCCGACGGTCCGCAGCAGCTGGCCGAACGCATCGCCGCGGTCAATCGCGAGCTGGCGCGCTGGGACAGCAACGGCGCCCTGGCGCACTGGCAGCCGGGGCCGGGCCTCGATCCGCGCGCCGCCGCGGCGCTGAACGACTACCTGGCCGCCTGCCGCGCCCTGCCCGGGTGGGCCGACCCGGAGCGCATCGCGCGCGCGGAAGGCCTGTTCATGGACATGAGCATGCTGTCGTGCACCCTGCTGTTCTGCGCCAGCCTGCCCGAATGCTACGTGCTGCCGGATCTTTCCGCCGTGCTGCACGCGGCCGGCCAGCTCGAGGCGCACACCGACTACCGGGTGCGCTCCACCGCCGCCATGATCTTCCCGGTCATGCTCGCCGGGGGAATGACCGCCAGCCAGGGCGCCGGCGTGGCGCAGGCGTTGAAGGTCAGGCTGATCCACGCCACCATCCGCCACCTGATCCTGCGCGGCTCGCCCGACGACTCGCTGGGCGCCGGTCCCGTGCGGCCGCTGCTGCCCGCCGGCGGCGGTATCTACCACACGCTGTATGCCCATGGCTGGAACACCGCGCAAAGCGGCCTGCCGTGCAACCAGGAAGAGCTGGCCTATACCCTGCTGACCTTCCACTACGTGTTCCTGCGCAGCCTGCGCAAGCTCGGCCTGGGCCTCGCGCGCCGGGACGAGGAAGACTACCTGCATGCCTGGAACGTGCTGGGGCACCTGCTCGGCATCGAACGCTCCCTGATGCCCGACACCATGGCGCAGGCGCAGCAGGCGTTCCACGACATCCAGGCGCGCGGCCGAGAATTGGTGCGCGCTCCCGATCCGCGCCCGGCACTGGCGGCGGCCCTGATGGGCGCGATGGAGGGCGAGATTGCGCTGCGCCTGTTCAAGCCCTTCCCGACCCTGCTCACGCGCTACCTGTGCGGGCGCGACGCCAGCGCCGACCTCGGGCTGAACCGGCGCCAGCCGCTGTCGTCGCGGCTCGTGTTCGCGGGCGGCCTGGCCCTGGTGCGCGCCACCGACGCCGTCGTGCGCCTGGCTGTGCCGGGCTTCTCGATCAGCCGCATGCTCACGCGCGCCTTCGGCTACCGGCTGGTCACGCGCTTCCTGATGGACCAGACCCGTCCCCTGCGCCTGCCCGACGCGCTGCTGGGCCAGGTGCGCGACGCGCTCGGCCAGTGGCGCCACGACCCGCGCGCGCCGCGCTGGCTGGGCCGCCTCGAAGCCAGGCTGGCCGGGCATGGCGAAGCGGCCGCTGCCAGCGGCAGCGCCGACGTGGATGCGGACAAACGGGCGGCTTGACCATGCGCGCCCTGTCCATCCTGCTCGGCCTGGCGCTCTGCCTGTTGCTGTCCGCGCGCGCGGCGGGCGCCGCCCCGGCGGTCCTGGCCGCCGACACCCCGGCGGTCGAAGGCTGGCCAGCGGCGCGCCTGCTGCGCGACCCCGGCAAGAGCCTGGACGTGGCCGGCGCCCTGGCCGCGCAGGATCGCTTCACGGCGCCCGACAAGGCGTATGGCACCCTGGGCCTGAACCCGGCGCCGAGCTGGATCCGGATCCCGTTCCGGGTCGCGCCCGACGCCCCTGCGCACTGGGTGGTGCAGTTCGACGTCGCCCTGCTGGAATACCTCGACGTCTACCTGGTCGAGGGCGGCGCGCTGCGCAAGCTGGCCGCCACCGGCCGGCGCCAGGACATGAAGGGCGCACTCAAGGGCCGGGTGCCGGCGGTCGCGCTCGAACTCACCCCGGGCCGCGACTACACCTTGCTGGTGCGGGTCCAGTCGCGCGGTCCGAAGCTGCTGCCGGTGACCTTCTTCCAGCAGGACGCCTTCCATCGCGCCGCGCTCGGGGAACAGATGCTGCAAGGGCTGCTGTTCGGCATCGCCGCCTGCCTGGTGCTCTACAGCCTGGGACAGTGGGTCGCGCTGCGCGATGCGCTGTTCTTCAAGTATGCGCTGTTCATCGGCGGCCTGACCGTCTACCTCACGATCTGGCACGGCACGGCCGAGCAGTTCCTGTGGCGCGACCACCTGTGGCTCAGCGAGCACATGATGGGGCTCTCGTCGATGGTCGGCTCGGTCGGCGCCTACCTGTTCGTCGAGCAGATCATGGCGCGGCCCGGGCGCGACCGCAGGTTCCGGATCGTCATGCGCAGCGGCGCGGCGATCTGCGCGCTGACCGGTGTGGCCTGGGCCTTCGACCTGATCACGCACCTGCCGATGATCGCCATCACTTCCACCGTGGGCGCGGTGCCGATGTTGCTCGGGGTGCCGGCGGCATTCCGGCGCATGCGCGAGCGCGACGCGATCGGCACCTACTTCCTGATCAGCTGGGTGGCCAGCTACGGCGGCACGATCACCCAGGGCCTGCTTGCCGCCGGCGAGGTGCCGGTCAATTTCTGGACCAACCACTCGCTGCAGCTGGGGATCACCTTCGACATGCTGGTCTTCATGCACATCCTGAGCCTGCGCGCCAAGACGCTGCGCGCGGCGATGCAGCGCGCCGAATCCGAGGCGCGCATGAAGTCCGAGTTTCTGGCCAATATGAGCCATGAGATCCGCACCCCGATGAACGCCATCATCGGCATGAGCCGGCTGGCCTTGACCGCCGATCCGAATCCCCGGCTGCGCAACTACGTCTCCGGGATCCTGGGCGCCGGCGAACACCTGCTGGGCATCATCAACGACATCCTCGACCACTCGAAGATCGTGGCCGGCAAGATGTCGCTGGAGGCGGCGCCGTTCGCGCTCGACGAGATGCTCGAGCAGCTGTCGAACCTGGTCGGGATGAAAACCGAGGCCAAGGGCATCGAGCTGGTGTTCCGGGTCGGGCCCGGCGTGCCGCAACGGCTGGTGGGCGATCCGCTGCGCCTGGGCCAGGTGCTGATCAACCTGACCGGCAACGCGGTCAAGTTCACCGAGCGCGGCGAGATCGTGGTCGCGGTCGAAGCCCAACCGGGTGCGGCCGGCGACGGCCGGATCATGCTGGCGTTCTCGGTCAGCGATACCGGCATCGGCATGAACGCGGGACAGCTCGAACGCCTGTTCGACGCCTTCACCCAGGCCGACAGCTCCACCACCCGGCAATACGGCGGCACCGGCCTGGGCCTGTCGATCTCGCGCCAGCTGGTCGAGCTGATGGGCGGGCGCATCTCGGTCCAGAGCACGCCCGGCGCCGGCAGCTGTTTCACTTTCACCGTCCCGCTCGGGCTCGACGACGGCCAGCCTGGCGCCGGCGCGCTGCGCCCGGCGATCCTGACCGACCTGCGCGCGCTGGTGGTCGACGACAGCGCCAGCGCGCGCGCCGCGCTGGCCGGCATGCTGGACACCTTCGGCGCGCGGTCCGACAGCGCCGCCTCGGGCCAGGAGTGCCTGCGCATGCTGGCCGCGGCGCAGGCCGAAGGCCGCCCCTACCAGATCGTGCTGATGGATTACCTGATGCCCGGCCTGGATGGCGTCGAGACCATCCGTCGCATCCCCGCCCACGTCGCCGGCGCCACGCCGCCGGCGATCCTGATGGTGTCGGCCGTCGGCCGCGAGGCGGTGCTGGAGAGCGCCGGGGAACTGCCGGTCGACGCCTTCCTCGACAAGCCGGTCGGCCCGGCGCTGCTGTACGACAGCGTGCTGCAGGTACTGCATCCGCACGCCGCGCCGGCGCAGGACGGCGGCGACGCGCGCGCCGCGCATACGCCACCGGCCATCATGGCCGACCTGCCGCGCCTGGACGGCGCGCGCATCCTGCTGGCCGAGGACAACGCCAACAACCGCGAGGTCGCGCTCGACTTCATGGCGGCCGCGCGCACGCAGGTCGATGTCGCCTTCAACGGCGAGGAAGCGGTGCGCATGGCGCGCGCGGGCGACTACGACCTGGTGCTGATGGACATCCAGATGCCGGAGCTGGACGGCCACGCCGCCACGCGCGCGATCCGCCTCGATCCGCGCCTGCGCACGCTGCCGATCGTGGCCATGACGGCGCACGCCATGGCCAGCGACCGCGAGCAGAGCCGGCTGGCCGGCATGAACGACCACGTGACCAAGCCGATCGACCCCGACCTGCTGTTCTGCACCCTGCTCAAGTGGATCGACCCGGCCCGCCTTGACGGCCGCTCCCTGCCAGCGGACGAACGACCAGCGGCGGTGTCGGCGGAATCGGTGCAATCGACGGGATCGGCGGAATCGGCGGCAGCCATCGCGCGCGCCCTGCCGGCGGTGCCCGGCATCGACTGGGGCCTGGCCCTGGACCATGTCGACGGCCAGCGCAGCCGGCTCGAGAAGCGCGCCGGCAGTTTCGTGCGCGAGTACGGCGATGCGCCCGCCATCCTGCGCGAGGCGCTGGGCGGCGGCGACCATGCGCGCATGCAGTCGCTGGCGCACAACCTCAAGTCGAGCGCGGCCTATGTCGGCGCCTTCGCGCTGTCGGCCGCCGCCGGCCGCCTGGACCAGGACCTGCGCGCCGGACGGCATGAACGGATCGGGGTCCAGGTGCCCGCGCTGATCGCCGCCGCCGAGCCGGTGCTGGCCGGCCTGGCCCGGGTGGCGGCCTTCGGCCGGCCGCCACCGGCTGCCGCGCCGGCGCTGGCCGAGGTGGTGGCCCGTCTCGACGGCTGGCTGCGCACCGACGACGCCTGCGCCGAGGACGCGCTCGATCAGCTCGAGGCGCTGCTGGCCGGCGGCCAGCGCGCGCCGCAACTGGCCCTGCTGCGGCGCGCGATCGACGACCTGGACTACGGCGCCGCGCTGGCGCCGCTGTCGGCGCTGGCGGCGCAGCTCGGCCTGAGTCACGGCCTGAATCACGGCTTCAGTCAAGGCGTTAGTCACAGCGTCGCCCTGGAAGGTAACAGATGAACCTGGTGGAAACCCAAAAAGTCCTGGTGGCGGACGACGACGCCATCAACCGCGAAGTGCTGGGCGAACTGCTCAAGCCCGAATACACGGTGCTGCTGGCCCGCAACGGCGCCCAGACCCTGGAGCGCGCCGCGCGCCACCTGCCGGACCTGATCCTGCTCGACGTGATGATGCCCGACGTGGACGGCTACGAGGTGCTGCGCCGCCTGCGCGCTGCGCCGCGCACGGCCCACATCGCGGTGATTTTCATCTCGGGCCTGAACCGCCCCGAGGACGAGGCAAACGGCCTCAGGATGGGCGCCTCGGACTACATCGTCAAGCCCTTCAACCACACCGTGGTGATGGCGCGCGTGGCGCTGCACCTGCAGGTGGTGCGCCAGCGCCGGATGCTGGAGCGGCTCGCCAACATCGACGGCCTGACCGAACTGGCCAACCGCCGCCGCTTCGACGAAATGTACGACCTCGAATGGCAGCGCGCACGGCGCTCGGGGCGCCCGCTGTCGCTGGCACTGCTCGACATCGACGCCTTCAAGCAGTTCAACGACCGCTACGGCCACCCGGCCGGCGACCGCGCGCTGCGCTCGGTGGCGCGGGTGACCGGCGCCGCCTTGCGCCGCCCGGGCGACCTGGCGGCGCGCTACGGCGGCGAGGAATTGCTGCTCCTGATGCCCGACACCGACGCGTTTGATGCGCGCCGGGTAGCCGAAGGGGTGCGCGAGGCGGTCACCGCTCTGGGCATCGCGCACGAGGCGTCGAGCGTGGCGCCGCTATTAACGGTCAGCATCGGCGGCGCCACCCTCGATCCTGGCGGCGACGAGCAGCAAGCCGGGCTGTTCGAAGCGGCCGACGCCCATCTGTACCGCGCCAAGCAGAACGGACGCAACCAGGTCTGGTGGCGCGCCGGCTCTACTATCCCCGAGGCGTCCCGGCCGTCCTGAGGTGAGTACTTTAGGACTCCTGCGCCTTGGCGCGCTTCTTGAAGGTCGCCACCCGGTACAGGTACCAGCCGAGCAGGCCGATCAGCACCGCCTTCGAGACCGGATCGACGTATTGCGCCACCCGTTCGTACTGGCTCTCGAGCATGTAGCCGGCGCCGGTCAGGATGCCGGTCCAGACCAGCGAGCCCACCGTCGAGTACAGCAAAAACTGTCCCATCGGCATGCCGGCGAGGCCGGCCGGGACCGAGATCAGCGTGCGGATCGCCGGAATCAACCGTCCGAACAGCACGACCTTGCGTCCATGCTTCTCGAATGAATCCATCGCATGCTCGATGTCGCCATGGGTGACGGTCATCCAGCGCGCATGCTTGTCGGCAAATTTTTCCAGGCGTTCTTTGCCATAGACCTTGCCGGCGTAGTACCAGGGCAAGGCCCCGGCCACCGAACCGGCGGTGCCGGCAAGCAGCACACCGACCACGTGCAGGTCGCCGCGCGCGGCGACGAAGCCGGCGAACGGCATGATCAGCTCGGACGGAATCGGCGGGAAAATATTTTCCAACGCCATCAGGGCGAACACGGCCAGGTAGCCGCCGCTCTGCATGAACTCGGTGATGAAGTCGAACACGGGGCGCTCCCACTGGTTAGGCAGCCTCCACCATATCCCGTCCGATGGTGCGCTTCTGTTCGCTTTCGTACGGATCGGCCGCGCGGCCCGGCCGGTGCAGGCAGCGCCAGACGTGGGGCGACAGGCCGGCCACCTCGTGGAAGGTGCGGGTGAAACGCGACTGGTCGCAGAAACCGTGGGCGTGGGATGCCGTTCAGGTGCGGTGGCGTCCAGTCACGGCTTACCGCGTTCGTTCCGGTTCGGCGCCAGCCACAGCGCCGCCAGCAGCACGTGAATCAGCGCCGCCATCAACGGTTGCCACAGCGACACCCCCACCGCCAGTGCGTAGATGGCCAGCGACAGCCGGTTCTTGCCGTTCTGCCAGGTGTGGGCGTGATCCAGGCCGGCAAGCGCGCCCAGGCGCCACGCCAGCAGCATGAAGGACACCGAGCACAGGAACAGCACCACGCCGTACAGGGCCACCGGGGCCGGCGCCAGCGGGTGTTCGGCGGCCCAGGCGGTCACGAACGGGATCAGCGACATCCAGAACAACAGGTGCAGGTTGGCCCACAGCGTGGCCCAGTCGACCCGCTCCACGCGCTCGAACAGCGCATGATGGTTGACCCAGTAGATGCCGATGTAGACGAAACTCAGGGCGTAGCGCAACCAGCCCGGGACGACCGCCAGCATGTCGCCGAACGCCGCGTCGTGCGGCGGCGTCAGCTCCAGCACCATGATGGTGAGGATGACGGCAATCACGCCGTCGCTGAACGCCTCCAGGCGGTTCTTGGTCATTGGAATGTCCTACGCCTGAATGTCCTACGCCTGGCCGAGGCCGGGCTTGACCAGGTGCAGGCACAGGATCGCCACCGGGACGATCAGCGCCACGAAGCCGGCCGCCAGGAACAGGAAGGCGCCCGCCGCGCAGCCGAGCGCGAAGCCGAACAGCGGCCAGAAGAACTTGCTGCAGCGCGCCGTGGTGGCGGCGTCGCCGGCCCCGCGCAGGTGGTCCACGGTATCGATCACCAGCTGGGTCACGTTCCCGGTCATCATCGAGGTCGGCGCCAGGTGGGCCAGCAGCAGCTTGCTGGCCGCGCTGTGCGCCCCCATCGCCGCGGTGCCGAGCAGGCCCGCCGCCATGGCCAGCGCCGACATGTCGCGCGTGACCGGCTCGGCCAGCATGCCGCAGGCCATGAAGCCGATCAGCAGCACCAGCTGCAGCAGGTATGACGGCCGCTGCGCATCCCTGCCGCGCCGCTCGCACCACGCCACCAGCAGGCGCGCCGCGGCGATGCCGAGGATAAACGCCGGAAAGGCCAGGATCTTCAACAGCGACGGGATGTTCGCCGGGTCGGCCAGCGAGGCGCCGAGCAGCACGAAGTTGCCGGTGACGTGGGCCGTGAACAGGCCGAACAAGCCGATGAAGCCCAGGGTGTCGACGTAGCCGCCGAGAAAGCCCATGTCGAAACCCTGCAGGCGCGATGGAGCGGCAGGCACAGTCGCAGGGGCAGGAGCAGGGGCAGGAGCGGCCATCGTCAGAACGCGAAGCAGCTGCAACCGAGCGCGCCCCAGAAGCCGCCGACATCCGACACCGGCACGTTCGCGCGACGCGCGGCGTCGTGGCCGTGGGCATGCACGCCGCACGGGCCGCTGCACTGGTGCGGCAGCGCCTGCCGTGGCAGGTTCGGCTGGGCGCGCGCTTCGGCCGCGTTGGCCCGTCTCCAGTGGCCCGCCACCTGCGTCACCGGCGACCAGTCGGGCAGCACCGGAATCGGCGGCGGTCCCAGGCTGCTGAACTCGGCGGCGCCATGCACGATGCGCCCACCGACCACGGTCAGCACCGATTCGATCGCCTTGATCTGTTCGGCGTCGATGCTGAAGAAGTCCTCCGACAGCACCGCGAGGTCGGCCAGCATCCCCTCGCGGATGCGGCCCTTCTTCTGCTGCTCATTGGAGAACCAGGCGCTGCCCGCGGTCCACAGTTCCAGCGCCACCTGGCGCGGCAGGTGGCCGGCGCTGCCGTACAGCGGCAGGCCGCCCACGGTGCGGCCCGTCACCAGCCAGTACAGCGAGGTCCACGGGTTGTAGCTGGCCACGCGGGTGGCGTCGGTGCCGGCGCCGACCGGCACGCCAGTCTGCAGCATCCGTTTCACCGGTGGGGTGGACTGCGCCGCCGCGCTGCCGTAGCGCTCGATGAAGTATTCGCCCTGGAACGCCATCCGATGCTGGATCGCGATACCGCCCCCGAGCGCGGCGACGCGGTCGATATTGCGCTGGGTGATGGTCTCGCAGTGGTCGAACATCCAGTGCAGGCCGTCGAACGGGATGTCGCGGTCGACCTTCTCGAACACGTCGAGCATGCGCGAAATCGATTCGTCGTAGGTGGCGTGCAGGCGAAACGGCCAGCGCTGGGCCACCAGGTGGCGCACCACGCGTTCCAGTTCGTCTTCCATGCCGGGGGCGAGCTCGGGGCGCGGCTCCAGGAAATCCTCGAAGTCGGCCGCCGAGAACACCAGCATCTCGCCGGCGCCGTTGTGGCGGTAGTAGTCGCTGCCCTGCCCCGGCGTCACCATGCCGGTCCAGCGCCGAAGTCTTCCAGCTCCTTGCCCTTGCTCTGGGTGAACAGGTTGTAGGCGATGCGGATGGTGAGCTGGCCGGCCTTGTCGAGTTCCTCGATGACGGCGTAGTCGTCGGGGTAGTTCTGGAAGCCGCCGCCGGCGTCGATCGCGCTGGTCAGGCCCAGGCGGTTCAGTTCGCGCATGAATTGCCGGGTCGAGTTCACCTGCAGGTCGTAGGGCAATTTCGGCCCCCTGGCCAGGGTCGCATACAGGATCATCGCGTTCGGACGCGCGACCAGCATGCCGGTCGGGTTGCCGGCGCCGTCGCGCACGATCTCGCCGCCCGGGGGATCCGGCGTGTCCTTCGTGTAGCCGACCGCGCGCAGGGCCGCGCGATTGAGCAGGGCGCGGTCGTACAGGTGCAGGACGAACACCGGCGTATCCGGCGCGGCGGCGTTGATCTCGTCCAGGGTCGGCATGCGGCGCTCGGCGAACTGGAATTCGGTCCAGCCGCCCACCACCCTGACCCATTGCGGATTGGGCGTGCGATCGGCCTGCTCCTTGAGCATGCGCAGGGCGTCAGCCAGCGACGGCACGCCTTCCCAGCGCAGCTCGAGGTTGTAGTTGAGGCCTCCGCGGATCAGGTGCAGGTGCGAGTCGTTCAGGCCCGGCACCACGGTGCGGCCGTTCAGGTCGATCACCTGGCTGCCGTCGCGGCGGTGGCGCATCACGTCGTCGGTGTCCCCCACGGCCAGAAAGCGCCCGTCGTGGATGGCGACCGCGCTGGCCTGGGGCTGTTCGCGGTCGACCGTCGCGAAGCACCCGTTGATCAGGATGAGCGGCGGGGCCGATTGCGCGCCCGCGCTGGACTGTGCTTGGTTCATGCGTGTACTCCCGATAGCGCCTGGCGCGGCTCGCCCGGCGGGTTTGCGGTGGCGAAAACGCCGGTCGCTTCCGGCGTGTCGGTCGGCGTGTTGGCCGGCATGTTGGTCGGCGCGCCGATCAACGGGCAGGATGGGCAGGAACCGGCGCCAGCATCTCGTGCGTACCCTGGGCGCGCGCCGCGGCCTTGTGCACCATGGTGTAGGCGTAGTCCACGCCCATGCCGTAGGCGCCCGAGTGCTCGGTGACGATCTTCATCACCGCCTCGTAGGTGTCGCGTCGGGCCCAGTCGCGCTGCCACTCGAGCAGCACCTGCTGCCAGGTCACCGGCACCGCGCCGGCCTGCACCATGCGCAGCATGGCCATGTCGTGCGCTTCCCTGGTGGTGCCGCCCGAGGCGTCCGACACCATGTAGATCTCGTAGCCGCCTTCGAGCATCGCGCACAGGGCGAAGGTGGTGTTGCACACCTCGGTCCACAGGCCGGCCACGACGACCTTCCTGCGGCCGTTGCTGGCAAGCGCGTCGCGCACCTTCTGGTCGTCCCACGAATTCATCGAGGTGCGCTCCAGGATCGGCTGGCCCGGGAACACGTCCAGCAGTTCGGGGTAGGTGTTGCCCGAGAACGACTCTGTCTCGACCGTGGTGATCGTGGTCGGGATGTTGAACACCCTGGCCGCCTTGGCCAGGCCCACGACGTTGTTCTTGAGGGTCTGGCGGTCGATCGACTGCACGCCGAACGCCATTTGCGGCTGGTGGTCGATGACGATCAGCTGCGAATTCTGCGGGGTCAGGACTTCGAGTTTTGGATTGCTCACGATGTTCTCCGTGGGTTGAAAAACGCGCTGGCTGGTGAAATCCGCGGATCAGCCCTGGTGCGGACCGTCCGGTTCCTGCGCATGGGCTTGCGGCGGCTTGGCTACGCCCGTGATCTTGGGCTGGCATTCGCTGGCGAACCAGCTGGCGGTGACCGGGCGGCCGTCGATCAGGCGCTTGGCCACCGGGACGATCTGTTCGCCGATCAGCATGCCCAGCAGGCCAACCAGGGCAATGGCCGGCGGCGCCGGCGAGCGCACGTTGATCAGGCCATACAGCAGGCCGGCCAGGATGCCGGCGCCCAATGAAATCAGATACATGTTCAGCTCCTTCTTGCAGGCGACGCCCGATCGGCGCCCGGTCGATGAAGTATCGTTAGACCAGCGCCACGGCGATAGAATCAGATTGCCATGTTGAGCAAGCCAATACTTGGTGCGGGCCGGTGCTTGGCGCTACCATGGCGCCATCACCCAACGTGGGAAATACAATTGCTCAAGCTCAGCCTCGACGCCCTCCAGATCATCGAAACCATCGCCCGTCGCGGTTCCTTCGCCGGGGCGGCGAAGGAACTGTTTCGCGTGCCATCGACCATCTCGTATACCGTCTCCAAGCTCGAGGACGACCTGGGCGTGCGGCTGTTCGAACGCTTCGGCCCCAAGGTGACGCTCACCGCGGCCGGCCAGGAACTGCTCAGGGAAGGCCGCTACCTGCTGCGCGCCGCCGGCGACCTCGAATCGCGGGTGCGGCGGGTGGCCTCGGGCTGGGAGACCGAGATCGCCCTGGGCATGGATTCGGTGTTATCGAGCGGGGCGCTGCAGCCGGACATCGAAGCCTTCTATGAGGTGGCCGACCAGACCCGGTTGCGCATCGTCCGCGAGTCGCTGTCGGGCACCTGGGACGCCCTGCTCGACCGCCGCGTCGACCTGCTGGTAGGCGCGGCCGGCGAAGGCCCTTCGGGCGGCGGCTATACCGCCGAACCGCTCGGCAGCAGCGCCTTCGTGTTCACGGTCGCCCCGCACCATCCGCTGGCGCGGATAGCGCATCCGCTCGACAAGACCGACCTGCTGCCCTACCGGGCGATCTCGGTCTCGGACTCGGCGCGCGTGCTCGGCGCGCGCACCGTCGGCCTGCTGTTCGGGCAAGACACGCTGGCGGTGCCCGACATGCGCACCAAGTACGAGTTCCAGGTCCAGGGGCTCGGCTTCGGTTTCCTGCCGGAAGCATGGGCGCGACCGGCCATCGACCAGGGATTGCTGGTCGAGAAACAGGTGGTGGAACCGAAGGCGGACGAGACTTTCTATCTCGCCTGGCGCAGCGGCGAGGATGGCGCCGCGCTCAAGTGGTGGATCGCGCGCATGCGCACCGGGGCGGCCTTCGCGCGCATGCTGCCCGACCCCTGCGCGGGCCCAGCCTAGATCGCGTCGGTCAGGATCCGGATCGGGCCTGACAGGGTCTTGTGGACCGGGCACTTGTTGGCGATGTCGAGCAGACGGGCGCGTTCCTCCGCGCTCAGCCGGCCGACCAATTCGATGCTGCAGCGAAACACGTAGGCGTCGTCCTGCTGGCCATGGTCGATGGCGACCCGCACGTCGTCGAGTTGCATGCCCTTGCGCCTGGCATACATCGTCACGGTCAGCGCGGTGCAGGCCGCCAGGGAGGCGGCCAGGAGATCGTGCGGCGCGGGACCGCTGTCGTCGCCGCCCAGGGCTTCGGGGGCGTCGGCGATCAGCTCATGCTTGCCGATCCGGATCTTGTATTGCAGCTTGTCGTTGCCGCGCGTAGTGGTCACTTGCATGGCGGTCTCCCGTTATCGTCGCCAACTTCGTCATGTGCCGGGGGCCGCCCCTCCTGGGGGCGGCGAGCGCGGCGGCTCCTTATTGCGGCAGGTCGAACAGCAAGACCTCGGCGCCGGCCGCCTGCGCCAGGGTCACCGCGTCCTCGGCGGTCACTTTCAGCGCGTCGCCGCCGTCCAGCGCGATCCCGTTGACCGTCACCCGGCCGCGGACCACGTGGACGTAGGCCTGGCGGCCGGCGGCCAGGGCGTGCTCCACCCGATCGTCGCCATCCAGGATGGTCGCATACAATGCGGCGTCCTGGCGCATCGACACCGATCCCTCGCGGCCGTCGTTTGAAGCGATCAGGCGCAGCTTGCCGGTCTTGTCGGCCGCGTCGAAGTGCTTTTCTTCGTAGCGCGGCTCGGCGCCGCCCACGTTCGGCATGATCCAGATCTGCAGGAAGTGAACGCCCTCGGTCTTCGAGTGGTTGTATTCGCTGTGCACCACGCCCGAGCCCGCGCTCATGAGCTGCACGTCGCCGTAGCGCAGCACCGAGCCGTTGCCCATGCTGTCCTTGTGCTCCAGCGCGCCGTCGAGCACATACGAGATGATTTCCATGTCGCGGTGGCCGTGCGAATCGAAACCACGGCCGGGCTCCACCTTGTCCTCGTTGATGACGCGCAGCGGACCGAAGCCCATGTGCTTCGGATCATGGTAGTGGCCGAAGGAAAAGGTGTGCTTCGAGTCGAGCCAGCCGAAACTGGCGCCGCCGCGTTCATTGCTTTTACGTACGTTCAACATGGTGTCATCCTTTCGTAATGGGTAATCATCGATCCACTCGATCGCCGGGGCGGAGAAATCCGCAGGTCTTTCCGGCTTGTGTTCGACGCGATGGAGTCATTATGCTCGCACGACGAGGACTTGAAAAACGGATAATCTCACCGCCTTTCATCGAAATTTTCGAACATGGCGCCGACGTCAGCGCCGCCGTTGATGCCGAAGGGAGAGAACGCCGGGGAGATCGGGAGGAGCATGGGCGGGGCCTGTCGTCCAGGCGCCGCGCCCGTATGGGAGGACCGCGCCGGTAGCCCGGCATGGTCGATGTGCGGCGCCGGACGGCGCCGCCGGTGGGTCATTTCTGCGCCAGGATCCACTTGGCCAGGGTTTTCGCCTCGGCGTCGCTGACCTGCGGGTTGGCCGGCATCGGCACCGGACCCCACGTGCCGCTGCTGCCCTTCTGGATCTTCAACGCCAGGCGCGCTTCGGCGCCGGCGTCCTTCGCATACTTGGTGGCGACGTCCTTGTACGACGGACCGACGAGTTTGCTCGCAACGGCGTGGCAGGCCATGCAGGCCTTGGCCTTGGCCAGGTCGGCGCTGGCATGGGCCGAAGGGATGGCGGCGGCGGCGGCAAGGCTCGCGGCCAGGATCATGGTCTTCTTCATGTGTACTCCTCAGGGGGCTGTAATGACAATGGGGCGCTGGCCGGGACCGACAGCCTCGTCCCTGGCGCACCCGGCATGATAGCCGACAACCTGCCGCCCTAGCGACCAATGGCCGAGTTCGGAGGCGCCCGGCCCCCTCATCGATGCCACATTTCTACAAATAAGAATAGGAATGATTCGTATTTGTGTTTAGAATATGAGCAACCTGATCTTTACATCGCTTTACATCTGTATCTACACGCTCTTAATTAAAACCACGGAAAAATGATGCCTACCCCAGTTCTTCACGCCCCGCTGCTGCGCCGTTCGCTCCTGAGTCTGGCCATCGGCGCCCTGCCCGTCGCCGCGCATGCCGACGCCGTCCCGGCCGACATGGCGACCGTCGTCGTCTCGGCCTCGGGCTTCGAGCAGACCATCCGCGAAGCGCCCGCCTCGATCACCGTGCTGACCCGCGACCAGCTCGAGAAAGAGCGCTTCGGCAACCTGGCCCAGGCCCTGGAAAGCGTGGAAGGCATCGACGTGGCCGCCGCCGGCGACAAGACCGGTGGGATGAACATCAGCGTGCGCGGCATGCCGAGCGATTACACCCTGCTCCTGATCGACGGCCGGCGCCAGAACGCGGCCGGCAACGTCACGCCGAACGGCTTCGGCGGCACCTCGACCAGTTTCATGCCGCCGGTGAGCGCGATCGAGCGCATCGAAATCATCCGCGGACCGATGTCGACCCTGTACGGTTCGGACGCGATGGGCGGCGTGGTCAACATCATCACGCGCAAGGTCGGCAAGCAGTGGAACGGCTCGGTCTCGGCCGACTACACGGTGCAGGAAGAATCGGCATTCGGCGACGTCAAGGCCGGCAAGTTCTACCTGAGCGGCCCGATCGCGAGCGAGGTGCTGGGCCTGGCCCTGCGCGGCAGCGCCCAGCGGCGCGACGCCGCCAGCATCACCTACGAGGGCCAGACCAACGGCCTGAACATGGGCGCCAATCCGGTTGAATCCACCGTGCGCAATCTCGGCGCGCGCCTGGCCTTCACGCCTCATCGCAACCACGAGGTGACGCTTGACGCCGACGCCACGCGCCAGAAGTACGACAATTCGACCGGACTACTCGGCACCCTGGGCGTGCAGGGCGGCTACGGCCCGGAGCAGCAGTACAACCGCAACCAGTACACCGCCGCCTACAAGGCACGCCTGCCGTTCGGCACCTGGGACAGCAGCTATATGGTCAACCAGACCGAGACCAATGGCCGCACCATTCCGCCGGGGACGCCGGGCGCGGCGGCCGGCTCCCCGCGCACGCTGGAAGTCGAGAGCAAGGTGTTCGACACGAAGCTCCTGGTCCCATGGGGCAATCACCTGACCACCATCGGCGCCCAGCACTGGGATGCCGAGATGGTCGACGGCGTCGCGCCCGAGGTGTTCGCGTTCACCCAGAAGGCGCTGTTCCTGGAAGACGAATGGCGGCTGCACGAGCGCCTGGCCCTGACCCTGGGCGCGCGCTACGACGACCACAGCATCTTCGGTGGCCAGACCAGCCCGCGCGCCTACCTGGTGTGGACGACGTCGCCGCGCTGGACCTTCAAGGGCGGCGTCAGCAAGGGCTATAAAACGCCGCGCGTCGAGCAGCTTTCGCCCGGCATCATCGGCTTCGGCGGCCAGGGCACGATTCCCCTGGTCGGCAGCCCGGGCTTGACGCCCGAGACCAGCGTGACGACCGAGCTGGGCGCTTATTTCGACAACGGCGCCGGCTGGACCGGCAACGTCACCGTGTTCAACAACGAGTTCCAGGACAAGATCACCAGCGGCACCGGCCTGCTGAACTGCGCCTACCGCCTGGCGCCGGACCGCCCTGGCTGCGTCAGCTTCGGCAACTGGCCGAACGTCGATGCCTTCAGCCAGTCGATCAACGTCGACGAGGCAGTGACGCGCGGCGTGGAACTGGCGACCCGCTTCCCGCTGGCCGCCGGCTGGGTCGCCAGCGCGAACTACACCTATACCGAGAGCGAGCAGAAAAGCGGCGCCAACGCCGGCAAGCCGTTGTCCGACACGCCCGAGCACGCGCTCAATGCGCGCCTGACCTGGGACATCTCGCAGCAGTGGAACGCGTGGCTGCGCGCCGAGTACCGCAGCGAGCGCTATCGCGATCCGGGCGTCTCGGCCGTCACCCGCGCCGCCAAGGCGACGCTGGGCGACTACAAGGGCTATGGCATGCTGCACCTGGGCACCGCCTACCAGCTCAGCCCGACCATCTCGATCAATGCCGCGATCTACAACCTGCTCAACAAGGACTTCGTCGACTACCGTCCTTACCAGTCGACCCCGACCGCGGCGCCGACCTATGGCAGCGTGTACGTCAACAATATGGACGGTCGTCGCCTGTGGGTGTCGATGAACGTCGACTTCTGACCATCCTCGCTCAGCGCTTCTTCTTGCCCGGCGGTGGGCAGGGAAAGCGCCGGCGCAGCTCGGCCAGCACCAGCGGCGCCGCGTTGCGTTTCAGTTCGGCCGGCTTGCGCGTCGCCTTCAGGCGGCGCACGACGGCCACGTTCAGTTCCTGCGGCAGCACGGGCCTGGCCAGGCACCATTCGCGGCCATGGCCCGCATCCTTGATGCCGTTCAGGTAGGCGTCCACCCGTCCCACCTTCTTGCGGTTGATGTAGTCGAGCTAAGTCCTGGGCTCCTTGAGGCGATGCTCGATCACTTCCTGGCCGGTCATCGCATTGAACGGATACACATAGGGAATCGAGGCCAGCGCGCCGGCCGGCATGCAGGCCGCGAGCGCCATCCAGGTGCCGGCTTTCATGGGCTCTCCTGTGGAACAATCGGCGTCCCATGGTGCGGCGGCGGCGCCCGGCGCCGCTTGCGGACCCTCAATCGTGCGCCAGCCGCAGGTCCGGCTCGGCCTCGAACACCCCCCGTCAGCTGGCGTGCGGCGACTGCGTGGCGGCGCCGGATGTGATCTAATCAACCATCGCACCGACACAGGACCCCGCATGCAAGCCAATGAATCCACCCTGCCGGCCACGCCGGCGGAACTCGACGAAGCCACCCTCGCATGGTTGCGCGAGGTGTTCCAGTACGCCCGCAAGGGCGACGCCGAACCGCTCGGCGCGCTGCTGGCCAAGGGCTTGCCGCCCAATCTGCGCAACGAGCGCGGCGACAGTCTCCTGATGCTGGCCTGCTACCACGGCCACCTCGACGCCGCGCGCGTGCTGCTGGAGCACGGCGCCGATCCGCAACTGTTGAACGACGCCTCCCAGGCGCCGCTGCACGGCGCCGCCTTCAAGGGCGACCTGGCGGTAACGACGCTCCTGCTGGACCACGGTGCCATCGCCGACCATGCGGGACCGTCCGGCAGGACCGCGCTGATGTTCGCCGCCATGTTCAACCGGGTCGACATCGCCCGCCTGCTGATCGAGCGCGGCGCCGACCCGGCGCTGCGCGATGCCGGCGGCGTCAGCGCCCACGATGCGGCGCTGCGCATGGGCGCGCCCGACACCGCGGCGCTGCTGGCGCCGGCTGCCTGATTACGCGCCTGTCAATCCCGGCGCGCCCGCCGCCGGCGCGCGAACCCGATGGCCGCCAGGCCCAGGCCGGCGAGCAGCACGCTCGACGGTTCCGGCACCTCGCCTTCGATCGACGCGCCCGCCAGGTAGCCGGTCGAACCCGAGCAGGGATCGGAGAAGTAGTTGCACCCGAATGGTTCGTCGCTGTGCGCATTCACGACCGTGAACAGGCCGCCGAGGCTCGCGATCTCGACGTGCGAGTTGCCGTCATTGGCGTAGATGTATCCGTCCAGCAGGCCGCCGGGCAGGAAGGTCAGGTTCAGCCGGATTCGATCGAAATAGTGCGCGGGCAGCTTGCGGTGGCCATAATCGATGTAATTCGCACGACCTTCGTCCGCCCACGGCTCTGCATACCAGTAGCGCAGCGACAGCAGGCTGTCCTGCCCATCGAGGCAAGGCTCGCCCAGGTCGCACATGTTCACGAAATCGAGTTCCAGCTTGCCCTGCGCGACCGCGTCGTCCGAAAACACGAGTTCCATGTTCAGGCCCGGCGGCGAGATTGGCGAAGTGCCGACCTCGTGCCAGGAATAGGTGACCGCGGCCTGCGCCGGCTGGGCCAGCAGCGCGGCCGCGAACAGGTAGGGGATGATGGGCGCCATCGACATGCTCCTTGTGGTTATTCACCTCGGGTGAGCAAATAGATGAGCAAGAAGCGGGCCAAATATGGTCGGAATGGCAACTCTTTGATTCTACGAAATATTTCCGCAGCCGCGTCAATACGTCGGCGAACCGTGTTAAATTTTTCGACAGCGCCCTCTTACGCCCAGGCGCGATCCGTCCGGCGCGACCGCCCCGGCTGAAGTGCGCCTCGCTCAGGCGGGCGTGTACCTGCGCACCACCACCGGGCGGTCGACCAGCGCCGGCAGGTCGGCCACCAGGGCGGCCATGTGGGCGCTGGCGTCGTGCAGTGCTATCGCCTCGGCATCGCGCCAGTATTCCACCATGATGAACTCGCGCGGGTCCTCGTCCGAGCGCTGCAGCTCGTACAGGATGCAGCCGGCTTCCTTGCGGGTGGCGTCGATCATCTCGTGCATGCGCGCCGCGAGCGCGGCTTCCTGGCCGGCCTTCGCGTAGAGGGTGGCGATGATCGTCACTTGCTGGCCTGGGGTGTCGTTCGGTTGCTGATCCATGATCTTCCTTGGTTTGGGATGGCGCGCCACGGTCTGGAGGTGCCTGGCGTCGCAGCAGTATAGAACGTCCCGCGCGCGGCTGCCGGCCGGCCCACGATTTCCCTTCATGCATCGGCATCCCCTATAATCGTAGCCGCCCAGGGGCGCGCCCGCGGGCAAGCTTCCACCTTTACCTAGGATTCCGATGAAAGCCCTGCCTCTTGCCGCTCTGCCTCTTGCCGCACTGCCTCTTGCCGCACTGCCCCTTGCCGTATTGCTGCTCGCCTCCGGCTCCGCGCTCGCCAATGCCAGCCCTGGCGATGCGGCG
Source organism: Massilia sp. UYP34 (assembly GCF_056279385.1). Classification (NCBI taxonomy): domain Bacteria; kingdom Pseudomonadati; phylum Pseudomonadota; class Betaproteobacteria; order Burkholderiales; family Oxalobacteraceae; genus Massilia; species Massilia sp. UYP34. The sequence continues at coordinate 554,134 of NZ_JBWBRF010000002.1, read as the reverse complement.
CTCCTGACCTGCCGCGCCATGACCGATGTCGCATCGCGCGTGGCCTGCTATGACGCGATCCCCGTCGGTGTGGCGAGCCCGGCGACGGCGGCCCGGGCGGCAAGCGCGCCGGCCCCGGCCGGCGCCGAGGACAATTTCGGCATGGAGGCGGTGAAGCAGCGCGAGACGCAGCCCAGCTCGGTCCAGAGCACGGTCGTCGGCAGGTTCGAGGGCTGGGGCCCGGGTTCGCGGATCCGCCTGGCCAACGGCCAGGTGTGGCGCGTCGTCGACGGCAGCGACGCGGTCCTGGCCCCGCGCGACGACGCCAAGGTCAGCATCGAACGCAATCTGTTCGGCACCATCTTCATGCGCGTGGAAGGCAGCAACGCCTCGGCCAAGGTGCGCCGCGTCGAATGATCCGTCCAGCAAATTAAGTGAGCGGGCGCGCCATATGGACGGCGCCCGCCGGATACGTGAGCAGGCCCGCATCGCCGGTCGAGCGCTCCTTGAAGCCGAGGCCGCTCCAGAAGCGCGTGCTGTCCTGCACCGAGACCAGCGCCGCATGGGTCAAGCCCCGGGACGAATCCAGGCGTCGGCCGCGGCCCAGCAGATGCGCCACCAGCGCGCGCGCCAGTCCGCGCCCGTGCGCGCGCGGATCGACCGCCAGGTCGTGCAGGTACAGGGTGTCGGCGTCCGGCGCGATCTCGAACGGCGCGCCCAGGGCGGTGACCCGTCCCAGGCGCGACGGGTAGGCGAACAGGTAGCCGCACACGCCGCCGGCATCGCACGCGGCCAGGCAGGTGGCGGCGGCCGCATCCAGCCGCGCCTTCACCACCGCCGCCGCTTCCTGCATCGCCGGCGGATAGCAGGCCGCCTGCACGCGCAGCACGGCGTCCAGGTCGGCGGGCAGCAGCGGACGGATGCGCATCGAGGTCGGGATCGGCATGGCGGGACGGTCAAAAGCGCGCATGGTAGCATGCCTGACCTGGATGCTTGACGGCGTCGGCCGCATCCCTCATTCTATATATTCTGACAACATCGCCTTGCCAGCGTCGCCGACCCGGCGGCGCCGGATACCAGAGCTGCCGCCGGCCCACCTGGCCGGTGTCGCGTGACGGACGACTACATTGCAATTTGCCCCTAACCGACAGGAATCACTCATGAGCAGCATCGCCCCGGCGCCAGCCGGCCGCATCGAATACATCCTCAACGCCAGCTGTCCGGCCGGCACCGGCATCGTCGCCGCCGTCGCGACCTTCCTCGCCGAGCGCGACTGCTATATCTGCGCGCTGGAACAGTTCGACGACGATTCGACCGCGCGCTTCTTCATGCGCGCCGTGTTTCGCCAGCAAGAAAATTCACCACCGATCGACCGTATCCGCAGCGAATTCGCCGACCTCGTCGCCGGCCGCCTCGAGATGCAGTGGAAGATGTTCGACCCGCTCGACCCGGTACGCACCGTGATCATGGTCTCCAAGACCGACCACTGCCTGGACGACCTGCTGTACCGCCGCCGCAATGGCGAACTGAACATGCAGATCACGGCGGTGGTGTCGAACCACCTCGACCTGCGCCCGATGGTCGAGCGCGAAGGCATCCGCTTCGTATTCCTGCCGGTAACCAAGGACAACAAGGCGCAGCAAGAGGCGCGCCTGCTCGAGATTGTCGAGGAGACCGGTTCCGAGCTGGTGATCCTGGCGCGCTATATGCAGATCCTGTCGGACGAGCTGGCGCGGCGCCTGGCCGGCAAGTGCATCAACATCCACCACTCCTTCCTGCCCGGCTTCAAGGGCGCCAATCCCTACCAGCAAGCCTTCGACCGCGGGGTCAAGCTGATCGGCGCCACCGCCCACTACGCCACGCCCGACCTCGACGAAGGCCCAATCATCGAACAGGTGCTGACCCGGGTCGACCACAACTACCGGGTCGACCAGCTGACCCGCGTCGGCCGCGACAACGAGTGCCTGGCGCTGGCGGCGGCGGTCAAGTTCCATATCGAGCGCCGTGTGTTTGTCGACGGCAACAAGACGGTGGTCTTCCGCGGTCCCTGAGCAAATTGGCAAGCAACCTCGGGAATAGGTGCGTCACCTAACCGTGACGCACCACCTGCACGGGTAAGGTCATGGCTTCTCATAGAGAGGAATGACCATGGAACTTCACCAGCAGTATCCGGTCCGCCTGCGTATCAACGGGCAAGACCGCGAATTCAACGTCGAGTCCTGGGTGACCTTGCTTGACCTGTTGCGCGAGCGCGCAGGCATGACCGGCACCAAGAAGGGTTGCGACCAGGGACAATGCGGCGCATGCACGGTGCTGGTGGACGGCAAGCGCATCAATTCCTGCCTGACCCTGGCGGTCATGCAGAACGGCAAGGAAATCACGACGGTCGAGGGCCTTGCCAACGGTGAAGACCTGCACCCGCTTCAGCAAGCCTTCATCGAGTGCGACGCTTTCCAGTGCGGCTACTGTACCCCGGGACAGCTGTGTTCGGCCGTGGGCCTGATGAACGAGGGCCAGGCCAGGTCGCGCGACGACGTGCGCGAACTCATGAGCGGCAATATCTGCCGCTGCGGCGCCTATCCGCAGATCGCGGACGCCGTGGTCCAGGTGATGGAGCTGCGCCGCGGCGAGCACGCGCGCGATGACGGCGACAAGCCGGCCTTTACCACCGGGGCGGTGCTGGCATGAATCCCTTCACCTTCACCCAATCGAAAGACCTCGACGCCGTGCTGGCGGCCCTGAGCGGCGGCCAGGCGCGCCCGATCGCGGGCGGCACCAACCTGCTCGACCTGATGAAGGAAGGCGTGATGCGTCCTTCGCAGCTGGTCGACATCAACGGGCTCAGGGTCGAGGGCCTGGCCCTGGACCAGGTCGCGCGTGATGCCGACGGCGGCCTGCTGCTGGGCGCCCTCGCCCGCAACGCCGACACCGCCTACGACCCGCTGGTGCGCGAGCGCTATCCGCTGCTGTCGAGCGCGATCCTGGCCGGCGCCTCGCCCCAGTTGCGCAATATGGCGAGCAACGGCGGCAACCTGATGCAGCGCACCCGCTGCGTCTACTTCTACGACGTCGGCACCGCCTGCAACAAGCGCGAGCCCGGCACCGGCTGCCCGGCCAGGGACGGCGTCAATCGCCAGCACGCGATCCTGGGCACGAGCGAAGCCTGCATCGCGACCCACCCGTCCGACATGTGCGTGGCCCTGCGCGCGCTGGATGCCACGGTGCACGTCCAGTCCAGCAGCGGCAAGCGGCAAATCCCCTTCGCCGACTTCCACCGCCTGCCGGAAGACCGTCCCGAGGTCGACAACACCCTGCAGCCGGGCGAACTGATCACCCATATCACGGTCCCGCAGGCCGACCGCTTCATCGCCCACAGCGCCTACATCAAGGTGCGCGACCGCCTGTCCTATGCCTTCGCGCTGGTGTCGGTGGCGGCCGCCCTCGACCTCGAGGCCGGCGGCGCCATCAAGGCCGCGCGCATCGCGCTGGGCGGCGTGGCCCACAAGCCGTGGCGCATCGAAGCAGCCGAACAGCAACTGGTGGGCAAGGCGGCCGGCGAGGAAGCCTTCGCCGCCGCGGCCGACGCCATCCTGCAGGGCGCGCGCGGCTACGGCCACAACGACTTCAAGCTGACGCTGGCGAAGAACGCCATCGTCCAGGCCTTGACCAGCGCCGCGCGCGGCACCGATATCGCCAGCGGCGCAGCGCAGCCCCAGGCCCGACATCCAGAGGGAGACCGAGCATGACCGACCTGATTCCAGAATTGCGCGCCCCGAGCGCGCCGGCCGGCACCGGCCGCGTCAAGAGCGGCATGTCCGTCTCGCGCGTCGACGGCCGCGCCAAGGTGACCGGCCAGGCCCAGTACGCGGCCGAAGTGTTCGCGCCCGACCTGTGCTACGGCGTAGTCGTCAGCAGCACCGTGGCCAAGGGCCGCATCACCCGCATCGACACCGTCGACGCCCTCACCGCGCATGGCGTGATCTCGGTGATGACCCACGAGAACCGCCCCAAGATGCGCTCCTTCGACATCGCCTGGAAGGACATGACCGCTCCCGCCGGCTCGCCGTTCCGGCCGCTGTTTTCGGACCAGATCTTCTACAGCGGCCAGCCGGTCGCGCTGGTGATCGCCGACACCTTCGAGGCCGCGCGCCACGCGGCCCAGCTGGTGCGCGTGCACTACGACGTCGAGGCGCACGAGACCAACCACCTCGAACGCCTCGACCAGGCCTATGAGCCGAAGAAGATGAAGGCCGGCTTCACGCCGCCGAGCTCCACCGGCGACGGCGAGAAGGCGTTCGCCGAGGCCCCGGTCAAGATCGACTCGCAGTACTACAACGGGGTCGAGCACCACAATCCGATGGAGATGTTCGCCTCGACCGTGATCTACGGCGAGGACGGCCACCTGACCATCTACGACAAGACCCAGAGCTCGCAGAACAGCCGCTGGTACGTGTCGCACGGCTTCGGCATCTCGAAGGACAAGGTCACGGTGCGCAATCCCTACGTCGGCGGCGCGTTCGGATCCGGCCTGCGTCCGCAATACCAGCTGCCGCTGGCGGTGATGGGCGCGCTGCAGCTGAAACGCTCGGTGCGCGTGGTGCTCACGCGCCAGCAGATGTTCAGCTTCGGCCACCGTCCCGAGACCTGGCACCGCATCCGCCTCGGCGCCGACCGTGACGGCACGCTCAAGGCGATCTGGCACGAGGCGATCCAGGAAACCTCGCGGCTCGAGGACTACGTGGAAGTGATCGTCAACTGGTCCGGGCAGCTGTACGCCTGCCCCGACGTCAAGCTCGGCTACCAGGTGGTGGCGCATGACCGCTTCACGCCGCTGGACATGCGCGCGCCCGGCGCCACCCACGGCGTGCACGCGCTCGAGGTGGCGATGGACGAGCTGGCATACGAACTCAAGATGGACCCGCTGGCCCTGCGCCTGAAGAACTACACCGACGTCTCGCCGATCGAGGACAAGCCGTACTCGACCAAGGAGCTGCGCGAATGCTACCGCCAGGGCGCCGAGCGCTTCGGGTGGGACAAGCGTGCGCTCGAGCCGCGCTCGATGGTGGATGGCGACGAGCTGGTGGGCTGGGGCATGGCGACCGGCATCTGGGATGCGCTGGTGATGGTGGCGCGCGTCTCGGCCGTGCTGCACGTCGACGGGCGCCTGGTGGTGAGCAGCGCGGCGACCGACATCGGCACCGGGACCTATACCGCGATGTCGATCGTCGCCGCCGAGCAGCTTGGCCTGCCGCTGGAGCAGGTGACCTTCCAGCTGGGCGACTCGACGCTGCCGATGGCGCCGATCGAAGGCGGCTCGTCGCACATGGCCACCGTTGGCTCGGGCGTGCACGGCGCCTGCGAAAAGCTCAAGAACCAGCTGCTCAAGATGGCCTCGGCAATGCAGGACTCGCCACTGGCCAAGGCGCGCATGCGCGACGTGGAGTTCGGCGACGGCGCGGTGTTCCTGAAAACGGACCCGGCGCGCCGGATCGAGCTGGCCGCCGTGCTGCGCGACGCGGGCCTGGACCGCCTGGAAGAAAAATTCTTCATGACGCCGCAGATGCTCAAGCAGCGCAAGTACGCGCGCGCGGTGCACTCGGCCGTGTTCTGCGAAGTGCGCGTCAACGAGAAGCTGGGCATGGTGCGCGTGACCCGCGTGGTCAGCGCGGTCGCGGCCGGACGCATCATCAGCGCCAAGACCGCGGCCAGCCAGATCAGCGGCGCGGTGGTCTGGGGCATCAGCCAGGCCCTGCATGAAGAAACCCATACCGACGAAAAGTACGGGCGCTTCATGAACCACAATTACGCCGAGTACCACGTGGCGGTGAACGCCGACATCCACGACATCGACGTGATCTTCGTGGAAGAGGACGACCGCATCGTGAGCAAGCAGCTCGGCGTCAAGGGCGTGGGCGAGATCGGGATCGTCGGCGTGGCCGCGGCGGTATCGAACGCCATCTTCCATGCGACCGGCAAGCGCCTGCGCACCACGCCGATGACTCCAGCCAAGATGCTGCTGGGCGACCGTGAACTGCCGGTGAATCCGCCGGTGTAAGCGCCGGTCTGAGCGCCTTTGCTGGCGCCGCTGCAGGTGCAGTTTCGCGCGCGAAACGGGCGGCGTTTTCACGTCGCCCTGATGTCGTTCTTACGCCGACAGCGCCCGCTGTCGGCGTCATATTTACCGAATTCCCGTCAGTATTTGTGTCCCGCGCCATATCGCTTTTGCTGACCCTCGTCACAGCTATGCGACATACGTATTTCCACGTAGTTGCATATCAATATGTTTACTGGTACAACCCTAGCTGCGTAAGACAACGCTAGAGCGCAGCAGCGCACCGCAAGGTGCGGTGCCGCCATCCCATACCAAGAACGAGATTTACGAGGACGACAAACATGAAGCTCAAGATGCTGTGCGCTGTCGCGTGCCTGACCGCTTTCGGCAGCGGCCTGGCCCAGGCCCAGAACTATCCCAACAAGACCATCACCATGATCGTGCCGTTCGCGGCCGGCGGTCCGACCGACACCGTGGCGCGCCTGGTGGCGCAGTCGATGGGCACCACCCTCAAGCAGCAGATCATCATCGAGAACGTCGGCGGCGCCGGCGGCACGATCGGCGCGGCGCGCGCGGCCAAGGCCGCACCCGACGGCTACACCGTGTTCCTGCACCACATCGGCCAGTCGACCGCCCCTGCCCTGTACCGCAAGCTGCCGTACAACGCGATCGACAGCTTCGAGCCGATCGGCCTGATCACTGACGTGCCGATGACCGTCGTCGCGCGCGCCAACTTCCCGGCCAAGGACATGAAGGAGCTGATCACCTACGTCAAGGCCAACAAGGACAAGGTCACCTACGCCCACGCCGGCCTGGGTTCGGCCTCGCACCTGTGCGGCATGCTGCTGCAGACCGCGATGGGCGTCGAGCTGACCACCGTGCCCTACAAGGGCACCGGCCCGGCGATGAACGACCTGCTGGGCGGCCAGGTGGACTTCATGTGCGACCAGACCACAAATACCACCAGCCAGATCAAGAGCGGCAAGATCAAGGCCTATGGCGTGACCACCAAGACGGTCGTGCCGTCGCTGCCCAACCTGCCGACCCTGGCCTCCGGCGCCCTGCCGAACTTCGAGGTCGGCGTCTGGCACGGCCTGTACGCGCCGAAGGGCACGCCGAAGCCGGTCGTGGACGCGCTGGCGAGCGCCCTGCGCGCCTCGCTGCGCGACCCGAACGTGATCAAGCGCTTCAACGACCTGGGCACCGAGCCGGTCCCGACCAACCAGGCGACGCCGGAAGCCCTGCGCACCCACCTCAAGCAGCAGATCGACCTGTGGGGTCCGATCATCAAGAAAGCCGGCGCCTTCGCCGACTGAGCATGAGGAATTGACACTGCGCACCGCGCCGGGTTCGCCGGGCGGTGCGTTTTGTTGTACCTGCCGTAGCCACGGCGCCGTCGCTGAAATACACTTCGAACCACTGCATCTGTAATACCGCATTTGCATCACAAAAAAAGGGGACCATCACGTGCCAGCATTCATACGCCACCCAAAGGATTTTTGGAGTGGCATCGTCTTTCTCTTCTTTGGCCTTTCCGCCATCATCATCGGCCAGGACTATGAAATGGGGACGGCCGGCCGCATGGGTCCGGCCTACTTCCCGACGGTCCTCGGCGGCATGTTGTCGCTGGTCGGCGCAGGCTCGCTGATTCGCTCCTTCTTCCGACAGGGCGAACCGGTCGGCCGCCTCTACTGGAAGGAACTGCTGCTGGTGCTGGTCGCCGTGCTGCTGTTCGGCTTCCTGATGCGCAACGCGGGCCTGGTGCCGGCGACGCTCCTGCTGATCATGATCAGCAGCTATGCCGGCCGCAAATTCAACCTGGCCAAGGCCGTGGCCCTGGCCGTGGGCGCGACGCTGTTCGCCGTGGGCCTGTTCGTCAAGTTGCTCGGTTTGCCGATGCCTATCTTCGGTCCATGGTTCGGTGGGAATTAAAACAATATGGAAATCTTCAGCAATCTCGCACTCGGCCTGGAAACGGCCTTTACCCTCCAGAACCTGTTCTACTGCCTGGTCGGCGTGTTCGTCGGCACCGCCGTCGGCGTGCTGCCGGGCCTGGGTCCGGTCGCCACCATCGCCATGCTGCTGCCGGCGACCTTCGGCCTGCCGCCGGAATCGGCCCTGATCATGCTGGCCGGTATCTACTACGGCGCCCAGTACGGCGGCTCGACCACCGCGATCCTGGTCAACCTGCCCGGGGAGTCATCCTCGGTGGTCACGGCCCTGGACGGCTACCAGATGGCGCGCAACGGCAACGCCGGCAAGGCGCTGGCCACGGCGGCGATCGCCTCGTTCTTCGCCGGCTCGGTCGCCACCGTGCTGCTGGCGCTGTTCGCGCCGCCGCTGGCCGATGTCGCGCTCCAATTCGGCCCGGCCGAATACTTCTCGCTGATGGTGCTCGGCCTGGTCGCCTCGGTGGTCCTGGCCAGCGGCTCGCTGCTCAAGGCGATCGGCATGGTGCTGCTCGGCCTGCTGCTGGGCGTGGTCGGCACCGACGTCAACTCGGGCTCGGCGCGCTACACCTTCGACCTGCCGGAACTGGCCGATGGCATCAACTTCGTGATCGTGGCGATGGGCATGTTCGGCATCGGCGAAATCATCCGCAATCTGGAACACGACGAAAGCCGCAACCTGGTCATGAAGAAGGTCCAGGGCCTGATGCTGAGCAAGGACGACTTCAAGCGCATCATCGCGCCGGTGCTGCGCGCGACCGGCCTCGGCTCGGTGCTGGGTATCCTGCCGGGAGGCGGCGCGATGCTGGCCTCGTTCGCCTCGTACTCGCTCGAGAAGAAGGTGTCGAAGAACGCGGCGCAGTTCGGCAAGGGCGCGATCGAAGGCGTGGCGGCGCCGGAAGCGGCCAACAACGCCGGCGCCCAGACCTCGTTCATCCCGATGCTGACCCTCGGCATCCCGTCGAACCCGGTGATGGCGCTGATGATCGGCGCGATGATCATCCAGGGCATCCAGCCGGGTCCGGCCGTGATGACCGAGCAGCCCGCCCTGTTCTGGGGCCTGATCGTCTCGATGTGGATCGGTAACCTGTTCCTGGTCGTGCTGAACCTGCCGATGATCGGCCTCTGGGTGCGCATGATCATGGTGCCTTACCAAATGCTGTATCCGGCCATCCTGATGTTCTGCGCGATCGGCGTGTTCAGCCTGAACAACAGCACCTTCGACGTCTACCTGATGGCCCTGTTCGGGCTGCTGGGCTACCTGTGCGCGAAGCTGGAACTGGAACCGGCGCCGATGCTGCTCGGCTTCATCATCGGCCCGATGATGGAAGAGTACCTGCGCCGCGCCCTGCTGCTGTCGCGCAGCGATCCGATGGTGTTCATCGAGCGTCCGATCTCGGGCGTGATGCTGGGCCTGGCCGCGGCGGCGATGATCGTCGTGATGCTGCCGTCGCTGCGCAAGAAGCGCGAAGAGGCGTTCCAGGAAGACTGATGCACTGAAAGCGGTATCCACACCCGCGCGCCGCCCGGCGCCGGCCTTTGCAGGCTGGCGCCGGGCGTTGTCTTTTCGGGGTGCAATCCGGGCCACCTCCGGGCGTCGCCGGACCAAGCCGGCGACCAGGGCCAGGGCCGCGAACGACGCCACCGTCGGGGTTCAATCGAACCTGCGCTGCATGGCCAGCAACACGGCGCCGGCCAGGCCCACCCACATCACGATCCAGAACAGGTCCTGGCCCGCCAGCAGGCCGGCCTGGCGCGCCAACTCCAGGCCGCCGTCCCCGATCGCGCCGGCCTTCTCGGCCAGCCGCGACGCATGCAGGGCGGTGCGTTCCTGCAGCGCGACATTGGTCACGCCAACGCCCAGCGCCAGGCCCACCTGGCCCAGCATGTTCTTCAGTTGCTGGCCGTGCGCGAAGACCACGTTGTCGGCCTGCAGATCCTTGAACGAGTGGATCGCCGCGGTCGCCATGCCGAGGGTCAGGAAGCCGCCGAACAGGCCCAGCCACAGCATCACCGTGTCCCAGGCGTCGGCGCGCGGATCGAGGGTGGCGAAACGCCAGCCCAGCGCCGCCAGCATCAGGAAGCCGGTCACGAAGAACCTGGTCGGATGCGGATTGCGCTTGACCATCTGCAGCATCACCACGAACACGACGAAGGTCGACAGCAGGCCGATGCCTTGCAGGACTCCAGCTTGCTCCAGTCCCATGCCCAGGCCCTTCTGCACCGCCTGCGGCAACAGGGTGTTGACCATCCCCAGCACCGCGTAGCAGACCGCGAAGATGACCAGGCCCAGCCGATAGCGCGCGCTGGCCAGGATGTTCAGGTGCAGGAAGGGTTCGCGGCGGCGCGCCTTGACGAGGCCAAAGGCCAGCAGCAGCGCGAGGCCCAGCGCCAGGTGGCCGAGCAGCGCGCCGCGCTCGCCGCCATGCCAGTCGTACGTCAGGTGCTGCAGGGCGAACAGCGTGATGGCGGCGCCGCCGCCGAGCAGGATCGCATCCGGTACATGCAGGCGCGTCGGCGTGCCGTCCAGCGTGTCGGCGCCGAGCGGCAGCCAGCGCGCCGCGATGCCGGCGCCGATCACGGCCAGCGCCGCCAGCAGCAGGAACATCCCGCCAGAGGCTTCGTGCCCGATGAATTTCGCCGCGGCCAGCGGGCCGAGCGCCAGGCCAAGCGAGAGCGCGCCGCCGAAGGCCGCGATGCCCTGCAGGCGCTGGGGCGAAGGCGGAATCAGGTTGACCATCATGCGCGAGGCCGTCATGAACACGCCGCCACCCATTGCCATCAGGAGCCGGCCGCCGGCGAAGGCGGCGACGCTGCCGCTGCCGGCGCAGATCCAGGCGCCGACCAGGTAGAACAGCACGCCGCCGAGCAGGTAGTTGCGCCAGCCCAGGCGCTGCACCAGCACCGTCAGCTGCGAGATCGACAGCACCGCCACCGCCGCGTACAGCGCCGAGACGGTGGCGTATTCCTCGGGCGAGGCGCCGACGTGGCCCATGATGGCCGGCGCCGCGAACACCGTCATGCCGGTCGCCAGGAATTCGATGAAGTTGAAGACGAAGATCGCGGCCAGCAAGGCCGGACGCGGAATCGAAAGCGGAGCAGCTGGTCTAGCAAGGGCGTTCATCGCCTGCCCTTTCCATCAACGCGACGCTACCGCGCCCGGGCGGCCGAGCGCGCGCCGGATCGCCTCCTCGGCGCCATGCGACTCGGTCTCGAACACGACGGTCTGGTACTGCTGGCGCGCGGCGCCGGCCTGCATCAGGCTCGGGCCCTGCTTGCTGCTGGTGTCGATCGCCACCTTCATCGACAGGCCCAGGCGCAGCGGATGGCGCACCAGGTCGGCCGGGTCGAGCGCGATGCGCACCGGCACCCGCTGCACCACCTTGATCCAGTTGCCGGTCGCGTTCTGCGCCGGCACCGCGGCGAAGGCGCTGCCGGTGCCGGCTTCCTGGCCGGCCACGCGGCCGTGGAACACGACCTCCTTGCCGTACACGTCGGCCGTCACCGCCACCGGCTGGCCGATGCGCACGTCCTTGAGCTGGGTTTCCTTCAGGTTGGCGGTGACCCACATCTGGTCCAGCGGCACGATCGCCATCAGGGGCGCGCCCTGCGCCACGCGCTGGCCGATCTGGACGTTGCGGCGGGCGACGATGCCGCCCACCGGCGCGGCCAGCGTGGTGCGCGCCAGGCCCAGCGACGCGTCGCGCAGCTGCGCGATCGCAAAGCGCACGTCGGGATGGCTCTCGACCGTGGTGCCGTCGACCATGGCCAGCGCCGAGCCGGCCTGCTGGCGCGCGGCGGCGAGCCCCGCCCGGGCCGCGGCCACGGCGTCTTCGGCGTGGCGGATGTCCTCGCCCGACACGGCGCCGGTGCCGGCCAGCCCGCGCCGGCGTGCCAGGTCGCTGGCGGCCTTGCCGAGATCGGCTTCGCGCTGGGCGACCGTCGCGCGCAACTGCTCGACGCCGGCAAACTGGGCCCGCACCTGGCGCGCCGCCTTGGCCAGCGCCGCCTCGGCGCGCTCCTGGGCCAGGCGGGCGTCGACCTCGTTCAGCTGCACCAGCACGTCGCCGGGGCGCACGAAATCGGTGTTGTCGGCCGCGATGCGGGTCACGGTGCCGCCGACCTGTGGCGTCACCTGCACCAGGTTGCCCTCGACGTAGGCGTCTTCGGTGTGCTGACTGTTCCAGCCGATGCCCAGCACCTCGGGCGAGGACCAGGCGATGCCGCCGGCGGCGGCGAACACCGCGACCGTCAGGCCCAGCGCGAGCCTGCGGCGGCCCTGGGGAGCAGGATTCGTATTGTTCGTATTGTTGGTGTCCATGGCGTTCTCTCGATTCTTCAATGCGCGCCCAGGGCGGGAGGCGCGGCGGCTGCCCGGTAGCCGCCACCCAGGGCGCGCACCAGGTTCACGTCCAGCTCGTAGGCGCGGGCGTCCAGGTCGGCCTGGGCGCGGCGCTGGGCCACGACCTGGGTTTCGGCGATCAAGACCTGCACGAAGTTGCCCAGCCCCGCGCGGTAGCGCTGTTCGGCCAGCGCATGGGCCTCTTCGGCCGCCGCCAGCGCCTGGTCCTGCTCGCGCACCCGTTCGCCCAGCCAGCGCAGCGACGTCAGCTGCGCCGTCACGTCGCGCAGCGCGTCGATCACGGCGGCGTTGTAGTTCTCGACCGCGACGTCGAATTCGGCGCTGCGCGCCGCGAGGTTGCCGCGCAGCCGGCCGCCGTCGAGCAGCGGCAGGGTTATCAGCGGGCCGGCGGCAAAGCTGCGGCTGCCGCCCTGCAGCAGGCGCTCGAACCCCAGGCTGGCCAGGCCAGCGGAGACGCCCAGGTTCACGGTTGGATAGAACTGCGCCCTGGCGACGTCGATCTCGCCGCTGGCCGCTTCGACCTGCCAGCGCAGCGCGACGAGCTCCGGCCGGCGGCCCAGCAGCGCGGCCGGAATGTCGGCGCTCGCCGCGGCCGGGCGGTAGAGGCGCAGTTGCGGGCGGGCGATCGCCCCGGCCGCATCCTGGCCCTGCCCCCCCAGGGCCGCGATCTGGCCGCGGGTCAGCGCGATCGCCTCGTCCAGCGCCGCGATCTGGCCGCGCACGGCCGGCACGCCGATCTCGGCCTGCTTCAGCTCCGCCTTGCTGTCGAGCTGGGCGGAGACGCGCTGCTGCACCAGCTCGAGAATGCGACTGCGCTGGCGCAGCTCCCGGCCAGCCAGGTCGCGTTGGGCGTACAGGTGGTCCAGGCGCAGGTAGGCCTGCACCACGGCGCTCGACACGGCCAGGCGCGCGGCCTGGGCTTCGGCCTGGCGCGCATTGACGCGGCCGGCGGCGGCGGCCACGCTGGCGGCGTTCTTGCCCCAGAAATCGAGTTCATAGCCCAGGTTGACGCCGGCGTCGGCGGCCCACTCCCAGCTGCCGGCCAACGGCTTGGGCACGCTGCCATGTTCGCTGTAGCGCTGGCGCGCGGTGTGGACCGACGCACTGGCTTGCGGCCCCAGGCTGGCCGCGGCCAGGCCCTCGAGGGCCGCCGCCTGGCGCACCCGTGCGAGCGCAGCGGCGATCGTCGGGCTGGCGTCGCGTGCACCCTCCACCAGCCGGTCGAGCTGGGGGTCGCCATAGGCGCGCCACCAGTCCTGGGTCGGCCAGGCGGCGGTCTCGGTCGTCAACGACCCAATAGCGCGCGATGAATTCAGGGGCGCGTCCCCGTTCAAGCGCGCCAATGGCGGCTGCGCGCCCATCGACACGCAACCGCCCAGGACGAGCATGGCAGAAACGAGCGCCAGGCGGGTCGCCGACCGGCCTGGCGCGGGGTGGAATGGAAGCATGGAGTGCCTCGGCAAAATACAGGAAGCCGAAGCATAGTTGCTGTGAGTTATTTAGGCCATGCCATAAGCGGCATGAACGTCATGCAGAATCTGCATGATGGTCGTCGCCGCCCAGCGTGTTGGTGAGGGTCGTGAGCACGAAGTCGCGCAGCCAGCGGTTGGCCGGGTCGCGATGGCTGCGCTCGTGCCAGTACAGCGCCAGCTGCAGCGGCGGCAGCTCGACCGGCATCGGCGCCAGCACCAGGCCCAGGTCGCGCGCCAGCGGCCGCGCCAGGCGCAGCGGGATGGTGGCGATGGCGTCGGTGTGCAGGGCGATATGGGCGGCCGAGGTGAAGCTCGGCACGTGGCACAGGATGCGGGTGGGCTCGAGCAGCGTTTCGAGCTTGCGGGTCACGGCCACGTTGTGATGGCTGGTGTGCTCCATCTCGATCAGCACGTGGCGGTGGGTCAGCCAGGTGTCGTGGTCGAGTTGCCCGGCCCAGGGGTGGCTGCGCCGCATCAGGCAGGCGTATTCGTCGTCCCACAGCTTGCGCTGGCGGATGTTGTTGAGCAGGTGCGGAAAGCGGCCGATGGCCAGGTCGATATGGCCGCGCTCGAGCTGGGCCTCGAGCGAGCCGGGATCGATGTGCACGCTGCGCAGCTGCAGGCCGGCAGCGCCGTTTTCCAGCCTGGCCAGGCCGTCCAGCAGTTGGGGCAGGATGTTCACCACTGCGCCGTCGACCATGTACAGGCCGAAGGAACGGGTGGCGTTGAGCGGATCGAACGCGGCCGGGCCGCCCTCGAGCTGGCGCGCCGCGTCCAGCACCGCCGCCACCGGGCCGGCCAGCTCGAGGGCGCGCACGGTCGGCTGCATGCGCTGGCCCGAACGCACGAACAGCGGGTCGCCGAAATGGCGCCGCAGTTTCGCCAGAGCACGGCTGACGGTCGGTTGGGTCATGCCGAGCAGTTCGGCGGTGCGGGTCAGGCTGCCCTCGCGCAGCAGGCTGTCGAGGATCAGTAATTGGGAAAGGTCGGGGATCACGGCCGCATCATAGCATCGCGGCAACTAGCTCATCATCCCCGGGCGCCGGATCAGCCGCCCAGCACCTTGCGCAGGGTGCGCGACAGGTCTTCGGCCGAGAACTTGGCGACGTAGGCGTCGGCGCGCACGTTCTTGACGTGCTCTTCGTTGGTGCTGCCCGACAGCGACGAGTGGATGACGACCGGCAGGTTGCCGAAGCGGTTGCTCGACTTGATGTTGCGGGTGAGCGTGAAGCCGTCCATCTCCGGCATCTCGAGGTCGGTCAGCACCATGGCCACGCGGTCGTACACGGTGCGGCCTTCGGCTTCGGCCGCCGCGGCGATCGTGCCCAGCTGGTCCCAGGCTTCCTTGCCGCTCTTGGTCATGATGTAGGGCAGGCCCATCGCTTCCAGGCCCTGCTCGATCAGTGCGCGCGCCACCACCGAATCGTCGGCCGCCAGGATCACGGCGCCCGGCTTGATCGTGATCCTGGCGCCCACGGCCTGCTCCATGTTCTCGCGCTCCTGGGTCGGGTTCAGGTTGCGCAGGATGGTCTCGACGTCGAGCACCTGGGCCAGGCGCGCCGGCTGGCCATCCTGCTCGGGCAGGCGCGCGATGCTGGTCACCATGCCGCTGCCGGCGCTGTGCTCGGCGGTCATCACCTGGCTCCAGTCCAGGCGCACGATCTCTTCCACGCTCTCGACGGCGAAGGCCTGGGTGGTGCGCGCGAACTCGGTCACCAGCATGATGTTCAGGCCTGACCTGGGCTTGACGCCGGTGATGCCCGGCAGGTCGAGCACCTGGATGATCTGGCCGCGCAGGTTGACCACGCCCAGCACGTGGCGCGGCGCGCCGGCCACCGCCGTGATCTCGGGCATGGCGACGATTTCGCGGATCTTGAAGACGTTGATGCCGAACAGCTCGTTGTGGTTGCCCTGCTCGTCACCGCCCAGGCGGAACAACAGCAATTCGAATTTGTTGGTGCCGGTCAGGTTGCTGCGCTCGTCGACTTCTTGTTGTACCGATTTCATGTTCCATCCTGGAGTAATAGTGCTGCACGGAAACCATTTCGGAAGTCATTGTAGTCGCGCGGCTGTTTCTTGGGTCAAGACACGCCACAAGCCTTGCTGATATTGCAGGAACCAGTGCAAAAAAACCACGATTTGTCACACGACGCCGAAGACGTAATAGACACCGATGACAAAGAACACGGCCGCCGTCTTGATCAGCGTAACGGCGAAGATGTCGCGGTAGGCTTCGCGATGGGTCAGGCCAGTGACCGCCAGCAGGGTGATCACGGCGCCGTTGTGCGGCAGGGTGTCCATGCCGCCGCTGGCCATCGCCACTACCCGGTGCATCACCTCGAGCGAGATCCCGGCATGCTCGGCGCCGCGAATGAAAACGTCGGACATCGCGGCCAGCGCAATGCTCATGCCGCCCGAGGCCGAGCCGGTGATGCCGGCCAGCGAGCTGACCGAGACCGCCGCGTTCACCAGCGGATCCGGAATGCTGCGCAGCGCATCGCTCACCACCAGGAAGCCCGGCAGCGCCGCGATCACGCCGCCGAAGCCATACTCCGACGCCGTATTCATCGCCGCCAGCAGCGCGCCGCCGACCGCCGCCTTGCTGCCATCGGCGAAGCGCCCGGCCACGCGCCTGAACGCGGTCGCGACCACGAACAGGATCCCCAGCCGCAGCGCCGCCTGCACCGCCCAGATCGCGGTCACGGTCTTGATCGTGGTGGTTACCGGCGTGGAGATACCCGGCAGGATCGCGGGCGGCACGGTGTGGCTGTCGGCGCCATACCAGACCGGGATCATGCGGGTGAAGACGAAGTTGGCCACGCCCACCAGCAGCAGGGGCGCCAGCGCCAGCAGCGGATGCGGCAAGCCGCCGGCATCGATATCCACCCGTTCCGGTTCGTTCACCAGCGAGGCGCCATAGCCCTCCCCCTTGCCGGCCGCCGTGCGGCGGCGCCACTCGAGGTAGCAGAGCCCAACCGCCAGGATGAACAGCGCGCCGATGGTGCCCAGGACCGGGGCCGCCCACGCGGTGGTCTGGAAGAAGGTGGTCGGTATGATGTTCTGGATCTGCGGCGTGCCGGGCAAGGCGTCCATCGTGAACGAAAAGGCCCCCAGCGCGATCGCTCCCGGCAGCAGGCGCTTGGGGATATCGCTCTGGCGATAGAGTTCGGCCGCGAACGGGTAGACCGCGAACACCACCACGAACAGCGACACACCGCCATAGGTGAGCAACGCGCACACGGCGACGATGACGGCATTGGCGCGCGCGGCGCCGATGTGGCGGATCGCGGCGGCCACGATGGACTCGGAAAAGCCCGACAGTTCGATCACCTTGCCGAACACCGCGCCGAGCATGAATACCGGGAAGTACAGCTTGACGAAACCGACCATCTTTTCCATGTAGATGCCGGAAAACACCGGGGCCACCTGCGCCGGGTCGGTCAGCAGCACCGCGCCGAGGGCGGCGACCGGCGCGAACAGGATGACGCTGTAGCCGCGGTAGGCGGCGAACATCAGGAATACCAGTGCGGCCAGGACGATCAGGAAGGACACGACGACTCCATGGTGATGGCGTGTAATGACGGGATCATTATAGAAAGGGAGCGCGGTCGCGGGCCAGCGCTTGCGACGCCGCCGCGCGCGTTCATGCGGGCGGCATCGAAACCTTGCCTTGGGGCCATGTCGTCATCGAGCGGCGGCGCCGGATCCTGCCGGCAGTCCAGCGAGCAATAGCGAAGCATGACGCGGGCGACGGTGATGCTAGAACAGCGTCTGCTGCGGGCTCGTCAGATTGGCGAAGCTGTCGCCCAGGAAGGGCAGGATGGCGTCGGCCACCGGTTCGAGCTGGCGCGTGAGATAGTGTTCGTAGTCGATGGCCCCACGGCGCGCTTCCATCGGCTCGGGGCCGTTCGAGGTCATCACGTAGCGGATCCAGCCGCCCTTGCGGTACAGCGCCGGGCGGCCCTGGCGCAGGTGGTGTTCGTCGGCCATGCGCGCGGCGCGCACGTGCGGCGGCACGTTGCGCTGGTATTCCTCCAGCGGCCGGCGCAGGCGCTTGCGGTAGACGAGGTCGTCGTCGCATTCGCCGCGCAACATGCGCGCGACCAGCTCGCGCACGTAGTCCTGGTAGGGCTGGCCCTTGAAGATGCGTTCGTAGAGCCCCTGCTGGAAGGCTTGCGCGAGCGGGGTCCAGTCGGTGCGCACCGTCTCCAGGCCCTTGTAGACCATCTCTTCGCCGCCGTCCGCGTTCGCCGCCAGTCCGGCGTAGCGCTTCTTGCTGCCTTCGTCCGACCCGCGCACGGTGGGCATCAGGAAGCGGCGAAAGTGCACGTCGTATTCCAGTTCGAGCGCGCTCTCGATGCCCAGCTCGGCCTGCAGGTGCGCACGCCACCAGCCGTTCACGTGCTCGACCAGGGCCTGCCCGATGCGGCGCGCCTCGCCTTCGGCATGCGCGCGCCCCAGCCAGACGAATGTCGAATCGGTGTCGCCATAGATCACCTGGTAGCCCTGCTCCTCGATCAGCTCGCGCGTGCGGTGCATGATGTCATGGCCGCGCATCGTGATCGACGAGGCCAGGCGCGGGTCGAAGAAGCGGCAGCCGGTGGTGCCCAGCACGCCGTAGAAGGCGTTCATGATGATCTTGAGCGCCTGCGACAGCGGCGCATTGCGCTCGCGCTTGGCGGCCTCGCGGCCGGCCCAGACCTGGGTCACGATGCCGGGCAGGCAGTGCCTGGTGCGCGAGAAGCGCCCGCCGCGGTAGCCCGGCACCGTGGCGTCCTCGGGCTCGCGCAGGCCTTCGACCAGGCCGAGCGGATCGATCAGGAAAGTGCGGATGATCGACGGATACAGGCTTTTGTAGTCCAGCACCAGCACCGAATCGTAGAGGCCCGAGCGCGAATCCATCACGAAGCCGCCGGGGCTGTCGGCGCCGGCGACGTCGCCGATGTTCGGCGCCACCCGTCCCTGGCGGTGCAGCAGCGGCATGTACAGGTGCTCGAACGCCGCCACCGAACCGCCGCTGCGGTCGGCCGCGAGCCCGGTCACGCTGGCGCGCTCCAGCAGGAAGGCCATCAGCTTCGTCTTGTCGAAGATCCGGGTGACCAGCTCGCAATCCTTGAGGTTGTACCAGGCAAGCGCCGGCTTGTCCTCGGCGAACATGCGGTCGATCTCGGCCATGCGGTCGTGCGGATTGTCGATCGCCTTGCCTTCGCCGAGCAGGGCGCGCGACACGTTCTCGAGACTGAAGGACGGGAAGCTCCAGGTGGCCGAATGCAGCGCGTCGATGCCGTCGATGACCAGGCGGCCGGCGATGCAGATGAAGTAGTGTTCCTGCTTGCCGCCATGCTCGCGCCACTCGATCGCGCTGCCGTCACGGCCCAGGCGCAGCGGGCGGTTGAAACGCTCGGCGTGCTTTTGCAGCACGCGCAGGTCGAACTGGATCAGGTTCCAGCCGATGATGGCGTCGGGGTCGTGGCGGATGATCCACTGTTCCAGGCGGTCGAGCAGTTCGAGCCGGGTGTCGCAGTAGTCGAGTTCGAAATCGCGCTCACCGTCCTGGCCATTGGGCGGACCGAGCATGTAGACCTGGCGCTGGCCGCAGCCTTCGAGCGCGATCGAGCGCAGTTCGCCCTGAAAGGTGGTCTCGATGTCGAGCGACACGGTGCGGATCGCCGGCCGGTAGCCCGGCGCCGGTTTCAGGACCGCGTCGACCAGCAGCAACGGATCGCCGTCGACCGGCGTGCCGCCAAAACTCACTGGCGCCGTGATGAAGCGCTCCATCAGGTAGCGCTCGGGCGGACGCACGTCGCCCTCGAACACGTCGAGGCCATGCTGGCGCAGCTGCTTTTCGATGCGCATCAGCTGGCGGTACTTGCGACAGTACAGGCCGGCGACCGGCCGGTGGCGAAAGTCGCGCAACTCGAGCGCACGCAGCTCCCATCCGCGCTCATCGACCAGCAGTTGTTCGACGGCGGCGCGTTGTTCCTCGGGAATGAAAGCCACGGGCGTTTGCAGCGGCAGGCGCAGGCGGCGCGGGCCGGCATCGGTGGCGAGCCAGAACTCGACCTCGCAGCCGGCGGCGGTGTCGCGCCAGTGACGCGTCAACAGGAAGCCCGTTTCCACACCCGTCTCCATCAGCGGTAGCGCTGCAGCTCGGCCTCGGTGAAGCCGGCCTGGCGCCGGCCCTCGATATTGAACGGTCCCTTGAGGACGGGCGCCTTGTAGCGCGCGGTCAGTTCATCGTAGGTGGCGATCGGCTCGAGCCCGCGTTCGCGGCACAGGCTGAAGTACCAACGATTGCCGATCTCGACGTGCCCTACTTCGTCCACCAGCAGCCGGTCGAGGATCAGGGCTGCCGCCAGGTCGCCGGCCTGGGCGATCTTCTTGCGCAGCGGCGGAATCGCATCGAGCCCGCGCGCTTCCAGGGTGCGCGGCACCAGCGCCATGCGCGCCATGACGTCGTCGCCCGTCTTGGCCACCATCTCCCACAGGCTGTCGTGGCCGGGAAAGTCGCCGTAGGCGTAACCGAGCGTGGCCAGGTGCGCGCTGAGCATCGTGAAGTGCAGCGCCTCTTCGTCGGCCACGCGCAGCCAGTCGAGGTAATACTGCGCCGGCATGCCGTGGAAACGCCACAGCGCGTCGAGCGCCAGGTTGATGGCGTTGAATTCGATGTGCGCCAGCGCGTGGATCAGCATGGCCCGGCCTTCGGGCGTGGCCATCGAACGGCGGCCGACCTGCAGCGGCGGCACCAGTTCGGGGCGCAGCGGGCGGCCGGGGATGCCGGCGGGCGCGGCGAGCGCGATGGCGGTGTCGATGCGCACGGTCCCGGCCTTGCTGGCGGCGGTCAGGGCGGCGACCGCCCGGGCCTTGGTTGCGGGATCGGTTTCGAGCAGCGCATGCAGTGCGGCGGCGCGGAGTTCCATGGTGAGGTGTGTGCTGGCAAAACCCGCATTTTACTCAATTCCAGTGCATGCTCTTGAGGGGCGCCAAACTACATTTTCGGGAGACATGGAACACTCAAACGTTGATTCGTACCAGGAGTTTCAGAATGCCCACATCGGTACTAATGAAAATTTGGAAACTCAGCAATAGCGAGAAAGTCTACTTGATGATGTACCCAGAGCATGCGGCCTCGATCGACGAGGCAGCGCGTGCTGCAACCGAAGAGACGAAGCGGCGATTCGGCAGACACGACCACAACGGCCAGGGTGACGCGTTTCGACATTGCTTCTGGTCTGCAATTCTCTGTCGCGAGATTGGGTATAACAATGCGCTCAGATACACGTCGGCGCACGAAGATTTCCCGGAGAACCCACCGGACGAAAAAGCCATGGATCTGCATAACAATGAAGTCGGTCTCAGGATTGGTCGCATTCCCACTTCGAATCAATTGCTCGGTCAACTTTGTATCAGTGCTTTACGGTCGGGCCAGTTAAAAGTAATCAGACAGTGAGATGAGCAGATGCCGACCCGAGCGCAAGTCTTATTGCTTTCGATTCTACTTTCCGGCTGCTGGAACTCAGTCGAGGATCAAGCCAAAAAACTGGGGGCGCGTGAGTTTACCACGCAGACGTGGGCAACCGCCACTGACCTGCAGCGTGGCGAGATGACTGCCTCGCTTCTTAGAAAGCATGACGTCACCAGCTTTCATCGTAAGGAAGTGGTTGCACTGCTTGGGGCGCCAACGGGATACTACGACTATGACACCAATCCAGCCTATTTTGTTGGGCCAACGACCGTCGAGAGTATGTACGGAAAAGGCTACTTGCTGGTATTTGAGACCGACAAATACGATGGGGAGGTCGACAGAGTATTCTTCCTACCCGAAGTGGAATGAAAGCTGATCGCACGCATGTCTGACAGCGTTACTGTGCTTGCCCACCTTCAGTCGGTCCGGTTGACCGCCATGCGCGTAGTCTGTCCGCTATTGCTTTCGATGCTCGGGCTAGCCGGATGTTGGCTGAACTCGGTTGAGGATCAGGCGCGCAAGCTCGGAGGGCGCGAATTCACGCCCGAAGCTTGGGCGTCTGCGTCTCAGGTGGAGCGGGCGAAAATGACCGCGTCCTTCCTCGAACAGCACGACACCAGAAATTTCACCAGAAAAGACGTGGAGGCGTTGCTCGGCACTCAGACCGCCTATTACGACTACGATACGAACCTGGCCTATGTTGTCGGGCCGGACACCGTCAGTAGCATGTACGGAAAAGGGTATCTGCTGGTCTTCGAAGCCGACAAAGACGACGGCAGGATCGACAGTGTATTTTTTGTCCCGGAAGTCGAATAAGCCACCCAGCCCCCTACATGTGTCTGAACAAGTGCGCATACACCGGGCTGACCCGCGGCTTGTCCGACCGCCCGCGCAGGTTCAGGGTCACCTTGCCCATGTCATCGCGCCCCGCGCTCAGCACGCACGCCATGTTCACCACCATGCTGCGGCTGACCTGCCGGAACTGCCCCGGATCGAGCTGCGGCAGCAAGTCCTTCAGCGGCACCCGGATCAGCGCCTCGCCGTCCGCCGTCACCACGTTCACGTACTTGTCGACCGCCTGGAAGAACACGACGTCGGCCACCGGAATCATGCGCACCACGTTGCCGACCGCCGCGCGCACCGTGCTCAAGCGCTCGCTCACCGCTGACGCCGGCAGCAGCGCCTGCAGCTGGCCGAGCAGCCGGCCCAGGGCGTCCGCATCCGTGGCGTCCACTGCCGCCGCATGCCGCGCCCCGACCAGCGCGCGCAGGCGCTCCACCGTCTTGCCGAGCCGCCCCGCGCTGACCGGCTTGAGCACGTAGTCCACCGCGGCGCGCTCGAAGGCCTCGACCGCGTAGTCGTCGAAGGCGGTCACGAACACGATGTGCGGGAGCGGCTGCGGTCCTTCCCAGCGCTCGGCCAGTTCCTCGGCCGCCTCCAGCCCGGTCTGGCCCGGCATGCGGATATCAAGGAACAGCACGTCGGGCCGCAGCGCCAGCGCCTGCTCCACCGCCGCCACGCCGTTCGGCGCCGTGCCCACGATGTCCAGCCCAGGCCACAAGTCCCGCAAGGTCCTGGCCAGGGTGGCGGCCAGGATCGGTTCGTCTTCGGCAATCAGGGCGCGGGTCATGCGGTGGTCTCCAGGGGAAGGCTCAAGCGGGCCAGCGCGCCGCGTGGCGCGGCCGGCGTCAGGAACAGCGTCGCGCGCTCGCCGTACAGGGCCTCGAGGCGTTCGCGGGTGGTCGACACCCCCACCCCGCCGCCGCGCCGGCCATGCAGCTGGCCCAGGCCAAGACCGGTGTCGCGCACCTCGATCACGAGGCTGTCGCCGGCCACGCTGGCCTTGACGACGACCTCGCCGCCATCGACCTTCGGCTCCAGACCATGCACGATCGCGTTCTCCACCAGCGGCTGCAGCAGCATCGTGGGCAGGCGCGCCGTCGCCAGCGCGGGCGGCAGGTCGAGGCGATAGGCCAGCCGCTCGCCCATGCGCACGCCCATCAAGCCCAGGTAGGCGTCCATCGCCGCGAATTCCTGCTCCAGGGTCGTGGTCTCGGCGCGCGAAACGCTCAGGGTCGCGCGCAAGTACTGGATCAGCTGGTCGAGCATCTCGCTGGCGCGGTCGGGGTCGATCGCGATCAGGCCCTGCAGGTTGGCCAGCGTGTTGAACAGCATGTGCGGCTCGATCTGCGCCTGCAGCAGGCGCAGTTGCGCCTGCAGCGCCTGGCGTTCAATGACCTCGGCGCGCAGCCGCGCCGCCGCATGCTCGTCCTCGATGCGGCGCACCCGTTCGCGGTATCTCACCAGCACCACCATCGTCATCGTTCCGAGCATGGTGAAGAGGATCATGCTCATGCGGCCGGGCGTCGGATACTCGGCCAGCGCCGGGGTCGGGATGCCGAGCATCGCGCCGCCGGCGCTCAGGCCCATGAAATGCGCCACCGGTGCCGCCGCGATCGCCAGCGCCAGGAACGGCGCCCATTCGCGCAGGCCCCAGTGCGGCCGGTCCCACCACAGCAGCCTGCCGCCATTGACGATGGTGAAGGCCACGATGCCGATCAGGATCGACACCAGCAGGTTTTCGAGGAACTGCCCGGATACCAGGCCGATGAAGGCGGCGAGCACGGCGCTGATGGCGATCGACAACGGCAGATCGGCGAGCAGGCGCCGCAGGCGCGAACGCGGGGCTGGCAGGAGGCAATGGATGGAGCTGGACATGCTGGCTCGCTTGACTGAAAGTAAAGCCATTGTGCCCAGCAGCCGGGCGACCGGCAAGATGCGCTGCGACGAACCGGAGAATGGATGGCGCGAAGCGGCTCCGGCGTCGACCGAAACGGCTTGGCGCAAGCACCGGAGCGCGGCGTTCACAAGCGATCATCACCGTCACCGACGTCGCCCGTCCGCGCGGATCGCCCTGGGGTGATCGAAGAAGGCGATCGACGAAGCCCGCGACGGACGCTCGCAATACGTGCGCCTCTCGCTCCAGCCTCGATGGACGGGTGCGCAATTTGGCGGCATGTGTCAGGCGATCAGAGGCGCGCCGCGACCGTCCCTGGGCGCTTGAGTGGCAGGCCGGGCGTGAAGCGGGCCGCCGCGAATGCGATGACTGGACCTTCGTTGGATGCCCGTGCAAGACCTCTGATACCGGGCGCAAATGCCATGCCAGACGAACCAATCAAACCATGCCAACACAACGCGCCATGAGAACGCTTGGTTTACCAGGCAATTGACCGCAGTTACCTGGCATGTCATATTGCAATTTTTTTACCCCCCAAGGAAGTCCACGCATGCGTCACCTCGTCTCTGCCCTCGGCCTCAGCCTTGCCCTCGCCGGCTGCGCGACCCAGACCGATGCGCCCCGCGCGTTCGCCCAGGATGCGCTCGCCAGCCACATCTCGGCCGACTCGCTGCGCGGCCACCTGTCCTTCCTCGCGTCCGACATGCTCGAGGGCCGCGGCACGCCCTCGCGCGGCGTCGACCTGGCCGCCGAATACATCGCCGCCCAGTTCCGCCGCGCCGGCCTGGAAGCAGCCGGCGACGACGGCTACTACCAGACCGCCAACTGGCAGTACGCCAGGCGCGGCGAGAAGGACATCACGATCACGGTGACGGCGGGCGGCAGGACGATCGAGGTCCCGGCCGGCAGCGCCTCGGCCAACTTCGTCGATCCGGTCGCCCTCGGGACCACGCCGGCCGTGTTCATGCAGTGGCAGGCGGCGCTGGACGACGAGAGCGCGGCCAATGGCAAGGTGCTGGTCGTGCCCGCGGCGGCGATTCCCGGCGCGGCCGGCGTGCTGAAAGCGAAGCTGCGCAGCAAACCCGCGCTGGTCGTGATGATCGACCGCGAACGCCGCCACGGCCGCACCCGGGATGGCTGGCTGATCGACCCGAGCCAGCCGGTGCCCAAGGACGGCCCGCCGGTCGTGCTGCTGCACGCGGCCGACGTTGCCGCCACGCTCGAACGGGGCGGCGCGAGCATGGCCGCCAGGGTGGCCGCGCCGACCGTCAGCCCGGTCAAGCTGCGCAACGTGATCGGCGTGCTGCGCGGATCGGATCCGCAACTCAAGCACACCTACGTCATGCTCAGCGCCCACTACGACCACCTGGGCATCCGCGACGGCGAGATCCATAACGGCGCCAACGACGACGGCAGCGGCACCGTATCGGTGATCGAGATCGCCGCAGCCATGGCGGCGCAGAAGGAGCGTCCACGGCGCAGCATCGTGTTCGTGGCCCTGTTCGGCGAAGAGCTGGGCCTCCTGGGGTCGCGTTACTATGCGAAGAACCCGGTGTTTCCGCTGAAGGACACCGTGATGAACCTGAACCTCGAGCAGCTGGGCCGCACCGACGACAGCGAAGGAGCGCAGGTCTCGTCCGCGACCATGACGGGCTTTGACTACTCGACCGTGGGCACGACCATGCAGCGCGCCGCCGAGCGCACCGGCATCCGTTTCTGGAAGCATCCGACCAACAGCGACCGCTATTTCGCGCGCAGCGACAACCAGGCCCTGGCCAACGCCGGCGTGCCGGCCCACACGCTGGCGGTGGCCTTCGGCTTTCCCGACTACCACGGCAAGGACGACACCTGGGACAAGATCGACTACGACAATATGGCGCGCGTGAACCGCATGATCGCCGTCGCCGTGCAGGACATCGCCAACGACCCGGCCAAGCCGGCCTGGACCGACGTGCCGAATGCCGCCAGGTACCGCGAGGCGGCGCGCGCGTTGCACGCCGCCCCATGACGTCAGCACCCGCCAGGTGATCGCCGACCTGTCGATCCGCCCGGCCGGCGCACCCGCGCCGGTGCGGGTCGACGCCATGTGCCTGGTCGCAGGCAGCGGCGCCGCAGGGGACCGCCATCTCGATCCGCTTTCCCCGCGCCAGCTGCTGCTCGCTTCCAGCGCCAGCTATGCCGCCCTCGCGCTGGCGCCCCAGGCGCTGCGCGAAAATCTCCTGCTCGACGACGACATCGACCACCTGCCATCCGGCACCGTGCTGCGCATCGGCGCAGAGGCGCAGGTGCGCCTGATGTTCGCGTGCGAAGCCTGCGCACGGCTGGACGGTCATGGCGAGCGCCTGGCGGCCCGGATCGGCACGCGCCGCGGCGTCCTGGCGCGCGTCGTCGCAGCCGGGATCATTCATCCGGGCGACCCGGTGCGCGACCTCGGCCAGCGCTTCCCGTCATGGGCCGACGACTGGCGCCTGCGGGTACGGCAGGTGCTCGACGCCGTTGCGCCGGGCGCGGTGGTCGAATACGCCCAGCTGGCGCGTCTGGCCGGGATTCAGTCGAGCTACTGCCGCGCCTTTCCGCGTCTGCTGCGCGCGCTGGGGCCGGCTTACGCGCAGAAGGCCATTGCGGCGCGGAGCGTCGTTCCCCAGGCACGCTGGGCGGGCGCTGGCCTGTTCGACGCCGTTACGAGCGGTCGGGGGAGCGCTTCGGCGCCGGTTTGAGCCGGCTCACGCCGAAGATCACCAGCGCCAGCCCGCCCAACTGGTACGGCGATACCGGCTCTCCCAGCAGCAGCCACGATGCGAACACGGTCAGCACCGGTCCCAGGTTGCCCACTGCCGCCGCCTGCGCCGCGCCCATGCGACCGATCGCCAGCGCCAGCCAGTAGATCGGCAGCGTGGTCGAGACCACGGCCATCAGGCCGCCATTGAACCAGACCGCCGCCGGCAGCGCCGGCAGCGCGGCCGCATCGCCCACCGCCATGAAGTGCCCCAGCACGAACACGCACGATGCGCTGCCGGCCAGCCCGGCCAGGCGCATGGAGCCGATACGGGTCACCAGTGCCCCGGTGCCCAGGTAGTACAGGGCGTAGGTCACGGCGCTGGCGAATACCCAGGCCGAACCCACCATCACGTCGCGGCTCCAGCCCGCCACCTGCAGGTCGTGCACGAAGCCGATGCCCAGGCCGAGATAGCAGATCGCCAGCGCCTGCAGGGTACGGCCGGAGGGCTGCTCGCGCGTCAGGCAGACCTGGAACAGCAGCACCAGCGTCGGGTACAGGTAGAGAATCAGCCGCTCCAGCCCAGCCGTGATGGTCTGCAGGCCGTAGAAGTCAAACAGGCTGGAAAGATAGTAGCCGAGGAAGCCCAGCAGCGCGATATGGATGCCGTCCCTGACCGACAGCGGCGCGGCGGCATGGGCGCGCGCCAGCCAGGCCAGCCACAGGAACAGCGGCAGCGCGAAGCCCATGCGCACGGCCAGCAGCGTGAGCGGCTCGACCGGCGCCGCTGCATAGCCCAACTTGACGAATACCGCCTTCATGCTGAAGCCGGCGGCGGCCAGCACCGCGTACAGGCGGCCATCCTGCGACCAGCGGCGCAGACGTACCTGGGTTGGACTCATGTTCGGATTTCGGTGGCAAAGACCTTATTCTGCCAAGAAAGTATCTGCGCTGGAATGCGTGATTCCCGGACCGGGCCTTCGCGAGAAGAGAAATCCCGTGCAGGTCGACCAAACGGGCAACTCCGTGTGTGCTTCGCTCATCCGCAGACCTCGGCTCAGCAGCCAGACATGTTGTTAAGTTATCTAGCGCACAGCCGATGAGTGTTGGAAATGTTGTAATAGCTCCATCGCGCACGATTGAGGTCGTGGCGTGAGTCAAAAATTAGCAGCTGGTGTAAGCTAAACGACAACATTTATTTTAGGAGCCCACAATGAAAACCACTATCGCCCTGTCCGCCATCATGCTGTCCGTCGCCGTCCTGGCCACTGGTTGCAACAAGAACGACAATATGGGCCCGGCGCAAGAAGCCGGCGCCGCCATCGACAACGCAGGCCGTAACGTCGCTGAGGAAACCCGCGAAGGCGTGGCTGCCGCCGACGCCGCCGCTGAGCGCGCGGGCGACAACATCGAAGCCGCCGGTGAGCGCGCCGAAGCCGCTGCCGAGCGCGCTGGCGACCGCATCGAAAACGCCACCGCCGAAGTGCGCCAGGAATCGCGTGAAGCCGCCGCCGAAGCCAAGGACGCCGCCAGCGACGCCACCGCCGCAGCTGGCCGCAGCGTCGAGCGCGCTGGCGAAAAGATGCAGGACGCTTCGAAGTAATCCTGTCGCGTTTCAATCATCCACGCCGCGCAACCGGGTAACCGGTTGCGCGGTTGTTCCGCTTTCCTGGCGCGGCGCTTCTTCGGCCGGCCACTCCTCTGCTATGCTGGCATGCCCGACAACCAGCATGCGCCTGCGCTCATGCCCGCGCCTATGCCCCGCCCGCCCCTGTCCCTACTGACGCTCGGCCTTGCCTGCCTGTGCGCCGCCACGTCCGCGTTTGCGCGACTCCCCGCGCACCGCCTCGACAATGGCGTGATCGAGGCGCGCGTCGCCGACGTGGCTGGCGGCCGCCTGCTGTCGTTCGCACTCAAGGGCAAACCCAATTTCCTGCTCGTCGACGAAACGGCCGGCGATCCCGCGCTCGCGCCGGACGCGATGTCCAACCACGTCCGCTACCAGGGCCATGAGGTCTGGATCGGGCCGCAACACGAATGGTGGGTCCACCAGGAGGTCAATCCGGCGCGCGCCGCGGCGAAGGCGAGCTGGCCGCCCGATCCCTGGTTGAGCCTGGCGAAATACTCGGTGGTGGAAAAAACACCGGGCGAGATCGTGCTCGACAGCCCAGCCAGCCCGGTGTCCGGGATCCAGTTGCGCAAGCGCTATGCCCTGGTGCCCGGCCGGCCCGACAGCCTGCAGCTCGATGCCGAGGCCACCAACCGCAGCGCCAGCCCCGCGGGACGCGACATCTGGTTCAACACCCGCGTGCCGGCGCACACCCGGGCCTACGTGCCGGTGGCGTCGCACGACGACGTCCGGCTCGAGCCGGGCGCGGCGCTGCGCTACACACTCGAACGCGGCATGCTGTCGCTCGATTTGCCGGTGCCGGGTGACGCCGCGCGCAAGGGCAAGCTGTTTGCCCAGCCGTCACGCGGGTGGCTGGCGGCGTTTGGCGACGGCCAGGCCCTGGTGATCCAGTTCGCGCACCAGCCGCGGGCCGCCATCCATCCGGCCCAGGGCCAGGTGGAGCTGTACCAGGACGCCGATGCCGACGCGCCAGGCAAAGGGATGCTGGAGCTGGAAGTGCACGCGCCCTATGTCGAATTGGCGCCCGGCCAGACGATGCGGGCGTCCGAGCGGTGGACCATCCTGCCCTACGACGGGCCCGCCACGCGCGGCGCCCACCTGGCATTCCTGCGGCGGCATGCGGCGCAGCTCGGAATAGCAGGCATCCCGTAGCGGGGGCGCCGCCCACGCACGTGGTCGATCCCAGCCTGCGCGCCGGCCCGGCGCCCCATGCACGGCTGGAATCTCAGCGTTCGATCGGGCAGGTTTCGTCGCGCGCCCAATCAGAAAAGCTCAGGTAGTAAACGCGCACGTTGTGGTAACCGGCATGAAGGGCAGCCGCTGCCGCCAGCGCGGCGCGTCCTCCCCGTCGCAATGCGTGATGATATCGTCGCCGGACTGAAATCCTGCCTCAGCAAGAAGCTGACGCAGCTCGTCGCTGTGCCGAAGCCGGTTTTGAATCAACAGCGCGCCGTGCGGAAGGTGCCGCGCGCCAGGAATGTGGCCCCCACGCTTGTTACGACGCAGGTCCTCGCCACGAAACTCGGCGACGGTACGGGCATCGAGAATGTCGATGCCATCCTCTAATTCGGATTGAAGCGTGACCCTGTCGGTCAGCCCGACACGGCCGCTATCCGGGCTGGCATGGAAAGCGGCGCTGCCGGAGGCAATCCATTCCGCAGGAATGTCAGGCGATGACAGCGCAGGCCAGCCGCCGTTCAGGATGGTCGCGCGGACTCCGAAATACTGCAGGATGAACCAGACGCGCGCGGCTTCGGTCATGCGCCCATCGTCATAGACGACCGCCAGGGCGTGATCGTCGATGCCGAGTTGGCGAATGGCCTGCTCCCAATAGGCGACGTTGTCGAGCCCGGTGGTGTCGGCCTTGGCGGCCGCTTCCCACTCCTCGATCGGTACGCGTATCGCCTTGGTTGCGTGGGCGGCGTCGAACGCCGGGACGTCACGCACGTCGAGCAGGCGTAGAGGGCGCCCCGCGGCGAGCGCATCCGGTTCGATGACGGAGGCAGTGTTCATTATTTTCTCCCAAAAAAGTCTACAGCGTCCTGGACACCATCCCGGCTGCTGCAAGCACCACCACCAGAGTCCATGGTGGCGCCTTCCAGGCGGTGAGCAGCACAAAACCTCCGAGCGCGACCGCAAAGTCGCGTGCATCGAGCACGGCGCTGGTCCAGACCGGGTCATACAGCGCGGCGCCAAGGATGCCGACGACTGCTGCATTGGCGCCGAGCATGGCGTGCTGGGCGAATGGATGCATGCGCAAACGGTCCCAGAATGGCAGCATTCCATATACGAGCAACAGACCAGGAAGAAAGACCGCGATAAGGGCAATGGCTGCGCCGGTCAGCGGATCCGCAGTCTGGTTGGCTGCGGCGCCCAGATAGGCGGCGAAGGCAAAGAGTGGACCGGGGACCGCTTGCGCCATTCCGTACCCGGCAAGAAAGGCTTCATTGGTGACGTGCCCAGGCGTGACCATCTCTGCCTCCAGTAGCGGCAGCACGACGTGGCCGCCGCCAAAGACCAGCGCACCTGACCGGTAGAAGGCATCGAAGAAGGAAAGTTGCTGGTTTCCTGTCAGGGTAACGAGAACAGGCAGTCCGATCAGCAAGGCGGCGAACAAGACGATTGCAGCAATGCCGGCGCGACGTGTGATCGGAAAAGCGGAATGTCCATGCGTCGGAACATGCTGCCCCCGGCAGAGCCACAGCCCTGCAAGGGCTCCCATGGCAATGGCCGCAATTTGCCCGATCGCGCCGCCATGAAAAACCACGATCAGGACGGCGCCCAGTGCGATCGCTGCGCGCTGCCGGTCGGGTGTCAGGCTTCTTGCCATGCCCCAGATCGCTTGAGCCACAACGGCCACTGCAACCAGTTTGAGTCCATGCAAAAAACCTTCGGCCAACGGGCCGGTAAATGCAGCGGCTCCCAGAGCGAACGCAGCCAGGACGATGGCCGACGGCATGGTGAAGCCCAACCACGCCGCCAGTCCTCCCGACAAGCCATTACCGCGCAACACGCCCAAAGAGAAGCCGACCTGACTCGAGGCCGGCCCTGGCATGAACTGGCACAGTGCTACCAGATCGCCATAGCTGGCATCGTTCAACCAGCGCCGCCTTGTTACGAACTCATCCCGAAAATAGCCAAGATGCGCTATCGGGCCACCAAATGAGGTCAGGCCGAGCTTCAGGAATATCCAGAAAATGGAAAGAAAGGAGTCGGTGCCGTGCGAGCAGGTCGTGCCATCATGTGAAAGAGGCGTTTTATCGCGCAAGTGCATGGAACATCCCGAAAAGCCATATTTTCATTATCATCTTGAACAATCGTTCAGCAGGGCGGACTCGGAAGCTGCCCACCCTTTAGTTCGGCAAGAAAAACCGCTCGATCACCCACCAACTCCCGGCCAGCAATCCCCAGGAGGTTGCGCATGCAACAAGCGCCAACACCATGCCGACGAGAATGGCTACACCGTCACGTTGCCCCAATCCTAAGGCAAGCAATAGCACGGCCAGGCCCGGAACGGTATTTCCGAACGGGATGGGTAAGGCGATAAGAACCCCCATGACGCATATGACCAATCCAATTGCACGTGTGGCAAAAGGCGTCACCAAGCTGGACAAACGTGGTCGTATCCAGCGCTCTGACTTTTCCAGATAGGGAACCGTGCGCGCGATGACGCGATGCAGCGTCGCATGCTCGATGCGCAAGCCGGACAGGCCTGGAGGAATGCGAATCGGAAGTATGCCTAAAGTCATTTGCAACCCTACGAGCGTCAGCAGCGAACCGAACAACATTCCCGCGGGTACCCCCGGAGTAGGAACGATGGCAGGCAGCGAAAATAGAAGCAGGACAAGCGCGGCAGAGCTCTCCCCCAGCGTTGCGAGGATCTCGCGCAACTGAGGCCTTTGCGCATGCAGGCGCTCAGGAAGCGTTCGTAATTGGTCGATCAGTTTCATCAATTAACTTTCGGAGACAGTTCCCCCGTCCAGACGCCAGTCAACCGCTCATGAGCATGCACATTCCATCGGACCGGCAGGACCGGCGTGGTCACGACATCATCGTGGTATCCAGCGTTCTTGCATGAGTGTACCTGAGCCGCAGATCGTTCGGCTGTAAGGTGAACTGAAAAAATATTCTTCGCCAGGGATCGCAAGGCGACGTACCCACGCGGATGGCGTCCGGGTCGGCGTCCGGGTCGGCGTCCGCGTTGGCGTCTTCGTCGGCGTGCGGGATCGGATTGCGTCAGCACCCATTGCCCGCGTGTTAAGCTGCCGAGTCAGCCGTCAAATACGTCGTCCCCGCGCAGGCGGGGACCCAAGTTCTGCAAACGTCGTCGAAACGCTTGCAGGATTGGGTCCCCACCTTCGTGGGGACGACGTTTTTACGCTAACTCAAGAAAACTCTCGCTTTAACTTAGCGTCATTAACGCTTGCTCGGGCTTTTTTTCGCTCCAGCACTGGCCGCAGCAACCTTGCCCGATTTGCCAGTCCATTTTCTTCATGTAGGCTACAATCGAAGACCAACCAGGCGAGCGCACGACGCAAGCGATCTATACAACCTGTCAGCGAAAGAGACATGAGCACCTCGAACGAGCACGATAACGGCCTTCCCCTCGACATGACCATCTTCGGCGGCATGGGCGACCTTGCCATGCGCAAGCTGTTGCCCGCCCTGTACATGGCCTTCCTGCACGGCAACCTGCCGCCGTCGACCCGCATCCTGTCAACCGGTCGCCAGGACTACGATCGCGCCGCCTATCTGGCCTTCGTCGAGGAGCATTCGCGCTCCTTCATCAATGCCGCCAATTTCAACGAAAAGAGCTGGGCTGGCTTTCTCGACCTGCTGGTCTACGTGCGCCTGGACGTCTCGAACGCCGAGATCTTCGACACCCTGCGCGAAGCCTCGCGCGACGGCGCCCAGCGCGTGTTCTATCTGGCCACCGCGCCGGCGCTGTTCACCACCATCTGCGACAAGCTGGCCGCCACCGGCCTGGTCGACGCCAACGCGCGCGTGGTGCTCGAAAAACCGCTGGGCCGCGACCTGGCCTCGGCGGTCGAGATCAACGAGGCCGTCGGCAAGCACTTCGCCGAGTCGCAGATCTACCGTATCGACCACTACCTGGGCAAGGAAACGGTGCAGAACCTGATGGTGCTGCGCTTCGGAAATTCGATCCTCGAACCGCTGTGGCGCGCGCCGAACATCGCGAGCGTGCAGATCACGGTGGCCGAGGAAGTGGGCGTGGGCAGCCGCGCCGGCTTCTACGACAGCGCCGGCGCGATGCGCGACATGGTGCAGAACCACCTGATGCAGCTGCTGTGCATCGTCGCGATGGAACCGCCGACCTCGCTGTCGCCGGACGCGGTGCGCGACGAGAAGCTGAAAGTGATCCGCTCGCTGCGCCGCATGACGCTTGCCGACATCGCGCGCGACACCGTGCGCGGCCAGTACACGCGCGGCGTGAGCGGCAACCAGGAGGTCAAGGGCTACCACGAAGAAAACAACGTGCCGCCGCAGAGCCATACCGAGACTTTCGTCGCCCTGCGCGCGCGCATCGATACCTGGCGCTGGTCGAAGGTGCCGTTCTACCTGCGCACCGGCAAGCGGATGGCCCGCCGCTCGTCCAAGATCGTGATCGAATTCACCAATCCGCCGTTCCCGCTGTTCCCGGAAACCCCGGGCGGCGTCGCCAACCGCCTGGTGATCGAGCTGCAGCCCGAGGAGGCGATCAAGCTGCAGATCTTCGCCAAGCAGCCCGGCAGCGGCATGCAGATGCAGCAGGTCGAGCTCAACCTCGACCTGCAGTCGGCTTTCCAGCAGCGCCGCGCCGAAGCCTACGAGCGCCTCCTGATCGACGTGGTGCGCGGCCGCCTGACCCACTTCATGCGCCGCGACGAACTGGAAGCGGCCTGGGAATGGGTCGAACCGATCATCAAGGGCTGGGAAACCCTGAACGAGAAGCCGCATCCGTACGCGGCCGGCTCGTGGGGTCCGGCCGAGTCGTTCGCGCTGCTGGCGCGCGACGGATTCGGCTGGGTCGAGTAATCAACGATCGCCCGGCGGGCTAATCGGCCCGCTGTCGTTCCAGGTTGGCGCGCACCCGCGCCAGCAGCGCCATCAGCTGGGCCTGTTCGTCCCCGGACAGCCCGGCGAGCGCCGCCGCCCCCAATGCGCCGCTCTCGCGCTGCAGTCCGGCAAACACCTCCTGCCCCGCCGCGCTCAGCGTCAGCCGCGTGCTGCGCCGGTCGTGTTCATCCGGGGCCGCCTCCAGCAGCCGCGCCTCGCGCAGCGCACGGATCAGGCGCGCCACCTGCGCCTTGTCCCGTCCCGAATGCGCCACCAGATCGCTCTGCGTGGCGCCGGGGTGGCGCGCAAAATATCCGAGCGCTCTCATCTCCATCTGCGCCAGCTCGTGCGGGCCGCCGCGCAGGTCGCGCAGCTGCCGTGAACGGTAGAGATGCACGATCGCGTGCATCGTCTCCAGGGGATCGTCCGCCCGGCCGTCATCCGCCCGCCCGTCGTTCGCCCGGCCCTCGCGGCCCTGGTTGACTCTATCAACTTCTTTTCGCATAATGGTGGACACTATCAACTAATTCTGGAGTGTAGCATGGCCGACTCCCGCATTCCCGCGCCAATTCCCGCCATCGAGCGCGTTCGCCATGACCTCAAGCTGCGCGAGGTCGAGGTGGCGCGCATCGCGCGGCTCAGCCCTGGCTTTGCCAGCATCACTTTCCGCGGCGCCGCGCTCTCGGATTTCACCTCGCTGTCGTTCGACGACCACGTCAAGTTCATGTTCATTGATGCCGACGGGCAGCAGGTTCGGCGCGACTGTACGCCACGCCGCTTCGACCGCCAAGCCTGCGAGGTCGACCTCGAGTTCGCCCTGCACGGCCATGGCGCCGCCGCCGAGTGGGCGCGCAACGCCGCGATCGGATCGAAGGCCGTCATCGGCGGCCCGCGCGGCTCGATGATCCTGCCGCTGGTCATGGACTGGCACCTGCTGGTCGGCGACGCCAGCGCGCTGCCGGCGGTGACGCGGCGCCTGGAAGAACTGCCGTCCGGCGCCCGCGTCCAGGCCGTGCTGCTGGTCGATGCGGCCGACCGCCGCGCTTTCGCCACCGAGGCCGACGCCGACGTCCACTGGGCGGCGTCGAACGAGGAACTGCTGCAGGTGCTGGGCGATCTGCGATTACCGGGCGGCGCGGGCCTGGCCTGGGGCGGCGGCGAGGCTTGGCTGATGGCCCAGGTGCGCCAGCGGTTGATCGACAAGGGCCTGCCACGCCAGGCGGGCCGGATCTCGGCCTACTGGAAGCTGGGAGTGGCCGATCATCACGAGCATCTGGACTGAGCCGGGACGCGCATCTTCCGCTTCATCGTCGACCACCCTGCCCGTCAATGGCCATGGGTGGCGACTCTGCCAGAGGAACAAGCCCTGGGGCGGACGCCGTTGTGTTGCCGGCGGCCGGATTCCCGTACAATCCCGGCCGATATGAACCCGAGTACCTCCCCCCTTCCAATCCACGACGCGAGCAGGCGCATCGCCTCCATCGACGTCGCCCGCGGCCTGGTCATGCTCCTGATGACGGTGGACCACGTGCGCGAGACATTCTTCCTGCAGCACCAGGTCGGCGACCCGATGGACGTGGGCGCGACCGATCCCGCCCTGTTCTTTTCGCGCCTGGCCGCCCATTTCTGCGCGCCGATGTTCGTGTTCCTCACCGGCCTGTCGGCCTGGCTGTACGCCCACCCGGCGGACGGCCCGCGCAGCGCCACGGGGTTTCTCGCCAGGCGCGGCGCCTTCCTGATCCTGCTCGAAATCGTGGTGATCAACTTCGCCTGGACCGGCAGCTTCACGCCGCACATCGTCTACCTGCAGGTGATCTGGGCCATCGGATTGTCGATGCTGGCGCTGGCCGTGCTGCACCGGCTGCCCCTGGCGCTGCTGGCGGCGATCGGGATCGCGATCGTCGGCGGCCACAATGCGCTGTCCGGGCTGTCGTTCGAACCCGGCTCCTGGGCCGCCTCCGCCTGGACCGTGCTGGAGCAGCGCGGCTACCTGCTCGAAGAGCCGGTGCGGGTGCGCATCAGCTATCCGCTGCTGGCCTGGATCGGCGTGATCCTGCTGGGCTATGCCTGCGGACCCCTGTACGCCCGCAGCCTTGACCCCGCCCTGCGCCGGCGCTGGCTGGTCGCCGGGGCCCTGGCCTGCCTGGCCCTGCTCGTGGTGCTGCGCACCTGGAACATCTATGGCGAGACGCTGCCGTGGGCGCCGCAGGCCGAGCCGCTGCGCAGCGCGATGTCGTGGCTGAACTTCACCAAATACCCGCCCTCGCTCGACTTCCTGCTGCTGACCCTGGGCGTGGGCCTGCTGGCGCTGGCCTGGATCGAGCGCGCCGAAGCGGGTTGGATGCGGGTGGCGGCGGTGTTCGGCGGCGCGCCGCTGTTCTTCTACATCCTGCACCTGTACGTGCTGCTGGCCACGCAAAGGATCGCGGCGACCGTGCTGGGCGTGCCGCGGGCGGATTTCACGCAGGTATGGCAGGTATGGCTGGCCGCGGTGGTGCTGGCGGCGCTGCTGTACTGGCCGACGAAACGCTTCGGCCAGTACAAGCGCAAGAGCGGACAAGCCTGGGTCAAGTATCTGTGAGCGCAATTCGATTCCGCTCGGATATATCTGTTCGTGCGTTGTTTTACCTAGCGCAAACAGGGCCGCGATTCGAAACGTGCGCGGTTGGAGCCGGACGGGAGTTAGCGTAGAGTCTCGTGATCGCCAATTCGACGGGATCGCCATCCATGTACGCAAGCAACTGGAACAACCTCGGGGCCTTCGCACACCTGGGAACCCACGCCCTCAAGCAGATGGACCGCAGCCGCCAGGCGCGCGGCAAGATGCTGGAGCGGGCCGGTTACGGGCCGCAGCAGACCCCGTCCACCGTGATCCTCGAACAGCCCGGCGTCAAGCTGCACCGCTACCAAGACGCTCCCGGCGGCGGCCCGGCGGTGTTGCTGGTGCCGGCGCCGATCAAGCGCGCCTACATCTGGGACCTGGCGCCCGACATCAGCGTGGTGCGGCGCTGGAGCGAGCGCGGCTACCGGGTCTACCTGGCCGAATGGCTGCCAATGCCTGACGGCGACGGCGACGTCGGCCTTGACGACTATGGCGAGCGCATGCTGTCGGCCTGCCAGCGCGCGATCATGGAAGACAGCGGCCAGGAACAGCTCACGATCGTGGGCCACTCGCTCGGCGGCATCCTGGCCGCGATCTACAGCTGCATGCATCCCGAGCGCGTGGCCGCGACCATCCTGCTCGAGTCGCCGCTGCACTTCGAGCAGGCCAGCTGCTGCTTTACGCCACTGGTCAACGCCACCCCGCACGCGCGCGGCATCGCCGACGCCTTCCGCCACGTGCCGGGCGCCTATCTGAACATGATGAGCGCCATCGCCGAACCGCAGGCGTTCCAGTGGGAGCGCATCGCCGACCGCTGGCTGTCGCTGCTCGACCCGAAGGCGCTGGCCACCCATATGCGCGTCGAGCGCTGGACCCATGACGAATTTCCGCTGCCCGGCCGGCTGTTCACCGACATCGTCGAGTCGCTGTACCGCAACGACGAGTTCATGCAGGGCCGGCTTGACATCAATGGCCGCGCGATCGGCCCGCGCGACCTGCGCGCGCCGCTGCTGTGCGTGGTCGACTTCCGCAGCAAGGTGATTCCGCCCGCATCCGTGCTGCCCTTCCACGAAGCCGCCGGCAGCGAACGCAAGCGCGTGCTCGCCTACGACGGCGACGTCGGCGTCAACCTGCAGCACGTCGGCGTCCTGGTCGGCCGCAACGCGCACGCCGCGATCTGGCCGGCCATCTTCGAGTGGCTGGGCGCGCCCGCGCTGGCGCATGCATCGGACGACGGACGCACGCCGGCGTTGCCTGCGGTCGCGGCCAGCGCCGGGGCCGACGCCAAGGCTTCCCCGCCAGCAGACTGAGAACCGGTTACGGCAGCGCTCATGCTGCCGGCACGGCGCGGCGCCCGGCCGCGCCGCGCACGGACTATAGCGTCGCACGTTGCCTCCACACTGTATTTATCTTTATAGCAATTCAATCGCGCGCCATCTGCTCTGCGGTCTGGATAACATCCAGTACCGAAAAACGGGTGAGCGCTGGTGTCTGTACAGGCTCCCCATGTGCAACCAAGCGCGACGCAGCCACCGGCCGCTGCCGTGCCCAACCGATCACGACATGGATGCCATAGAAGCGCAGCGTACTGTTTCAGCCCCTCACGATACCCGACCCCGCCCCACCATCGGCCTGCGCGAAGCGGTTGCCGTCATCGTCGGCGTCGTGATCGGCGCCGGCATCTTCAAGGCCCCATCCCTGGTCGCCAGCATGAGCGGCGGGGCGACGGCCATGTTCACCCTGTGGATCATGGGCGGCGTGGTCTCGCTCATCGGCGCCCTGTGCTACGCCGAGCTGACCACCGCGTATCCGCATACCGGCGGCGACTACCACTACCTGCACCGCGCCTACGGCCGTTCGGTCGCCTTCCTGTTCGGCTGGGCGCGCTTCTCGGTGATCACCACCGGCTCGATCGCACTGCTCGGCTTCGTCTTCGGCGACTACATGCAGCAGGCGATTCCGCTGACCATGCTGCCGGCCGGCTGGGGCAGCACCGTGTACGCCGTCGCCGTGATCACCGGCCTGTCGGCGCTCAACCTGCGCGGCATCCGCACCGGCGCCAACACCCAGACCTTCCTGACGGTCGCGGAAATCCTCGGCCTGCTGCTCATCGTCGGCGCCGCCGCATTGTTCACCGACCCGGCGCCCGCGCCGGCAGCCGCCGCGACCGCTGCCGGAGGCGCATCGGGCCCGGCCGCCGCCGCCCTCGGCATGGCGATGGTCTTCGTCCTGCTCACCTATGGCGGCTGGAACGAGGCCGCCTACATCAGCGCCGAGATGCGCGGCGGTCCGCGCGAGATGGTCAAGGCGCTGACCATGGGCATCGTCGTCATCACCGCGCTCTACCTGATGGTGACCTGGGCTTACTGGAAGGTGCTGGGCATGGACGGCATGGCCGCCTCCGAGGCCGTCGCGGCCGACGTCATGAAGGTCGCCTTCGGCCCGGCCGGCGAGAAAATCATTTCGGTGCTGGTGGCGATCTCGGCGCTCACCTCGATCAACGCCACCATGATCGTCGGCGCCCGCACCAGCT
Organism: Massilia sp. UYP34; assembly: GCF_056279385.1. Classification (NCBI taxonomy): domain Bacteria; kingdom Pseudomonadati; phylum Pseudomonadota; class Betaproteobacteria; order Burkholderiales; family Oxalobacteraceae; genus Massilia; species Massilia sp. UYP34. The sequence goes on along the minus strand of NZ_JBWBRF010000002.1, from coordinate 514,579 downwards.
ACGCCATCGGCCTCGACTGGAAGAAATTGGGCCGCCTGGCCGAGTGGGATAGCGAGCGCGGCACGCCGACGGTCGCCATGACGGTGCAGTGCGTGGCGGCCCTGGCCCTGGTCGCGACCGGCGCCGCGCTGGGCGGCGGCTTCAAGGCCATGGTCGAATTCACGGCGCCGGTGTTCTGGCTGTTCTTCCTGCTCACCGGCATCTCGCTGTTCGTGCTGCGCCGGCGCGAGCCGCACACGCCGCGGCCGTTCAAGGTGCCGCTGTATCCGCTGCTGCCGCTGCTGTTCTGCGCCAGCTGCGCCTATATGCTGTGGTCGAGCCTGTCGTACGTGTACAGCCAGCAGCTCGGCGGCCTGAACGCGGCCTGGATCGGCGTCGCCGTGCTGGCCGTCGGCGTCGTGCTGCTGCTGCTGCTGCGCTCGAAAAGCGATCGATAATGTCCAAGAGAGTTTTTACCCCCAAGACCCCACCTGACCAAGGAGCTGTGCTGATGAATCCGCAACCTCGCCGTCGTACCCTGCTGCTGTCCACCGCCGCCGCCACCGGCCTGATGATGTTCCCGTTCGGCCGCGCGCTGGCCCAGGCCACCGCGGCCACCGCCGCCACGCCGCGCCTCGACGTGCCTTACGTCCCGACCCCGCAAGAAGTGGTCGACAAGATGCTCGACCTGGCCAAGGTCGGCAAGAACGACACCCTGTTCGACCTGGGCTGCGGCGATGGCCGCATCGTCGTCACCGCCGCCAAGGAACGCGGCGCGCGCGGCACCGGCATCGACATCGACCCGACCCGCATCGCGGAAGCCAAGGAAAACGCCAAGAAGGCCGGCGTCTCCGACCGCGCCCAGTTCCGTGTCGGTGACCTGTTCAAGACCGATTTCTCGAACGCGACCGTCGTGACCCTGTACCTGCTGCCGACCATCAACGCCAAGCTGCGTCCGCAGCTGTGGAAGCAGCTCAAGGTCGGCACCCGCGTGGTGTCGCATGCCTTCGACATGGGGTCGGAATGGCCGGCGGAGAAGACGGCCGAGGTCGATGGCCGGACGATCTATTACTGGACCATTACCGAAGCGAACAAGAAAGAAGTGGCCTGATCCGGCCACGCCCTGTTTGAGGGCCACCATTATCCATCCTGATGGATCATGGTGGCCCATGTGCTTTTCCATCCCGCTCGCCTGTGCATGCACCAGTTCCTGGCCATGCGCGCCTTCCCCCGCGCGACCGACACCGGCTCATTCAGCCGCCTCGCAGCAGCTAGGCCTGCCCGCGCCACGGCCAGCCAGCCGACCGGCGATCTTGAGGTCCGTCTCGGCAACAGACTGACGCCGAAGAATTTGCCTGATCCATTGCACCACCTGTCCAGTGCTGTCGTCGACGTGACACCTGCTTGCCCATCCAGAACCGGCCGATAGAGCCTTGCCCGCTCTCGGCCATCCTGCATTTACGCGATCCTCGCTTCAGGACAAGGTCATTGCCATACTTGACACTCATAGATGAGAATGCTTATCATTCTTAATCGCATTCAAGTTATTGCAGGGCGATGCACGCTCATCGAGCGCTGGTCCGCCCCCACTCATCGTTAAGAACAGGAAAAAAGATGGAAAAGCAGGTCAGCGCAATCCCAAGCCATACACTGAAGACCCTGACGTTCTGTGTGGGCCTCGCGCTCCCGCTCCTCGCCCAGGCCCAATCCACCGAGGCCAGCAATACCGCCGCCGGCACGACCTCGATGCCGCAGGTGCAGGTGCAGGCCCAGAAACTGGCCGACGACGTCGGTTCGTACACCATCGGCCGCACCCGCACCGCGACGCCGCTCGACATGTCGCTGCGCGACACCCCGCAATCGGTCTCGGTCGTCACCCAGCAGCGCATCGAAGACCAGGGCCTCCTCACGATCACCGACGTGGTCAACAACGTCACCGGCGTCTCGGTCAACCAGTACGAGACTCACCGCGGCAGCTTCACGGCGCGCGGCTTCGAAGTGACCAACCTGCAGATCGACAACATCCCGACCACCTGGGACGCCGCCTGGAGCGCCGGCGAAGTGCTGGGCAGCCTGGCGCTGTACGACCGCGTCGAAGTGGTGCGCGGCGCGACCGGCCTGATGACCGGCGCCGGCACCCCATCGGCCGCGCTGAACCTGGTGCGCAAGCGCGCCTTCAGCAAGACGCTGGGCGGCCGCATCGAAGCCACCGTCGGCCGCTGGGACAAGCGCCACGTCATGGCCGACGTCTCGACCCCGCTCAACGAATCGGGCAGCGTGCGCGGGCGCTTCGTCGGCGAGGTCGGCGAAGGCGACAGCTGGGTTCGGCACCTGGAGAACAAGGACCGCACCTTCTACGGCACGGTCGAAGCCGACATCGGCCGCGACGGCACCTTCTCGGCCGGCTTCAGCCGCCAGAAGATGAGCCCGCGCGGCCCGATGTGGGGCGGCCTGCCCTACCGCTACGCCGATGGCTCGGTCATCCCCGAAGACCGCTCGCTGACCACCGCCACCCCCTGGGCCGGCTATGACAACCAGTACGACAACTTCTTCGCCGACTACGAGCACCGCTTCGCCAACGGCTGGAACCTGCGCTTGACCTATACCGACGCCACCCGCGACGGCGATTCGCGCCTGCTGTACCTGTCCGGCGTGCCGGATCGCCAGACCGGCGCCGGCATCGGCTCCTTCGCCGGTTCCTATGTCACCCAGACCAAACAGAAGGACTTCGGCATCCACGCCAGCGGTCCGTTCTCGGCGTTCGGCCGCGAGCACCAGGCGGCCATCGGCTACCTGCATGCCGATACCGACTTCTATGCCAACAACCGCATCGCGACCTTCCCGGGCATGGCCACAGGCATGACGCCGCCGGTCACCGACTTCAACGGGTGGAATCCGGCCGCCTACCCGACGCCGACCTGGGGCGCGCAAGCGCGCTACCAGGACAGCGAAACGACCCAGCAAGGCCTGTACGGAATGGCGCGTTTCTCGCTCACCGACCAGCTCAAGGCCATCGTCGGCGCGCGCGTGACCAACTATGAGAAGCACGGCGGCGGCGCGTGGGAAGCCCCGTATTCGATCAAGCACACGAACGAGATCACGCCGTACGCCGGCCTGGTGTTCGACCTGAACGACACCTATTCGCTGTACGCCAGCCACACCAGCATCTTCCAGCCGCAGAACCTGAGGGACCTGGCCAACAACCTGCTCGACCCGATCGAGGGCAAGGCGAGCGAAGCCGGCATCAAGGGCGAGTTTTTCGACCGCCGCGTGAACGCCTCGCTGGCCGTGTTCCACCTGAAGCAGGACAAGCTGGGCCAGGCGGCCGGCCGCATCGATCGTGACGGCCCGTCCGGCCCGCTGCTGGAAGAAACGCACTACCGGGCGGCGGACGGCGCCACCAGCAAAGGCATCGAGCTGGACGTCTCGGGCGAGATCGTCTCTGGCCTGAACGCCAGCATCGGCTACGCGATCTTCCGCGCCAAGGATGAAACCGGCGCCGACTTCAATGCGATCTACCCGCGCAAGACCCTGCGCGCCTTCGCTTCCTACCGCCTGCCCGGCGCCTGGAGCAAGCTCACCATCGGCGGCGGCGTCAACTGGGAAGGCAGCACCTACACCATCGACGGCACCGTGGCGCCAGGCATCGACGGCCGCATCGAGCAGGAGTCGTTTGCCCTGGTCAACCTGATGGCGCGCTACGATTTCACGAAGCAGCTGTCGGCCCAGCTCAACGTCAGCAACGCAACCGACGAAACCCACTTCGCGATGTTCTCCGCCTTCAACCAGATCACCTACGGTGCGCCGCGCAACACCTCATTGACCCTGCGTTACCGCTTCTGATGTCCTGAAGGTGAAGTCCTGGACGGGGCGCCGCGGCAAGGCGGCGCCCCGTTTCCTTGGGGCCTGCGCGCGGATTTATCTCAGCCGGTAGAATGAGGTCCAACTGTTACATCAGGAGTACTTACATGAAACGAACCGCACTGGTCGTCGGCGTCACCGGCATCGGCGGCAACCACGTCGCCCGCGAACTGCTGGCCGGGGGCTGGGAGGTGGTCGGCCTGTCGCGCCGCGCCCCGCAAGACCTGCCCGCCGTGCGCCACGTGGCCGCCGACCTGCTCGACCCCGCAGCCCTGGGCGCCGCGCTGGCCGACGTCGATCCGACCCACGTCTTCATCACCACCTGGATGCGCCAGGACAGCGAGGCCGAGAACATCCGCGTCAATGCCGCCCTGGTGCGCAACCTGCTCGACGCGCTGGCGCCAAAGAAGAGCGTGCGCCACGTCGCGCTGGTGACCGGCCTGAAACACTACCTGGGCCCGTTCGAAGCCTACGCCAGTTCGGGCACCCTGCCCGACACCCCGCTGCGCGAAAGCCAGCCGCGCCTGCCGCTCGAGAATTTCTATTACGCGCAGGAAGACGAAGTCTATGCCGCGGCCGAGCGCGACCGCTTTACCTGGACCGTGCACCGCCCCCACACCGTGATCGGTCTGGCGGTCGGCAACGCGATGAACCTGGGCACCACCCTGGCCGTCTACGCGACCATCTGCAAGGAAACCGGGCGCCCGTTCCAGTTCCCGGGGTCGAGCGCGCAGTGGAACGGCATGTCGGACGTCACCGATGCGCGCATGCTGGCCAGGCAGCTGGTATGGGCCGCCGACACCGACGCCGCCCGCAACGAAGCCTTCAACATCGTCAATGGCGACGTGTTCCGCTGGAGCTGGCTGTGGCCGAAGCTGGCCGCGTTCTTCGGCGTGCAGGCGGCGGGCTTCAACGGCACGATCCAGCCCCTGGAGGCCGCGATGGCGAACGACCACGCGGTGTGGCGCGAGATCGCCACGCGCCACGGCCTGGTCGAAGCCGACCTGGATCGCCTGGCCTCGCCCTGGCATACCGACCTCGACCTGGGCCGCCCGCTGGAAGTAATGACCGACATGGCCAACAGCCGGCGCCTGGGCTTTGCCGCCTGGCAGGCCACCGACGATTCGTTCTACGACCTGTTCGCGCGCCTGCGCGCGGAGCGCCTGATTCCCTGACGGTTCAGCCGGCCGGACAGGCCGGCGCCGCCCCCCCGACCTGTCCCTCCTGCTGGGCGCGCACCGCCAGCACGATGGTGGCCGAGAGCTTGTCCAGCGCCGCCCGGTGGCCCGCCACCAGGGCGTCGTGGCCCATCCCCACGGGTTCCTGGAACACGCTGCGGCAAGTCTGCATCTGGCCGCCAATCTGGCCGCCATCGAGCCTGCGCACGCTCCACACCACATCGATCAGCGCATGGCTCCCGGGGCGCGATTCGAAGCGCTGGACGTCGGCGCCGATCCGGTACAGCGTGCTGCCGTCCGGCGCCGCGCTGCGGTAGACGTCCACCCCGCCCACACGGGCCGCGATCCCGAGCGACAGGCTGTTGCCGATTTCCTCGGCCAGCGGCCCGGCCCAGCGATGGTGTTCCTCGAGGTCGATCGTGCCTTCTCCGGTGCTCACCACCATCTGCGGACGGCGCAGCTGGGCCGGCACCGTCACCGGCCGCATCTCGAAATACAGCGGCGCGGCGCCGCCGGCGGGCGGCGCGACCGTCGGGCCGCCGCTCAGCGTATAGAAGCGGTCGACCGGCGTGCTGCTGCAGGCGCCGAGAAAGGCGCCGAGCAGGCCGGCGGCGCAGGCGGTGGCAAGGGCGCGGCGGCGCAACGGGAATGACGTCATCACTTCTTCTCCTGGGGTTTGCCGCGGATGATCGACTGCGGATTGCGTTCGAGGTAGTCGGCCAGCGCATTGAGCTTGGCCATCGTGTCCGTCACTTCCTGCAGCGCCTGGCGCAGGTCGGACTGCAGCGGCGAATCCTGGGCCAGCAGGTTCTCGGCGCGCGCGAACGTGCCCTTGGCGGCGGTGAGCGTGCCCGTCATCTCCGGCAGCACCTCGCCTTCGAGGCGCGCGAGCGTCGCGTTCGCCTGCGCCAGCGTGCGGTTCAGGTTGGCGCCGATCTCGTCGAACGGCACCTTGTCCAGCTTGTTGGCGATGCGCGCCACCTGGGCTTGCAGCTCGTCGAGCTGGCCCGGCACGGTCGGCAGCACCACCAGCTCGCCCTGCTGGCCGATCGCGGCCTTGGCCGCCTTTGGGAAGAAGTCGAGCGCCACGTACAGCTGGCCGGTGAGGATGTTCCCGTTGCGCAGTTGCGCGCGCAGGCCGCGGCCCACCATCATGCCCAGCATGTCCTGGCCGGCGCGGCCCTGGTTCAGCGCGTTCATGAAGTCCTGGCCCAGGCGCCCCGGGTACATGTCGATCGTCACCGGCATATTGAAGCGGCGGCGCTCGCGGTCCCATTCGATGCCGACGGTGCGCACCTCGCCCAGCGCCACGCCGCGGAAATCGACCGGCGCGCCCGGCGCAAGGCCGCGCAGCGTCTGGTCGAAGTACAGCACGGCGCTGGTGGCCGGGCCGTCGGGCGGCCGCAGGGCCGCGGCGCGGTCTTCGGCCAGCCGGTAGCGGCTGCCCGCCGGGGCCGGCACGGCCGGCTTCTTGCCGTCGGTCGATTCGAAGGCGATGCCGCCGGTGGCCAGCGCCGCCAGCGACTGAGTATTGAGCTTCAGGCCGCTGGCGTCCAGGCGCAGGTCGACGCCGCTCGCGTGGTACCAGCGCGTGTCCGTGCCAACGAAGCCGATATACGGTTCCTCGACGAATACCGACATGTCGACGCCCTGGCCGGCCTTGTCCAGTTCGACCTTGGCCACCTGGCCGACGCGCACGCGCCGGAAGTAGACCGGCGAGCCGGGCGCGACCGACCCCAGGCTGTCGGCATGCAGCAGGTATTCGCGCCCCTTCAGGCCGATCGGGATCGGCGGCGCCGTCTCCAGCCCGGTGAAGGCGTCGCTGGACTCCTCGGACACGCCGGGCGCGGCGCCGATGTACGGGCCGGACAGCAAGGTGCCGAGTCCCGACACGCCGCTGGCGCCGATCTGCGGCCGCACCACCCAGAAGCGCGAATCCTTCGCCGTGAAACGGCCCGCCTCCTTGACCATCGCGATCTTGGCCACCACCCGGTTGCCGTCTTCGGCCAGCGTCACCGACACCACGCGGCCGATGTCGACGTCCTTGTACTTGACCCGGGTGGTGTTCGCCTCCAGGCCTTCGCCGGTGGCGAAATAGACGTACACCGTGGGGCCCTTGTCGGTCACCCACTGCACCACCTGCCAGGCGCCGATGACGGCCGCCAGCAAAGGGATCAACCAGATCAGCGACGGCAGCCAGCGGCTCGGCCGGTCGACGTCGGGCGAAATGGGGCCCGGGGCCGGCGGCCCCTGCGGCGCTCGTACGCCGTCCTGTTCAGGCATGTCGTTCTCCATTCGATTCAATAGGGTCCCAGATCAGGCGCGGGTCGAACTGGTGCGAGGCGACCATCGTCACGATCACCACGCAGCCGAAGGCGATCGCGCCGGGCCCCGCGGTGATCGTGGCCAGCGCGTCGAAGCGCACCAGCGCCACGGTCAGCGCGACCACGAAGATGTCGAGCATCGACCAGCGGCCGACGAATTCGACCACGCGGTAGGCGCGCGTGCGCGCCAGCGGCGCCATGCGCGAACGCAGCTGCGCGGTCGCATTGAGCCAGGCCAGCGCCACCAGCTTCGACACCGGCACCACCATGCTGGCGATGAAAATGATGATGGCCAGGCCCGGCGAGCCGGTGTTCCAGAACAGCACCACGCCGCTCATGATGGTGTCGCCCTCGGCGCCGCCGCCGATCGTGCGGGTGTACATGACCGGCAGCACCATGGCCGGAATGTAGAGCAAGGTGGCCGCGGCCAGCATCACCCAGGTCCAGCCGATGCTGTTCGGGATCCGGCGGTACAGCGCGGCGCCGCAGCGGCGGCAGTGCGCCGCGCCATTCTTCGCGCGCTGCCAGGGATGGCCGTTGACCAGGCCGCAGGCGCCGCAGGAGACGAGCGCGCCGGCCACGTGGGCGCCGGCGTGCGGATGGGCGCCACCACCGGCCGCCTGGCCTGGACGCGGCGCCAGGCGGTCGGCCAGTTCCCACAGCGCCTTGGGTTCGTAGCGCATCACGAGCGCGCACAGGATGGTCAGTACACCGAAAGCGAACAGGCCCGGATGAGGCACCACCCGCGCCATGCTGGTCATCTTGATCACCGTGATCAGGATGCCGATCATCAGCACTTCGGTCATGGCCCAGTGGCGCGCGCCCTGCACCACGCGCAGCACCATGTTAAATCCCGGAACGCGCCGGCCACGGCGCAGGCCGACGGCGACATACAGGAGCGATGCCAGCTCCAGGCCGGGGAAGACGATCGCGCACAACAGCACCATCGCCGCGATCACCTGCATTCCTGCGTTCCACAGCACGCCCACCGCTTCCAGCAGGGTCGCGCTGGACGCCATGCCGCCCATCTCGAGCGTGACGATCGGGAAGCTCTGGGCCAGCAGGTAGACCAGCACGGCGCCCAGGGTCAGCGCCACCAGCGAATCAGCGCGGCGCAGGGGCCCGCCGGCATGCCAGCGATACAGTTCGTGGCGGCAGCGCACGCAACGCGCGCGCTCGCACGAATTCAGCGGCTCCCGGTGGTACAGGCTACCGCAATCATGACAACCGATCAGATGCTCCGCGCTCAATCGCTCTCCTCGCTCCGCTACATTAGTGCTTTCGCACTATGTATTATGACCGGAAGCAATTGAGCGTGCAGTCCAAGAGGAATCGCGTGCGCCTCGCCGGTCAGAAACGGACCTTGACGAAGGCCGATGGGCCCTTCAGTTTCAGGTCCAGGTCGGCGGTGCGGTCGCCGTTGCGGTGCAGGTCGATCTTCTGGACGGTGTAGTCGAGCACCAGGCCGACGTTCTGGTGCGGGAACCATTCGACGCCGACCGCGCCGTTCCAGATATGGCCTTCGACCGTGCCGCCATTCTTCTTGATGCCCGAGGCCTCGGCGTAGAAGCGCCATTGCTCGTTCAGCGCGTGGCGCCATGCCAGCTCGACGGTTGGCGCCCAGACGCTGTCGCTGCCCGAGGCCGAACCGCTCCACGAATAATTCTCGACCGGATTCGAGGCGCTCAGGTTGGCATCGACCGAGCCCGAGACCTTGGCGCGCAGGTAGGCCGCGCCCAGGCCGACCCCGAAGGCGTTCCTTTCCTTGCCCATCCACCATTTATAGGCGAAGCGGGCCATTTCGAGGCGCAGGTCGGCTTCGGCGCTGATGGTGCCGCTGACCGGCCGGCCTTCGTAGACGGTATCGCCGCTGGCGCTGCCGGCCCAGTCTTCATCGAAGCGGAAGTAGTCGAACGACAGGCCATGCCTGTCGCCGATCAGCATCTCGGCCTTCACGCGCGGCAGGGTGACGTCGTCGATCTTTTCGTCGGGCGTATCGACGCGGCCATAACGGGTGTCGCCGCCCAGGTGGATCGTCGGCTCGGCATGGAAGGCGCCGGCCGAGATGCTCATGCGGTCGAGGGCCGGCGACTGCTGGGCCTGGGCCATGCCGGCGCTTGCCGCACCCAGCACGATGGCGCACTTCAGGGCCAGGGCGAGTGTGGTGGGAATGGTGGACAATGTGAAGCGCGGCGCGATGCGGGACATGGGTTCTCCGATAAAGAATGATATTCAATTGCCCGCCAGACCATGTCTAAGCGTAGCGACATTCATTATCGCAAGATGGCATTTGAGCAATGCGCACGATTGATGACTTTGTGGTCAACAAGCGACAATTTACTAAAAGTAGAAACATATGTTAGCTGGCGTACCGCGCCATGCAAAAGGCAGCCGTGGTCGCAACGCCATGGTTTATCATCAGGAAACATTAACCATTTCGCCTTGCGCCTCACCGATGAAGCAATTCACGCTGCCCCAGAACTCCTTCCTCCTGTTACTGGCGATCGTGACGATCGCGTTCTTCTGGGTGCTGCTACCCTATTCCGGGGCCGTGTTCTGGGGCGTGGTGTTCGCCATCCTGTTCGCGCCGCTGCAATCGCGGCTGCTGCGCGCGACCAAGGGGCGGCCGACGGCCGCCGCCCTGCTCTCGCTGCTGGTGATCGTCCTGATGGTGCTGTTGCCGCTGGCCGTGATCACCTCGTCGCTGATCAATGAAGTCACCGCCATCTACGCGCGCCTGAGCGCAGGCCAGCTCGATGTCGCCTCGTACTTCAACCTCGTGGTCGGTGCACTGCCGGACTGGGCGATCTCACTGCTCGAGCGGTTCGACCTGACGAACCTGGCTTCGCTGCAGGAAAAAATCACCGAAGGCGCGGCCCAGATCAGCCAGGCCACGGCGCAATACGCGCTCAATATCGGCCGCAACACGCTCGATTTCGTGATCAGCATGGCCATCATGCTGTATCTGCTGTTCTTCCTGCTGCGCGACGGCCGCATCCTGGCGGCGCGCATCCAGCGCGCAGTCCCCTTGTCGAGCGAGTACAAGGGTCGCCTGTTCCAGAACTTCACCACGGTGATCCGCGCCACGGTCAAGGGCAATGTGCTGGTGGCGATGGCCCAGGGCGCGCTGGGCGGCCTGATCTTCTGGGCGCTGGACGTCAGCGGCGCGCTGCTGTGGGGCGTGGTGATGGCGTTCCTGTCGCTGCTGCCGGCGGTCGGCGCGGCCCTGGTGTGGGCGCCGGTGGCGGTGTACTTCCTGGCTACCGGCGACATCTGGCAAGGCGTCGTGCTGGCCGCCTATGGCGTGCTGGTGATCGGGCTGGTGGACAATATCCTGCGCCCGATCCTGGTCGGCAAGGACACCAAGTTGCCGGACTACGTGATCCTGCTCTCGACCCTGGGCGGCATGGCCCTGTTCGGCCTGAACGGTTTCGTGATCGGGCCGGTGATCGCGGCGCTGTTCATCGCGGCCTGGGATCTGTTCTCGCGGGCCGATGAATTTCACGAGCCGCCGGAGGACTAGTCGCACAGCCCGTTCTGCCGGGCAAGGCAGCGTGCGCCAAGCAAAACGCCCTGCTCGAAGCAGGGCGTCTGTTCGTGGCGCGGCGCGCCGGTTACTTCTGCTGTGCGTGCGCTTCCAGGCGGCGGGCGACTGCCGGCGAGATGGCGTCCGCGCCGCGGGTCATGCGGTACAGCGCCCAGACGTCGCCGGCGTCGGCGCTGCGCGGGACGGCGACTGGCGCCGCCTTTGCACGCAGGAAGTTGGTGAGGGTTGCGGCGACGGCCGACAACTGGGCTGCAAAGCTGGGGCGAAGCGACAGGGTGGACATGATCTTCTCTTTCGTGTGTGAACTGGTATGACTCCAGTATGCGCCCACTGAGATAGAAATCAAATTGCGATCCATGATGATCGCCATTCACAAACCATCTATCTCATCGACCGCCAGTCATACTGATCCTGTATGACCGCTATCGCCCTATGACCCGCCGCTACCGCCTTGCCAGGGCAATCAGGCCAGCAATCTTGTCAATGATCTTCGTCAGCTGGGCGTCGTCGGTGAAGGTGACGTCGGTCCGTTCCAGCTTGCTGCGGCGCTCGACCCAGTCCTGCTTGTGGGTGTTGACCAGGATGTCCGACACGCTCGGGTCGGCAAGCAGACGCTCCAGCGGGCCAAAGCCCACCATCTCGTTCTGGCTGTTGCGCGTCAGCGTCGTGCGCCCGGCGTCGTTGATGACGAGGCCAGGGGGGCGTTGCTTGTGGTTTGGCTCACAGCGGCAGTTCCCCGTGCGCACGGGTCCACAGCACGCAGCCGATGGCGGCGGCCGCGATCGCCACCGCGTACGGCAGGCGGCCGCTGGCTGCCTCCGGCGGCGCGGGCGGGGCGGCGGTGCGGCCGGCCAGCGCGGAAAAGACGGCCCGCATGACCATCTGCCAGGCATTTCCGGCCAGGCGCCGCAGGCTGCCCTTCCAGGCGGCGAAGGCCGCCGCCAGCAGGCCGCCGGCGAGCAGCGTGACCAGGCCGACGGTCAGGGTCTGGCCGGCGCCGACGAACGCGCCCACCATCGCCAGCAGCTTGACGTCGCCGGCGCCCATCAGGCGCAGCGCATACATCGGCAGCAGCAGCGCCAGGCCCAGTCCCCAGCCGCCCAGCGACTGCAGCAGGCCCAGGCCACCGACCTGCGGACCGAACAAACCCGGCCCCGCCGGCAGCAGCGCGTGCAGCGCGAACGCCGCCAGCATGCCGGGGAACATGACGGCATTCGGGATGCGGCGCGCGCGCACGTCGTGCCAGACGGCGGCGCCGAGCAGCGCAAGCAGCAGCATGAGTGGCAGCGTCGTCATGTTCGACTCCGGTCGAAAAAAAATCCGGCAGCGGAAAGACCGTGCCGGATCGGGGCCGCCGTCGGGCGGTGGGATGTCTCAGGGCTTGCTACTTGATCTTTGCCGCCAGGGCGTTGAACAGGACGCTGATGTTGCTGCCCAGCAGAGTGATCACCGCGATGATGACGCCGGCGATCAGCGCGGCGATCAGCGCGGCGATCAGCGCGTACTCGATCGCCGTGACGCCATCCTCTTCCTTGATCAGGTTGGCGATGAAGTTCATGGTCGTGCCTTTCGTTGATATGAATAAGTCGGGCTTCATGCGATCGTCCACACGGCCATCGCCGCGATGAAGCAGACGACTGCGAGCAGGACGCTCAGGACCAGGTACGACATTGCCGGGCTGCTGTTTCTTTCGTAGTTGTGCTCCGGATTGTCTTCCCGCGTGGGTTCCATGTCGTCCACGTTCGCTCCTGTCCTGTTGCCGCCATGCCGCGTGAAACGGTACGCGGCGCACGGGTCGAATCTTACGGATCGGCGGTTCTGGCGCCATCCGTCAAAACTACCTTTTCGCGGGGGACTTGTTGCCACGGCGGTCTGGGACAAATGTCCCAGACGCCATGTGGAGAGGATCGCCAGGCAGGCTGGAGAAGTGAGCGGCGCCCGGGAGCGCGCCGGCGGGGAGGGTCAGGACAGTCCGTGCCTGGTGGCGTAGACGTAGAGTTCGAGGCGGTTCGCCACGTCCAGCTTCTGGTAGATGGTGGTCAGGTGGTTGCGCAGCGTGCGCTCCGAGATGAAGGCGCGCTCGGCCAGGTCCTTGTTCAGGGCGCCCTTGCCCTGCACGATCATGCCGATCACCTCACGCTCGCGCGCAGTGAGCGAGGCGATGCGCTGCGCCTCCGGATCGGCCTTCGGCGCTGGCGCCACCAGCTGGCCCAGCAGGACCTGCATCAGCGTCTGGTCGAGCCACAGCTCGCCGCCATGCACCTTGCGCACGGCGGCCAGCACGTCCTCGGTCGGCGCCTCCTTGCTGACCACGCCGCGCGCGCCGGCCTTGACCGCCGCCGCCAGCGTCGCCTGGTCGCGATTGGCGCTCAGGATGACGACCCTGGTGGTTCCGTTCTGGATCAGCGTCGGCAGGAAATCGATCGAGCAGGTCCCCTTCAGGTCGAGGTCGAGCAGCACGATGTCGGGCTTGAACTCGGCGCACAAGGCCCTGGCCTCGATGCCGTCGCTGGCGCTGCCGACCAGCTGGAAGGCATCGCCCTCGGCCTGGATCAGGCGCTCCAGTCCCCACAACATGGTTTTATGGTCATCGACCAATAAGATACGAATGGTCATGTTTCTCCTTGCAACTTTGCGTGTTCAGATCGGTATGTGGATGCGCAGCAGGGTCTGGCGGCCGTCGGCTTCCATCTCCAGTTTGCCACCCAGGCCCTGGACCCGTTCGGCGATCGAGCTCGGCACGAAGGCCGCGGCGGCCTTTCCGCCCACGGCTGTCGGATTGACAATATCGATGGCGAGCGTACCGCCCTTCGCTTCCACCACCACGCCGGCCGTGCGCGCCCGCGTGTGCTTGCAAATATTGCTGATGCCTTCGGTGACGATCTGGAACACTTCGGCCGCCATGCGGTCCTGGATGGGGCTGTCGGCATGCATTTCCAGCATCACATCCAGGCCATAGAAGGTCTCGACCTGGTGCAACTGGCGCCGCAGCGCGATCAGCAGTTCCGGTTCTTCCTGGCGCCCGCTGCGAAAACGCTGGGCGAAGTCGCGCATGTCACCGATCACGCCCGAGCACATTGCCAGCAAGCGATCCAGCTCCGGCGCGACCGCGCTGTCGTCACCGGCCTGGTTGCGGATCGCGGCCACCGCGTGGCGCAGGCCGATATACGGCTGGATTGTGCTGTCGTGCAAGTCGCGGGCGATGGTCTGGCGCTCGCGGAACGCCGCTTCCGACGCCAGCCGGTCGAGCAGGTCGATGGTTTCGATGACCGGGAATGCCTGTTGCACGATGTGCTTCAGGAAACTGGCGTCGCTGCGCTTGAGCCGCGCGCCGGTGACGATGATGCGACCGCTGCCCTTGCGCAGCGGCAGCGCGGCGCTGATGAACCCCTCGGCATCGAGCAGGTCGGCGACATGGCGGCAGGCGTGGGGGTCGGCCTGGCGCCACTCGCGCGTGTCCTTGCCCTGGTTCAGCGCCGTGGCGCGACCCAGCGCGAACAGGCCGAGGTAGCGCGGCGGCGCCTGGTACAGGCTGGCGTCGTCCTCGAGCCTGAGGAGCGGCGCGATGTCGGCCGCATCCGGCCGGCTGCGGCTGATCGCACGCCCGCTTTTCGGATGGTGAGCCGTGCTCATGACCCAGCGCTCGTGGCTGTCCTGCATCAGCAGCACGCAGCTGTCGGCGCCGTAGAAGCGCAGGATCTTTTCCATCAAGGAGTCGAGGGTGTGCTGCACCCCGAAGCGCGGATTGGACAGGCGGCTCACGTCGCGCAGCAGCGCCAGGCGTCGGCGCTGGTCGACCGCCAGTCCGCCCCAGAACGCGACCATATAGCCGAGCGCCAGCATGAAGGTCGCGCGCAGCAGCAGGATGTGCAGCGACGCCAGGCCTTGCGCCGCCGCCACCGACAGCGCCACCACGGCGACCGAACCGAGAGTGAGCTTGGCGCCGGCGTCGAAGCCGTGGCGGAACGAAGCGGCCAGGATGGCGAAGAAGAAAAACGGGAAGAAAGGGCTGGCGCTGCCGCCGCTGGCCCAGACGAACAGGCCGTACCAGGCGATGTCGATCCAGTACACCAGCGGACCATGCGAAAAGCCGGCGCGGTAACCGGCGAGCGCCAGCAGGGTCAGGCTGTGGAGGACATAGGCGGCGAACACGGCCCAGGTCCATGCGCCCGGGGCCGTCATGCCGCCCGGCCCGATGAACAAGGTGAGCAGCGCCGACACGGCCAGCAGCCCGCGCATGCCGAACACCATCCAGACCTCGGCGTCGGCGTTGGCCACGCGCTGCTCGGCGCTCGACTGGCGCGTGCGCGCGCGACCCGTTGAACGAAGAAAGGAAGGGACGATGCTTGCTAGCCAATTCATGTTGTGCGGCGCCGACGGAGGCGTTGAATCCTTTCTAAAACCGATGCGGGAAATGTTTTTTTCCCTATAGAATCCCGAAGCTTACCGCATGACTGGTCAACCCTTCCGTAAAATGTCCTGAATTACGATGTATCCGCCGTCAGTCCGACGCCACGATCGTCGCGATGGCGATCGCCGCACCGGTGTTCCTGCTGGTGGTCGCGATCATCGAGTTCAGCACGGTGTTCCTTGCCACCCTCACGCTGCAGCATGCCGTGCACGAGGGCTCCCGCTTTGCCATCACGGGCGACAGCGCAGCGTCGCAACAGGCAGCCGGCTGCGCGACGAGACCGTCGTCGCCAATGCGCGACAACGCGCCCGGCATCGTCGAGCGCAACGACATCTAGCCATGCCCCAACTTGAAGCGCGGAAAACTGTCACGACTGTAGCGAAAATCCGCGCATGTGAGCGCGGCCTTGCGGCGGTCGAGCTTGCTGATTAGCGCCTCCACGTTCGGCGAGAATGCCCTGCCCGCCTTCGGAGCCGACCTGTGTTCCATGCGCGTGGTCGGATAGGCGCCCGACTCTTTACCGGCAGCGCGGCGCCGGGCCATCATCGACGTCGAGGCGGACGCGAAGACGCCGGTGTCGATCATGCAGCGATGGGCCTCGGGTCGCTGATCCCGGTGGCCTGGCCTGCGCCATCCTGCGCACCCCGAGATCGGCGCCGGGACGCCCGGCAAGCGTCCCGGGCGCCCTCACCGCCCGATCACATCAGCTTGTCGAGTGTGATCGGCAACTCCCGCACCCGCTTGCCGCAGGCATTGTAGATCGCGTTGGCGATCGCCGCCGCGGTGCCGGTGATGCCGATCTCGCCGATGCCGCGCATGCCGGCCGGCGCATGCGGATCGGGAATGTCGAGCCACATCACCTCGATCGGCGGCACGTCGAGATGGGCCGGCACGTGATAGTCCGACAGGCTCGGATTGGCGATGCGGCCATTGCGCTCGTCGAAATGCGTCTCTTCCATCAGCGCCGCGCCCAGGCCCATGATCATCCCGCCCCGGAGCTGGCTGGCGGCCGTCTTGGCATTGAGGATGCGGCCGCAATCGAAGGAGCCCAGCAGGCGCGTCACGCGCGGCTCGCCGGTGACCACGTTGACCCGCGCTTCGCAGAAGATCGCGCCGTACGAGTGCATCGACCAGTGCAGGCTTTCCTGCGACGGCGCCGCCTCGGCCGTCACCTCCACCTCGGCGCGCCCGGCCCTGGCAAGGATGCCGGCATAGCTTTCCCAGCGGCCGGCGTCATCGATCTTGCACAGGCCGCCGCCACGCGCGCGCACCTGCTCGGGCTTCAGGCCCGCCAGCGGCGAATCGCGCCCGGCGAACTTCAGCAGCTCGGCGCACAGCGCCTCGTGCGCGGCCTTGACCGAAGCCGCGATCGCGGCGGTCTGCTGCGAGCCGCCGGCCAGGATCGCCCCCGGCAGCGACGAGTCGCCGTAGTCGAAGCTGACCTTGTCCAAGGGCAGCCCGAGGCGCGCCGCGCACAGCTGGGACTGGGCGGTGGCCGTGCCCATGCCCATCTCGTGCGCGCCGACCGATACCCGGGCGCGGCCGTCGCGGCCCAGGACGATGCGGGCTGCGCCGCCATTCATCCGGTAATAGGGAAACACGGCGCTGGCGCAACCCAGGCCGACCAGCCACTCGCCCTCCTGGCGCATGCGCGGCTTCGCATGGCGTTCCTGCCAGCCGAAGGCCTGGGCCCCGGCGCGGTAGGCCTCGATCAGGTGGCGCGACGAGAACGGCGTGCCCTGCGTCGGGTCCTGGACCGGCTCGTTGCGCCGGCGCAGCAGGATCGGATCGATGCCGAGCAGGTCGGCCAGCTCGTCCACCGCGCACTCCAGGGCGAAAGACCCCACCGACTCGCCCGGCGCGCGCATGGCGGTATTGGCCGCCATGTTCATGTTGACCGTCCGCACCTCGAGCTTGATATTGCGCGCCGCATACAGCGCGCGCGCATTGTGGATGAACGGCTCCGGGAAAGCGTTGTACTCGGTCATGACCGTCGTGCCGGCATGGATCAGGGAGTCGAAGCGGCCGTCGCGGTCGGCGCCGATGGCGACCCGCTGCTCGGTCGGCGCGCGCCCACCGACCACGCGGTAGACGCCCGCGCGCGACAGCATCATGCGCACCGGCCGCCCGGACACTTTCGACGCCGCCGCCGCCAGCAGGTGGTGCTGCCACAACAGCTTGGCGCCGAAGCCGCCGCCCACGAAGGGCGACGTGACCCGCACCTGGTCGTGTCCAATGCCGAACACCTGCGCCAGCGTCCAGGCCGTGCTGGCCACCCCCTGGCTGGCGTCGTGGACCCGCAGGACGTCGCCTTCCCAGACGACGGTCACCGCATGCAGCTCGATCGCATTGTGGTTGTGGCGCGGCGTGCGGTAGACCGCATCGACGCGGTGGGCCGCGGCCATCAGCGCGCCCTCGGCGTCGCCGATGACGTCCTGCAGCGGCTCGCCCTGGAACTGGCCGAGCCTGTCGCCGGCGGCGCGGGCGGCCTCCATCGACGTCAGTGCATCCTCGCTCTCGTAGCGCACCCGCACCAGCGTCGTCGCATGGTCGGCCTGTTCCCGCGTCTCGGCCAGCACCAGGGCGACGGGCTGGCCGTTCCAGTGCACGCGGTCGTCCTGGAATACCGGCAGTGCGTCGCCGCTCGCCCCCATGGGCTCGCGCATCAGCACGGCCGGGGCCCACATCCTGGGTGCGTTGCGGTGACTCAGCACCAGCACGACGCCGGGGGCGGCCTCGGCGTCGGCCGCGTCGATGGCGGCGATGCGCCCCTTGGCCACCGTGCTGTGCACGAGTGCGGCATGGACCATCCGGTCCAGCGCGAACTCGGCGGCGTATTTTGCCTCGCCCTTCACCTTGACCGGGCCGTCCAGGCGCGATACCGGCGCGCCGATCAGCGGATCGTCGCTGGACGTGAGCGGATCGGGCTTGCCGCCGGTGACGTAGCGGTCGGGCGCGAGCGCCACCGCCTTCTGCATGATCGCCTGGCCGGCCTTCTGGATGTTCTGCACGATCTTCATGCTCTAGCTCCTCAGGAATGGGCGGTGGCCAGCCGGTCGAGCACGGCCACCATCGTGCGCTGGGCCAGCGGGATCTTGAACGCGTTGTCGCGCAGGGGCCTGGCGTCGGCCATCTCGGCGCGCGCCGCTGCCTCGAAATGGGCCGCGTCGGCCGGCTGGCCGCGCAGCATCTGCTCCAGCGTCGACGCGCGCCACGGCTTGTGCGCCACCCCGCCCAGCGCCAGCCGCACGTCGCTGACCAGCCCGTCCCGGACCTCGAGCGCGGCCGCCACCGACACCAGCGCGAAGGCGTAGCTGGCGCGGTCGCGCACCTTGCGGTAGGTGGAGTTGGCGCCGAAGGCCAGCGCCGGAATCTCGATCGCCGTGATCAGTTCGCCGCTCTGGAGGACGGTCTCGCGCTCGGGATGGTCTTCGGGCAGCAGGTGAAAGCCGGTGAACGGCACCTGACGCGTCCCGCCCAGGCCCTGCAGGTGGACCACGGCGTCGAGCGCGGCCAGCGCCACGCACATGTCGGACGGATGGGTGGCGATGCAGGCGCTCGAGGCCCCCAGCACCGCATGCATGCGGTGCACGCCCTGGAGCGCGTCGCAGCCCTCGCCCGGATTGCGCTTGTTGCAGTGGGCGCCGTCACGGTCGTAGAAATAGGCGCAGCGGGTGCGCTGCAGGACGTTGCCGGCGACGGTGGCCATATTGCGGATCTGGCCCGAGGCGCCGGACGCGATGGCGCGCGCCAGCAGCGGAAAGCGCGTGCGCACCGTGCGGTGCTCGGCCAGCGCGGTGTTCTTGACCGCCGCGCCGACCAGCAGGCTGCCGTCGGCGCGCTCGTCGATCTGTTGCGACAGGCCGCTGACGTCGACCAACTGCGCCGGCCGCTCGATGGTCTCGCGCATCAGGTCGACCAGGTTGGTGCCGCCGCCGAGATAGCGGCTGCCCGCCGCCGCACCCTTGCGCACGGCGTCCTGCGCGTCGTGCGCGCGGGCAAAGGTGAACGGGTTCATGACGTCTCCCCGGCCGGCGCCCTGGCGTGCGACTGCATATGGTGCTCGGTCACGGCGGCGACGATGCCGTTGTAGGCGCCGCAACGGCACAGGTTGCCGCTCATGCGCTCGCGTACCTCGTCTTCGCTGAACGCGATCGTATCGAGACCGAGGTCTTCGGTGACGTAGCTCGGCACGCCGCGCCGCAGCTCGGCCTCCATGCCCAGCGCCGAGCAGATTTGGCCTGGCGTGCAATAGCCGCACTGAAAACCGTCATGCTCGATGAACGATTGCTGCAGCGCATGCAGCTGTTCGCCGCTGGCCAGCCCCTCGACCGAGGTGATCGCGCGGCCCTGGTATTGCACGGCCAGCGCGAGGCACGACAGGATGCGCTGCTCGCCGTCGAGCAGCACGGTGCAGGCGCCGCAGGCGCCCTGGTCGCAGCCCTTCTTGGTGCCGCTCAGGTGCAGGTGCTCGCGCAGGAAGTCGAGCAGGGAGACGCGCGGATCGGTTGGCAGTGCGACGACGTTTCCGTTGATGGTGATGGTGGTCGACACGGTGAAATCTCCTTCTCGGGTGGCGGGCGCGGGCCCGCCAGGTCATGCATGCAATCATGCGGGGAAGTGACCGTATGTGCTCCGACAACGAGTACCAAGTCTAGAGTCAGCCGTGCCGAAAAGGCGCACGCTTGCGGGTCAGGATGGCGGTTCGGAGGATCGTGCAGTGCGCGGATGCGCACCCGGAGCGGCCGAGCTGATCGAGACGGCCACGGGGTCGCTGGCAGGGAAGGATTCGGCAAGCGCTTCGTCGAGCGCCTCTTCCAGGTGTGGGTCTGGCCCCCCTTGCACCTCGCCGCTCGTTTGCCGGAGGGGTGCTTCCTCGCGCTGCTTCACCCCGGGGCTGGATATGTTCATCTGTTGGCTCCCATGCGATGCGGCCGCCCGACGGCGCCCGCCTTGTTTCAAGGTCGTGCAGTGCGGGCGGCGGCGCCAGCACGGAATCCATCCTGCCCCGGCATCCCGCCCGGCGTCAAGCAGCCGCATCCGCGCGGGCGCCATGCCCGAGCGGCAGGCCGCGCTCGTCCATGCGCCGGCGCACAGCCAAGGGCGGGCGTGGATGGACGCGGATGGGCACGCACCGGCGCCGTGCTATAGAATCCGCATCCTCCCTTTCATGTTCAGAGGTACGCCTTGTTCCCCGTTTCCGCCCTCGACATGGGCGCCGCCATGAAGACCCTGGTGCTGACGCTCGACCTGGTCGGCACCTTCGTGTTCGCCCTGAGCGGCGCCACCGCCGGCGTGCGGCGCCACCTCGACCTGTTCGGCGTGCTGGTGCTGTCGTTCGTCGCCGCCACCTCGGGCGGCATCGTGCGCGACCTCTTGATCGGCGCCACGCCGCCGGCCGCCTTCACCGACTGGCGCTATCTTGGCGTGTCGCTGCTGGCCGGGGTGGCGATCTTCTTCTGGTCGCCCGCCCTGCACCGCCTGCGCCACCCGGTGCTGGTATTCGACGGCGCCGGCCTGGCCCTGTTCTGCGTCGCCGGCGCCCAGAAGGCGCTGGTGTTCGGCCTGGAGCCGGTGATGGCGGCGCTGCTCGGCATGTTGACGGGGATCGGGGGCGGCGTCGCGCGCGACGTCCTGCTGTCGAACGTGCCGGCCGTGTTCAGGTCGGACATCTACGCCGTCGCCGCCCTGGCCGGGGCCAGCGTGGTGGTGGCCGGCGACGCCCTGGGCCTGCCCAGCACCCCGACGGCGCTGGCCGGCGCGGCGCTGTGCTTCGGCCTGCGCCTGGCGGCCATCCGCTACGGCTGGCACTTGCCGACGGCGCGCGCGCAGGAACAGGCCGAGGGCGATCAGGAAGCCGGCCGCGACGGCCGTTAGGAGCCTGTCCCACCTACCGGGGTAGGCTCTTAAAAGTATTTCGACAGGTAGAACGCGCCGGAGTCCGGGAAGATCGTCACGATGCGTGCATTGCCCAGTTGCGGCAGCAGGCGGGCGATCCCCGCCGTCACGCAGGCGCTCGAACCGCCGGCCAGGATGCCCTCTTCGCGCGCCAGCCGGTGGATCCAGGCCAGCGCTTCTTCATCCGGCACCTGGACCACGTCGTCGACCACCTTTGGATCGAACACCGGCGACGGACAGCCCTTGCCGACGCCCTCGATCGCGCTGGCGAATTCGCCGCCCGCCGGCTGGTCGGTGACCAGTGTCCGGTAGGCCGAATCGCGCGGTTCGACCCCGATCACGCGGATCGACGGATCGCGCTCCTTCAGGTAGCGCCCGATGCCCGAGATCGTCCCGCCCGAGCCGACGCCGCACACGAAGACGTCGATCTGGCCTTTCATCTGCGACCACAGTTCGGGCGCGGTGTCGGCGTAGTGCGCCTGGCTGTTCAGGCTTGACCGGTACTGGTCGAGATGATGGGCGTCGCCCTGGCGCGCGATGCCCAGGGCAGTCTCCTGGTAGTCGGGGCCCCGCTCGGCGTCGCACACCCGCACCGTCGCGCCATAGGCTTCGATGCGCCTGATCTTTTCCCGGCTGGTGGTGAGCGGAACGGCGACCTCGCAGTCCAGGCCAAGGACGGCGCTGGCCATGGCCAGCGCCGCCCCCGTGTTGCCGGAGGACGCCTCGACCACGCGCGTCGCCTGAGGCGGCAGCTTGCGCAGCATGGCCCGCACCATGCGGTCCTTGATGCTGCCGCCCGGATTCATGAATTCCAGCTTGGCCACCACATTGGCCGCCGCGAATACGCGGCCGAGCCTGACCACCGGCGTGTTGCCGATCGCTTCCATGACAGATGACTTGATCTCGGTTTGCACGCCACTTCCTTTCGAACCAGGCCCGCGATGCGAACTCCGCCGGGGCGGATATGCCAGCTGCATGCGAGGCACAACGAACGAGCGCCCGCACAAGGCGGGCGCTGACGGGTGCATCGTGACGACAGGATGCATTTCGATTGTAGTGGCTATTCTGCAAAGATGTCAGCAATATTATCGGCACTTTCTCCCAGGCTATAAAACTGGCGCGCTTCAGGTGCGCGCCCCAAGGCTGATCTCCGGCTCCATCGGACCCATGCCCGAGGGCTCGGCCGGCTCGCGCTGCAGCACCTTGCGGTACAACACGCCGGCCAGCGTGCCGCCGAGCAAGGGAGCCAGCCAGAACAGCCATAGCTGGGCCACCGCCCAGCCGCCGACGAACAACGCCGGGCCGGTGCTGCGCGCCGGGTTGACCGAGGTGTTCGTCACCGGGATGCTGATCAGGTGCACCAGGGCCAGGGCCAGGCCGATCGCGATGCCGGCGAAACCGACGGGGGCCCGCGGGTGGGTCGCACCCAGCACCACCAGCACGAACATGAAGCTCATCACCAGCTCGCACACGAAGGCCGCCTCGAGCGAATAGCCGCCCGGCGAATGCACGCCGTAGCCATTGGCCGCGAAGCCGGCCTGGACGTCGAAGCCGGCCTTGCCGCTCGCAATCACATAGATCAGGGCGGCGGCCAGCACGGCGCCGGCCACCTGCGTCACGACGTAGGGCGCCACGTGGCGCGCCGGGAAGCGCCCGCCGGCCCACAGCCCTACCGACACGGCGGGATTGAAGTGGCCGCCGGAGATCGGGCCGAGCGCATAGGCCGCCGTCAGGACGGTCAGGCCAAAGGCCAGCGACACCCCGGTCAGGCCGATGCCGACCTCGGGAAAGGTGGCGGCCAGCACCGCGCTGCCGCAGCCGCCCAGCACCAGCCAGAATGTGCCGATGAACTCGGCCAACAGTTTGTTCAACATGACGCTCTCCCCATCTTGCCGGACGCACGTACGGCGCGCGCCTGCGGATCGCCATCCTGCCCTGGCCGATGGCAAGTGCCTATTGGACCAAAGGGCGATGCCGGCGAATGGGGGCGCTTGGCCGCGGGGCGCCGAATGTGGCCGCCGTCACAGCGCATCCTTGTCGACGCCGTCGCCGGCGAATACCGCCCCCGCCTCGAGTTCCAGCGTCTCGCGCACCAGCTGGGCCAGCGAGGTCGCCCCCATCTTTTCCATGACCCGGGCGCGGTGCACCTTGATCGTCTTTTCGGCGATGCCGAGGTCGAAGGCGATCTGCTTGTTCAGGCGGCCGGACACCACATGGCGCAGCACCTGCTGCTCGCGCCGGGTCAGGGTGTCGAGGTGGGCGCGGATGCGCTGCAGCTCGACCCGCACCGCGCGCTCGTGGGCATCGCGCGCCAGCGCATGGCGCACCGCGGCGATGAAGCCATCCACCTCGAGCGGCTTGATCAGGAAGTCGACGGCGCCGGCCTTCATGGCCCGCACGCCCAGCGCCGCATCGCTGGCGCCGCCGGCGACGAACACGATGGCGCGCTCGGCGCCGCCCTCCTGCAGTTCGCGCAGCAGCGCCAGGCCGTCCAGCCCCGGCATCCGCACATCGATCACGGCGCAGCCGGGGGCGGTCGGATCGTGGGCCTGCAGGAAGCTGTCGGTGCGGTCGAAGGCGGCCACATGCAGGCCCGCCGCCTGCAGCAGGCACGCCATGTCCTTCAGCGCCCCGGCATCGCCATCGACGAGATAGGTCAGGGGTTCGATCGTTTGCATAGCCAACTCCCGCTGCAAGAATGCACCGGAAGCCACCTCCATACTTTCAGGCGCGGCGTCTTCCGCTGTCAACCATGATCCTGCGCATGCCAGCGCGGTGCAGACGATTCTAGATGCGCGGTCACCCACGCACGGGACGACACATGGCCTATTTGATATGTCACAAACATCAAGGGCACTTAGCCAGCCTCCTGTGAAACCAATCTTGAGTAACGCGGTCACACAGCATCAACCTTTCCGTGCAACCCTATTTTGAACGCATATAGACCGTAAAAATTGCCGATCAGAAGCGGAAGCCAACACCGACATACAGGCCCTGCATCGTCGTGTCGACGTCGACGCGCTCGCCGTCGTACTTGGTCTTGAGCTGGCGATAGCCAAACTTGAGCGAGCGGTCGGGCCGCCAGGCATAGCTTGCGCCCACCAGCAACTGCCACGCGTAGTCGCTGCCGTCGAACGTGCCGACGTCGAGGTAGCCGACCAGCGTCCAGCGCGGGTCCAGCGGATAACGGCCGCGTACGCCGACATAGGGATCGAGCGCATCCTTGCTCTGGCCGCGCTCGACGCCGCCCAGTTCGAGCGTCGGCTTCAGGTAATTGAAGCGCAGGCCGGCGATCAGGTCGACCGGGGCCGGACCCTCGAGCGCACGCCAGGCGCCGCCCAGCGTGTACATCTGCTGCACCACTTCCACATCCACCGGTCCGCGTGCCGTGGCGACGTCGTCCGAGAGCTTGATGTAGATGCCGTCGAACAGGACGCCCCAGCGCCCCTGGCGCGCCTCGAAGCTGCCGCTCAAGCCGAAGTCGAGCTTGTCCACCAGGTCTGAAAAGCTGTGCTCGCTCTCGACCGACAGATCGCCCACCGTCGTCGTGCCATCGAGGCCGGCCGCCCACAGATAGGGCGAAAATTCGTAGTCCCAGCGCTCGCCCGCCTGCGCCTGGGCCGCAGCCGGGGTGGCCATCGTCGCCAACGCTGCACAGCTCGCCAGTGCCATTGCCGTCTTGCTCGTGGTACGGATGTTCATGCCAGCCTCCGATTGTCATGATCCATGGTGGTAAAGGACGCGGCAACGTCGCCATGGTTGCGGACCGGCCTGCGATGGCGGCACGCGCAAGCGCCGCATCAAGGCAAACCGATGAACAGGTACAGCGACGAGCGGCCGCCCTGCGCCAGTCCGGCGCCGAAGTACAGCGGACCAAGCGGCGTCGTGCCGCCCAGGTAGATGGCGGCCGCGGCCTGCCAGCCGTCGAGCCGGGTTTCGGTGAAGCGGTTGCGCGCACTGCCCGCCTCGAGCGACAGGCCGACGCGCAGGTCGCCGCGCAGCCCCAGCGGCATGCGCCCGATGATCTTTTCGCCGCGCAGGCTGGCGAAGCGCACATCGTCGGCCAGGACCTGGTTGCGCACATAGCCGGACAGATTCAGGAAGCCGCCCAGCGCGGCGGCGTCGGCCAGCGGCATCCGCCCCTGGGTCGAGCCGGTGTAGTGCAGCCGTCCATTGAGCACGTACTCACCCCAGACGTACGCGGCGCGCAGCTCGGTCGCCAGCCGGCTGTAGTCGCCATCGTCGTGGCGGAACCAGGCGGCGCGCGCCGCCCAGCCGCGGCTGGGGAAGAAAGCGCTGTCGAACTGGTCGAAGTCGGCCACGACCTGCCAGCCACGCAGGGTCGACTCGCCGGTCGGCAAGGACGCCGGCCCGGTCTCGACCGTGGCTTCGATCTTGCGCACCGTGCGTTCCAGGCGCAGCTGGCCG
Organism: Massilia sp. UYP34; assembly: GCF_056279385.1. Taxonomy (NCBI): domain Bacteria; kingdom Pseudomonadati; phylum Pseudomonadota; class Betaproteobacteria; order Burkholderiales; family Oxalobacteraceae; genus Massilia; species Massilia sp. UYP34. The sequence goes on along the minus strand of NZ_JBWBRF010000002.1, from coordinate 488,953 downwards.
ACGGTGCCGGCATTCATGCCCAGCCCGAGGCTGGCGCCGCGGCTGCGCAGCGCATATTCGGCGATGCGGCGGTCGTCCTGGTAAACATTGAGCCGGTCGCGCACCAGCGCCAGCGCCGGCTGGAGGAAGAAGCGCTGGCGCGGCCCCAGCGGCTGGTAGAACTGGGTGAACAGCGTGGCGCGCTCGCCGATCTGGGCCCCGGACAGCCATTCGCCGCCAAGCGGATTGAGCCATTTGCGGTGGTAGGCCATGCGCAGCGCGAAGTCGTTCTCGTCGTTCGCGGCCTGCAGCTCGACACCGAAGCGCAGGTAATCGGGGCCCCAGCTCTTCTCGGTGGGCGTGACCTGCAGGATGCGCCGCGCGCGGGTGCCCAGCAGCGCGTAGTCGACGCTTTCGAAGTCGCCTTCGCCATACACGCGGGCCAGGCCAGCCTCGAGACGATTGGTGTCGAGCGGCTGCCCGGGCACGATATCGAGGTGTTCATGCACCAGCACCGGGTTCACATGGCGCAGCCGGGCGACCTCGACGCGGTCGATGACGGGCGGCGGCGGCGCCGGGCTGCGCAGGCGTGCGGTCCACGCCGCGTAGTCGGCGACCGGCAGCGCGAGCCGCGCCAGCTGCGGCGCCACCGCCTCGGCCGCCGCCTTGCCGCGCGCCGCGCCCTCGCGGAACTTGCCGAAGTCGGCCGCCGTGATGCCTGTCAGGTCGGGCTTGATATAGATGTCGCCCGGCCCCAGTTGGGCGCGCGAAGCCTCGGCGTTCTGCTCCGTCAGGATATTGATCATTTGCAGGGACACGGTGGCGACCGACGCGACCTGCTGCGGCTGCAGCAGCGGCGAGCCGACGTCGACCGCGATGATGACGTCGGCCTGGCAGCGCTCGCGCGCTTCGCGCACCGGCAGGTTGTCGACCAGGCCGCCGTCGACCAGGTAGCGGTCCTGGTAGCGCACCGGGGCCAGCACCGCCGGCACGCTCATGCTGGCGCGCATGGCGGCCGCCAGTTCGCCGCTGCGGAACACGACCCGCTCGCCGGTGCCGATGTCGGTGGTCACGATCGACAGGGGCAGCGGCAGGCTCTCGATGGTGCGCTCGCCGCGGTCGGCGCCGACCAGGGTATTGAAGAACAGCTTGATCTTCTGACCGCCCAGGAGACCGCGCGCCATGCGCAGTCCGTCCGGAGTGATGCCGGCCTCGAGACCGGGATAATAGCTTTGCGCCAGGCGCCGCTCGCGGTAATTGGTCTGGCCGCGGGCGGTCGCGTCGTCGAACAGGTCGCGCCAGTCGACCTTGCCAATGCGCTCGAGCATCTGCGGCGGGGTGAGTCCGCCGAGCCAGGCGCCGGCCACCAGCGACCCCATGCTGGTGCCGGCCACGCAATGGACCGGCACGCGCAAGGCGTCGAGCACGTCGAGCACGCCGACGTGGGCGGTGCCGCGCGCCCCACCCCCGCCCAGCACGAGGCCGATGCGCGGCGCGGCCGGCTGCGCGCCCGCCGCGGCATCGGCTGCGGTGTCGGCTGCGGTGTCGGATGCGGCAGCGGCATCGGCGACTGCACCGGCGGCGGCCGGGGTCAGCGCCAGGGGGAGCATCCAGATCAGTGCCAGTCGCAGCCAGGTCGTCGCCGTCATCCTCGTCTCGTCCTTTGCGCCGCCGGGCCGCGCATCGTCTGTGTCCGTCTGTCCGAGGTAGGACCAAAGGACAATGGCCTTGTTCCCGCGATTCGACCACGATGACGATGGCCGTCAGACCTTCGGGGGATCCTTTCGATGAACACTTCCATCGGCACAGTGCCCGTGGCCACGGTGCTGGCAGGCTGCCAGGCGCGCCGGACCACCCAGCCCGGCGCTGCCGGCGCGGCCCGGGCGCTGCGCTCGGGTTTCCCGGGCAACTATTCCCAGCCAGCGCCGGAGCGCACCATGTCGCTCACGCGACGGCTCACCCGCCAGCTCGGCTGTGCGGTCCTGCTGGCCGCCAGTGCGACGGCGGCCCAGGCCCAGCGCCCGATCGCCTATCCGTCCCAGGGCCAAAGCCAGGCGCGCCAGGAGCGCGATGACGGCGAGTGCACCACCTGGGCCAGGAAGCAGACCGGGATCGATCCGGCCGCCCTCGCCTCCCAGCCGCCGCCGCAAGAGACCGGCCCGGCCGTCGGCGGCGGCGAACGGGTGCGCGGCGCCCTGCGCGGCGCGCTCGGCGGCGCCGCCATCGGCGCGATCGGCGGCGACGCCGGCGAAGGCGCCGCCATCGGCGCCGGGGTCGGCACCATCGCCGGCGGCCATCGCGCGCGCCAGAACCAGGCCGGCCGCAACGCGGCCAGCGCCGGCGCGCAGCAGGCGGCGCTGGACGACTACGGGCGCGCCTACAGCGCCTGCATGCGGGGGCGCGGCTACACCGTCGAGTAGCCGCAGAGACAGCGCCACACCGGCTAAGACCGCAGGATGCAGCGAAAGCCCAGGTGGCAGGTCGCGGTGTCGAGCGGATGCGGATAGCGCGCCGCCGGCCGGTAGCGCCGGCAATAATTCGGCGCGCACAGGTGCGAACCGCCCTTGATGGTCTTGCGTGCGATCCGGGGGCCGCCGCGTTCGCGCCCCGCCTCGACACTGCCGTCCTGCGCGCCGCCGCGCGGGTTGAGCGGCACGCAGCAGGCCTTGTGCGCCGCCGCCGGATGCCGCGCGCGGTACCAGTCGGCCGTCCATTCCCAGACATTGCCTGCCATCTGGTACAAGCCATAGCCGTTCGGCGCGAAAGCGCGCGCCGGCATCGTGCCACGGGCGGTCGAGGGCGGCAGGCGCTGCCAGGGAAATTCGCCATGCCAGGTATTGGCCATCGGCGCGCCATCCGGCATGAAGTCGCCGCCCCACACGTAATCGGCGCCGTCCAGGCCGCCGCGCGCGGCGAATTCCCATTCGGCCTCGGTCGGCAATTCGAGCCCGGCCCAACGCGCATAGGCGAGCGCGTCCTCGTACACCACCTGCACCACCGGATGCTCGTCCAGGCCGTCGAGCGCGCTGTCGGGCCCGCGCGGATGTTTCCAGTCGGCGCCGCCCACATAGGCCCACCAGTTGCCGATGTCGCGCAGGTCGACCGGTCCCGGCGGCTTGAGGAACACCATGCCGCCCGGCACCAGCATCTCGGGCAAGGCGCCCGGATACAGGGCCGGATCGGGATCGCGCTCGGCCACGGTGACGTAGCCGGACGCCGCCACGAAGCGGGCGAATTCGGCATTGGTCACCGTGCTCGTGGCCATCCAGAAGCCGGACACCCGGACCGGATGGGCCGGCGCCTCTTCGGGATAGTGGCGGTCGGACCCCATCCGGAATTGCCCGCCGGGGATCCAGGCCAGGCCTGGACGGGGCGCCAGCCCCGGGGCCGGCGCCGCTTCCAGATAGGCGTCGCGGCGGTCGGCGCCGGCCGCCGTCTTGCTTGTTGCTTCCGGCATATGCCCTCCTGGTCAGTGACAGGCGCCGCTGGCGGCGGCGATGCGTCCCGGCCAGCGCACCGCCATCGGCACCCGGGACGCGCTTTTCCGGTTGGTGTTCTTTGATGTGTTCGCCATGCTGACCTGCCTCTCGCTGCCTGTGGATTCATACCACCGACCCAAAGCCCAGCACCATGTCCCCGATCGCGAACAGGCCGATCAGCAGCATGGCCAGGGCCACGATCAGGGTCAGCGAAACCGGGAACGCGCTCTCGCCGTGGATCAGTCCCTGGGCCTTCAGTTGCGCGCGCTCCCTGCGCAGGCCGCGCATGAAGGCCACGTGAAAGCCGATGCCGGAGACCAGCATCGCGATCCCGAGCAGCACCAGCGACACGCCGAAGCCGCGCACCGCGCCGCTGCCTTCATCGAGCACCTCGGCCTGGGCCAGCTTCAGGAACAGCTGGAAGATGGTGAAGCCAAAGCTGATCAGGGACAGCGAGGTGCGGATCACCGACATCAGGGTGCGGTCGGCGCTCATGCGGGTGCGCTGGAACGACATGCCGGTGCGGCGCGCCGACAGCTCGACCGCCGGGTCCTCGAAGGGGGACGCGCTGACAGTATCCATGGCCGGCCCGCCCTTTACGCCACCAGCCCGGCGGCCGGGATGGTCCAGCCCCCCGGCAGCAGTTCGGCGTCGTCCACGTTCACCGGAGCCGGGCGGCCGCGCGCCGGCTCGGGGTTGATCGGTTCGTTCATGGTTTCTCTCCTCATTCGCCTGGAAGCCGTGCTAGCGGCGCCGGAATCCGCCGCGATGCCCGCCGAAGCTGCGCTGCAAGTTCATCGATGAACGGTCGAAATTCCGGGTGCGCACCTCGCCCATCTGGCGCGCGCCGCGATCCACGTCGAGCCGCTGGCGCAGCGTCGCGGCGCCCTGGCCGCCACCGGCCGCGCTCCAGCCCTGGGCGCCGTGCCGCTCCCAGCCGGCGCCGGTGTTGCGATACACCCGGCCATCGCGTCCGGCGTACACGTCGTTGCCGACCCGCGCCACCGCACCGCCTCCGGCCCCGCGCGCGCCGGCCACCCGTTCGGCCTGGCCGCTGGCGCGGTCGACGACCACGCCGCGTCCGCCCTGCACCGCCCTGCCGCTGGCCGGGTCGGCGATCACGCCCCGGCGGCCGGCGGCCGCGACCCCGCGCGCGGGGTCGGCCACGATGCCACGCCCGCCAGCGGCCAAGCCGCCGCGCGGCCCCTGGGCCACGCCGCGCGCGCCGGCGGCGAATTCGCCCGTATACACGTTGCGCACGGCGCTGCGCTGGCCGGCGGCGGCCACGCCGGTGCGCGAGTTGTACGAAGAACCGACCCGGCTGGCCCAGGCGTTGCCGCTCCAGGCATCGAAGCCGCCCGCGGCGCGGCCCACGCTGGCGCGGCTGCCCCACTGCGAGTAGATATTCCCCGTATAGCCGGCCCAGCCGCGCGCGCCATAGGCGGCGCCCCATGCCGGCGCCGCCCAGGCGCCCCAGTACGGATAGGGGCCCCAGCCCCAGCCCGAGGACGAGACGGCCGCGCCCCAGGCCCAGCCCAGGCCGAAGGCCACCGCCCAGCCGGTCCAGGGCGTGTAGGCCACCGACGCGCCATAGCCATAGGTGACGGGCGCGCCATACCAGGCGCTGCCCATCCAAGGCTGGTAGGCGTAGCCGGTGCCGTAGACCACGACGCCGCTGCCGGGATCGACCAGGGTGCCCTGGTAGGCCGGCGTATAGCCGACCGTCACGCCGCCGTCGTCGACGCCGTAGATGCGCACCGCCGTCACGAAGTACAGCGGCGACTCGGGCGGGATCGCATAGATCTCGGCCGGCACGCTGGTGGCCACCCGGTATGGGCCGGCGGGCGCGCTGGCGGTGAACCAGACGCCATCCTGCACCGCGTAGTAGCTGGCCGGAGCGGCCTCGATGATGGTGGTGGCGGTATTGACGATGTAGCGCAGCGAGGTGCCGTCGATCGGCCTGAACTGGGGCGCGCCATCGAACACCGGCGTCGGCAAGGTGGTCTGCGCGATCTGCACGGTCGCCGTCTGTGGAATGGCGGCGGCGATCGCCGCCTCGCGCGCCTGGGCGGTGCCGGCAACCGACGCCTTGACGTTTTCCTTGGCGCTATCGTCAGGAATCGCCGCGAAGTCGGGCGGCAGCGCGGACGGCGCCACGTATTCCCAGGGCCCGCTCTCGTCGGCGGCGCCGAACCAGCGGCCGGAAGCCAGCACGTAGCTGCGGTTGTCGAGCGTCGACTTGAACAGGTTGCCGGTGGTGTTCTCGACGTACAGCAGGCGGGTGCCTTCGATCGGGACGTAGCGCGGCGCGCCGTCGGTCACCACCAGCTCGGTCGGCACGGTGGCGAAGTACAGCGCCGGCGCGCCGTCGGCCAGGCGCGGCGCCGGATCGTCCGGCCCCGCCTGGCCAGTCAGCGGATCGGCCAGGTGCGCGTCCGACACCTGGCGCCAGGCGCGTTCCAGGTCGGCGCCGGGCGCCGCCAGCACGCGCCAAGGGCCGTCCAGGGACGGCGCGCTCATCCAGCCGTCGAAGATCTTCAGGTAGTGCACGCCGCGCGCATCGCGCAGCAGCAGCGGCCGGGTGTTGATCACGCGCTCGAACGGCAGCCCGGCCAGGCGGCGGTACACCGGCGCGCCGTCGATGCTCACCAGGAGCGCCGGCACGGTCGAAAAGACGAAGCGCGGCGGCGTATTACGCAGCGCCTGTTGCGCGCTCGCGCGCCCGGCGCCGAGCGCCTCCATGGCCGCCTCCAGGCGGTCGAGTTCGATGGTGCGCGAACGGCCTTCGAGCTCGGCGCGGATCGCCGCCTCCCAGGCGCTCTTCTCGGCAGCGGAGGCGGACGGGAACTCGGAGCCCACGATGCGGGCCCGCACCAGGGTCACGCTGCGGGTGCCCTTGTCGACCAGGGTGTCAGCCTCGAGCGTCATCACGCCATAGCGGGTCTGCGGCGGCGCGCCGGCGCTGGCCCCGACGGCGGCGCGCGCCTGCAGCCGCGCGCCATCCCAGGCATCGAGCTGGGGCTGGTACATGGTCAGGGTGGTGGCGCCCGCGCGCACCTGACGCGGCCAGGGCGCGGCTTGCGGCGACGCGACATCCTCCTGGCGGCCCTGCGGATCGTCCTGCGGCGCGGTGGGCCCCTGGGCGGCGCCCAACGGGCCGGACGCCACCAGCGCCAGCATCACAAGCTGCGCCAGGACCGACCAGGATCTGGAGCCGGGCCTCATCACAGCGCTCCCGCGGGCGGCGCGAACACGGTGCGCCAGGCGCCGGCCATGGCGGCCACGGTCCAGCCATCGCGGGCCGCGCGCAGCAGCGCCGCCTCGGCGCCGCCCGTGTAGGCATATTCGCGCGCGGCGTCGTCGTGGTGGATCAGCAGGCACATCGACGCGCCAGGTCCGCGCGCGCAATAATCGAGCATCTGGATGTCGCCGTTGGCATTGCCGGCGGCGAAGATCGGCCGCCGTCCCAGCCGGCTCCAGATGCGCACCGGCTTCATCGGCCCGTCGTCGAACACCTCGACCGCGACGGTATGGACGATGTCGCCCACGTCCTCGCGGTATTCGAGCGCGACCGAACTGCCGATCACGTTCTCGGGCTGGATGCCATACACCTCCTCGGTCACCGTGCGCATGAAGTCGCGCGTGCCGCCGCTGGCGATGCAGTTGGTAAAGCCGTGTCCGGCGAGGTAGCGCAGCAGCTCGGTCATCGGCGTATAGGTGCACTCGACATAGGGCCGGCCCAGCTGCGGATGGCGCGCGACGTGCAGGAAATCGGCGGCCGCGCGCGCGAACTCGTCGGTGCTCAGCCCGACATAGCACTGCAGCAGGCCATCGACCATGGCATGCAGGGCGGCGCCGTCGCCCCGGTAATGCTGCTCGATGGCGGCGCCCAGCCACGCATGGTCGCGCGCCAGCGCCGCCTTCCACGGCTGGCGCACGACCAGCGCCGGCTCGCGCGCGGCCATGCGCGCGAGCCGGTGGAACAGGAACTCGGCCTGGATCGGACCGGGCTTCTCACACCATAGCGTGCCATCGTTGTCGAACACGGCGATCCGGCCGGCGGGCGGCACATGGGCGCTCGACGCCTCGTCCGTCACCCGCCGCACAAAATCGATGATCCGGTCGCGGGCGGGGCCGTCGGCCCAGGATGGCAGCGCCGGCGTCATCGGCGTCTCCTTACTGCGGCGCCAGCGCCTGACGGCGCAGCCAGAGCTGGTAGGGAACGATCGCCACCAGGCCGAGAACGACGAACAGCACGACCGTCGCCCGCACCTCGTCGCCCAGCGCATTGGCGCCGGCGACCAGCATCGCGATGGCGGGATGGCGCGTCGCACACGACAGCGCCAGCGCGACCCGGTCGTGCGGATCGGGCCCGCCCAGCAGGTGGCCGGCCACCAGGCCCGCCAGCACCACGGCCAGGATCGCCAGCGCCGTGCCGTCGCCGATCAGGCGCGCCAGCTCGGGCGCCACGGTCACCAGCAGCGGCAGGCAGGCCAGCGCCAGCAACCCGAAAGCGAAATTGCCGACCAGCGGCGCGGCGCGCGCCGCCGGGCCGGGCGCCAGCGCGCGCAGGCCCAGTCCCAGGCCCAGCGGCACGAACAGCGAAACGAACACCAGTTGCGCCACCGCCAGCGGCGACACCGCGGCGTGGGCGTCGAACAGCCAGGCCAGGATCGCCACCGCCGCCGGCACCGTCACGATCGACAGCGTTGCCATCGCCACCAGCAGGCCGTAGGCGTAGGGCTTGCGGGCGCCGAACCGGATCTCCCTGGCCAGCACGATCGGCGGCAACGGCGACACCGCCATCAGCACGATCGCGATCTCGACCGATTCCCTCAGCGGCAGCAGCGCCACCAGCAGCGCCGCGACCAGCGGCACCACGACCACCACCGCCAGCAGCGCGCGCAGCAGCAGGCGCGGTCGGCGCAGCAGGTACAGGCCGTCGCCCTTGGCGATATCCATGCCGATGCCCAGCGCCAGCAGCAGCAGGCTCGCGTGCGTGGCCAGCGTCAGCAGTTCGTGCAGTATGTCCATCGTGTCTCCCCAACCCGGCGCCTGGCCGCCAGCGCAGGCCGTCCACCGATGTTAGGCGCGGCGGCCGCGCGGCGGCATTGGACCATGGTCCAAAGGAATCGCCGTGTACGACGAAAGTCCAATGGCGCCGGCGCCCGCGGCGGCGTTAGGCTGTGCTGCCCGGGCAATCCGCCGCGAAGGGATGGATACCGGATGTTCTACCCGATGATGTCGTTCCCCGCCATCATCGGGAGCAATGCGCTACAAGCCAGGCGATGTTGAGCCGGCACTTACCCTACCGCCATCTGCGAGGTGATCATGTCGACGTCATTGCACAGTACCGCGCGGCGCAGCCGCGTGCTCGCCGCCGTTGCCGCGTTCGGGCTCGCCGCCTGCGCCAGCGAGCCGACTCTTGACGACACCCGGGCCCAGGTCGACGCGGCCCAGGCCACCCTGACCAACTTCGTGCGCGACCCCGACATGACGTGGTTCCGCGAACACGTGGGCAGCGCCAGGGCGATCCTGATCAGCCCCCAGATCGTGCAGGCCGGTTTCATCGTGGGCGGCTCGGGCGGTTCGGCGGTTCTCATCGCACGCCATGGCAACGACTGGGCCGGCCCGGCCTTCTACCGCATCGCCGCAGGCTCGGTGGGATTGCAGGCCGGCGCCCAGGCGTCCGAAATGGTGGCCCTGGTGATGACCGAAAAAGGCCTCGATTCCCTGCTGTCGACGTCGTTCAAGCTGGGCGGCGAAGTGAGTGTCGCGGCCGGCCCGGTCGGCGCCGGCACGGGCGCGCCGATCAATGCCGACATGGTGGCGTACACCCGGTCGAAAGGGCTGTACGGCGGCGTGAACCTCGACGGCACCGTGATTTCGGTCGACGAGGGCCGCAACCACGCCTATTATGGCCGCGCCGTGACGCCGGTCGACATCCTCGTTACGCGCACCGTCAGCAATCCCCATGGCCAGGGCCTGGCCCGGGTGGCGTCGAGCGCGATCAAGGGCGCGCGCTGAGGTCGCGCGCCAGCAGGCGGCGCAGCTGGGCCGCCTGGTAGGCCCCGAAGGTGTCGCCGAACAGGCAGCGGATCAAGGGGTCGTCGATCACGTCGGCCTCTTGCAGTTCGCGCTCGACAGCGGGCTCGAACTGCACGTCATTGATCCGCATGTACATCGAGGTCAGCGACTCGCCCAGCGCGAGCGCCGCGTACAGCTTGGCGGCCGGGATCTCGGTGCTCCAGCCGAGCGGGCCGGCCGTGGCGTCCACCAGCGCCGCGTCCTCGCCGTCGAGGCGGTAGTGATAGTGGCTGGGCTGGCCCGCATGGTCGAACACCGACAGGCGCCAGATGCGGGGACGGTCGAAATAGGCCGAGCCGGCTTCGGTGTCACGATACTTCGTCACCAGTCCCCGGCGGCAGTACTCCATGACGCGCGCCTGTTCCTGCGCGCCCAGCGGCGCGAAGTGGCGCGCGATCTCGCCCGTGGACGGGGGCGCCGCATTTCCCTCATAGGCGTAGTCGACGTCCTGCTCGCCCACCGGAATGACCCAGGCCAGCGGCGGCGCCGGGTGCAGGCCGGCGGCGTCGAGCCGCACCGCCACCGAGGGGTCCAGGCGCACGATGCGCGCGTCCGGCAATGCCGCTCCCACCTCCTGCGCGAAGCGGGCGTAGGAGATCGGGAAGAACGCGCGGTTATACCAGGACCACGGCTCCTGCAGGAACTGGCATGAGCTCGGGACCACATGGCGCGGCGCCAGCGCCCGCAGCTGGTCCAGCCATTCCGCGGGCACGCCGGGCGGCGCCGCGGCGTGACGCGACGGCGCCAGCACCTCGAGCTCGCGCATCGTCTGGAACGGCCACAGCACCATGTCCCATGGCCCCAGGCCGGCCAGCTGGCCGAGCGTGTCGTCGTCGATCCATGAATCGACCACGTTGAGCACGTTCATGCCGGCGGCGCGCACCTGGAACATCGAATCGACCTCGCGATCCATCGCCTCGCGCGGCGTGACGGTGAACGGCCCGACCTCGACCACCCGGTCCAGCGCCAGCGCGTGCACCCGGGTGAAGCCGAGCTGGCGCACCATCTCGAACAGCGCGTCGAACTGGCAGTAGATGTACAGCGGCGTGGTGCGCTCCAGCAGGTCCAGGCTCTCGAGCGAGCAGTGGTCGTCGTGGAAATGCGAGATGAAGACGGCGTCGAACCGCTGGCGCCGGATGGCGTCGAGGTCGAAGCGCACGTCGGGAAACGCGTGGCAGTTGCGGCTGAAGGGATTCTCGAAAATCGTGTCGAAGGCGATACGGCTGCCCTCGCATTCGAAGACGTACCCCGCATGCAGGATTCTCGCGATCGTCAGTCCCGCCGTGTCCATGGTTTTCTCCGTGAAAGGCGGCAATTCTACACCCCGGTCGCCCGGCGCCGTCCGTCAGGCTGTAGAATCGCGCCTTTGCCCAGCAGTTTTCCATGCCGACACCCCCAAGCCAGCACGCCGTCCAGGCGCCCCCACCGGAACTGATCCTCGGACTGGACGACCGTCCGCCCCCGCTGCTCGGCATGCTGGCCGCCCTGCAGCATCTGCTGGCCATCATCGTTCCCATCGTCACCCCTGGCCTGCTGATCTGCCAGGCGCTGGGCGTATCGAGCCGCGACACCAACCTGATCGTCTCGATGTCGCTGGTCGTCTCCGGCATCGCCACCTTCGTGCAGTGCCGCCGCTTCGGTCCGTTCGGCGCGGGCCTGCTGATCGTGCAGGGCACCAGCTTCAACTTCGTCGGACCACTGATCGCCGGCGGCGCGCTGATGGTCAAGCAGGGCACGCCGGTGGAAGCGGTGATGGCGGCGATCTTCGGCGTCGTGGTGGCCGGCTCCTTCATCGAGATGGGCGTCTCGCGCGTCCTGCCGTTCGTCAAGCGCCTGATCACGCCGCTGGTCACGGGCATCGTGGTGCTCATGATCGGCCTCACCCTGATCAAGGTCGGCCTGACCAGCATGGGCGGCGGCTATGCGGCCATGGCCGACGGCAGCTTCGCCAACGGCGAGAACCTGCTGCTCTCCGGCGTGGTGCTGGCCATCATCGTGATCCTGAACCGGGTGCCGGTGGCCTGGATGCGCAGCGCGGCCATCGTCATCGCGCTGGCCGTCGGCTACGCGCTGGCCGGCTGGATGGGCCGCCTGGACTTCAGCGGCATGCACGAGGCCCCGCTGTTCCAGGTGCCCGCGCCGCTGCACTTCGGCCTCGGCTTCTCGTGGTCGCTGTTCATCCCGATGATCGTGATCTACCTGGTCACCTCGCTGGAAGCGATCGGCGACGTGACGGCCACCAGCAAGGTCTCGCGCCAGCCGGTCGAGGGTCCACTGTGGATGCAGCGCATCAAGGGCGGCGTGCTGGTCAACGGCGCCAACTCCCTGCTGGCCGGCATCTTCAACACCTTCCCCAGCTCGATCTTTGCCCAGAACAACGGCGTGATCCAGCTGACCGGCATCGCCAGCCGCCACGTCGGCATGTGGATCGCCCTGTTCCTGGTGATCCTGGGCCTGTTCCCCGCGGTCGCCGGCGTGATCCAGGCGGTGCCGGAACCGGTGCTGGGCGGCGCCGCCATGGTCATGTTCGGCGCCGTGGCCGCGGCCGGCATCAACATCCTGGCCGGCGTCACGCTCGACCGGCGCGCGCTGCTGGTGATCGCGGTGTCGCTGGCGCTGGGCCTGGGCGTGTCCCAGGTGCCTGAATTCCTGGCCCATATGCCGGCCGCAGTGCGGGGCGTGCTCGAATCGGGCGTCGCCACCGGCGGGCTGTGCGCGCTGCTGCTGAACTGGTTCTTGCCCGAACAGCCGGCGGCGCCGCAGGAAGCGCGGTGAACCGCAGGCGCCTGGTCCGGAGCCTGTCGGCGCTGCCGGTCGTGGCCGTCACGACATGGGGCGCGGCCGCCCTATGGTTTCAGCTGGCGCCCGCGCCGGCGCTGGCCGTGGGCGGCGCCTGGACCCTGCTCGGCCTGGCCGTGGCGCTGGTGCTGGCGCGCGCGCCCGGCTGGCAGCACGAGCGCAGGCTGCTGCTGGCCGGCGCGTTGGCGTTGCTGGCGATGCTGGGATGGTGGCAGTCGCTCGCGCCGTCGCACGCCAGGGCCTGCGCCGACGACGTCGCGCGCCTGCTGGAAGCCTCGGTCGACGGCGAGCGCCTGACACTACGCAACGTGCGCGCCTTCGAGTGGCGCACCGAGACCGACTATACGCCGCGCTGGGAAACCCGGCGCTACGACCTGTCCCGGCTCGAGACGGCCGACCTGGTCCTGTCGTACTGGATGGGACCGCACATCGCCCACACGCTGGTGTCGTTCGGCTTCAGCGACGGCCAACGGCTGGTGCTGTCGCTCGAGATCCGCAAGGAACGCGACGAGACCTTCTCGGCCGCCGGTGGGTTCTTCCGCAAGTTCGAACAGGTGATCGTCGCGTCCGACGAGCGCGACCTGATCCGCACGCGCAGCAATGTGCGCGGCGAGCAGGTCTATCTATACCGGCTGCGCGCCACGCCGGCGCAGCTGCGCGCGGCGCTGCTGGACTACCTGGCGCGCGCCGAGCGGCTGCGCCGCCAGCCCGAGTTCTACAACACCCTGACCAGCAACTGCACCACGATCCTGTTCGAGCTGGCGCGCCGGATCGATCCCGCCCTGCCGCTCGACTATCGCCTGCTCGCGTCGGGGCACTTCGCCGAATACGCCTACGAGCAGGGTGCGCTCACCTCGCGCCTGCCCTATGCGGTCTTGCGCGATCGTGGCCACATCAACGCGCGCGGGCGCGCCTCCGACACCGGTGCGCACGACTTTTCGCAGGCGATCCGGGTCGGCGTGCCAGGCGTCAACGCGGCGGCGCCCTGACGCCGACTCCCGGCCCCTGAGGCCGGTGCGCCTCAGCGCGACTGCAGGGCCGCGATGCGTTCCTCAATTGGAGGATGGCTCGAGAACAGCGCCAGCGCGCCGCCCTTGCCCGAGATGCCGAATGCGCTCATGTTCTTCGGCAGCGCGCCTTCGGCCATGCCGCCCAGGCGGCGCAGGGCCGCGATCATCGGCTGCGGCTGGCCCATGATGGTGGCGGCGCCGCGGTCGGCGCGGAATTCGCGCTGGCGCGAGAACCAGGCCACGATGATGCTGGCCAGGATGCCGAACGCGATCTCGCACACGATCACGGTGGCCATGTAGCCGATGCCGGGACCGGTGTTTTCCTGGTCATTCTTGCGCAGCATGCCGTCCACGAAATAGCCGACGATGCGCGCCAGGAAGATCACGAAGGTGTTGACCACGCCCTGGATCAGGGTCAGCGTGACCATGTCGCCGTTGGCGATGTGGGCCACCTCGTGGGCCAGCACGGCTTCGACTTCCTGCTGGGTCATCGACTGCAGCAGGCCGGTCGAGACCGCGACCAGCGACGAGTTCCTGGTGGCGCCGGTGGCGAAGGCGTTCGGTTCGCCCTCATAGATCGCCACTTCGGGCATGCCGATGCCGGCGCGCCGGGCCTGGGCCGCCACCGTGTCCAGCAGCCACTGTTCGGTCGAATTCGACGGCTGCCCGATGACGCGCGCGCGGGTGCTCCACTTGGCGATCGGCTTGGACAGCAGCAGCGAGATGAAGGCGCCGCCAAAGCCCATCAGGCCGGCGAACATCAGGAGCTTGGTGAGATCGAGGCCATTCGAGGTCAGGAACCGGTTCACGCCCAGCAGGCTGGCGGTGATGCCCAGCACCAGCATGATGCCCAGGTTGGTTGCAATAAACAACAAAGTACGTTTCATGATGTCCTTCTTGGTACGGTTACGGTAAAAAGCGGTGTCAGGCGGCCAGCCCGGCATCCTCGGCCACGATGCGCTGGACCAGCACCCGCGCGATGCGGCGCTCCTCCACGCTCAGGATGCGGTAGCGCAGGCCCTCGATCTCGAGCTCCTGGCCAAGCTCCGGCATGCTCTCGAAGCGCGCCAGCAGGAAGCCGGCCAGCGAGGTGTAATCGTCGTCGCTGCTGACCAGCCCCTCGGTCTCGAGCACCTGCTCGAGCTGGTGCAGGTCGGCCGTGCCCATGACTTCCCATACGCCGGGGCCCACCGGCTGGATCGCCAGCTGCTCGTCCTCGTCGGGGAATTCGCCGGCGATCGCCTCCAGGATGTCGACCGGGGTCAAGAGGCCCTGCACGATGCCGAATTCGTCCGTCACCAGCACCAGCTGGCCGTGGGCGCGCTTGAGCGTGTCCATGGCCTTGAGCACGCCGGCGGTGTCGGGCAGCAGGATCGGCTTGCGTATCGATCCATTGGAGCCATTGCCGTCGTCGACGACGTCGTCGATGCGCGCCTGCAGTACCAGCTGGCTGATCAGGTCCTTGGTGCGGGCGATGCCGACCAGGTTGTCGAGCTGGCCGCGGCAGACCGGCATCCGGCTGTGCGGCGTTTCCTGCAACTGGCGCAGGATGGCGTCGGCTTCGTCGTCGAGGTTGACCCAGGACATCTCGGAGCGCGGCGTCATGATCGAACGGATCGAACGGTCGGCCAGGGTCAGCACGCCGCTGACCATATTGCGCTCCTCGACGCCGAAGGCTTGTGGCTCCCCGGCCTGCGTGTCCTCTGGGTCCGGCTCGGCATCCTGGCGCCGCTTGCCGCCCATCAGGCGCAGCACGGTGTCGGCGGTGCGGTCGCGCAGCGGGACGCGCGCCTCGTTCTTGAGGAAGTTACGGCGCGCGAACTGGTTCAGGGTCTCGATCAGGATCGAGAAGCCGATCGCCGCGTACAGGTAGCCCTTCGGAATGTGGAAGCCCAGGCCCTCGGCCACCAGCGACAGGCCGATCATGAGCAGGAAGGAGAGGCACAGCACGACCACGGTCGGGTGCGCGTTGACGAAGCGGGTCAGCGGCTTGGACGCCAGGATCATGACGCCGATCGAGATGATGACGGCCGCCATCATGACTTCCAGCTGGTCGACCATGCCGACCGCGGTGATCACGGCGTCGAGCGAGAACACGGCGTCGAGCACCACGATCTGCGCCACCACGGCGCCGAAGCTGGCGTACACCTTCGACTGGGTGTGGACGTGAGTCACGCCTTCCAGGCGTTCGTGCAGCTCGACGGTGGCCTTGAACAGCAGGAATACGCCACCGAACAGGAGGATCAGGTCGCGCCCCGAGGGCGCCCACGGCCCGAGCGCGAACAGCGGCGTCGTGAGCGTGACCAGCCACGACACGATCGTCAACAGGCCCAGGCGCATCAGCATGGCCAGGGAGAGGCCGATCAGGCGCGCCTTGTCGCGCTGGTGCGGCGGCAGCTTGTCGGCCAGGATCGCGATGAAAATCAGGTTGTCGATGCCCAGGACGATTTCCAGGACAATGAGTGTGAGCAGACCCGCCCAGATTGCCGGGTCGAATAGCCATTCCATGGTATTACCTCGTTAATTTGCTAAAAGTGAATCGCGGCCGCGATCGCGGGCACGGCGGCGCGGTCGTGTCGACATGCGCCGTCCATGCGGGGATCGTGATCGGCCAGGGGCGCCGCGGCAGCGGCGAAGGCAGGCCTCCAGGGCCGGCGCGGGGGTTTCAGCAACGGGAACGAGGAGTGATTGGCGCGCGGCGGCGCCGGGGGTCCGATCGCGCCTTCCGCCAGGCCGGACAGCCGCAGGCCGAGCTCTTCGTACACGGAGTCGTGGACGTCGGCGCCGGCGGGCGGTTCATCGGGATCGATATCGCAGGCGGACTGACAATCGGCGCCGCCGGCCAGGTAGGCGTCGGCGAACAGCGGCACGGCGGCGTCGGTCTCGAGCGCAGCCGTGTGGATGAGGACTTCGGAAGGTGTGACGTGTTCCGCCGCTGCGGCGGGCTGCATCGCGGATGCGGCCATGGCCAGGGCAAACATATTCAGGGGTAGCAGAAGGGTCAGGCAGATGACGAAAAATCGTCTCATATACGATGCAGGAGTCGGAACGGCGCCAGTATAGCATGGCCGCGCACCGCGCCGACGTCGGTCAGCTCGGACGGCCTTGCCGGCCGGTTAACGAAAAACGGCGCCGCCGGCAGCCGTCGATCTGACGAATGCCGACGGCGCCGCCGTCCGATACGGCATCAGTGCCTGGTATTGCCCTGGTCCGCCGTATGGATCTCGTGCTCCTTCAACAGCTTGCGCACCTTGGCCACGTCGGCCGCGCCGACCGGCGAAGCCTGGTTGCCCCAGCTGCTGCGAACGAAGGTGGCCAGACGCGCCGCCTCGTCGTCCGACAGGCGCCATGCGAAGCCCGGCATGCCCAGGTCGGACGGCGCCGTGTGGGTCGATGGCAACCGTGCGCCGGCCAGGATCACGCGGATCAGCGAGGTCGGGTCGGCCGAGAGCGCCGTCGGATTGCCCGGCAGCGCAGGGAACACGTCACCGGCGGCCTTGCCGTCCACGCGGTGGCAGGCCGCGCAGTTGTCCAGGTAGAGCTGGACGCCGCGTTCGCTGTCGTTGCCCGCCATGATCTTCTGCACGGTGGCGTCGCTGGCGGCGAAGCTGGCCTTCTTGTTGCCGGTCTCCGGCAGGCTCTTGATGTAGAGCGCCATCGCCATCAGGTCGTCGTCGAGCATGTTCTGGGTGCTGTGCTTGACCACGTCCTGCATCGGCTCGCCCAGCACGCCCGAGTGCTTGTTGCGGGCGGTCTTGAGCGTGTCGACGATGTCCTGCGCAGTCCAGTTGCCCATGCCGTCGACCCTGTCGCCGCGCAGGTTGACCGCCAGCCAGCCGTCGATCAGCGGGCCGCCCGCCAGGTATTCCGGGCCGGATTCGTCCAGCGCCAGTTCACCCAGCGTCACCGCACGCGGGGTGTGGCAGCTGCCGCAGTGGCCCAGGCTCTGCACCAGGTAGGCGCCACGCGCGATGCGCTGGTCCGAATACTTCGACAAGTCCATCGGGCCCTGCACCGGCACGAAGGTCTTGCGCCAGATGCCCAGCGGCCAGCGCATCGACAGCGGCCAGCTGATCTCGTTGTCGCGGTTGGCCTGCCTGACCGGCTCGACGCCGTGCATGAAGTAGGCATACAGGGCGCGCATGTCGACGTCGCTCATCCGGGCGTAAGACGGGTACGGCATCGCCGGATACAGCGTGCCGCCGCCCGGCACGATGCCGTGGCGGACCGCACGATCGAAGTCGTCCAGCGAGTAGTTGCCGATGCCGGTTTCCTTGTCCGGCGTGACGTTGGTCGCGTACATATTGCCGATCGGCGACTGGATCACGCGGCCGCCGGCGAACTCCTTGCCGGCGGGCGCCGTGTGGCAGGCGATGCAGTCGGACGCGGTGGCGACGTAGCGGCCCTTCTCGATCAGGCCCGCATCCGGCCTGGCGCCGGCGGCCAGGCCGGCCAGTTGTGGTCCGGGTTCGATCTTGCGGGTTTCGGTCGGCGCCACGGCGTAGCCATAGGCGCCGGCAAGAATCACCGCGCCGGCGATGGCCAGGCCAAGGACGATTTTCTTGACAGGTTTTTGTTGGGTCATGTGGTCCTCTTATGCCTGCACCAGCGGGCCGGGGTTCTTGATGTATTGTTCCCGGATCGCTTTCGCGCACCAGTACGCCAGCGCGCCGACCATGCCGGTCGGGTTGTAGCCGTTGTTCTGCGGGAAGGCGTTGGCGCCGGGCGCGAACACGTTCGGCACGTCCCACGACTGCAGGTACTTGTTCAGGGCCGAGGTCTTCGGGTCGGCGCCCATGATCGCGCCGCCGACCGTGTGCGTGCTCTGGTACTGGTTGATGTTGTAGTGCGTGCCCGGCTTCTTGGCGTCGCCCTTGGTCGCCAGCGGGTTCAGCACCTTGCACATCTCCTGGGCCTTGTCGACCAGGTAGGCCGACGCCGCGATCTCGTTGTCGTGCCAGTCGAAGGTCATGCGCAAGAGCGGTCGGCCGAACGCGTCCTTGTAGTTCGGATCGAGGTCGAGGTAGGCGTCGTCGTAAGCCATGCAGGAACCCTGCACTTCGTAATAGAACGAGTGACGCATCGCGTCCTTGGCGCCCTTTTTCCAGTCGCTACCCCAGTTCGGCACGCCCGGCGCGGTCGCGATGCCGCGCACCGGACCACCGCCCGGCTGGCGCGCCCAGATCACGCCGCCGCCGACGAAGCCCGACTTGGTCGGATCGTTGCGGTTGCCGTTCAGGTCGTCGAAGGTGGTGCCGCCGCCGCCGATGCCCATGAACTGGTTGGCGTGCACGTTCTTGTCGAAGAACAGCGAGACGCGGTTCAGGTTCTGGTACGAGTAGTTCTTGCCGACGGTGCCGGTCCTGGTGACCGGGTCGTAGGCCGGGCCGATCTTCGACACCAGCATCAGGTGCACGTTGTACAGCGAGAACGCGCCCAGGATGACGATGTCCGCCGGTTGTTCGCACTCTTGTCCGCCGGCGTCGAGATAGTTCACGCCAGTGGCCATCTTGCCGTCCGCCGTCAGGTTCACCTTCAAGACCTGGGCAAGCGTGCGCATTTCGAAATTCTTGCGCCCGCGCAGCACGGGGAAGATGTTGATGTTCGGGCTGGCCTTCGAGTAATTCAGGCAGCCGTAGTCCGAGCAGAAGCCGCAGAAGTTGCACGGACCCATCTGGCAGCCGTACGGGTTCGTATAGGTCGCCGAGGTGTTCGAGGCCGGGATCGGGAACGGGTGGTAACCCATTTCGCGCGCCGCCGTGTAGAACATTTCGCCGCCCAGGTAGTCCGGGTTCGGTCCCAGCGGGTATTCGCGCGAGCGCGAGCCTTCGAAGGGATTGCCGCCTTCGACCACCTTGCCGTTCAACACGCCGGCCTTGCCCGACGTGCCGCACACGTATTCGAAATGCGAGAAATGCGGCTCCAGCTCTTCGTAGGTGACCGGGAAATCCTGGATCGACATGCCGGTGGGCATGATCTTCTTGCCGTAGCGCTGCTCCATGGTGCTGCGCAGGTTGAAGTCTTCCGGCAGCGCGCGAAAGTGCACGCCCGACCAGTGCGAGCCCGCGCCGCCCACGCCGGTGCCCGGCTTGAACGAGCCCATGCGGCGCTTCGGCACCGCCACGGTGTTCAGGTTGTGGCGGATGGTCACGGTCTCTTGCGCCAGCGACTGCAGGTATTTGCGGTGCACCGAGCCTTCGAGCTCGTCGATCACGCGCGGATAGGCGAAGTCGGTCTGCGTGTCGCGGTCGGGGCCGCGTTCGAGGATGACTACATTCAGGCCGGCGTCCGTCAGTTCCTTGGCCATGATGGCGCCGACCCAGCCGGCGCCGACGATGACCGCGTCTTTTTTCTCTTTTACGATTGCCATATTCTCTTATCCCCTCCGTCCAGCCAGGTCCACCGGTCCCAGCGGATACGGTTTGTCGCGAATCTTCACCCACTCCAGGTAGTCGCCCCGCATCCCGGGGTAACCGATCATCTTCCAGGCGCCCATGTCCTTGTTGCCGCCGTGGCTAGGATCGGAGAAGTAGCCGGCGCGGGTCTCGGACAGGAAATCGGCGAAGAACTGCTTCGACGAAATATCGTTGAGCTTGATCTTGCCGCCCTCGAGTTCCTTGAGGACGGATTCCTGCATGCGCACGTCGAGGTCGGCGAAGGCCTTGCCCGAGTAGGTCCTGGCGCAATACGCGTCCACGTTGGCGATGCCGACGCGGATGATGTCCTTCAGCGCCAGCTTGCCCTGGTAGCCGAAGTCGCCGGTTGCTTCGAGGAACGGGCCCTGCATGTACCAGATGCTGCCGGCGGCGTACGGCGACTGCATGTGGCGATCGATGAACTCCGGCACGCCGAGCTCGACGGCGCCAGGGCCGTGCTCGTCATGCGGGATCAGGCGATCGACCGCGGCGATCACGAATGTCCATTCCTTCGCGTTGAAGAACTTGGGCGTATAGGGATTCGGCTTGCCTTCCGCGGGTGCGCTGGCGGTGGCGTTGGCGTTGGGCAGCCCCTGGTGAATGGCTGCCGCCGCTCCCGCGCCCATCGGCACGAACACCAGGCTCTTGATGAGGCGCCGCCGCGATGGGGATTGTTGATCGTCGGACATGAAGTCTCTCTCTCGGATTGAAAAATGTATTTTGTATGCAAAATGCAAGATACATCGTACCAATAACTCAGGGGGGATGCCAATCCCCGCCACCAGCATTGGATAGCTTCTACAGAGAAATTTCGTCTCGATCCGGCATTCCAGGGGGCATCGGCTGCGCGTCGAACGCCCCCTCGCAACCGTCGCATCACTACCATAAGTTACAACGCTGGTAGCGTGGGCACTGCTAAAATGGCAGTTTCGGAGTTTCAGAAATTTTGGAATATTTCCATCGAGGTGATGGGCGGTAAGGGATCCCTTGATCTGGTCGCCTCGACCGGCTCAGCGCCCCCTTGCCGCTGCCAAGAGGCCGCGCGATCTGCATCACGCGCGTGACGCAAAGCGCCGAGCGCCAACGGATCCCCGATATGATCGGCGTGTGCCAAGGAATCCTGTTTGATACTTGGTCAACGCGCATGGCGGCCAATGGCAGCCATCGTCACTGGCTGGATTTGTTGCAGAATTGAAACATACTGACACCCAGGCTTATGCAAGGCCGATCATTATTTTTCAGGAAGTCAGGTCGACGTTCAGTAATGCAAATACAACCGGGTGATAGAATCCCACCAAAATTATGAAAGTGGAGACATTGAATGCAAGACGCGGAAGTTGATCCGGTTTCGGCAAACGGCGCCGCGGCGCCGGCGCTTCCCAAGCTGGCCAGGCAGCACCTGCACGACACGGTGGTGTCGCATCTGCGCCGGCTGATCGTCGAGTCCGTGTTTCCTCCCGGAATGAAGCTCAATGAGCGCGAACTGTGCGAAACCATGGGCATTTCGCGTACGCCGTTGCGCGAAGCGCTGAAAGCGCTGGCCGCCGAAGGCCTGATCGAGATCGCGCCGAATCGCGGCGCATCGGTCTACAAGATGACGCAGCAAGAAGTATGGGAAACCTTCGAATTCGTCAGCGGCCTCGAAGCCCTGGCGGGCGAATATGCGTGCGCGCGGATCACGCCCGAGGAAGTCGCCGAGATCCGGGCGCTGCACGACGCGATGCTGGCCTGCCGTGAGCAGGGCGACCTGCCCGGCTACTACAGCCGCAACCAGGCGATCCACAACAAGATCTCGGAGGCCGCCCGCAACTCCGTCCTCCATCACACCTATCTGAACATGAACCGGCGCCTGCAGTCGTTGCGGCTCAAGTCGAATATCGTCCCCGAAAAATGGGACCAGGCGATCGAAGAGCACTGCCAGATGATGGAAGCGCTCGAAGAGCGCGACGGCAAGCGCCTGGCGGCGATCCTGTCGCGGCACCTGCTGGACAAGCGTGATTCAGTGATGGAGATGGCGGCCGACGCCGCGCCGCCGCGCACGGGGTCCTGACCCGGCCGAGCCGACCAGCGGCGCACGCCCGCACCGGGGCGCGGTCGCGGCCCTGCCCGCCTTCGCGTCGCCGGGGCCACGGCAAGGCGGACGCCGGCGTCCGTGGACGCGCGCACGCTACATCCGGAACCTCAGGCTCAGGCCATAGGTCGTCGGGTTGTAGCGTACGTCGCGCGGCATGTACTCGCCCAGCGTGCTCTCGAACTTCGTCCTGGTCAGGTTGATCGCATCGAACTGCAACGAGACGGTGTCGTTGATCTCGTAGCCGATGCTCAGGTCGACGAAGGTCGCCCCCTTGACCACGCGGTCCTGGTTGAACGGCGCTTCGGCGATCTGCTCGACGTAGTCGCCGCGGCGGGTGGCGGCCAGGCGCCCGGTGATGCCGTTGCCCTCGTACAGCAGCGCGAGGTTGTAGCTCTTCCTGGCCACGCCGGTCAGCGGCGTGGTGGTGTAGGTGTCGCTGTCGAAGGCAGTACGGCTCTGGTTGTCGCCGTCGATCCACGTAGCGTTGGCCTGGGCGCCGAAGTTGGCCCATGGGCCGGGCAAGAAGTCGAAGAACTTCTGGATCCCGAATTCGGCCCCGCGCAGCCGGCCCTTGCCCGAATTCTGCGGACGCGTCACACGGTAGACCTGGCCGCCGATGACTTCATCGCGCGTGAAGCTCTGCTCGTAGCCGTCGATGTCGCGGTTGAACAGCGCGACCTGGGCGAAGCCGTTTTTCTGGAAGTAGTATTCGAGCGTGGCGTCGATATTGGTCGAGCGGGTCGGCGCCAGGTACGGGTTGCCGGCGCCGCCGCTGCCCGGCAGATTGACGGTCGACGGCACCAGGGTCAGGGCCGGATTGAGCGTGCCGAAGTTCGGACGGGTGATGGTCTTGCCGACCGAGAAATGCGATTGCAGATCTTCGGTCCAGCCGACCACCGCCGAAGCGCTTGGCAGGTAATTGGTTTCGTAGGTCGACAGGTCGACGTTCGACACCGCGTCGCCGATCCGGGTCATGCCGCTCAGCTCGCGATTGAGGCGCACGACGCGCGCACCGATCTCGCCCTTGACGTCGATGCCGCCCGGGTTGGCTGCCCAGCGCGCCGCCAGGTACAGGGTCGCGTTGCGCTCGCGCTGGTCGAACAGGCGGCCCGGGTCGTCCGGCACGCGGCCGCTGGCCGCGCCGTACAGCGCGCGCACGGCGTCGGCATCGTCGATCAGGAAGTCGGATGACGGGCCGTACCAGGCGCCGCCCAGGCGATCGAGGCCCGGCACCCGCGCCTGGAACGCCGGGCCGAGGGCGCCGGCAGCGCCTGGACGCTCGCCGCTGAAATCGGCGTAGCCTTCGGCGCCGTGATAGCTGGCCTTGCGCGAGGACAGGCGCAGGCCGCCCAGCAGGGCCGTGAAGAAACCGTCGCCGCCAAGGCGCCAGGTGGCGTCGGTGCGCCATTGCAGCTGGCTGCCGGCCTGCTCGTTCCAGTTCTGCACCAGGCCGCGCAGCACGTAGTTGCGCGGGTCCTGCAGGGCATTGCCGCCGCTGCCCGGCAGCGTGATCGCGTTGAAGCCGCCGTGGCCGTCGGCGCCGTACGAGTACACGCTGGCGCTGGCGCCCGGCACCTGCTGGTCGACGATCACGGTGTCGTTGACGAACCTGGAGCGGGTGTAACCGAACTGTGAGTCGACGCTGAGCGGGCCATCGGCGTACTTCAGGCCAAGGTTCAGGTAATGGGTGGCGGTGCGCTCGTTCTGGCCCCAGCTGCTCGACGCCGTGTACGGATCCCAGTCGTAGGCGTTGCCGAACCGCGCGGCCGGCGCGCTGGCGGCCAGGATCGGGCAGATCGCGCCCTGCGGCGTGGCGCAGGCGCTGCCTTGCGGCGCCAGCACCACGTCCGTCAGGCGCGGCGCCCAGGTGACGTTGCTCATCACGTAGTTGACGCCGGAGCGGCCCTGGTAGCCCATGCCCAGGTACTGGGCGCTGGCCGTCAGGCGTGGATTGACCTTCCACTGGAAGGCGCCGTGCACGCTCTGGCGCTCGCGCTGTCCGGCGTTGTAGATGCCGCCGATGTTCGGCAGCTGGCCGAGCACGTCGTCCGGCGCGGCCGGCGCATACGGACCGACGTTGCCGAGGCGGGTGGCGCTGCCGTCCGGGCGCACCGAAAACACATTGTCGGGACGGTCGACGTATTGCACCGGGTAGGCCCAGTTGTCGCGGTTGACGGCGACGTCGAACAGCGCGCCCATCTCGCCGAAGGCGGTGTTCCAGCGGTTGCTGACCAGGAAGCCGCCGCCCGGGCTGTGCTTGTCCGGGGTATTGCCGCTGCCATTGGTCTGGTTGACGCGGTCCTCGATGTAGCCGGTCCCGGTGAAGCCCTTGTTGTCGAACGGCGCGCGCAGGCGGATGTTGACGGCGCCGGCGATGCCGCCTTCGAACTGGTTGGCGGTGGCCGACTTGTACACTTCCATGCCGGCGATCGACTGGACCGGCAAGTCCTGATAAGACAGGCGGCGGCCGGCGGCGGTGAAGATCTCGTTGCCGTCGAGCGTAGTGGCGACGTCCGGCAGGCCGCGGATGATGACGGTGCTGGTTTCGCCGCGGTCGCGCCCTACCTGCACGCCGGCGATGCGCTGCAGCGCGTCGCCGGCCTGGCGGTCGGGGAATTTGCCGATGTCGTCGGCGTTGATGGCGTCCACCACCTGCGGGGCGTCGCGCTTGATGTCTTCGGCCGAGCGCAGGCTCTGGCGCAGGCCGGTGACCTGCACCACGGCGGCGGCAGGAACGGCGGCGGCCTCTGCGGCTGGAACGGCCTGCGCGGCCGTGGCGGCCTCGGTGTCGGTCCGGGCCTCGATCTCGGCGTTGGTCCCGGCGACGGTTTGCGCCAGGGCCGGCGCGCCATAGGCCGACATCAGCATGATGGCGGCGCAGATCGGCTTGACTCTCATTCATTCTCCAGTTCTGTGATGCGCTCTGGCGTGCACGTCCTGTGCACGACGGTTGCGCCCTTCGATACCAGGCTCAACGCTTCGCCATCGGATTCCGTTGACATAAATACACAAATTAGTTCATACATCTTTTTACAAACGACGAACCAGTCCGGCAAATACATCGAACAAGCGCGCCGTAGCGCGCTGGTTACTTCCAGATGGCGATGGCAATGTGTCGTGGCGCCGGTGTATGGCGCGGTGATGCCGGAGCCCCGGCGCCCGGCGACAAGGGGCGCCGTTGCGCACAGGTCGAGCGGGCCTGCCTGCAGGTGTAAGGTGGAGACCGGACGCGCCAAGGCCGCACGGCGGGGGCCGTGCGGATGCGCCGGTGTTGGCAGCGCGCGCGGCGCCATGTATGCTGCCGGGCATACCACTCCGGCAACTATCAAGAAAGAAGCCTATGAAACACCTGCTGTCCTCCTGCGTCCTCGGCCTGGGCCTGACGCTGGCGCTGGCCGGCTGCGACCGCGCCCAGGCGCCGCAGTCGGCCGCGTCGGCCGTCGCCTTCCAGAAGATCGACACCATTCCCGGTACCGGCAAGGAAGCCGTGGCCGGCGCCACCGCTGTCGTCAACTACACCGGCTGGCTGTACGAGCCGGGCAAGGAAACGCTGCGCGGCGCGCAGTTCGATTCGTCGGCCGGACGCGCGCCGTTCAGCTTCCAGCTGGGCGCCGGCCAGGTCATCCGCGGCTGGGACGAAGGCGTGCAAGGCATGAAGGTTGGCGGCAAGCGCACCCTCATCCTGCCGCCCGAGATGGGTTATGGCGCCGGCGGCGCCGGTCCGATTCCACCGAACGCGAGCCTGATCTTCGACGTCGAGCTACTCGACGTGCGCTAAGAGCCTATTCCGGACCACCCCCAGGGCGGCCCTGGGCGCGCGTCCTGGCCCACGCGCAAGCGCGATGCGGGACTATGCCGGCGCGACCGGCGGCGCAGCGCGCCCCCGCCTGAAGTCGCGCAGGATCTCGCGCGCGGCGTTGTGCCCGGGCGCGCCGGTCACGCCGCCGCCGGGATGGGTGCCCGCGCCGCAGGTATACAGGCCCGGCACGGGGCCACGGTAGTCGGCGTGGCCGAGCATCGGACGCGCCGAGAACAGCTGGTCGAGCCCCAGCGCGCCATGAAAGATGTCGCCGCCGACCAGCCCGAACGTGCGTTCCAGGTCGAGCGGGCTCATGATCTGGCGGCCCAGCACCGCGCGTCTGAAGTTCGGCGCATGGCGGTCGACGGTGTCGATCATGAGGTCGGCCACCTGCTCGCGGTGCTCGTCCCAGCTCGCGCCATCGGGCAGTATCGGCGCGACGTGCTGGCAGAACAGGCTCGCCACATGCTGGCCCGGCGGGGCCAGGCTCGGGTCGAGCGTCGACGGGATGAGGAGCTCGACGATCGGCGCCTGCGACCAGCCCTGGGCGCGCGCGTCGTGGTAGGCGCGCTCCATGTAACGCAGGCTGGGCGCGATGATGATGCCGCTGCCGTGGTGTTCGGCGATGCCCCGGCCTGGCAGGCAGCGAAAGTCCGGCAGTTCGGACAGCGCGACGTTCATGCGGAACGTGCCCGAACCGCAGCGCCACGCCCCGATGCGGCGCAAAAAGTCGGCCGGCAGCGCGCCAGGGTCGACCAGCCGGGTGTACAGCAGTCGCGGATTGAGGTTGGAGACGACGGCGCGCGCATCGAACCGCTCGCCATCGGCCGTGACGACGCCGGTGGCGCGACCCTTGTGCAGCACGACTTCGGCTACCCCGCATCCGGTGCGGATCTCCACGCCCAGGGCCTGCACCGCCTTTGCCATCGCCTGGGTGATGGCGCCCATGCCGCCGATGGCGTGGCCCCAGGCGCCCTTTTTTCCATTGACCTCGCCGAACACGTGGTGCAGCAGCACGTAGGCCGATCCCGGCGTGTAGGGACTGGCGTAGTTACCCACCACGCTGTCGAAACCATAGGCCGCCTTGATTGGATCGCTCTCGAACCAGCCGTCCAGGACGTCGCCGGCCGACTTGGTGAACAGGTCCAGCAGTTCGCGCTGGCTGGCCAGCGACAGCTTGCGCATGCGGTTGCCGATGCGGCCGGCCTCGAGCAGCTCGGGCAGCGCGGCCAGCCAGCCGCCCTGGCTGCGGTTCGGTGGCGTGCGCAGCACCAGCTCGCGCAGCAGGTCGGCCGCGTCGTCCAGGTGCCGATGGTAGTCGTCCAGACGCCCGGCGTCGCGCTGCGAGAACCTGGCGACTTCCAGGGCGGTCCTGCCGGCGCCGACCTTCAGGTAGCGGCCATCTTCCAGCGGGAGAAAATTGGAAAGCGGACGTTCGACGATGCGCAGGCCGTGCCGGCCCAGCGCCATGTCGTGGATCACCTTGGGATTGAGGAGCGAAACGGTGTAGGCGGCCACCGAGTTGCGGAAACCGGGATGGAATTCCTCGGTGACCGCGGCGCCGCCGACGACGTCGCGCCGCTCGAGCAGCGTCACCTTCAACCCGGCGCGGGCCAGGTACCAGGCGCAGACCAGGCCGTTATGGCCGGCGCCGATGATGATTGCGTCGCGCATCTGGCGTCTCCCCGGGCGTGCAAGCGAAGACGCCGATTCTACCGAGGGAATCGCCCGATGGCAAAAAAATGCCCCTGCGGACAGGGGCGCGATCATGCTTGCCTTATGCTTGCCTTACCTGGCGCCCGCCGCCTTCGCGCGCGCCGCGTGCAGCTTGCGGTAGCTGTCGATCAGGCGGTGGTGGCGCTCGAGCCCTTCGAGCCGCATGCTGGTCGGGGTCAGGCCATGGAAGCGCACCGTGCCTTCGACGGACCTGAGCACCGCGTCCATCCTGGCGTCGCCGAACATGCGGCGGAAGTTGGCGACGTAGTCGCCCAGTGCCAGCTCGTCGTCCAGCACCACCTCGAGCACCACGTTCATGGCCTGGTAGAACAGGCCTCGCTCGACGGTGTTGTCGTTGTACTGCAGGAAGGCGCCGACCAGTTCGTGCGCGTCCTCGTAGCGCTTGAGCGCGAGGTTGATCAAGAGCCGCAGTTCGAGCACCGTCAGCTGGCCCCAGTCGGTGTTCTCGTCGAACTCGATGCCGATCAGGCTGGCGATGTCGGAATACTCGTCCAGCTCATTGTTTTCCAGGCGCTCGAGGAGCAGCGCCAGTGCTTCGTCGTCCAGGCGGTGCAGGTTGAGGATGTCGGAGCGGAACAGCAGCGACTTGTTGGTGTTGTCCCAGATCAGGTCTTCGACCGGATACACTTCGGAATAATCGGGCACCAGGATGCGGCAGGCCACGGCGCCCAGCTGGTCGTAGACGGCGGTATAGACTTCCTTGCCCATCTCCTCGAGGATGGCGAGCAGGGTCGCGGCTTCCTCGGCGTTGGCATGCTCGCCCTGCGCGGTGAAGTCCCACTCGACGAAATCGAAGTCCGATCTGGCGCTGAAGAAGCGCCACGAGACGACGCCGCTCGAATCGATGAAGTGTTCGACGAAATTATAGGGTTCGGTCACCGCTTCGCTGGCGAAGGTCGGCCGCGGCAGGTCGTTCAGGCCCTCGAAGCTGCGCCCCTGCAGCAATTCGGTCAGGCTGCGCTCCAGCGCCACCTCGAAGCTCGGATGGGCGCCGAAGGACGCGAAGACGCCGCCGGTGCGCGGGTTCATCAAGGTCACGCACATCACCGGATACTGTCCACCCAGCGAGGCGTCCTTGACCAGCACCGGGAAGCCCTGCTCTTCCAGGCCCTTGATGCCGGCCACGATGCCAGGATATTTCGCCAGCACCGCCTGCGGCACGTCGGGCAAGGCCAGCTCGCCTTCCAGGATCTCGCGCTTGACCGCGCGCTCGAAAATCTCGGACAGGCACTGCACCTGCGCCTCGGCCAGCGTGTTACCGGCGCTCATGCCGTTGCTGGCATACAGGTTTTCGACCAGGTTGGACGGGAAATACACGACCTCGCCGTCCGAATGGCGCACGAAAGGCAGCGCGCAGATGCCGCGCTCCACGTTGCCCGAATTGGTGTCGATCAGGTGCGATCCGCGCAATTCGCCATCGGGATCGTAGAACGCCAGGCTGGAGTCGTCGAGGATGCCTTCCGGCAGCGCATCGTCCGGGCCCGGCTTGAACCAGCGCTCGCTCGGGTAATGCACGAAGTCGGCGTTGGCGATGTCCTCGCCCCAGAATGCGCCGGCATAGAAGTGGTTGTTGTTCAGGCGTTCGATGAATTCGCCCAGCGCCGAAGCCAATGCGCTTTCCTTGGTCGCGCCCTTGCCGTTGGTGAAGCACATCGGCGAATGCGCGTCGCGGATGTGCAGCGACCAGACGTTGGGGACGATATTGCGCCAGGACGCGATTTCGATCTTGATGCCCCAGCTGGCCAGCATGCCCGACATGTTGGCGATGGTCTGCTCCAGCGGCAGGTCCTTGCCCGCGATATAGGTGCGCGATTCCGCGTCGGGCTGCAGGGTCAGCAGCGCCTGGGCGTCGGCGTCCAGGCTGGCCACCTCCTCGATCACGAATTCGGGGCCGGCCTGGACCACTTTTTTCACCGTGCAGCGCTCGATCGAGCGCAGGATGCCCTGGCGGTCCTTGTCGGAGATGTCCGCGGGGAGCTCGACCTGGATCTTGAAGATCTGCTGGTAGCGGTTGTCCGGGTCGACGATATTATTTTGCGACAGGCGGATATTCTCGGTCGGGATATTCCGGGTGTTGCAGTACAACTTCACGAAATACGCCGCGCACAGGGCCGACGAGGCCAGGAAGTAATCGAAAGGGCCCGGCGCCGAGCCGTCACCCTTGTAACGGATCGGCTGGTCGGCGATGACGGTGAAATCGTCGAACTTGGCTTCCAGGCGAAGCTTGTCGAGGAAGTTGACTTTAATTTCCATGAAAAATCCAGAAACGATGGGGTAAAAATAGAAAGCCCTGCCGGGACAGTAATACCGTTAAGTTGAGCTGCTGAGCTAGCCGTCAAATACGTCGTCCCCGCGCAGGCGGGGACCCAAGTGCTGCAAACGTCGCCGAAACGCTTGCAAGATTGGGTCCCCACCTGCGTGGGGACGACGCTTTTACGCTAACTCGAGAAGACTTTCGCCTTAACTTAACGTCATTACTACCGGGACAGGGCTCATGGTCGCTGATTACAGTACCGAATTTCTCGTGGGAGTCGCACTTCGCTCGATCCGCTACTGCCAGGGATAGCGCGCGCATTTTATCACGGGGCGCCGTATCGCCTGCCGGCCGGAGGATCATTCTACTGCTCCGCCGGCCGCCGCCAGCCTGGACGTATCGGCGCAACAACGTGGAAATTGGCGAGTTTTGCCCGTCGAGGCGTCCGGTAGAATGATTCGCGAGTAAAACTAGGAGTGCACATGGCAACGCTGATTCCTTCGATCGGCGCTTGCGCCTCGCGAATGACGCCCGGGGAACGGCGCCTGGCGACCCGTCTCGAAGACAAGCTCGAAGACGACTACCTGTGCTGGTACGACGTGTCGATCGGCGAGCGCACCCAGCACCCGGACTTCGTCGTGTTCCATCCGAACCGCGGCCTGTTGGTCCTCGAGGTCAAGGACTGGCGTCCCGATACGATCCGCAGCATCGACAAGCAGACGGTGGCGATCGTCGCCGGCGACGGCGTCAAGCACGTGCAGAATCCACTGGAACAGGCACGTCAGTACATGTACGCCGTGATCAACAAGCTCGAACGCGACCCGCAACTGGTATGGCCCAGCGGCTCGCTGAAAGGCAAGCCGGCATTTCCTTACGGCCATGGCGTAGTGTTGACCAATATCACCCGCAAGCAGTTCGACAAGGCCGAGCTCGATGGCGTCCTGCCCCCGCACCTCGTCATCTGCCAGGACGAGATGACCGACGCCGTGGACCCGGAAGGTTTCCAGCAGCGGCTGTGGCAGATGTTCCCCATCAAATTCACGCGGAAACTGACGCTACCGCAGATCGACCGCATCCGCTGGCACATCTTCCCCGAGGTACGGATCCCGCCCCAGCCGGGCGCGTTCGACGAACCGGGGCAAATGACGGTCGAGCTGCCGGATGTCCTGCGCGTGATGGACCTGCAGCAGGAGCAACTGGCGCGCAGCCTGGGCGAAGGACACCGCGTCATCCACGGGGTCGCCGGCTCGGGCAAGACGCTGATCCTGGGTTATCGGGCCGAACACCTGGCGAAATCGTCCACACGACCGATCCTGGTGCTGTGCTACAACAAGACGCTGGCGACCAAGCTCGCGAGCGTGATGGCGGCGAAGGGCTTGCAGGACAAGGTTCACGTTGCCACCTTCCATGCCTGGTGCGTGCGCCAGCTCGACGCCTACCATGCGGGCAAGCCGGTCAACGACGGCGACGCCAACGCCTTCTTCGAAGCCTGCGTGGAGCGCGTGATCCGCTCGGTCGACCAGAAGCTGATTCCATCGGCGCAGTACGACGCCGTGCTGGTCGACGAAGGGCACGACTTCAGGCCGGAATGGTTCAAGCTCGTGGTCCAGATGGTGCACCCGGATTCGAACTCGCTGCTCGTGCTGTATGACGATGCCCAGTCGATCTATGGCGACCGCAAGCGACCCCGGTTTTCGTTTTCCAGCGTCGGCATCCAGGCAAAGGGCCGCACCACCATCCTGAAGCTCAATTACCGCAACACCGCCGACATCCTGGCGGTGGCGCGCGCCTTTGCCGACAACCTGCTCTCGCCCAGCGATGCCGAAGAAGACCAGGCGCCGACCGTGCTGCCGATGAGCGCCGGGCGCCGCGGCCCGAAACCGCTGCTCGTCACCTTGCCGACGCTGAAGGATGAAGCCGCGTTCCTGGCCGATCGCCTGACCGAAGCCAATCGCCTGGGAACGCCATGGAACGAGATGGCGGTCGTCTACCGCCGCTATGGCATCGGCAAGCTGCTCGTCGACGCCCTGGAGCACAAGCGCATCCCCTTCCAGTGGCAGCAGGACCGCAAGGGATCGTTCACCCCGGAGCACGACAGCGTGAAACTGATCACCATGCACAGCAGCAAAGGGCTGGAATTCCCGCTCGTCTGCATTCCCGGCATCGGCGCACCGGCAAGGGACGGCGAGGACGAGCGCGACGAGGCGCGCCTGCTGTATGTGGCGATGACCCGCGCCACGCAGGAGCTGGTCATGACGCACAGCGACACGTCGCTGCTGTCGGAAAAGCTGGCCGGCGCCATGGGCGTGTTGCGCGCCCTCTGAGCGATCGATCGGCGCCATCCATGCGGCGCCGCCTGCGGACGCCGACCGGGGTCCGGCTCGCCCCCTCTCCTGCAAGCCTTGCGTGAGTAGGGTTAGCCTGTTCGTAGTCGTCAGCGTTCAGGTTTTTCTTTGGTGTGTGCGTAATGTTGGTTAGTTACGTTTTATGGTATGGTGGCGCCATCTCCATCCAATGCGCCGCGCCATGCACACCGCCACCTCCTGGGACGCCGACCCGGTCACCTCATTCAACGCGTTCGTGTCGAGCACGGCCTTCGCCGAAACCGGCCGGCGCCAGCGCGCCGACGGCACGCTGCGCGTGCTGTCGGCCGAGTCGGCGAAGATCTACCTGTTCATGTTCAACAACCTGGCCGGCTGGCTGCGGGAACAGCGCCTGCCCTTCTCCAGGGTGTCGAAGGCAGACCTGCTGCGCTTCATCAACCGCACGGTCAAGGGCAAGCGCGTCCTGAACAGCAAGATCGCCTACCGCTACCTGCGCCTGCTGGAACGCTGCTACGAGCATCTCGGGGTCGTGCCCAATCCGGCGCAAGAGGCGATTCTCGGCATCGACCGCGCCCACATGGCGAAGGACGAGGCCGGACGCACCCTGTCGGAAGACCAGCTGGCGCGCTTTTTCGCGGCGCTGCCGGCCGAGGCGCCGCGGCGCCGGCGCTCTACCCCGTTCGATGGCTGGAAGCGCCGGCGCGACCGCGCCATGCAGGTGGTCATCGCGCTGGCGGGGCTGAAGGTATCGGAAGCGGTTGGCCTGTTGACCACGGAAGTCGGCCGCCAGGCGTCGATCGACGGCGCGATCGTGCTGACGATCACCCCGGAAGAAAAGCACGACACCAGCCACGAACACGAGGTCGCCCTGCCCGCCGAAGGCGCCGACGAACTGCGCGCCTGGCTGGACGAAAGAGAAACGATGGCGATCCCGGGCGAGTTCGTGTTCCCGGCCAACCTGACCGGCGCCCGGATGACCAGGAAAACCGTCTACATGCAGATGCGCGCCACGTTCGAGCGGGCCGGCATGGACTTGTCGCGCTCCGGCGGGCGCACCTTGCGCAACACCTTCGCCAAGCGCCAGCTGGACGCCGGCGCGGATCCCGACGAACTGAAGGACACGCTGGGCCTGGCGCTCGAGCGTTCCGCCGCCGACTACAAGCTCACCCGCGTGAAACCGGACCCGGACGGCTGAGCGCCCTATCCGAAAGTCAGGCCGCCAGCAGCTCCGGCCCGATCTCGCTCACCGCACGCACGCCGGTCAGGACCATATTGGTGCGCAAGTCCTTTTCCATGATCTGCAGCAGGCGCTCGACCCCGGCCTGGCCTTGGGTGGCCAGCGCATAGACGAAGGCGCGCCCCAGCAGCACGCCGTCCGCCCCCAGCGCCAGCATGCGGAACACGTCGGTCCCGGTGCGCACGCCGCCGTCGGCGAAGATCGTCATCCGCCCCTTGACCGCGGCGGCGATGGCCGGCAGCACCGCCGCGCTCGACGGCGCGCCATCGAGCTGGCGGCCGCCGTGGTTCGAGACCACGATGCCGTCGGCGCCGAAGGCCAGCGCAGCGCGCGCATCCTCGGGGTCGAGGATGCCCTTGATGACCAGCTTGCCCTGCCACTCGTCGCGGATCCATTGCAGGTCGGGCCAGGCGATGCCGGGGTCGAAATTGGCGCCGAGCCAGCCGATGTAGTCGGCCAAGCCAGTGGCGCTGCCGCGATAGGCGGTGATGTTGCCCAGGTCATGCGGACGCCCGAACAGCCCCACGTCCCAGGCCCAGCGCGGATGGAGCGCGGCCTGCAGCAGGCGCCGCAGCGGCGCGTTCGGCCCGCTCATGCCGCTGTGGGCGTCGCGGTAGCGCGCGCCGGGCACCGGCATGTCCACCGTGAACACCAGGGTGCGCGACCCGAGTTCCCATGCACGGCGCATGACGTCGCGCATGAAGCCGCGGTCTTTCAGCACGTACAGCTGGAACCAGATCGGGTGGGCGGCCTGGGCCGCCACCTCGGCCAGCGGACAGACCGAGACGGTCGACTGGATGAACGGGATGTTGCGGCGGCAGGCGGCGCGCACCGCCTGCACCTCGCCGCGCCGGGCATACATGCCGGTCAGGCCCACCGGCGCCAGCGCGATCGGCAGCGCATAGCCTTCGCCGAACCACTCGACGCCCAGGTCGAGCTGCTCGGACCCGCGCAGCACGCGCTGGCGCAGCTTGATCGCCTGCAGGTCGTCGACGTTGCTGCGCAGGGTCTGCTCGGCGCCGGCGCCGCCGTCGAGGTAGTGAAACAGGAAGGGTGGCAGCCGGCGGCGCGCGGCCTGGCGGAAGTCGGTGGCGGACGAGATGATCATGTGCGGATAGCGGATGAACAGATGAGCGGATCGAATCCGCAGTCTACGCCGCCGCGCGCGTGCTCGTCCATCGCAGGGCCAGCATATCTTCTCCTCGTCCCATCCACATCCTGCGGCTCGGCCGCGATCTGCGTGCCGCTGGTCGCCATCGATGGCGTCGGGTGGTAAGCTCCAGGCGATCCGACCATGACGAGGAATGCGATGTTCAATCCCACCGACCACCCGCACCGCCGTTACAATCCGCTCGGCGGCGACTGGGTACTCGTATCACCCCACCGCGCCAAGCGCCCCTGGCAAGGGCAGCAGGAAGCCCCCGACCGCGCCACCGGGCCGGCGCACGATCCCGGCTGCTACCTGTGCCCCGGCAACGTGCGCGTCAACGGCGAGCGCAACCCCGACTACAAGGGCACCTATGTGTTCGCCAACGACTTCGCGGCCTTGACACCCGACACCCCGGAAGCGCCGCCCGGCGCCGACCCGCTGTTCCAGAGCATGAGCGCGCGCGGCACCAGCCGCGTGATCTGCTTTTCGCCCGACCATGCCAAATCGCTGCCCCAACTGCCCCTGCCGGCGCTGCGCGAGGTGGTCGACACCTGGTGCGAACAGGCGGCCGAGCTGGGCGCCAGCTACCGCTGGGTCCAGGTATTCGAGAACAAGGGCGCGGCGATGGGCTGCTCCAACCCGCACCCGCATGGCCAGATCTGGGCCACCAGCTTCCTGCCCGACCTGCCGGCGCGCGAGGACATCCATCAACGCGCCTATCATGACCAGCATGGCCGGCCGCTGCTGCTGGACGTCGCCGGGCGCGAGGCGCAGGCAACCGAGCGGGTGGTGGTCGAGACCGCGCACTGGCTGGCGGTGGTGCCGTACTGGGCGGCCTGGCCGTTCGAAACACTGCTGCTGCCGCGGTTCAAGGTGGCGCGCCTGGAAGCATTGAATGACGCGCAGCGCACTGACCTGGCGCTCGCCCTCAAGCGCCTGACCACCCGCTACGACAACCTGTTCCAGACCTCGTTCCCGTATTCGATGGGCTGGCACGGCGCCCCGTATGGGCAAGACGGGCAAGACGCCGACACCGCGGCCTGGCAGCTGCATGCCCACTTCCATCCGCCGCTGCTGCGCTCGGCGTCGGTGCGCAAGTTCATGGTCGGCTTCGAGATGCTGGCCGAGCCCCAGCGCGACCTGACGCCGGAACAGGCGGCCGCCATGCTGCGCGCGGTCTCCGACGAGGTGCACTACCTCGACGCCGCCGCTGCCCCTACCCCTTGAGCGCACGCTGCGCGGCCTGTCGACGGCACAGCCAGCCGATCGACAACGCCAGCGACGAGTGCGGCCCGGCCGGAATCAGACCCCGACCATCGAGACGGCCTTGGTGTTGAGGTAAGATTCCAGCGCCTCGGGACCGCCTTCGGAACCATAGCCCGAATCCTTGACCCCGCCGAACGGCAGCTCGGCGCTCGGCGTGGCGGGCTGGTTAATCCACAACATGCCGACTTCGATGCGGTTCATCAAGAGCTGGGCGTTCTTGATCGAGCTGGTGAACGCATAGGCGGCCAAGCCGTACGGCAGGCGGTTGGCCTCGAGAATCGCATCCTCGAGGCTGTCGAAACCGCGGATCGCCGCCACCGGGCCGAACGGCTCGTCATTGAATACGCTCGCCGCCAGAGGCACGTCGGCCAGGATGGTCGGCGCGAAGAAGTTGCCGGCATCACCGACGCGCACGCCGCCGGTGGCGACCACCGCGCCCTTGGCGCGCGCGTCGTCCACCAGCTGCGACATCGCCGTCAGGCGGCGCGGATTGGCCAGCGGCCCCAGCGTGGTGCCTTCCTGCAGGCCGTCGCCCAGCTTGAGGCTTTCGGCGTGCTTGACCAGCGCGCGCGTGAACTCGTCCTTGATCGCGTTGTGCACCAGGAAGCGGGTCGGCGAGATGCACACCTGGCCCGCGTTGCGGAACTTGGCGCCGCCGGCGGCCTTGACCGCCAGCGCCACGTCGGCATCGGCCGCCACGATCACCGGCGCATGGCCGCCCAGTTCCATCGTCACGCGCTTCATGTGGGCGCCGGCCAGGGCCGCCAGCTGCTTGCCGACCGGGGTCGAGCCGGTGAAGGTGACCTTGCGGATGACCGGGTGCGGAATCAGGTAGCCCGAAATCTCGGCCGGGTCGCCGAACACCAGTCCCACCACGCCCGGCGGCACGCCGGCGTCGACGAAGCACTGGAACAGCGCCGCCGGCGACGCCGGCGTTTCTTCAGGCGCCTTGCACAGGAAGGAGCAGCCGGTGGCGAGCGCCGCGGCCAGCTTGCGCACGACCTGGTTGATCGGGAAGTTCCACGGCGTGAAGGCAGCGACCGGGCCGACCGGCTCCTTCAGCACCAGTTGCTGCGCGGCCGGATTGCGCGACGGCACGATGCGGCCATATACGCGCATGCCTTCGGCGGCGAACCAGTCGATGATCTCGGCGCCGGCCATGGCTTCCATCTTCGCTTCGGCCAGGGGTTTGCCCTGTTCCTGGGTCAGGAGGCGCGCGATGTCGCCGGCGCGCTCGCGCAGCAGGCTGGCGGCGCGGCGCATGGTGGCGGCGCGCTCGGCGGCGGGAACGACGCGCCAGGCCTCGAACCCTTTCTGGGCGGCGGCCAGGGCGCGGTCCAGGTCGGCGATGGCGGCATGGGCCACGGTGCCGATCGGCTGTCCGGTGGCCGGGTTGACCACAGGAATGGTCTTGCCGCCGGTGGCGTCGACCCATTCGTTGGCGATCAGGAGGCGGATGTCGGGATAGCTGGAAGTCGTCATGAGCATCAAGGTCCGGGTTGATAAAGCGATCATGATAGTCCTTTTCGCGCAGCTTGGCCGGGCGTGGCGCAGCCGCGATATGGGCGCTGGTATCCGCCCCTGCCGGCCACGGTCGGGATCGGCATCCATGTTCAACAAATGCGCTGCCGGGACGCCCGGCGTCGCGCCCGGCGCCTCGCCGGCGGCTGCCCTCATCGCCGCCGCTGCCCCCACCAGCAACACGCGGGCGCCGTCCGGCATGCCGCGCGGACCGCAGGCACGCTTGACGGTCCAGCCATATCGGCGGATAAAGATAGATTCCGCATCGGCGAGGGAGGCGCGCCATGGTCAGGGTCACCACATCGGACATCGCCCAAGGGCTGCGTAACAGGGAATTCATCCTGCATTACCAGCCCAAGGCATCTCTGGTCACCGACCGCATCGTCGGCGCCGAGGCCCTGGCGCGATGGCAGCGGCCCGACGGCACGATGCTGCCACCGGCCACCTTCATCGAGGTGGCTGAGCACAGCGGCCTGATCAAGGAACTGACCATGCAGTTGCTGTCCACGCTGGTCCACGACCTGGTGGGCAAGCACCTGGAAGAGGGCTTGCACTTTTCGCTCAACGTGACCGCCCGCGATCTCGAGGACGCCCTCGTCACCAGGGCCATCCTCGATGCCGTCTTGCAGTACGGACTGTCCCCCACCACCCTCGAGCTCGAAATCACCGAAACCCAGGCCTTGCAGGGTGGTGCGTCCATGCTCTGGAACGTCCAGGAGCTGGCCGACGTCGGTGTGGGACTGGCAATGGACGACTATGGAATCGGTTACTCCAGCATGGACACGCTCAGCCAGTGGCCGTTCACGACGATCAAGCTCGACAAGGGAATCATCGGCCGCATGCTCGACTCGGCCAAGAACGCGACCATCGTGCGCTCCTCCATCCGGCTCGGGCACGAGCTGGGCCTGACCGTGGTGGCCGAAGGCGTGGAAACGCCGGAGCAGCATGATTTCCTGGTCGAGGCGGGCTGCAAGGTGGCGCAGGGCTACCTGATCAGCCGCCCGCTCCCCCTGGACCAGTTCGACCTGTTCCGGCGCGACAACGGCAAGCGCCGCGGCATGCCGATCGGGCTGGTGCACATGGCGATCGTCGACCACATCCAGTGGCGCCGTCAGATGGTCAGCTACGTCATCCAGCGCGCGGCGCTGCCGGCCGATTCGCCGCTGCGCCAGATGGACGGCTATCCAGCCATGGGCGTGACCAAGTGCGCCCTCGGGGCGTGGTACGTGGGCGACGGCCGCTACTTCGCCGATACGCCGATGTACCAGGCGATCGACGCCCCGCACCGCGCGCTGCACGAGGCCGGCGCCCGGCTCATCGAGCGGGTGCGGGCCGGCGCCGCGCTGGCCGACATGATGCCGCTCCTGTACGAGTGCAAACAGGCGTCGGCCACCCTGATCCGCCTGCTGGAAGACCTCGAGGACGAGGGCCTGGCGGCGCTCTACGCCGCGCCGCCGGACTATTCCACCCCGCCGGCCTGACGCCGCTTCCAGCGCTCGGGGCCGCCGCCGGTCATCCCGGACCGGAGCGCATGTGCCGGCCCTGCCCGCTTCCGGCCGCCCGCTTCAGAACGCGCCCACGTAGTTTTCCGCCAGCGCCGTGCGCATCGCGCGTGAGGACACGACGTTTTCCAGCTCCGCACGCTGCACCTGGCGCTCGAATGGCGACGCGTCGGCGAAGGTGTGCAACAGGCGCGTCATCCACCACGAGAAGTATTCGGCCCGCCACACGCGCTTGAGGGCCGCGTCCGAATAGCCGTCCAGCAGCTCTTCGGTGCCGCGCTGGTAGAAGGCCTCCAGCGCGCGCGCGAGCAGGCGCACGTCGGAAATCGCCAGGTTCATCCCCTTGGCGCCGGTCGGCGGCACGATGTGCGCGGCGTCGCCGGCCAGGAACAGGCGGCCGGAACGCATCGGGGCGCAGACGAAACTGCGCATGCCGATGATGTTCTTCTGGAAGATCCGGCCCTCGTTGAGCTTCCAGCCGCCGTCGCTCGCGGTACGCGCATGCAGTTCGGACCAGATGCGGTCATCCGACCAGTTGTCGACATGGTCTTGCGGATCGCACTGGAAATACAGGCGCTGCACGGTGGGCGAGCGGGTGCTGACGAGGGCAAACCCGCGCTCGTGCTGGGCGTAGATGAGTTCGTCGGACGACGGCGCGGACTCGACCAGGATGCCGAACCAGCCGAACGGATAGGTGCGCTGGAAGTCCTGGCGCACACCCGCCGGAATCGCCGGGCGCGACACGCCATGGAAGCCGTCGCAGCCGATGACGAAGTCAGCCAGAAGCCGCTGTGCTTCGCCCTGGTGCGAGAACGTGACCGACGGCTGCGCGGTATCGGTGCCGTGCAGCGCCACCTCGCTCGCTTCGAACAGCAGTTGGCCGCCGGCCGCCAGCCGCGCCGCGACGAGGTCGATGATCACCTCGTGCTGCGGGTAGACCGTGATCGCCTTGCCGGTCAGTTCGGTAAGATCGATGCGATGGCGCTTGCCGCCGAAGGCCAGCTCGAAGCCGTGGTGAAGCGCCCCTTCCCTGCGCATGCGCTCGCCCACGCCGGCCTGGTCCAGGATGTCCATGCTGCCCTGTTCGAGGACGCCGGCGCGGATCGTGGCTTCGATATCGGCGCGACTGCGCGTCTCGAGCACGACCGACTCGATGCCGTTCAGGTGCAGCAGGTGGGAAAGCAGAAGGCCGGCAGGACCGGCGCCGACGATGGCGACCTGGGTACGCATGATGTTGTCTCCGTTTGTGTTTTGTTGACATCATCGTAGTACCCAGGCGCGCGGATAAGAATGGATAGAACGCGGAAAAACTTGTACTATTTTTACATTCGCTTCCCGTGCCCGTTGCCCTCATGCCCAAGCCCGCACCATCCCCGAAGATCCCCGAATTCGCGCTCTATGGCGAGCTGACACGGGGCACGGACGCCGAGGGCGTGCATATCGAGCTGATCGAAACACGCAGCCGCCAGCATGACTGGCACATCGGGGTGCACCGGCACGCGGGGCTGTTCCAGGTACTTTTTTTATTTGGCGGACGGGTCGTGGCCGACATCGAAGGCGAGCGCTGGGAGTGCGCCGGCCCGGTCGCCCTGACCATCCATCCGTCGCTGGCGCACGGTTTCGCCTTTTCCGAGGAAGCGCATGGCTATGTGCTGACCCTCGACCAGAACGTGCTGTTCGCCGCCGCCGGCCACGAGGGCGACCTGTTCGCCGCGCTGTTCGTGCAGCCCCTCGCCATCGCGCTGGACCCCGTGCCAGAAGTGCGCGAGCGCATCGAGGCGCTGCTGCGCAACCTGATCCTCGAAGCGGCATGGCCGCGCCAGGGGCATACCCTGATGCTCGAATGGCTGGCGCGCTGCGCGCTCCTGAACCTGGTGCGGGTGCAGGCCGAGCGCCGCCTCGCCGACAAGTCCGGCCGCGGCGACTTCGAGCTGTTCAGCCGCTTCCGGGTCGAGGTGGAACGCCATTACCAGGAACAGTGGCAGGTCGGCCGCTACGCGGACCTGCTGCGGATCCCGCCGGCCCGCCTGAACCGGCTGTGCCTGAAGCTGGCCGGCAAGACGGCCTTCGACATCACCCAGGACCGGCTGATGCTGGAAGCCTGCCGCAAGCTGACCTACGTACCGGCCAGCATCGCCAGCATCGCCTATGAACTGGGGTTTCAGGATCCGGCCTATTTCAGCCGGCTGTTCAAGAAACTGATCGGGGTGACGCCGAAGGAGTTCAGGCGGCAGACCCAAGCCGCGGTGACGACTTAGAACGCCTAACCTCTTACTTGTTCCGGCAGTAACAACCTCGTACACTGAGCCGACGTCCTCTATCGGCCCAGCCCGTGTAAAAACTCAAATCGATGGACTGGGAGCCCAATTTTCCCGACCAGGGCTGCTCTTGGAATGTAGAGAAACATTCCAGGCCGCGTAGTCCGATTTGGCTACTTTGGCCCGGCAAAGGTGCAGGGTCACGTTCATGGGCAGCTGGTGATAGGCTGCGAAACCGTGGCCTCGGCAGCCAAGACGCAGCCTTCGGGCAACAGAGCACAGGGGGCGATCGCGACCTGGCGCCGACCTGCGTTACCGATGGCGCGCATCAGACGCCTACCGGTCCCGCGACGCCTGCGGCGGCCGCATGGACGTCCACGTGTGCAGATCCTCGTACGCAGCAGCGGCGCGGAAGATATCTGTTTCGCAGTGCAATTTCGCCACCAGTTGTAGTCCGACAGGCAAGCCGCTCGCAGTGAAACCCACCGGAAGCGACGCTGCGGGCTGCCCGGTCAGGTTGAACGGATAGGTGTAGTACTGCCACGAGCACGCATTGCGGTCGGCAAATTGCGGCGGGACATTGACCTCGACGTCGAACGCGCAGACCGGCACCGTCGGCGTCAACAGCAGGTCGAAACCGTCGAACATCGTGCGTACCTTTTCGCGGAACCGATAGCGCTCGAACACCTGGGTATAATAGCCGAGCAGTGACTGGTCCAGGGCGCTCTCCAGCAGGGACGACACCGCAGGGCAAAGCAGGTCGCGGCTGTTGCACATGGCATCGTTCAAGCGGGTCCCGACGCCGGCATAGAATTCAGCCATCCACACGTCGGCCGGATCGCTCCCGAACGCTTCACCGAGGTCGATGATTTCGCAGCCCATCGCCTCGAACGCGCGCACGGCGCGTTCGGTAATGGTCACGATTTCCCGATCAGGCTTGGCGTAGCCCAGGGTCGGACTCCAGGCCAGCTTCATGCCTTTGACGGGCTGACCGCAAGCCCCCAGGAAATCGGGCACAGCCGCCGTGATCGAAAACGGGTCGCGCGCATCATAACCGGATATCGCCCCCAACAACAATGCCGCATCGCGGACCGTGCGTGCCAGCGGCCCGACGTGTGCCAGCGTGGGCGTTGCCGACGCGGGAAATACCGGCACCCGCCCGAACTGCGCCTTGATGCCGAACAGCCCGGTGAACGAAGATGGTTCGCGAATCGAACCGCCGCCGTCCGTGCCCAGCGCGAAGGGCGTCACGCCCGCGGCCACGCTTGCGGCAGCGCCACAGCTCGAGCCGCCGGGGGTCTTGTCGGTATTCCACGGATTGCGCGTCACCCCGGTCAGCGGCGAGTCGCCCACCGCCTTGCAGCCGAATTCGCTGGTGGTGGTGGTCCCGACGATACAGGCGCCGGCGGCCTTGATGCGCGCCACCGCCGGTGCGTCGCACTGGGCGACGTGATCCTTCATGACGCGCGAACCGAAGGTCTGGTGCACGCCGCCAATGGCGATCAGGTCTTTCACCGAAATCGGCAATCCGTGCAGCGCGCCCGGCTGCGCGCCCCGCGCCAGGCACTGGTCGGCACGGTGCGCCGCCGCCAACGCCATCTCCGGCGTACGCGTGACGAAGCTGTTCAGCCGCGGCTCGGTTTCCTCCTGGCGTGCCAGGCAGGCCTGCATGACCTCCAGCGCCGAGACTTCCTTGCTCAGCATCGCGTCGCGCAGTGCGATCGCGCCAGGGTATTGAGTCAGCATGTCATTCCCCGGATTCAAATCATGCACAGCGAGCGGTCCAGCGTCGCCGTCTCGGCCGCCACGCACTGCGCAAAACCGCTGGCGATCTCTTGCCTGTCGAGCTGCTTGCCGATGATGACCATACGCGTACTGGTATCGCCGCCGGGCCATTGTTCCGCATAGGCCAGCGGGCTGAATACGGTTTGCACGCCCTGCAGGATCACGGGCTTGTCGATGCCTGAAAAGCGCACCAGCCCCTTCACCCGATACAAGTTGGCGCCATGCACATTTGACAGGCGCTCGAG
This sequence comes from Massilia sp. UYP34, assembly GCF_056279385.1. Classification (NCBI taxonomy): domain Bacteria; kingdom Pseudomonadati; phylum Pseudomonadota; class Betaproteobacteria; order Burkholderiales; family Oxalobacteraceae; genus Massilia; species Massilia sp. UYP34. Next base: position 446,031 of record NZ_JBWBRF010000002.1, on the reverse strand, counting down.
AAATTCCATCAGCTTCTGGTAATCCATGGCGTGCACTTCGCGCAGGCTGATCGCCGTGATGCCGTCCAGGTGGGCGGCGTGGCGGTGTGCCGGGTCGTCCAGGCAGGCCGGGCAATCGTCCGCGGCGCCATGCACGTGTCCTTCATGGTCGTGATGGTGATGCCCCTGCGCTGCCGGAGCCGCGGCTTCCCCCAGCCAGGCGGCGATCGCCGATTCCTTTGCGTTCGGGTCGAACAGGTTCAGGTCGACCAGGTTCCTCAGCTCGAGCGAACCGTAGGTCGCGGTTTCCTTCGGCGAAAACGGATTGAGCGCATTGACCGCATCGACGACGCGCGCATAATCGGCGTCGCCGACCAGGTCGCGTTTGTTGAAGATGATCTTGTCGGCCATCGCCAACTGGCGGCGCGCCTCCGGCGCGTCCCTCAGCTGGGATTCAATATGCTTGACGTCGACCAGCGTGATGATGGCGTCGAGCCGGTAGGTCAGGCTCAAGGACATGTCCCTGTAAAAGGCCTGCGCCAGCGGGGTCGGATCGGCCAGGCCGGTGGTCTCGATCACGATGCGGTCGAACTCCACCTTCGGTTCCGCCAGGCCAGCCTTGCGCATGTACAGCTTGTAGAGCGCCTCGATCAGGTCGTCCTTGCTGGAACAGCAAATGCAACCGTTGCTCAATTCGAGCATGTCGTCGGAGGTCTTGGTGATCAAGTCGCCGTCGATGCCGATGTCGCCGAATTCATTGACGATGACGGCGGTCTTGCCGCTGTCGGGTGCCGACAGAATCCGGTTGACCAGGGTGGTTTTTCCGGCGCCGAGAAAGCCGGTGAGCAGCGTGATCGGAATCCGCTGATCGGTCGTGTTCGTGTGCGTCATCATTGCTCCGGTCAGAAAGTGCGGACGTGGCCGCGGCGTATCATGTGCGCTGCGCGGCCGTCAGGCAGGGGTTACAGGGTGGACGCTCAGTCGTTCAGCACGGCCCAGGCGCGCACCGGCGAACCGCTGCCCTGATGGATCTTCAGGGGTGGACCGTAAAACATGAACTCGCCTTTCCCCACCAGCTCTTCCAGATTGACCAGCCACTCATAGTGCGTAATGCCACGGTCGCGGCACACCCGGTGGCTCGGGAACAGGTTGTGCGACGGCTTGTCGGTCGAGGGTCCTTCCACGCCATGCAGCCTGGAGCCGCGGTCGGCCAGCCAGTGGGTCGCTTCGGCGGTCAGCCCGCAATTGCTCCACACGACTTTAATGTCGGGATAGTGCCGCTTGTGCAAGCCGGTGTTGAGCAGCACGATGTGGCCGTCAACCTTGATGCCGGTCTTGCGCTCGGCTTCCTCGAGATCGGCGACATCGATATCGCCGAGATCGGGGATATGCGTCATGTCGAAGCAGACTGCCTTGCCCATGAACATTTCAAGCGGCATGTCGTCCACGCTCATGCCGTTCGGATCGGTGTGGTAGAACGCATCGACGTGGGTCGCGATGTGATCGAGGGTACTGATGAAGGTGGTCGCGAAGGTCATCGCATCGCCCGGCACCCCGAGCCCGAGCGACTTGGTTTTTTCATGCGTCATGTGCGGCGCCACGATGGGGCGCTGGAACAATTTGTGGGCCGGCATGTTGTCCGACAAGGTCAGCGTCAGGTCGACGATACGTTGTTTCATTTGCATAACTCCAGAAAATACGAGTGTGGGAAAAGACAGCCTCCGCCAGCGGAAGCCGGTACTGCGCGCAACAAGGGCCAGGCCCGTGGTGATCAGTGCTGTTTGCCCAGGTAGGCCTCCATGACGGACGGGTCGCGCATCAGCTGTTGCGACGGTCCGCTCTGCGTGACGCTGCCGTTTTCCATGACGTAGGCGCGCGACGTCACCGCCAGCGCACGGGTGGCAATCTGCTCGACCAGCAAGATCGCCAAGCCCTGCCGGTTCAAGTCTTGCAGCACCGGAAACAGCAGTTCCAGCACCTTGGGCGCCAGTCCGAGCGACACTTCATCGATCATCAAGAGCCGGGGCCGCGACATCAAGCCGCGTGCAATCACCAGCATTTGCTGTTCGCCACCGGACAGCGAACCGGCAAGCTGGGTGCGCCGCTCCTTTAGCCGTGGAAACAGCTGGTACATGCGCTCCATGTCGTCCTGCAGTGCGGCCGGGCCGCCGCGCTCGGCACGGATGTAGCCGCCGAGAATCAGGTTGTCCTCGACGCTCTGGTCGGCAAAGACGAAGCGCCCTTCCGGCACCAGGGCCACGCCATGCCGCACCATCTCGTGCGAGCCGCAGCCGTGCACCGGCTTGCCCGCCATGGTGATCGTCCCGGCGGCCGGCCTGACGACGCCCGCCACCGCTTTCAGGGTGGAACTCTTGCCGGCGCCATTCGATCCGATGATGCCGACGAACTCGCCTTCGCCCACTTCGATCGACACTTGGCGGGAGGCCTGGATATGGCCGTAGTTCACCGAGAGGTTTTCAACCTTTAACAATGGGGCGCTCATGCGTACTCCTTGGATTCGACTGCGGGCGCCGCGCCGAAGTAGGCTTCGATCACCGCTGGGTCATTGCGCACTTCGGCCACGCTGCCGGACGCAATCACCTTGCCGTAATCGAGGACCGTCACGTGATCCGACACCGCCATGATCATGTCGACGTGGTGCTCCACCAGCAAAATGGTCAGCCGGTGCGATGCCAGGTTGCGGATCAGCTTGATCAGGTCTTCGATTTCGCCATGGGTCAGGCCGGCAGCCGGTTCATCGAGCAACAACAGCTTCGGCGACATCGCCAGGGCGCGGGCGATTTCCAGCCGACGCTGGTGACCAAACGGCAGGTTGCGCGCCTTTTCGTCCGCGTACTCATCCAGGCCGACGTAGGCGAGCAGTTGCCTGGCCTCTTCGGTGTACTTTTTTTCGTCGCGGAAGAAGGACGGCAGGCGCAGCAAGGTCGCCACCAGTCCGCTCCGGTAACGCGCGTTGGCGCCCACCAGCACGTTTTCCAGCACCGTCATGTCGCCGAACAGTTCGGTGTTCTGGAACGTGCGCGCCAAGCCCATGCGCGCCAACTGGTGGCTGACCTTGGCGGTCACGTTCTCCCCTAGGAAGCGGATCGTGCCGCCGGTCGGCGTATAAAATCCCGACACGCAGTTGATGAAGGTCGACTTGCCGGCGCCGTTGGGGCCGATCACCGCATGCACCTGGCCAGCTTTGAGCGACGCGCTGACGTCCTGGTTGGCGACCAGGCCGCCGAACGCCATCGTCAGGTTGACCGTCTCCAGGCAGGCTGCGCCGGCCACCGCTTCGACGCCGAGCAGGTTCTGCGCGTCGTTATCCGGGCGCGGCCAGGGGCGTGAACGACGGCTGACTTTCTTGCTGAAGCGCGTAGCCCAGGCATTGGCCGTGCCGACGATGCCCAGCGGCATGCCGAACATGACCAGCGCCAGCAACGCACCATAAGCGAAGCGCTGCCAACTGCCGAACGCTTGCAGGTACTCGGGGATAAAGGTCAGCACCGTCGCGCCCAGCACCGGGCCGATCACCGTGCCGGAACCGCCCAGGATGACCATCAGTAAGAAGCGCACCGAATCGTCGAAGCGGAAGGTGTCCGGATTCACGTACAGATTGAGGTAGGCATACGCGCCGCCGGCGGCGCCAGCGAAGGCTGCGGCAATCACGAAGGACATCAGGCGCATCATCACTGGATTGATGCCGACCGTGCGCGCCGCGGTCTCGCTCTGGCTGACCGCACGCATCGCGCGGCCATAGCGTGATTTGATGAGGTTGTAGTGAAGAATGAACGCCACCATCGCCAGCACTGCCAGCGCCGTAAAGTAGCCGGTTTCGTCCAGCGTGGCTCCCAACAGCGCCGGGCTCGGAATGCTGGAAATGCCGGCCGTTCCGCCGGTCAGGCTTTGCCACTCGATCGCCACGTTCTCGACGATGATGCCGAAGGCGATCGTGATCACGGCCAGGTACACGCCGCGGACCCGTACCGTCGGGTAGGCCAGGATTGCGCCGAACACTGCCGCAAGGGCGGTGGCGATCAGCATGCAAGGGATCATGCCGAGGCCGAAGCGGGTCGACAGGATGGCCACCGCATAGGCACCGATGGCAAAGAGGCCGGCCTGGCCCAGGCTGATCAGGCCAGTCAGGCCGGTGAGCAGGTTCAGCCCGAGGGCGACCATGACGTAGATCAGCAACAGCATCCAGATGCGCAACTCGTACACGTTGGCCACCATGTGGGGCAACAGGTACAGGGCGATGCCGAGTCCGGCCACCAGCACCGGAAACCCGAATTTTTTGATCGTATGCATATTCATACTTTGGCCACCTCTCTGCGTCCGAAGATTCCTTGAGGGAATGCCAGCAGGATCAGGATCATGATCGAGAAGCCGACGATTTCCCGCGCTGCCGAACTGATGTAGCCTTCGACAAATTTTTCCATCACGCCGTACAGCAGGCCGGTGATGACGACACCGCGCGCACTCGTGACACCGGCCATGATCGCGACCGCAAAACCCTTGAGACCGATCAGCACGCCCATGGTGGCGGATACCTGGATGATCGGGCCCACCAGGACCCCGGCAAAGCCGCCCAGGCCGGCTGCGAGGCCGAATGAAATCCCGGTGACGCGGCTGACGTTGATGCCCATCAGGCCAGCGGCGACCCGGTTGAAAGCGATGGCCCTCATCGCGCGGCCCAGCATGGTGCGCCGGTAAAAGATTTCCAGGCCGAACATGAAGGCGATGGCGAACGCGGGAATCAGCAGTTCCTGCAGGTAGACCCCGGCGCCGAAGATCTCGATCGGCTCGTCCACGCCGGGCGACGGCAAGGCACGCGCAAACGAGCCGAACTTAATGGTGGCAAAACTCTCGACCATGATGCCGATCGCGATCGTGGTCAACATCCAGCCGATCGCACTGGCGTCCTTGTTGAACGGCCGGACCGCCAGGCGCTCGACCAGCATCCCGTACCCGACACAAACGATGACTGCCAGTGGCAGGCCCACAGCCAGGGAAATACCGGCGTCAAGGCAAACCACGGCGACGACGCCACCGACCATGACCACGTCCCCGTGCGCAAAATTGACCGCACGGCAGGCGGACCACATGATGTAGAACCCCAGTCCGATCAGGCTGTAGATCGCGCCGATCGACATCCCGCTTAATACATATTGAATGAAGGTACTCACTTTAAGACTCCCAGGTTTCGTCGCGCTGACGCGGCATCGCGCCAGCGCCAGCGCAGGAATTGCCGATTACTTGTATCGGGTCTGTGCCAGCGGCAGCAGCGCGCCGTCCTGCCAAACCGTCAATTTGTAGTCCTTGGGAAGAATCGCATCATGTTTCTCGAGCGATGCGCCAAAGGCCGGGTTGTAGTTGGCAACCAGTCCCTGGTGCTTGACGCGAAACAGCGCGTCACGCACCTTCGCCCGGTCATAGCTCCCGGCCACCTCGATCGCCTTGGCGATCAGGTACACCGCGTCATACGCGTTGGCGGTGCCGCTGCCCATCTTGAGTTCCGAGGGTTTTTTCAAGCCGAACTTCTGCGCAATCTTTGCGTAGACTGCGGCCGTCCTGGCGTCTTGCTGCCCCATCCAGCTGAAGGTCTGGACCACCATGACGCCATTGGCCAGCGGGCCGGCGATTTCACCGAGGTTCCCAGCCAGGCCCCAAGCGCCTGCGATCACGGGCCGGTACTTGAGCTTGTCCATGCCGCGCAGGATCTGGTTGCCTTCACGGTCCAGTGCAAACATGACGATCGCTTCAGCGCCGGCGGCCCGCGCGCGCATCAGTTGGGCAGTCATGTCCTGGTCGCCCCAGTTGAAGGTTTCCATCGCAACCGGCGTGACGCCATTCTTGAGCAGTGCGGCCTTGACGTCCGGCGCGGCACCGTTGCCCCACCCGGTGTTTTCATAGAAGACCGCGACCTTCTTGTTCGGTGCGCGCTTCAGGGCGACATCGACCAGGTATTCGGCGACCCAACGGTCCTTGGCGGAGACACGGAACATCCATTTGTTCGTGCCGCTGTCAGGCTCGATGATCTTGGTGCCGGCCGCCATCACGCCAACGTAGGGTATGCCGATCTTTTCGATCGGATCGCGCATCGCCAGCGCCACGCCACTATGGTAGCCGCCCAACATCGCGATGCAGTTATCGGCCAGCGCGATGCGGCGCACGTTATCGACGCCCTTCGGCGGCTGGCCGGCATCGTCATACATCTTGAGCGTGAGCTTCTTGCCCAGCACCCCACCTTTGGCGTTGATCTCGTCGAGCGCCACTTCGGCTCCCATCCTTGCCGCATCACCGCTGAAGGTGGCGGGGCCCGTCAGCGCGCCCGAAAAACCGATGCAGGACTGTTTGTCCTGGGCCTGCACCGGCGACGAACCGACCGCCAGCAACAGCCCGGCGGCGGCTGCGAATGTACGTACCACCAAACTCGTCTTTTTCATTTCGAACTCCCTCTGATTGGAAACGGTGCAAGATGCGTGAGCGCGCACCAAATTGCTGCGCAATGCACCAGAAAGAAGCGTTCACACTGTGAACTAATTTCCGATTGCTTGCGAGTTGAGTAAACAGTACATTAAAATCATTGGCTTATAGCGGCCCGCGCATAATTTTACGGTCCAGATAGTGAACTAATCGGAGTAACACAATGAGCGCAAGCATCGACAAATCGATCGCGGCACGAGTCGGGAAGCGATCCAGGGAGGGTTCTTCAGAAACTGCATCGGGGACGCAAAGCATTCACCGCGCCGCGCGGATCCTGCGTGAAATCGCCTCCTACAGCCTGAATGGATTACGCCTGGTCGACCTGGCCAGGCAACTGGACCTGAACCGCACAACAATCCACCGGATCCTGAATTGCCTGATCGAAGAGGGCCTGGTGATGCAGAACCTGACGTCGCGGCGCTATGTGCTTGGGCATGGGCTGTTCGAACTGGGGCTGACCGCAGCTTCGCAATTCAAGCTGCGCGAAATCTGCGGCCCCTCGCTGGAACGTATTGCAGCCGAAACCGGACATACCGCATTCATGACCATCCGCAGCAACTACGATGCGCTGTCGATCCAACGGGTTGATGGGACAACCCCGCTGGACATTCCCGCGCTCGATATCGGCGTGCATCGCCCTTTGGGCGTTGGCGCCGGCAGCCTGGCAATATTGAGCGCCCTGGCCGACGATGAGATCGAACGGATCGTATCGGCGAATGCACGACGGCTCGCGGGTTTCGGCAAACTGACAGTGCCGCTGCTACTGGAAATCGCCCGGCAATCGCGTGAGGCCGGCTATGGAATTCACGACGGGCGCATGATTGCCGGCATCAGCGGCGTTGGGGTCCTGGTGCATGACGGCTCCGGCGCTCCGCTGGGCGCCATCAGCATTTCGGCAAAGGCCGACTGCCTGCCATTGAAAGCGCAAGGCGAGATCGTCCTGATCCTGAAGAAGGAGGCGCGGGCGATCCAGAACTTGCTGCACCAGGCGAACTTTGACATGGCCGAATACAACCGGCAGTACCTTCAAGGGAAATTCCGCTGAGGATCGCGTCGGTAGAACGCCATGGCCAAAGCACTTCTCCCCAAAGACCTTTGGTCGCTTGTAGCAACTCATCTCCCGACCCATCGTCGCAGATCGTAGAAAGGCGCACGGCCACGTATCGATGATCGCGCGACCCTGACTGGGATTCTATTGTGCTCAAGACTGGGATGCCGTGGGAACACCTGCCTCGCGAACTCGGCTGCGGCATTGGCATGACTTGTTGGCGTCGACTGCACGAATGGATGCAAGCCGGCGTTTGGCAGCGCATCCACGAGGCAGTTCTGCGACGACTGCGAGAGCACGACCCGATCATCCGGGATCGAGCTAGCGTTGATGCTGCCAGCGTACCGGCCCCTGCAGGTGGCGAACATATGGGCCCGAAACCCGACCAATCGTGGCAAGCTTGGCTGCAAGCACCATGGATCAACGTGGCCTGCCGCTCGACGCCAAGATGTCGGGCGCCCAGGTGCACGACACACGTTGACTTATTCCGTCATCGCGAATCCGGCATGAGCGACGGGCAGACATCCATCAGGCGTCTCTTTCACTTGCCTGCTCGCTCATCTGCTGGCGGTACGTCCAGAGGTCTTGTCAGGCGCTTAGCCGCTTACAGCAGCGCGCCCAACTCGACCTGAATCTTGATCATCGCCGGCAGGCAGCGCTCGACCATCTGCTGGGCAGGCAGGCGCGCCGCGTGGACGCTGACGTTCATCGCGGCCACGACGTCGCCGCGAAAATTCCTGAGCGGCACCGCAATCGCGCGCAGGCCCAGTTCCAGTTCCTGGTCGACCAGGGCGTAGCCCTGGGCCCGGCTGCGCGCGATTTCCAGCGCCAGGCGTTCCTTGTTGACGATGGTGTGCACGGTGATCTGCTCGGGCTGGGCGCGTTCCAGGAACTCGTCGACCCGCTCCTGCGGCAGGCTGGCGAGCAGCATCCGCCCGTTGGCCGTGCACCAGGCCGGCACGCGCGTGCCCGGCTGCAGCGTGCCGGATACCAGCTGGCCCGCGCTCACGGCCGCCACGCAGACCAGCTGGTCGTGGTCGAGCACACCCACCGAGGCGGCTTCGCCCAGCGAATACGCCAGCCGGTACAGCAGCGGCTGGGCGATGCGCGGCAGGCGCGCCGAATGCAGGTAGGACTGGCCGAGCCGCAGCACGGCCGGGGTCAGCGAGAACAGCTTGTTCTCGTGGCGCATGTAGCCCAGATGCGTGAGCGTGATCAGGTAGCGGCGCGCGGCGGCGCGCGTCAGCCCGGTCGCCTGCGCCACCTCGGCGATCGTCAGGCGCGAGCGTTCCTGGTCGAACGCTTCGATGACCTTCAGGCCCTTGTCGAGGCCGGCGACGAGGTCGCGGGCGAGCGGCTGCGCTGCGTCTTGGCTCATGGACTGAAAAGAAGGATGATTTGTGCGAGTATCGCACACTTCGTGCGCTGTGCGGACGCCGCGCTCATCCCTCCCATTGTCGGCCCAACCACCTTTCCTTACGATATCCCGGCACTGACCAACCATATCGAAGGAGACAAGGCCGTGAAATTCGATCTCGTCGAGCCGGGCGTGTACCCCGAACTCGTCTACCCGTCCTACAAATCCACCGTCAAGCGTGGCCCCTCCCAGCCGATGCTGCGCATCGAAGCGCCGCTGCCGGTGACGCAGAACATCGTCGCCACGCCGCGCATCCTGCTGCCGAACGATGTCGACCTCACGCGGCACGGCGACGGCGAGCCGCTCGGCGAAAAGATCGTCGTCACCGGGCGCGTGTGCGACGAAGACGGCAAGCCGGTGCGCAATTCGCTGGTGGAGGTGTGGCAGGCGAACTCGGCCGGACGCTACTGGCACAACCGGGACCAGCACGCGGCGCCGCTCGACCCGAATTTCCACGGCGTCGGCAAGATGCTGACCGACGACGAGGGCCGCTACCGCTTCGTGACGATCAAGCCCGGCCCCTACCCCTGGGGCAACCACGACAAGGCCTGGCGCCCGGCCCACATCCACTTTTCGCTGTTCGGCAACGTGTATGCGCAGCGCCTGGTGACCCAGATGTATTTCCCGAGCGACCCGCTGTTCGACTACGACCCGATCTTCCAGAGCGTGCCCGACGAAGCGGCGCGCCAGCGGCTGGTGTCGCGCTTCAGCCTCGAACACACGGTGGGCAGCGAGATGCTGGGCTACGAATTCGATATCGTCCTGCGTGGCCGCCATGCCACGCCCATGGACCTGTAAGGAGAACGCACGATGAGCAAGATCACGACTTCCCAGACCATCGGTCCGTTCTCGCATGAAGCCTGGCAGTGGGCCGTCGACGCCTCGCTGCCGGACGCCGTGCCGGCGGCCGGCGCCACGGTCCTCGTCAGCGGCGTCATCTACGACGGCGACGGCGCGCCAGTCAACGACGCCCAGATCGAGGTCTGGACGCCGCAGGGGGCCGACGCCGAGCCCGGGCGGCTGATCCCGGGCTTTCGCCGCGCGCCGAGCGGCGAGCAGGGCGAATTCAGCATGCGCGTGGCCGCGCCCGCCGGCGGCGGCGAGCCGCTGATGTACGTCACCGTGTTCGCGCGCGGGCTCGTCAAGCACCAGTTCACGGCGGTCTTCCTGGAGGACGACGCCGCCCTGGCGCAGTCCGCCATCCTGAACCAGGTGCCGCAGGCGCGCCGCGCCACGCTGCTGGCCCGCAAGATGGAGGATGGCCGGGGCGAGCCCTCCTATCGCTGGGACATCCATCTGCAGGGCGAGCAGGAAACCGTTTTCTTCGACTATGTATGAGCAACTAAACGTATGAGCGTCTCGATCTTCGACAGTTTCCTGACCACGCCGGACATGATCGCCGCGTTCGACGACGCGGCGGTGGTGCAGGCCATGTTTGCCTTCGAAGCCGCGCTGGCGCGTGCGCAGGCGGCCGAGGGGCTGGTGCCGCCCGCGGCGGCGGCGGCCATCGCCGGCGTGTGCAACGCCCAGCTGTACGACATCCCCGCCATCATCGATGCCGGGCGCCGCGCGGGCAGCCTCGCCATTCCCCTGGTGAAGGAACTCACCCGGACGGTCGGCCTGTACGATGCCGAGGCCGCGCGCCACGTGCACTGGGGCAGCACCAGCCAGGATGTGGTCGACACGGCGATGGTGCTCGTCACGCGCGAAGCCCTGCGGCTGCTGGACGATGGCCTGCACGAACTGGGCGAACACCTGCTGGCGCTGGCCGAGCGCCACCTGGCCACGCCCGTGCTGGCACGCACGCTGATGCAGCCGGCGCAGGTGACGAGCCTGGGCTTCAAGGCCGCCGGCTGGCTGGCGCCGCTGGTGCGCGCGCGCGAGCAATTGCGCCTGGCGGCCGCCCGCGCGCTGCAGCTGCAGCTGGGCGGCGCGGTCGGCACCCTGTCGGTGCTGGGCGAACACGGCGGCGCCGTGGCCGAACGCGTGGCAGAGGAGCTGCGCCTGAAGGTGGCGGACGCCGCCTGGCACACCCAGCGCGACGAATGGGTGCGGCTGGGCCTCGAAGTGGCCGTGCTGGCGGGCAGCCTGGGCAAGCTGGCGACCGACCTGAGCCTGATGGCCCAGGGCGAGGTGGCGGAGCTGGCCGAACCGTCCGGCAATGGCCGCGGCGGCTCGTCGGCGATGCCCCACAAGCGCAACCCGGTATCGGCGATGATCGCGCTGGCCGCCGCCCGGCGCACGCCCCAGCATGCCGCCGCCCTGCTGGCCTGCATGGGCCAGGAGCACGAGCGCGGCCTCGGCAACTGGCAGGCCGAGCTGGCAGAGTGGCCGAACCTGTTCCTGTCCGCCCATGGCGCCCTGCGCGCGCTGAACGAGGCCTTCGCGGGCTTGATGGTCGACCCGGCGCGCATGCTGCGCAATATCGAGGCGCTGCACGGCCTGGTGTTTGCCGAAAGCGCGTCGAGCTACCTGGCCGGCGCCATCGGCCGGCCGCAGGCGCATGCGCTGCTCGAAGGCCTCAGCCGGCGCGCCGGCCACGATCGCGACCTGCACGCCCTGCTGCGCGAAGCCGTCCAGGCCGACCCGCAGCTGGCCGGGCACGTCGACCTGCCCCAGCTGGCCGCCCGCTTCGACCCGCTCGCCGCCGCCCAGCCCGCGCGCCGCCTGGCCGAAGGCCAGCTGCAAGGCCTGCGCGGCCGCATGGCCGTGCTCGGCGCCACCCATCCCTTTCACGACTGAATTCACGGAGTACAACGCGCATGAGCTTCGATCCCCTTGACCACGATTTCGAACGCGGCCTGCAGAACCGCCGCAGCGTCCTCGGCGACGCCTGGGTCGACCGTTCGCTGAACAATGCGAATGGTTTCAACGCCGACTTCCAGAACCTGATCACCCGCTTCGCCTGGAACGAGATCTGGGGCCGCCCCGGGCTCGAGCACAAGATGCGGCGCGCGATCGTCCTGTCGATCACGATCGCCCTCGGGCGCTGGGAAGAATTCGAGCTGCACGTGCGCGCCGCCCTGCTGGGTGAGGAAGACAGCCGCCTGAGCCCCGACGAGATCAAGGAAATCCTGATGCAGTCGGCCGTCTACGCCGGGGTGCCCGCCGCCAACACGGCCTTCACGCACACCCTGCAGATCCTGCGCGAAGTCGGCGAGCAGATCGGCTACGCCCTGGCGCCGGCGGCGCCGGCCGCGGCCGCGCATCCGGGCATCGGCCGCGCGGGCCGCACGGCGAGCAGCCCGGCCCTGCACTACAGCGTGCGCGAGCCGCGTAGCGGCAAGGCGCCGCGCCACACGGTCGTCCTCAGTCATGCGCTCGGCTGCGACCTGAGCATGTGGGACAGCCTGGCCAACACGCTGGCGCAGGACTGCCGCGTCGTCGCCTACGACCACCGCGGCCACGGCAGTTCGGACGCGCCCGAGGGGCTGTATGCGATGGCCGACCTGGCCGACGACGCCGCGCGCCTGCTGCGCGAACTCGACACCGGCCCGGTGGTCTGGATCGGCCTGTCGATGGGCGGCATGGTCGGGCAGGAACTGGCCCTGCGCCATCCGGCGCTGGTGCGCGCGCTGGTGCTGGCCAACACCACCAGCGGCTACCCGGAAGCGGCGCGCGCCGTGTGGGAGCAGCGCATCGCCACCGTACGCGAACAGGGCATCGAGGCGATCGCCGACGCGGTCATGGGGCGCTACTTCCATGACGACTTCCGGGCGCGCAAAGCCGCGACCGTGGCGCGCTTCCGGCGGCGCCTGGTGACCACCGATCCGGCAGGCTATATCGGTTGCTGCAATGCGGTGGGGCGCGTCGACACCACCGCGCGGCTGGGGCAAGTCGCCGTGCCGACCCTGGTGCTGGCGGGAGAACTGGACCAGGGAACGCCGGTGGCGATGGCCGAGGTGCTGGCGCAAGCGATTCCCGACGCGCGGCTGGAAGTGATCGCGCACGCCTCGCACCTGGCGGCGGTGGAGCAGCCGGAGGCGTTTGCGGCCAGTGTCGCCGGCTTCGTGCAGGCGCTGTAGGCGCTGTGAGCGGGTCGCCGCGGGAGCTTCCCGCGGCGCGTCCTACAGATCCAGCACCAGCACCCTGGTTTTCGCGCGCGAGCAGCACGGCGTGAACTGGTCGTTCGCCGCCTGCTCTTCCTCGGTCAGGTACATGTCGCGGTGTTCCGGCACGCCCTCGAGCACGCGGGTCAGGCACGTGCCGCAGACGCCTTCCTCGCACGAGTACGGGACCGTGACGCCGGCACCAAGCAGCGCCTCGATCACCGTCTGGCCGGCCGCCACCGTCACCACCTTGCCGTTCGACGCGAGCCTGACCTCGAACGCCTGGTCGCCGCTCGTGTCCACCGCCGCCGCGCTGAAGTACTCGACGTGCAGCTGCGCCTGCGGCCAGCCCAGCGCCTGTGCGCCGCCCAGCACGTAGTCGATGAAACCCTGCGGCCCGCACACGTACAGGTGGGTGCCGGGCGCCGGCGCGCCGAGTACGGCCGGCAAGTCGAGCTTTTGTGCGGACTCGCCGCTGTCGTAGTGGAACTGCACGAGGCTGCGCAGGTGCGACTGCCCGAGCCGCTCCTTGAACGCCGCCTTCTCGGGAGAACGGGCACAGTAATGGAGCTCGAAGGCTGCGCCCCTGGCCGCCAGCGCCTCGGCCATCGCCAGGATCGGCGTCACGCCGATGCCGCCCGCCAGCAGTACCGTGCGCTCGGCCTCGACCAGCGGAAAATGGTTCTTCGGCGCGCTGATCGTCAGCACCGAGCCGACCTCGATCTGGTCGTGCATGGCCTGCGAGCCGCCGCGCGAATCGGCGTCGAGCAGCACGCCGATCTGGTAGCGGTGGGTTTCGCCCGGCGCGTTGCACAGCGAGTACTGGCGCACCAGATTGCCGGGCAGGTGCACGTCCACGTGGGCGCCGGCCTCGAATCCCGGCAACGCGCCGCCGGCGAGCGGCGCCAACTCATAGCTGCAGATGCCGTCGGCCTCGATCGCCTTGCCGGCCACCCTCACCTCGATCGTGCTCATGCCGCCACCTCCTGCGGCCGTTCCCTGGCCAGCCAGGCGTCGATGATGCGGCGCGACTGCACGCCGCCGGCATCGATGTTCAGCATCAGGAGCTTCCTGTCCGGATGGCGCAGGATGTTTTGCTGCTGCAGTTCCAGCATCTCGCGGTCTTCGCTGAAGATCTTGCCCTGGCCTTCGCGGATGGTCTTCGTCAGTTCGGCGTCCTGTGGCTTGAAGTTGCGCGCCATGCCCCAGAAATACCAGTGCGAGGTCTCGGTTTCGGGGGTGATGAAGTCGACCACGATGCTCGAGGCCTTGTACGCCGGATCGGCGTGGTAGCCGCCGTGGCCGGCGTGCGCCACGCCCACTTCGATCATCACGTGGCTGGGCGCGTTGAAGCGGCAGATCTGCCAGCGGTCGACCGGCACGTCGTCGGCCAGGCCGTTGCCGCGCAGCGCCGCCTGCCAGAACGGCGGCGGCATGATGTTTTCCATGAAGCGGCTGGTGACGACCTGCTCGCCCTCCACTTTCGTGGTGACCGGCGCCTCGTCGATTTCCTTCTGGCCGATGCTCGAGGCATGGACATAGGTTTCGTGCGTCAAGTCCATCAGGTTGTCGACCATCAGGCGGTAGTCGCAGTTGATGTGATACAGGCCGCCGCCATAGGCCCACTCGGGACTGTCCGCCCACTCCAGATGATGGATGGCGGCAGGGTCGGCCAGCGCCTGCTCGCCCGGCCAGACCCAGATGAAGCCGTAGCGCTCCTCGACGGCGTAGCTGCGGATGCAGGGGAAGCCGCGCACGCGCTGGCCCGGCATGCTGATGGCCTTGCCTTCGCACCCCATCTCGAGCCCGTGGTAGCCGCACACGAGATTGCCGTCACGGACGAAACCGAGGGACAGCGGCGCACCGCGGTGGGGGCAGAAGTCCTCGACCGCCGCAACCTTGCCGTTCTCGCCACGGTAGAACACGATTTTCTCGCCGCAGATCTGGCGGCCCAGCGGCTTGCCATCGATCTCGTCCGGGGTGCAGGCCACGTACCACGCATTTTTAGGGAACATCCTTGTCTCCTTTGTCGTCTTTATCGTATATTCAGGGATATTCAGTACACTGAATGTGAGAAAAGTATTACGCGTTTGCGGGCCGAAGTAAACCGGGTTTCGTGATTATTTTGATGGTGCGCTGCGCAAGAACGACGCGCGGATAACAACTAGAAACATGCAAATGGAAAAAGCTCCTGACGACCAGAGCTCGATGCTCGACTTGTACCAGCACCCCGGCCACCTGTTGCGGCGCGCCCAGCAGATCTCGGTGTCGCTGTTCTACGACGAGATGGGAAGCGAACTGACGCCGGTGCAATATGCGATGCTGAGCCGGCTCGCCGAGCATCCGGGCATCGACCAGGTGTCGCTGGCCGGGCTGGCCGCGATCGATACCTCGACCGGCGCCACGGTCTGCGCCCGCCTCGAAGAAAAGGGACTGCTCGAACGCAAGGTGATTCCGCATAACCGGCGCCAGCGGGCGCTGACGATCACGGCCGCCGGCCGGCAACTGCTCGACGGCCTGGTGCCGGGGGCGCAGCGGCTGCGCCAGCGCCTGCTCGCGCCGCTGAGCGGCGAGGAGCAGGCGCAGTTCATGGGCCTGCTGGCCAAGCTGGTCGAAGAGAACAACGAACAAAGCCGGGCGCCGCTGGCCATGCCGGGCGAGAGCGGCGGCAAGTGATGCCGCCTCTGCACCCGCGCGAGATTTATTCGACGCCTGGATCCTTGAACTTCTCGACCTTGTCGAATTCGACGTTGAACACGCCGCCCGCGCCCTGCTCGGCCTTGCGGATATAGACCGTCTGCACGATGTCGCGCGTGGCCGGGTCGATCGAGACAGGGCCGCGCACGCTGTTCCACGAATGCCCCTTCATCGCCGCGATCAGCTTCGGCCCCTCGCTATTGCCATTGGTCTTCTTCAGGGCCGCCCACAACAGTTGCATGCCGTCGTAGGCGCCCACCGCATGGAAGTTCGGGCGCATGCCCTTGTTCGCCTGGGTGAAGGCCGCAACGAACGTCTTGTTCTCGGGCGATGGGTGGGCGGCCGAATAATGGTGGCTGCTGACCACGCCGATCGCCGAAGGCCCGATGCTCGGCATCAGGTCGTCGTCCAGCACGTCGCCGGTGGCGATCAGGCGAATGCCGGCCTGGCCCAGGCCGCGGTCGGTGAACTGCTTGAGCACGGCCGCGCCCTCGCCCGAGGGCACGAAGACGAACAGCGCGTCGGGCTTGGCATCCTTGACGCGCGCCAGGAACGGCGAATAGTCCGGGTTGCGCAGCGGCGCACGCAGCGAGGCGACGATCTTGCCGCCGGCCTTGGTGAAGTCCTTGACGAAGACCTTCTCGGCATCGATGCCGGGGCCGTAGTCGGACACGAAGGTGACCACCGATTTGATGCCGTTCTTCGCCGCCCACTGCGCCATCGGCGCCGTCACCTGCGGCAGCGTGAAGCCAGTGCGGACGATGTACGGCGAGCGCTGCGGAATCACCGAGGTGGCCGCGTTCATGACGATCATCGGCACCTTGGCCTGGGTGGCGACCGGGGCGGCCGCGAAGGCCAGGGGCGTGAGGCCGAAGCCGGCCAGCACCTGGACCTTGTCGCGCGCGACCAGTTCCTGCGCCAGGCGCTTGGTCACGTCCGGCGCGACCCCACCGTCATCCTTCAGGATCACCTCGATCCGGCGGCCGGCCACGGTGTCGCCGTTTTGCTGGAGGAACAGCTTGACGGCGGCTTCGACCTGGCGTCCGGTCGAGGCGAAGGGGCCGGACATGGGCACGATCAGGCCGACTTTCAGGGGTTCGGCGGCGTAGGCAGGGCTTGAGGAAAGGCCGGCGCAAAGGACGGCGGCGCCGAGGACGATGTGGCGACGGGTTGGGTTCAGCGTGTTCAAGGTGTGTCTCCTGTTTTCTTATGATTGCGCCGTGGCGGCGCGGGTACAAACCATTACGGCTCGAGCGGGCCCGCAGGGTGAACCTGGAGCGCAGGCCTAAGCCACTGCCACCAGCCGGTCGAGCTTCTCGCCATCGGCCAGCAGGCTCGCGCTGTCGGAATCGTGCACGATGCGGCCGCGATCGAGCACGATGGCGCGCGAGGTCAGCGACAGCGCCAGGCGCGCGTGCTGCTCGACCACGATCACCGACATGCGTTCCTCCGCCACCAGGCGGCGGATCACGCGCACCAGTTCCTGGACGATGATCGGCGCCAGGCCTTCCATCGGCTCGTCGAGCAGCAGGATGCGCGGGTTGGTCATCAGGGCCCTGGCGATCGCCAGCATCTGCTGCTCGCCTCCCGAAAGCTGGCTGCCCATGTTGGCACGGCGTTCATACAGGCGCGGGAAGATCTCGTAGATCTTCGCCAGCGTCCATGGCCCCGGGCGCTCCACCACCGTCAGGTGCTCCTCGACGGTCAGCGAAGGGAACATGTGGCGCTCCTGCGGTACCCAGCCCAGGCCGTCGCGCGAGCGGCGGTAGGTCGGCACCCGCGCGATGTCGCGTCCGGCCCAGCGGATCGCGCCCTTGTGCAGGCGCGTCAACCCCATCAGCGTCACCAGCAGGCTGGTCTTGCCGACACCGTTACGCCCCAGCAGCGCCAGGCTGTCGCCCTCGTTCATCGAAAACGAGACGTCTTCGAGCACGATCGATTCGCCGTAGCCGGCCGTTACCTTGTCCAACACCAGCAGTTCAGCCATGTTCCACCTCGCCCAGATACACTTCCTTCACGCGCGGATCGGCCGCGATCTCCGCCGGCGTCCCCTCGGTCAGCACCTGGCCTCCCACCAGCACCGTGATGCGTTCGGCGAAGCGGAACACCAGTCCCATGTCGTGTTCGATGAAGACCACCGTCACGTCGCGCGGCAGCCCCGCGATCACTTCGAACAGTTCGCGGCTCTCGGCCGAGGGAATGCCGGCCGCCGGCTCGTCCAGCAGCAGGATCTTCGGTTTCGTGGCCAGGGCCAGCGCGATCTCGACCAGGCGCTGCTTGCCGTAGGCCAGGCTGCTCGTGATGGCGTCGGCTTCCCTGGTCAGCTTCAGCGTCGCCAGCAGGGCCATCGCCTCCGCCACGACGTCGTCGTGCTTCTCGACCGTCTTCCACCAGGTTTTCTGCAGGCCGCGCCGCTCGCAGATCGCCAGCACCACCGACTCGAGCACGGTCATGCCCGCGAACAGCGTGTTGATCTGGAAGGTGCGCGTCATGCCGAGCTTCACGCGCTCGTGCTGCGGCAGCCTCGTGATGTCCTGGCCGCCGAGCCAGACCTTGCCGCTGGTGGGCGCAAAGCCGCCGGTCAGCAGGTTGATGAAGGTGGTCTTGCCGGCGCCGTTCGGGCCGATCAGCGCATGGCGCGCACCCGGCTCGAACGTGAGCGAAATGTCGGTGTTCGCCTTGAAGGCGCCCCATGCCTTGGACAGCGCTTCGGTGCGCAGGGCGCCGGTGCTGGTGCTGTTTCTGGTGCTCATGCCGCCTCCTTGCGCTTGAACCTGGCGACGATCTTCTCGAGGCCGCCGAGGATGCCGCCGCGTGCGAACAGCACGATCAGCACCAGCAGCAGGCCGATGTAGAACTGCCAGTAGGCCGGATCAAGACCCGAAATATAGTCCTGGGCCACCATGAATACCGCCGCGCCGATGAGGGCGCCATACAGGCGGCCGGTGCCGCCGAGGACCAGCATGATCAGGAGTTCGGCCGAGCGCGGGAAGCCCAGCACGTCCAGCCCGACGAACTGGGTGGTCTGGGCCAGCAGCGCGCCGGCGACGCCGGCGATGGCCGCGCTGACCGTGAAGATCGCCTTCAGGCGCAGGTCGACGTCGGCGCCGATGGCCGGCATGCGGCGGCCGCTTTCGCGGATGCCGCGCAGCGACAGGCCGAAGGGCGAGTTGACCAGTCGGCGCAGCACCACGAACAGGATGAACAGCACGCCGAAGCTGTACCAGAAGGCGGTCTTGCCGTACAGGTCGAACTCGAAGACGCCGAACAGGTTATCCATCACCATGCCCGACAGGCCGTCGACGCCGCCGGTGATGAAGGCCGCCTTGTTGGCGGCCTCGAACAGCATCAGGCCGATGCCGAGCGTGACCATCAGGCGCGCCAGGTCCTGGCCGCGCACCACGAGGAAGCTGACGATGAAGCCCATCACCCCGGCCACCAGCGCCGCGGCCAGGAGCCCGGAAACCGGTTCGCCCCAGCCATGCACCGACAGCAGGCCGGCGGTATACGCGCCCAGGCCGAAGAACGCCGCGTGGCCGAGCGAGACGATCCCCGCATAGCCGAGGATCAGATCGAGCGACAGCGCGAACAGGCCGATGATCATGATCTGGCTGGTCAGCACCAGGTAGTCCGGGAACAGGAAGTAGGAGGCGACCGGCAACAGCCAGAACATGATCTCCAGCGGCTTCCAGCGGTCGTTCGGCAGGCGCCGCGCACGGTGCTGCATGGCGCTCGGTGGTACGGTGGTGGTCGCAGTGTCCATGGCGGAATCCGGGGTGGTCGGGGCCTTGGCCCTCAAGGCGGAAGTGGAATAGTCGCTCATGCTTTCCTCCGTACCAGACCGAACGGGAACAGAATCAGGAGCACGACCATCAGCGTGTAGATGACGAAGGCGCCCACTTCGGGCACGTAGTACTTGCCGGCGACGTCGAACACGCCGAGGATCAGCGCGGCGATCAGCGGTCCCTTGATCGAGCCGGCGCCGCCGACGGCGACCACCAGCAGGAAGTAGACCATGTACTTGACGGGGAAGCTCGGGTCCAGGCCCAGCACGTCGATACCCAATCCTCCGCCCAGGCCGGCGAGACCCGAACCGAGCGCGAAGGTCAGCGAAAAGACGCGGCTGACGTTGATGCCGAGACCGGCGGCGGCGGTCTGGTTGTCGACCGAGGCGCGGATCTGGGCGCCGAAGCGGGTACGCTCGATCAGCAGGTACAGGCCCAGCGTGATCAGCACGACGACCGCGATCAGGAACAGCCGGTAGGAACCCAGGTCCAGGCCCAGCACGTGGACCTGGCCGCGCAGCCAGTCGGGCAGGTTGACCGGTTGCTGGGTCGGGCCGAACAGGAAGGTGGCGCCGGCCACCGCCATGAAGGTCAGGCCAATCGAGAACAGCACCTGGTCGAGGTGGCTGGCCTTGTACAGCCGGCGGTACAGCGTGCGTTCGAGGACCAGGCCGACGACCGCCGCGGCGATGAAGGCCAGCGGCAGCGTGGCCAGGAAGGGCAGCCCGAGCTTGCCGAGCAGGGTGACGCAGACGTAGCCGCCCACCATGGCAAAGGCGCCGTGCGCCAGGTTGACGAAGTTCATCAGGCCCATCGTGACCGACAGGCCGACGCTAATCAGGAACAACAGGCTGCCGTAGGCGATCCCGTCGAAGAGCACGCCGATGAAGTTGCCGATCATGGCTGCCTCCCGCGTGAGGTGTGGTGCTTGTTCATTTTGTCTCCTGCTACTCTGTTACTCGAATCGGTGAAAACCGCTGTCAGACGCGTTCGATCACCATGGCGATGCCCTGCCCGACCCCGATGCACATGGTGCACAAGGCGTACCGTCCGCCCGTCCGGTGCAGCTGATACACCGCCGTCGTCACCAGGCGCGCGCCGCTCATGCCGAGCGGATGGCCCAGCGCAATGCCGCCGCCGTAGGGATTCACGCGCGGATCGTCGTCGGCGATGCCCAGGTCGCGCAGGACGGCCAGCGCCTGCGACGCGAACGCTTCGTTGAGCTCGATGATGTCCATCTGGTCCAGGTGCATGCCGAGCTGCTGCATCAGCTTCCTGGTGGCCGGCGCCGGGCCGATGCCCATCACGCGCGGCGGCACGCCGGCGGTGGCCATGCCGACGATGCGCGCGCGCGGACGCAAGCCGTATTTTTCCATGGCCTCTTTGCTGGCCACCAGCAGCGCCGCCGCACCGTCGTTCACGCCCGAGGCGTTGCCGGCGGTAACGCTGCCCTCGGGATGCACGACCCCTTTCAGTTTCGCCAGCGCTTCCATGCTGGTCTCGCGCGGGTGCTCGTCCTGGGCGAAGACGATGGGCTCTCCTTTCTTCTGAGGGATCAAGACCGGCACGATTTCGTCCGCATACAGGCCCTCTTTCTGGGCGCGCGCCGTCTTCTGCTGGCTGGCCAGGGCGAAGCGGTCCTGGTCCTCGCGCGAGATCTGGTAGTCGTTTGCCACGTTCTCGGCCGTTTCCGGCATCGAGTCGGTGCCGTACAGCGCTTTCATCTGCTTGTTGGGGAAGCGCCAGCCGATCGTGGTGTCGAAGAGCGCGGCCTGGCGCGAGAAGGCGCTGTCGGCCTTGCCCATCACGAACGGCGCGCGCGTCATCGATTCGACGCCGCCGGCGATCATCAAGCGCGTCTCGCCCGACTTGATGGCGCGCGCGGCGATGCCGATCGCGTCCATCCCGGAGCCGCACAGGCGGTTCACGGTCGTGCCGGGCACGTCCGGCGGCAGTCCCGCCAGCAGCGAAGCCATGCGGGCCACGTTGCGGTTGTCTTCGCCGGCCTGGTTGGCGCAGCCGAACACCACGTCGTCGACGGCGCTCCAGTCCACGCCGGGGTTGCGCTGCATGAGTTCGCGCAGCGGCACCGCGCCCAGGTCGTCGGCGCGCACGTCCTTGAGCGCGCCGCCGTAGCGGCCGATGGGCGTGCGGATCGCGTCGACAATATACGCTTCAGTCATGTTCATCCTTTCGATTCGGGGGCCAGGAGGGGTGCGCTGGTGGCCGCCTGCAAGGCTTCAAAAGAGAGGCCCGGCGCCATTTCGCGCACGACCAGGCCATTCGGGGTGACGTCGAGCACGGCCAGATCGGTGTAGATGCGGTTCACGCAGGCCACACCGGTCAACGGGTAGGTGCATTCGCGCACGATCTTGCTTTCGCCCTGCTTGGTCTGGTGGTCCATCATCACGAACACCTGCTTGGCGCCGATCGCCAGATCCATCGCGCCGCCCACGGCGGGGATCGCGTCCGGCGCGCCGGTGTGCCAGTTGGCCAGGTCGCCCTTTTCCGAGACCTGGAACGCGCCCAGCACGCAGACGTCGAGGTGACCGCCGCGCATCATGGCGAACGAGTCGCCGTGGTGGAAGTAGGCGCCGCCGGTAAGCAGGGTGACCGGCTGCTTGCCGGCGTTGATCAGGTCGTCGTCTTCCTCGCCCGGACCTGGGGCCGGCCCCATGCCGAGCAGGCCGTTCTCGCTGTGCAGGAAAACTTCGCGATCGGCCGGCAGGTAGTTGGCGACCTTGGTCGGCAGGCCGATCCCGAGGTTGACATACGCGCCTTCGTGGATGTCCTGCGCCACGCGGGCGGCGATCTGGTCGCGGGTGAATCGGTTCATTGGGCTGTGGTTCAGTGGGCTGTTCATGCTGCCTCCTTCACGACACGCTGCACGAAGATGCCAGGCGTGACGATGACTTCCGGGTCGAGTTCGCCGAGCGGGACGATCTCGGCCACCTGGGCGATGGTGGTCTTGGCGGCCATCGCCATGATCGGGCCGAAGTTGCGCGCCGTCTTGCGGTACACGAGGTTGCCCCAGCGGTCGCCGCGCAGCGCCTTGATCAGCGCGAAGTCGGCGTGGATCGGCGACTCGAGCACATAGTGACGGCCGTCGATCAGGCGCGTTTCCTTGCCTTCGGCCAGCAGTGTGCCGTAGCCGGTCGGGGTGAAGAAGCCGCCGATGCCGGCGCCGGCGGCGCGGATGCGTTCGGCCAGGTTGCCCTGCGGCGTCAGTTCCAGCTCGATCTCGCCGGCGCGGTACAGGGCGTCGAAATGCTGCGAGTCGGTCTGGCGCGGGAAGGAGCAGACGATCTTGCGGACCCGCCGGGCCTTGAGCAGCGCCGCCAGGCCGGTGTCGCCGTTGCCGGCATTGTTGTTGACGATCGTGAGCTCGCGCGCACCTTGCGCGATCAGCGCGTCGATCAGCGCGGACGGCATGCCGGCGTTGCCGAAGCCGCCGATCATGACGGTTGCGCCGTCGTGCACGTCGGCGACGGCGCGCTCCAGCGATTCATAGGTTTTGTCGATCATGTGTTCACCTTGGTGTTCCCTGTCGTGCGCCCTGTGGCGACGGCGCAGCCTGAATGTCGAGCTTGAATATCGCGCTCGAATTTCGAGCTTGATTGAATTTTCGAAATGTTCGATAATCGAACTAATGATTGATTACCGACCAAATCAGTGTAGTGGCACGGCGCCCGAAAGGTCAAGAAAAAATCCCAATCAAAGCGCCCTGCCCTTGCATTAAAATCGCGCCATGAAAAAACCGATAAGCAAAGCACCCGCGACGGCCGCCGCCGGCCCTGCCGGCCTGCACGAGGAACGCGAGGCGACCATCGCCGAGCAGATCGACGCGATGACCGATCCGAGCTTCATGACCTCGCTGGCCCGCGGCCTGGCGGTGGTGCAGGCCTTCAGCGACTCGGGCAAACCCCAGACCATCGCCCAGATCAGCCAGAAGACCGGCATCCCGCGCGCCGCCGTGCGCCGCTGCCTCTACACGCTGCAGCAACTCGGCTATGTCGACGCCGAACTGAACAACTTCTCGCTGCGCCCGAAAGTGCTGACGCTCGGCTACTCCTACCTGTCGTCGACGCCGCTGACCGTCTCCAGCCAGCCCTACCTGAACGCCATCAGCCGCGAGCTGGGAGAGTCGTGCTCGCTCGCGGTGCTCGACGACGGCGAGGTGCTGTACGTGGCGCGCTCGGCCACTTCGCGCGTGATGTCGGTGGCCCTGAACACGGGCAGCCGCCTGCCGGCCTATTGCACGTCGCTTGGCCGCGTGATGCTGGCGCACCTGCCGCCCGAGGCCCTGGACGACTATCTGGCGCGCGTGAAGCTGCGCCCCATGACGGACAAGACCGTCACCAGCCAGAAGCGCCTGCGCGAGATCCTGCTGCGCGTGCGCCGCGACGGCTACGCCGTCAACGACGAGGAACTCGAACTGGGCTTGCGTTCGATCGCCGTTCCGGTGCGCGGGGCGACCGGCCAGGTGCTGGCCGCGCTCAACGTCGGCGCCCAGGCCGGCCGCGTGAGCGTCGAACGCATGCGCGAGGAGTTCCTGCCCATCCTGCAGCGCGGCGCGCAGGAACTCTCGGTGCTGTTGCCGTAATGCTTTCGAAGCTTCCCCCCATCTGTCACGCGACGTCCCCGCGCCTCGAGAAACCGTAGCGAGCGGAAGGAGCTTCGGTCGAGGAGCGCAGCCGTACAAACGTACGGCGAGCACCGCAGACCGAAGATCCGACGCGCAGTAGGTTGATCGAGGCGCGTTCAGAAGTGGTGACGCAGGCCCGCCATGACGCCGTTCTGCGCCAACCCAACCCCGACGGTGCCGCCGGCATCGAGCGCCACCGCCGAGGCGCCGTCGTTGTCCATGCGGCCCACCGCCGTGTAGACGAAGGTGCGCTTCGACATCGCGTAGGTCAGGCGCGCAACCAGCATGTCGACGTCCGAGTCCGAGTCCTTGGTGTCGCGGCGCGCGACCTGGGCGTCGATCGTGAAGGCGCCGATCGGGTGGCTGACGCCGAAGTAGTACAGGTTCGATTCGGTTTGCCCGGTCACGGCATTGAGTTCGCGCGCGATGACGCCGCCGCCCAGCTTGGTCGGACCCAGCATCAGGTAGCCGTTGACGGTGGCACGGATGTCGGTGTTGGCGCTGGTGGCCAGGCCACCGGCCGCGCCGGTGTTGCCGTACATGCGGTCATACGTGGCATTCAGGCCGAAGGCCTTGGTCTCGTAGCCGATCAGGCCGGTGTACTGGCGGCAGGCCTTGGCGTTGCCCGCCACCTCGCCGGGACAGTTGGTCGCGGCAGGACCGCCGGCGCTTGAAGCGTCGCGCCCGAAGCTGTAGGTCGCGCCCAGCACGAAGCCACTGAAATTGCCCATGTAGCCGATCGCGTTGTCGCTGCGCGCATTCGGCAGGTAAGGATCGATGCTGCCGATGGCGAACAGGTGCGGTCCCAGCACGTCGGTCTTCAGTCCCGCGATGTAGGTCATGTTCTGCTGGCGACCCACCGTCAGCGTGCCCCACGCGCCTTTCAGGCCGACGTTCGCCGCCCGCCCGAACAGGCGGCCGCCCTGCTGCTGCGCCCCCGTGTCCATCGCCAAGCCGTTCTCGAGCACGAAGAACGCCTGCAGCCCGCCGCCGAGATCCTCGGTGCCGCGAAAGCCGATGCGCGACGGGAAGGAGCTGGTAAGCGACGGCATCTTGGTGACCGAATCGCCCGCGCTGTTCACGTTCGTCATGCGGGCCAGGCCGCTGTCGACGATGCCGTAGAGCTGGACCGTGGCCTGGGCGTGGGCGAAGGTGGTGGCGCAGGCGGCGGCGATACCGCATACCAGCGCGGCGGCGCTGCAGGTGGTGTTCTTCATGTTGTCTCCGTGGTTTTTATGGGTCGTGCGATTATCGAACAAGAAGTTGTTAATCGAACGTGTTTTAGATACTATTGACGTCGCCGAAGGTTGTCAACAATATGAGGCAGCCTGATATGATCCGTGTCGACAACGACACACCGATGCCTGGCCCACCAGGCATCGGACAAGACCCACCACAGGAGACAAAACATGAAATACACGACGATTGCCGCCGCAACCGCGCTCGCTGCCGCCACCCTCGCCTTCGCGCCCGGGGCGCATGCGCAGGACACCATCAAGGTCGGCGTCATCGCCGCGTTTTCCGGACCGTTCGCCGACTACGGCAAGCAGATGCAGGGCGGGATCAAGGCCTGGATGGCCCAGCACGGCGACACGGTGGCCGGCAAGAAGATCCAGATCATCTACAAGGACACCACCGGTCCGGCGCCGGAAGTCGCCAAGCGCCTGGCGCAGGAACTCGTCGTGCGCGACAAGGTCGACTTCCTGGCGGGCTTCGGCCTGACGCCGGAAGCCCTGGCCGTGGCGCCGATCGCCCAGCAGGCGAAAAAGCCGATGATCATCATGAACGCGGCCACCTCGGTGATCACCACCAGGTCCGATTACATCGCGCGCTTTTCGATGACGCTGCCGCAGATCTCAGCGCCCATGGCCGACTGGGCCGTCAAGAACAAGGTGAACAACGTGGTGACCGTGGTGGCCGACTACGGCCCCGGGATCGACGCCGAAAAGGCCTTCAGCGAGCGCCTGGTGAAAAACGGCGGCAAGATCGTCGACGCGATCCGCGTCCCGCTGCGCAACCCGGAATTCGCCCCCTTCATCCAGCGCATCAAGAACATCAAGCCGGACGCCGTGTTCGTCTTCGTGCCGGCCGGCGAGCAGAGCATCGCCTTCATGAAGGGCTACCGCGAACGCGGCCTGGCGGAGGCCGGCATCAAGGTCATCGCCACCGGCGACCTGACCGACGACCACGTGCTGCCGGCCATGGGCGACAACACGCTGGGCGTGATCACCACCTTCCACTACTCGGCCGCGCACAAGTCGCCCGAGAACGAAGCCTTCCTGAAGAGTTTCGCCTCGGCCAACCCGCAGGGCGGCCGCCCGAACTTCATGGCGGTGGCCGCCTACGACGGCATGAACGCGATCTACCAGGTCAGCAACAAGCTGGGCGGCAAGATCGAGGGCGACAAGGCGATGGCGGTGCTCAAGGGAATGAAGATCCAGAGCCCGCGCGGGCCGATCATGATCGACCCGGCCACGCGCGACGTGGTGCAGACGGTCTACGTGCGCAAGGTGGAAAAGGTGAACGGGCAGCCGTACAACGTGGAGTTCGACCAGTTCGCGAACCAGAAGGATCCGGGCAAGTAACACCCGGGCGCCGGCGCGCCATCAGGCCCGCCGGCGCCATGACCGCAGGCCTCAAGCGCGGCCTTACGCCTCCAGCGCGCTCAGCGCCTTGACCGCCCCGCGCAACTGCGCCAGCAGCTGCGCCCTTGCGGCCTCGTCCAGATCCGGGAACATCGCCCGCTCCACCTCTGCCACCTTTGGATCGCACTGCCCCAGCACCGCATGCCCGGCCGTGGTCAGGTTGATCTGGATGATGCGCCCGTGCGCCGGATCGGGCGTGCGCGCGATCCATCCCTTCGCTTCCATCTGCTTGACCATCTCGTTGGCCGACTGCGGCGAAATCATCGTGCGCGTGGCGAGCTGGGCGTTCGACAGGGACCCGTGCGCGCGAAACACGGACAGGGCCGTGTACTGCGGCACGGTGAGGCCGGCCGGCGCCAGGCTCTCGCGCAGGCGCTGGCTCAGTATGTGGTCGAGACGCCCGACCAGGTACGCCAGGCCGATCGGCTTGGCGGTGGAGACGGCGGCGGGGGCCCTGGATGCCGGTGAAGGTTTTTTTGAAATAGTCATGAAAAAGTGCTTGTCAGCGAAATCAGCTCGGCATAGTATAAGCCGTATATCAGGCAGCCTGATAATATTCTTACTACTGAGGAGACATTGTATGTCCAAATACGCTGCGCGCTGGCAAACCGTCGAAGTGGAAGTCGCGAACGGTATCGGCTGGATCACCCTGAACCGTCCGGAGAAGCGCAATGCCATGAGCCCGACGCTCAACCGCGAGATGATCGACGTGCTCGAAACCCTCGAGCTGGACGACGATGCGCAGGTCGTGGTGCTGACCGGCGCGGGCGAGGCCTGGACCGCCGGGATGGATCTGAAGGAATACTTCCGCGAGACCGACGGCAAGCCCGAAATCATGCAGGAGCGGATGCGCCGCGACTGCTCGCAGTGGCAATGGAAGCTGCTGCGCATGTACAGCAAGGCGACCATCGCCATGGTCAACGGCTGGTGCTTCGGCGGCGCGTTCTCGCCGCTGGTCGCCTGCGACCTGGCGATCGCCGCCGACGACGCCGTGTTCGGCCTGTCGGAAGTGAACTGGGGTATCCCGCCGGGCAACCTGGTCAGCAAGGCCGTGGCCGACACCATGGGCCACCGCCAGGCGCTGCACTACATCATGACCGGCGACACCTTCACCGGCAAGGAAGCGGCCGCCATGGGGCTCGTCAACAAGAGCGTGCCGAAGGACCAGCTGCGCGCCGCCGTCATCGAACTGGCGAACAAGCTGCTCGAAAAGAACCCGGTGGTGCTGCGCTATGCGAAGGTCGGCTTCAAGCGCTGCCGCGAGCTGACCTGGGAACAGGGCGAGGACTACCTGTACGCCAAGATCGACCAGTCGAACTTCCGCGATCCGGAAAAAGGCCGCAAGGAAGGCCTCAAGCAGTTCCTGGACGACAAGACGATCAAGCCGGGCCTGCAGACCTACAAGCGCCAACCGTGAGCCGCGCGGCGTAGCGGTCGATCATAATAATTGCGAATAATAAATACACCGCGCGGCGCCCGCAACCGGGCAGCCGCCTACCATCGAAGTTGACAGAGGAGACCTCTGATGTTCCAAGCAGACCTGCTGCTGAACGGGCAAGCCCGTCCCGCATCGAACGGCGCCACCTTTGAGCGCCGTAATCCCGCCACCGGCGACGTCGCCACCCGCGCCGCCGCCGCCACCCTCGACGATGTCGACGCCGCCGTCGCCGCCGCAAAGGCGGCCTTCCCCGCCTGGTCGGCCATGGCGCCGGGCGAGCGCCGCACCCTGCTCCTGCGAGCGGCCGACAAGATGGAAGCGCTGCGCGGCCAGTTCGTCGAAACCGCCGTGGCGGAATGCGGCGGCGCGCCGATGTGGTACCAGTTCAACGTGACGCTCGCGTCCAACATGCTGCGCGAAGCGGCGTCCATGACGACCCAGATCAGCGGCGAAGTCATTCCGTCCGACGTGCCGGGTTCGCTCGCCATGGGCGTGCGCCAGGCCTGCGGCGTCGTGGTCGGCATCGCGCCCTGGAACGCGCCGATCATCCTCGGCACGCGCGCGCTCGCCATGCCGCTCGCCTGCGGCAATACGGTCATCCTGAAAGCGTCCGAGATGTGCCCGCTGCTGCACCGCCTGATCGGCCAGGCGTTCGTCGACGCCGGCTTCCCGCAAGGCGTGGTGAACGTCATCACCAACGCCCCGGACGACGCGCCGCAGATCGTCGAGCGCCTGATCGCCGCTCCGGCCGTGCGCCGCATTAACTTCACCGGTTCGACCAAGGTCGGACGCATCATCGCCCAGCAGGCGGCGAAATACCTGAAACCGGTGCTGCTGGAACTGGGCGGCAAGAACCCGGTCGTGGTGCTGGACGACGCCGACCTCGATGCGGCGGTGGAAGCGGCGGCGTTTTCCGCCTTCTTCAACCAGGGCCAGATCTGCATGTCGGCCGACCGCATCCTGGTCGACCGCAAGGTCGCCGACGCGTTCATCGGCAAGCTGGCCGCCAAGACCGCGACCCTCAAGGCGGCCCGCAGCGACGCCCCGCTGGCCGGCATGATCGACCCGGGCGCGGCCGAGCGCGTGCAGGCGATGCTGGACGACGCCAGCGCCCGCGGCGCGGCGGTGACCCGGTCCGGTCCTGGCGTGGAAGGCAACATCATGCAGCCGGCGATCGTCGACAACGTCACGCCCGAGATGCTGGTCTACCAGGAGGAATCGTTCGGCCCGATCGTCTCGGTGCTGCGTTTCGACAGCGACGAGGAA
Source organism: Massilia sp. UYP34 (assembly GCF_056279385.1). NCBI lineage: Bacteria > Pseudomonadati > Pseudomonadota > Betaproteobacteria > Burkholderiales > Oxalobacteraceae > Massilia > Massilia sp. UYP34. The sequence continues at coordinate 416,573 of NZ_JBWBRF010000002.1, read as the reverse complement.
GCCATCCGCATGGCCAACGACAGCGAATACGGCCTGTCCGCGGCCGTGTTCAGCCGCGACATCGGCCGCGCGATGGCGCTGGCCCGGCGCATCGAGTCGGGCATCTGCCACATCAATGGCCCGACCGTGCATGACGAAGCGCAGATGCCCTTCGGCGGCGTCAAGGGCAGCGGCTACGGGCGCTTCGGCGGCAAGGCGGCCATCGCCGAGTTCACCGACCTGCGCTGGATCACGATACAGACCACGCCGCGCCACTTCCCGATCTGAAGGGGGCTGCCATGACCCAATCAACGATTGTGGCGGGCGGTGGCACTGATGGGCTCGCAGCTGGGACGCATGCGCGGCGGCATGTCGACCTCGGCAATCCCGAAGTCGCCGCCTACCAGGTGGACGGCGCCTGGCATCTCGACGCGGTCACGCCGCTCGCGCCCTTCCCCGCGCGCTTCACCGACCGGCTGGTCGAGGGCGCGCGCGCGCACCCGGAGCGCACGCTGGTGGCGCGGCGCGGGCTTGATGGCGAATGGATCCGCCTGTCCTATGCGAAGGTGCTGGAAAACGCGCGCCGCATCGGCCAGGCCCTGCTGGACCGCGGCCTGTCGGAGCAGCGCCCGCTGGTCATCCTGTCGGGGAACGACCTCGAACACTTCCAGCTCGCCCTCGGCGCCATGTATGCCGGCATCCCCTATTCGCCGCTGTCCCCGGCCTATTCGCTGGTGGCGACCGACCCGGCCAAGCTGCGCGACCTGATCGAGCAGTTGACGCCGGGCGCGCTGTTCGCCAGCGACGGCGCGGCCTATTCGCGCGCCATCGAGGCCGTGCTGGCGCCGGACATGGAACTGATTCTGGCATCAGGCGACGTGCCGGGACGCCCGGCCACCGCCTTCGCGTCGCTGCTCGCCACCGAACCCACCACCATCGACGCCCGCAACGCACAGGTGGGGCCGGCGACCATCGCCAAGTTCCTGTTCACCTCGGGCTCGACCAAGAAGCCGAAGGCGGTCGTGACCACCCACGGCATGCTCAGCAGTAACCAGCAGATGCTGCTGCAGACCTTCCCCTTTTTTGGCGCGGAGCCGCCGGTGCTGCTCGACTGGCTGCCCTGGAACCACACCTTCGGGGGCAGCCACAACGTCGGCATCGTGCTCTACAACGGCGGCACGCTCTACCTCGATGACGGCCGGCCGACGCCGAAGGACTTCGCCACCACCCTGAGGAACCTGCGCGAGATCGCCCCGACCGTCTACTTCAACATCCCGGTGGCCTGGGAGATGCTGGCCGAGGCGCTGGAAACCGACGACCAGTTGGCCAAGACCTTCTTCTCGCGCGTGAAACTGTTCTTCTGCGCCGGGGCCGGGCTGTCGCAGGCCGCGTGGGAACACCTGGACCGGGTCGCGCTCGCGCGCTGCGGCGAGTCGATCCGCATCATGACCGGCCTGGGCATGACCGAAACGTCGCCGTCGTGCACCTTCGGCACCGGGCCGATCCTCAAGGCCGGCTACGTCGGCGTGCCGGCGCCGGGCTGCAAGGTGAAGCTGGTGCCGCTCGCCGGCAAGCTCGAGGCCCGCTTTCACGGTCCGCATGTGACGCCCGGCTACTGGCGCGCGCCGCAGCTCACGGCCGAGGCCTTCGACAGCGACGGCTACTATTGCACCGGCGACGCCCTGCGCTTCGTCGACGAGGCGCATCCTGAACTGGGCTTCATGTTCGACGGACGCATCGCCGAGGACTTCAAGCTCAGTTCTGGCACCTTCGTGAGCGTCGGTCCGCTGCGCGCGCGCGTCATCAGCCAGGGCGCGCCCTACGTGCAGGATGCGGTGGTCACGGGCCTGAACCGGCACGCGATCGGCCTGCTCGTGTTCCCGCGCATGGACAACTGCCTGGTGCTGTCGGAGCTGCCGCCCGGCGCTGCGGCGGCCGAGGTGCTGGCCAGCGAACCGGTGCGCGCTTTCTTCACAGGTCTGCTGGCGACCCTGAACGTGGATGCGGGCGGGTCGTCGAAGCGGGTCGAGCGCATGCTGCTGCTGGCCGAGCCGCCCTCGATCGACGCCAGGGAGCAGACCGACAAGGGATCCATCAACCAGGCCGCGGTGCTGCAGCGGCGCGCGGCCCTGGTCGATGCGATGTATGACGGAACCGAACCCGGCACCATCGTTGCTGCATGAAACCTAAAAAACACGGAGACAACATGAAACTGCACACCCTGGCCTGCCTTGGCCTTGCCATCCTGCCTCTCGCCAGCGCCCCCGTTCTCGCGCAGGACACGATCAAGATCGGCGTCATCGCCGCGCTCACGGGGCCGTTCGTCAACATCGGCAAGCCGTTCGAGGACGGGATCAAGACCTACATGAAGCTGCACGGCGACCAGGTCGCCGGCAAGAAGATCCAGGTCATCTACCGCGACGACGGCGGCAGCAACGTCGAGCACTCCAAGCGCGCGGCCCAGGAGCTGATCGGCCGTGAAAAGGTCGACTTCCTGATCGGCTTTTCGCTGACGCCGAGCGCGCTGGCGGTGGCGCCGGTGGCGACGCAGGGCAAGACGCCGATGATCGTCATGAACGCGGTCACGACCGGCATCACGTCCAGGTCGCCCTACATGCTGCGCACCTCGATGACGATGCAGCAGATGACCGAGCCCTTCGGCACCTGGACCGCGCAGAACAAGATCGGCAACGTGTTCTCGCTGGTGACCGACTACAGCACCGGCCACGACGCCGAGGCGAAGTTCGCCAAGGGCTTGACCGAGAGTGGCGGCAAGATCATCGGTTCCTCGCGCATCCCGCTGGCCAATCCCGACTATTCGCCGTTCGTGCAGCGCGTGAAGGACGCCAAGCCGGACGCGGTCTTCTTCTTCGCGCCGGGGGCCGAAGACGGCGCCGGCATGCTCAAGGCGTACAGCGACAAGGGACTGGACAAGGCGGGCATCAAGTTTCTCGGCGTGGGCGACATGACGAGCGACAGCCCGACCCTGGAGGCGCTGGGCGAGCGTGCGCTCGGCGCGGTCACGGTGCTCAATTACTCGACCGCGCTCGACAACGAGGCCAACAAGATCTTCCTGAAAGCCTACGCTGACGCCAATCCGGGCCGTCCGGCGCCCACGTTCGTCACCGTCGCGGCCTACGACACGATGGGCATGATCTATGAAACCGTCCGCAAGCTGGGCGGCAAGGTCACCGGCGACGCGGCGCTGAAGGTGCTGTCGAACATGAAGTGGAACAGCCCGCGCGGACCGATCAGCATCGATCCGAAGACCCGCGACATCGTGCAGAACATGTACATCCGCGAGGTGAAGAAGGTCAACGGCAAGCTGGTGAACCAGCCGATCGGCGTCCTGAAGGACGTCCGTCCGGACTGAGCGCCGCTCTCCGACGTAACTGCTGCGCGCCCCTGCCGGGGCCGCGCAGCCGCACAGCGCACAGCCGCACATCCGACGTTTCGACACGATCTGTTACCCCGCAGAGGAGACATCACGCATGAACGCCCGACACCTCGGCATCGTCGCCGCCCTGACCACGTCGCTGGGCCTGGCCGGCTGCAGCGACGATGACGCCCCCGTCCCGCCGCCCGTCGCACCCGCTCCGCCCGTGCAGGGCGCGCCGCTCCCCCGGCTGGCCCCGGCCGTCGGCGCCGCGCTCGGCGCCTGTGCCGAACTCGCAACCCGCATCAGCTATCCCGACACGCACATCACCGCCGCCAAGCCGGTCGCCGCCGGCGCCCTCGCCGTTGCCGGCAAGCCGGTCGCGGCCCACTGCCAGGTCACCGGCCAGATGCTGCGCAGGGTCAGCCCGGTCGACGGCGAGCGCTACGCGATCGGCTTCGAGATGCGCCTGCCGCTCGACTGGAACGGGCGCATGTTCTACCAGGCCAACGGCGGCGTCGACGGCAGCGTCGTTCCCGCCACCGGCCCGGCCGGCGCCGCGGCGCTCGACAACGCGCTGAACATGGGCTTTGCCGTCATCAGTTCGGACGCCGGCCACGGCGCCCCGACACCGTTCTTCGGGCTCGACCCAGAGGCCCGCCTCGACTACGGCTACGCCGCGGTCGGCAAGCTCACGCCGATGGCCAAGAGCGCGATCCAGGCCGCCTATGGCAAGGGCCCCGACCGTTCCTACATCGGCGGATGCTCGAACGGCGGGCGCCACGCGATGGTGGCGGCAAGCCGCTACGCCGACCAGTACGACGGCTTCCTGGTCGGGAACCCCGGCTACCGCCTGCCGCTGGCGGCGATCGCCAACATCGCCGGCGCCAAGACCTACGCGGCGCTGGCCAGCACGCCGGGCGAACCCGCCACCGGGTTCACCCAGCCGGAACGCGCCCTCGTGTCGAACGCGGTGCTCGGCAAGTGCGACGCGCTCGACGGCGCCACGGACGGCATGATCCAGGACGGCGCCGCCTGCCAGGCCGCGTTCGACCTGCAGCGCGACGTGCCGACCTGCAGCGGCGCGCGCGACGGCGCCTGCCTGAGCGCGGCGCAAAAGACCGGCATCGGCGCGCTATTCGCGGGCGCCAGGACCGGCTCCGGCGCCACCATCTACACCAGCTTCCCCTACGACGCCGGGTTGGCGGCGAACGGCTGGGCCAGCTGGAAGTTCAGCGCGCCGATCAACCTGGATTCCGGCGCGGTCGCCTTCATCTTTTCGGCGCCGCCGGAAGACCCGGCAAGCTTCGACGGCCGCGACTTCGTCCTGACGCGCAGCCTCGACCAGATGCTGGCACGGATCAACGCCACCAGCGCGCGCTTTCCCGAGAACGCCATGTCCTTCATGACGGCGCCCGACGCGACCAATCTCGGCAAGCTCAAACAGCGCGGCGCCAAGATGCTGGTCTACCATGGCACCAGCGACCCGATCTTTTCCAGCGACGACACCCGCGACTGGTACCGGGGCCTGGCCACGGCCAACCTGGGTGACGCATCGAACTTCGCCCGCTACTTCCCGGTGCCCGGCATGAACCACTGCGCGGGCGGCCCGGCCACCGACCAGTTCGACATGCTGACGCCGCTCGTGAACTGGGTCGAGCATGGCCAGGCGCCGGACAGCGTGACCGCCAGCGCCCGCGGCGCGGGCAATGCCGCGGGCGTGAACGCCGACCTGCCGCCAACCTGGTCGGCGACACGCACGCGGCCCCTGTGCCCGTTCCCGCAGGTGGCGCGCTACAAGGGCAGCGGCAACGTCGAGGACGCGGCCAGCTTCGCCTGCCGATAGCGCTGCCCCGCAAACGGATTGACGCCACGCCGGCCTGGGCCGGCGGGCGTCCGTGCGCCCCGCCGCACTCTCCAACGACACCCCGACCCGCCACGCGGCGTCGCGGCCGCGCGAAAACTGCACAACATCGTTTGTTATGCGCAAACATTTTGATTGCGCGGCCATCGGAACCTGCCCTACACTTCCCGTCGTATGCAGAACACGCCGTGACAGGCACGCCCTGCGGCGGGAACCGGAACAGGAGACGACATGAACGACAAACCGATCCGCCGGATCGTGATCGTGGGCGGCGGCACCGCCGGCTGGATGACCGCCGCCCCGCTGGTGCAGCGCCTGGCGCGGCGCGCCGGCGCCCCCTGCGAGGTGACCCTGGTGGAGTCGCCCGAAATCGGCACCATCGGGGTCGGCGAGGCGACCCTGCCCACCATCCGCTTCTACAACGCCGCGCTGGGCCTGGATCCCGACGACTTCGTGCGGCAAACCCGGGCCAGCTACAAGCTCGGCATCGAGTTCAGGGACTGGGGCCACGTCGGCAACCGCTTCTTCCATGGCTTCGGCGACTTCGGCCCTTCGCTCGGCAAGCACCCGACCCACATGTTCTGGCTGCGCATGGCCAGGGAGTTCAACAACATGCCTGCGCTGGAGAACTGGTCGGTGTCCGCGATGATGGCGCGCCAGTCGAAGTTCGCGCCGCCGGACAACCGCACGCCCTCGGTCAGCGACGCGTATTCGTATGGCTACCATTTCGACGCTGGCCTGTACGCCGGTTACCTGCGCGACTACGCCGTGGCGCGCGGCGCCCGGCGCATCGAGGGCATGGTGGTCGAGGTCGAGCGGCACCCGGACAACGGCTTCATCACGGCGCTCAAGCTGCGCGACGGGCGCCGGCTCGAAGGCGACCTTTTCATCGACTGCTCGGGCTTTCGCGGCCTGTTGATCGAGGGCGCCCTGAAAGCCGGTTACGAGCACTGGAGCGGGCAGCTGCCATGCGACAGCGCGCTGGCCGTCCCCTGCGCCGCCGCAGGGACGGCCAGCGCGCTGTCGCCCTCGCTGTCGCCCTCGCTGTTGCCCTCGCTGTTGCCCTATACCCGCTCCACCGCCAAGGACGCCGGCTGGATCTGGCGCATCCCGCTGCAGCACCGCACCGGCAACGGCCACGTCTACAGCAGCGCCTTCACCAGCGACGATCGGGCGCGCGAGGCGCTGCTCGCCTCCCTCGACGGCGCCGCGCTCGACGAGCCGCGCCAGCTGCGTTTCGTGACCGGCCGCCGGCGCAAGTCCTGGATCGGGAATTGCGTGGCGGTGGGCCTGGCCGCCGGCTTCGTCGAGCCGCTCGAATCGACCAGCATCCACCTGATCGAGACCGCGGTAGGCAAGCTGCTCGAACTGTTCCCGGACCGTGACTGCCGCCCCGAACTGGCTGACGAGTTCAACCGCGTCATGGGCATGCGCTACGAATCGGTGCGCGACTTCATCATCCTGCACTACAAGCTGACGCAGCGCGACGATTCGGAATTCTGGCGCTACTGCGCCAACATGCCGATTCCGGATTCGCTGCGCCACCAGATCGCGCTGTTTCGCGAGACCGGACGGGTGACCATCCTGGACCACGACGGCTTTGCCGAGCCGTCCTTCGTGGCCATGCTGATGGGGCTCGGCGTGGTCCCGAAGCGCTACGACCCTTTCGTGGACGCGCTGGACATGCGCCAGGTGCACGGGCACTTCGCCGGCGTGCGCGACATGATCGGCCAGGTCGTGAGCCGGATGCCGGAACATCGCGCCTACATCGCGCACCAGGTGCGGCCGCCCGCGGCCGCCTGATTCACCGCCCTGCCCTCGACCGGATCAGGGCCGTCGGCCGCGCCATTCGCCCCGTGACGACGCCCGCGTGAGGCTGGGCGCTGGGCCATGCCAGGCGCGCGCCCCGGACTGCCTGGCGCTACCCGCCTTATCCGACGGGGCTCGGCATGGCGCGCCGCTGTCGTCGGGCCGAAAGTACTCCGGAGTAAAAATGTTCACGCTACCATTCATATGCCTGCCTGTGCTCCCTGGCGTCCATGAAAACCTTTCATGGGCTGCGCGTTCGCCAGCCTGCAACGCCGCAGCCGAGCCGGCGCCGCACCACGTCGCAGCGCGCCAGACTGCGGGCGCCGCGCCGCATGCGGTTGCTCTTCCTCCTATGGGAATCAGGTAGCCCGACCCTGGAAGCGGTGGCTAAAACAACAACCTCAAAAAAAACCGACTTGGATGAAACCGATTTCTTGACGAGCGCGGCGCAATTACGTACGGTAGACATGTAGACAGACCGAACATTGTTACCAGGCACCCTCGCAGCGCAAGTGCTTCTCTCGTAGCGACATTCGGGACGCGCCCGGCTGCGCCCAGCGCTTTACCGCATTAACTGTTGTGTATTCACAAAAACTTCAGATGAACAGGAGGTCGGCAGAATCTTTATGGTAGCGTATAACAAATAGTGTTAGTGACAGCCCGATTCATCATGGCGCGTGACAACCTGTTGGATAAAAAAAATTACCTAAATTACGGAGACAACGTGAGAAAGTTCCAGAGAACAGTGATCGCCGCGGCGGTTGCGCAGACTGCCGTCCTGTACAGCGGCGCAGTATGGTCCCAGTCCACCGACACCACCGCCGCCGATCCCGGCGCGCCGAACGCGGCCGTCGTCAAGGTGACCGGCCAGCGCGCGGCGCTCCAGTCGGCCCAGAAGCTCAAGCAGGATTCCGACGAAGTGGTCGACTCGATCGTCGCCGAAGACATCGGCAAGCTGCCCGACCGTTCGATCACCGAGGTGCTCAGCCGCGTGGTCGGCGTGACCATGGACCGCAGCGCGCCGAACGACCCGCAGCACTATGCGGTGGAGGGTTCAGGCATCGCGATCCGCGGCCTGACCTACGTGCTGTCCGAACTGAACGGCCGCGAAGCCTTCTCGGCCAACGGCGGGCGCTCCCTGAGCTTCAGCGACGTTCCCCCCGAGCTGATGGCCGGCGTCGACGTGTACAAGAATCCGTCGGCGGAGCACATCGAGGGCGGCATTTCCGGCATCGTCAACCTGCGCACCGCGATGCCGTTCGACTTCAAGGGCTTCAAGGGTTCGGCCACGGTCAACACCAGCTACTCGGAGCTGCTCAAGAAGCGCGCCGACCCGAGCGGCTCGCTGCTGTTTTCGAACCGCTGGACCACGCCGCTCGGCGAGGTCGGCGCCCTGATCGACCTGGCCTCCTCCAAGACCAACACCCGCAACGACGCGATGTACGTCGCGCCCTACTACCCGCACGTCGACGACATCGTTCCAGGCAGGACCATGTGGGTGCCCAAGGGCGCCGAATGGCGCTCGCAGGAATTCAACCGCAACCGCAAGGGCGACTACGCGGCCTTGCAGTGGCGCCCCATGCGCGACCTGACCGCCGGCCTGACCTATTTCCGCTCGCGCTACCGCGAAGACTGGTCCGAGCGGGCCCTGCTGACCCAGGAGAGCAACCCATACGACATGCAGGTGCAGGACGGCGTCTGGAGCGATACCGGCGCGCTGCTGGCCGGCACCTGGTCCAATCCGGAAAACGGCGGCGTCAACTACAACAGCGACCGCCGCGTGTCCGACCGCAGGTCGAGCACCCAGGACATCGCCCTGAACCTCCAGTGGCGCGTGTCGCCCAACTGGACCGTGGTCACCGATTTCCAGCGCATCAAGGCCCGCACCAACGGCTTCGATTCGGACGTGGCGACCGGGATCAAGGTGCCGAGCCAGAGAGTGGACTTCCGCGGCGACCAGCCGACGTTCAGCTTCAGCCCGGCCGACCTGGCCCATTTCGCCGATCCGGCGAAATACTACTGGGCCTACACCATGGAGCACCTGGACAACTCGGTCGCCGACAGCAAGGCGTGGAAGACCGACGTCAGGTACGACTTCGATCACCCGGTGCTGCGCGACGTCCGTTTCGGCGTGCGCCTGCAGAACCGCGATTCGCTCAACCAGAACACCAATCCCGACTATAACTGGCAGGGCGTGACCCAGCCGTGGATGATCGGCTCGCGCATCCCGCACGAGGCATTCCTGAACGACCCGCGCTTCGCCGGCGGCGCCTCGCTGGTCGGGCAGCCCAACTTCTTCGGCGGCGACGTGACCATCCCGGGCGTGTGGTTCCCCGACGACGCCGTGGCGCGCGGCTACCCGGACAGCTATGCCAGGCTGCACGGCTACCAGGCCGTCCTGTGCGACGAGCTGACCGCCATCCAGGGCTGGAACAGTTGCACCCCCTGGAAGCCGGCCGGCTTCGCCAACGACCCGGCCAGCATCAACCGGCAGAGTGAAAAGAGCCGCGCCTTCTATACCCAGGCCCGCTTCAGCTTCGACGACCTGGGCTATCCGATCGACGGCAACATCGGCGTGCGCTACGTGAAGACCTCGTCGAACGCCTTCGGCTACACGGTCTTCTCCCCGACCGTGCCGACCATCCCGGAGGGCGCAAACGTGCGCGGCGCCGAACTGATCCCGAACATCCCGGCCTTCGCGCAGCGCCAGGACTACGAGAACGATTACCACAACTGGCTGCCGAGCCTGAACCTGCGCTACAAGGCCGCGGACAACCTGCAGTTCCGCTTCGCCGTGGCCAGGTCGATGTCACGCCCCGACTTCAGCCAGCTGAGGGCCTACACCTCGCTGTCGCAGTCGGTGCGCTCGACCACCACCGGTGGCGGCGACACCGGCCTGCCGACCACGGTGACGTTCAACGGCGTCAACCTGGTCGGCACCGGCCAGGGCAACCCGAACCTGCGCCCGGCCACGGCCACCTCGGTCGACCTGACCGCCGAGTGGTACTTCGCCAAGGCCGGTTCGCTGACTTTCGCGCTGTTCAACAAGGACATCAAGAACATCATCGTCAACCAGAACTACAACTACGTGGTGAAGGACGCCGCCGGACAAGACCGCCAGTTCCTGGTCACCGGCCCGACCAACGGCGCGCACGGCTACGCCCGCGGCTTCGAGCTCGCCTACCAGCAGTACTTCGACTTCGTGCCGGAGTGGCTGCGCGGCATCGGCACCCAGCTCAGCTTCACCTACGTCGACAGCGAGCGCAAGCTCGACAACCCGGTCTCTTCCGAATGGTGCAGCGGTGGCGAAGGCGCGGACAACCTGAACCTGTCGATCAACGGCTGCGACGTCGACATGCGCTCGTTCGGCAACCTGCCGCTGCAGGGCCTGTCGAAGCAGACCGTCAACCTCGCCCTCATGTACGAGCGCGGACCGGTCCAGGCGCGCCTGGCCTACAACTGGCGCTCGCGCTACCTGCTGGGGGTGAACACCTACGGCACCCGCGGCACCGACGCGCGCGACATGAACCCGGCCAGCCCGACCTACGGCACCTACAACGGCGACAACAACCAGGCCTTCGGCCTGCCGCTGTGGATGGATGACTATGGCCAGCTGGACGGTTCGTTCTTCTACAACGTCACCCCGAAGCTGCGCATCGGCGTGGAAGCGACGAACCTGACCGACACCACGGTCAAGCAGCTGATGCAGCAGCACGTGGGCATGCTGGGCCGCGCCTGGTTCAAGACCGGCCGCAGCTTCGGCGTGCGCGCGTCCTACGACTTCTGATCCCGGTCGCTTCCAGCGCAAGACAACGCGGGCCGCAAGCGGCCCGCGTTTTTTTTGATTGCCGGAGTTCGCAGAGAGCACATCCCAGGCGCATCCAGGGCGCAAGCGCCCGGGCGCGACCGCGCCCTCCCGCCCGAGGCGAGCAGACAGAGGCCGCCTGCCTGTCCCCAGGCGGCGGCCAGCACGTTGCCTGGTTTACGCCACCGTCAGGGTCGCCTTCTTGAGCTCGACGCTGTTCGGTCCCACGAAGATGGAGAACGTGCCCGGCTCGACGACACGCTGCATGCCGGTGTCGAAGAACCACAGATCGCCCGGTCCGATGTCGAAGCCCAGGCTGCGGGTTTCGCCGGGCTCCAGGGTCACGCGCTGGAAGCCCTTCAGCTCCAGCAGCGGGCGAGTGACCGAGCTGACGTCGTCGCGAATATACAGTTGCACGACCTCGTCGCCGCGCCGGTTGCCGACGTTGCGCACCTCGACCCGCACCCGGGTGCGGCCGTCCACGCCGATGCGCGCGGGCGCCAGCGTCGGCGCCGAGATCTCGAAGCGCGTGTACGAGAGGCCGAAGCCGAACGGGTACAGCGGCGTGGTGACCCCGTCGATGTAGCCGCGGCGCGTGCTCGGCTTGCGGTTGTAGTACATCGGCAGCTGCCCCGGATCGCGCGCGATCGAGACCGGCAGCTTGCCGCCCGGGCTGGCCCGCCCGAACAGCAGGTCGGCCACCGCGTGGCCGGTCTCCTGGCCCAGGTACCAGCATTCGAGCAGGGCGTCGGCGCGCTCGGCGAGCAGCGTGGCCGACAGCGGGCGGCCGTTGAGCAGCAGTACCACGGTCGGCTTGCCCAGCGCGAAGATCGCGCGCGCCAGGTCGTTCTGCTGGCCCAGCAGGTCGAGCGTGATGCGGTCGCCCAGGTGGTTGTCGGCCCACGCTTCGCGCGCCGTCATTTCGTTGTCGCCCAGGACCATGACGATGGTGTCGGCCGCTTTCGCCGCCTCCACCGCTTCGGCGATCAGGCGCGCGTTGACTTCCGGCTTCGTAAAGATGATCTCGGCCTTGCCCCAGATCCGTTCTTCGGTCAGGCGCACGCCTTCCGCGTAGGCCAGCGCGAAGCCGTGCGCGCGCGCTTCCTCCTGCAGGCCCTCGTAGACCGAGACCACGTGGCGCGGCACATCCGAATAGCCGCCGATCGGGGTATCCCTGGCATGGGCGCCGAGCAGCAGCAGCTTGCCGACCTTGTCCGCCTGCAGCGGCAGCAGGCCCTTGTCGTTTTTCAGCAGCACCGCGCTGCGTCGCGCCGCCTCGCGCGCAAGCGCGATCGCGTCCGGGGTGGCGGTGCGGGCATCGGCCTGGGCCGCGTCGGCATACGGATGCTCGAACAATCCGGCGTCGAACTTCAAGGTCAGGGTGCGGCGCACGGCGTCGTCGATCTCCTTGAGCGCGACCTTGTTCTCGCGTACCAGCTCGGCGAGGGTCAGGAAGCCCAGCGGATCCGGGGTTTCGACGTCGACCCCGGCCTGGATGGCGCGCAGCGTCGCTTCCTTGGGCGTGGCGGCCAGGCTGTGGCGGGTGACCAGTTCGTTGATCGCCATGTAATCCGACACGGTGACGCCCTCGAAGCCCCACTCCTTGCGCAGCACGTCGGTGAGCAGCCAGCGGTTGGCGTGCGACGGCACGCCGTCGATCTCGTTATACGAGGGCATGACGGCCGCGATCTTCGTCTCGCGGACGATCTTTTCGAAGGGCGGGAAGAAATCTTCGCGCAGGGCGCGCTCGCCGACGTTCGCCGGGCCGATGTTGGTGCCGCTCTCAGGCTGGCCGTGGCCGGTCATGTGCTTGAGGGTCGCATGCACCTTGCCCGGTGCGAGCGGCAGCGTCTCGCCCGAGAAGCCGATCACGGCGGCCTTGCCGATCACGCCGCACAGGTGCGGATCTTCGCCAAACGTTTCCTCGATGCGGCCCCAGCGCGGATCGCGCGCCACGTCCACCACCGGCGCCAGCGCCAGGTTGGCGCCACGTGCGCGCATTTCGCGGGCGGCGACCGCGAACACCCGGGTCACGAGGCCCGGATCGAAGCTCGACGCCAGGCCGATCGCCTGCGGGAAGCTGGTCGCTTCGCGCGCCGCATAACCGTGCAGCGCTTCCTCGTGCATCAGGACCGGAATACCCAGCCGGGTCCGCTCGAGCGCCCATTTCTGCACCGCGTTCACGTACTCGGCGGTCTCGCGCGGGCCGCGATTCACGGTCTGGCCGGCGTCGCCGGCGACGTTGGCGCCGCTGCCAAGCTGGCGGTCGGACGGGCGTGCGAGCATGCCCACCCCGTGCGGGAGTGCGGCGGCAGCCTTCTCGCCCGAGAAGCTGCTGTCCGCGTTCTGCACGGCGACTTTTTTCTGCCATAGGCACTGCATCTGCGCGATCTTCTCGTCGAGCGTCATGCGCCCGAGCAGGTCTTCGACCCGCGCCCGCACCGGTGCGCCGCCCTGCCGGTAGAGCGGGGCCCCGCCCCTGGCAGCGGCGCTGGCGACGCCCGGCACGCTGCCCAGGCCGGCAAGACCGGCCGCGCTGCCGGCCGAGGCCAGGAATTGTCTGCGTTTGATGCCCATAGAGATGGTCTCCGCTGCTGAGTGGTCGCTTATCGTTATTGCCGCTGGTGAACGGCACTGGCTGCGCGGTACGGGGCTCTTAAGCCCCTACAAACATGCGCATAACAGTAATGGTACCGCAATCATACCAGCGTGGACGGCGGATTGATTCCGCCACAGGAGCGTGACACTGGCCAGCGCCCAGGCCCGACTACTGCAGACGCAGAGCGCACCAAGGCGCTGCAGCGAGAAGTGCGCGCGCTGCGCAAGGCCGGTCTGCAACGCGTCTGCCCGAATCTTGCTTGAGGCGGGTTTTCGTCCCGCCTCTTCTCGCAAGCGTTGGGACTGCGTCAGAACCGGTACGTCAGACTCGCACGAATGGTGCGCCCGAACAGCGGCCGTGCCACGCCACGATTGCGCGTGCCGTCCGGCGACAACAGGTCGTTGAACAGTGGATCGCCTTCGGTGAAGGTCAGCGAATCGCGCAGGTTGGCCACGTGCACCTGTGCCATCAGGCGCGGCGTGACCTCGTACTGCGCGCCCAGGTTGATGATGCTGTACGACGGCAGCAGGGTGACGTTGGTATCGGTCGCTTCGGAGAAGCGGTCGCCCGTGTACTGGTACTGCCCATAAATCGTCAGAGGCAGGCCAGTGGCGGCGCGCAGGTCGTACGATGGCGTGAAGTTGGCCATGAACTTGGCCAGGCGCCGCGGACGGCGCCCATCCTCGCTCACCTGTACGTAGTGGTAACCCGTGATCACGCCGTCGGGCGTCTTGTCTTCTTGCGTGAGGGTATAGTTGGCTCCTTCGATCTTGGGCTGCTGGACCAGGAAGTTCCCTTTCAGCTCCAGGCCGTCGATGAAGCGCGGCCGGTAGGTCAGCTCGACTTCGGCGCCGACATTCTCGACCCCGCGCTTGTACAGCTGCGCCACCTCGGGGCAGGAATTGATCTGAGTGACGCCGCCAATCGCCGAACACTGGCTCGATTCGATATCGCGGTAGATATTGACCGCGCTGCGTGGCGAGAACTTGTTGTAGAACACCGCGATCGAGGTGCCGAACTCGCGCGTCATGTAGCGCACGCCGCCTTCATACTGGCGAATGCGCTCGACCGCGTCGATGTCGACCGCTTCGCCATTGGCGCTGATGGTGCCGGCGGCGCTCAGGTCGACCAGGTCGCCCACGCTCGGCAGGCGGAACGAGCTCGAGGCCAGCGCATAGACCGACAGCGGCCGGCTGATGCTGTAGTTGGCGCCGATCGACCAGCCGACCGCGTCGAACTTCTTCTTCAGCGTGCGCGCGGTGGACGGGAAGAATACCTCGTTGTCGGCCGTCGTATCGGCGGTCGAGCCGACCACGACACCGGCCGGGGTCAGGTCGACCGCCGTCTCCCGGTTGCGGCGCACCACATTCGCGTCCAGGCTCTGGTAGCGCACGCCGGCATCGATCCGCAGGCGTTTATTCATTGTCTCCCAATGGTCGAGCAGGTAGACCGCCCGGCCGTCGCCCTTGAAGTCGGCCAGGTGGCCGTTCCAGCCCGGCAGGATCGCGCCGCCCAGCGTCAGCGATGGCCCGACCTGCTGGCCGTTGGCGTCCACCGCGATCAGGTCGGCCAGGCGGCTGCGTGCGGCGCTCTCTCCCACCAGCAGGCCGGTCTGGAAGTTGACGTCGTAGGTGTAGCGGCTGCCGTAGACACCGAAGGTCACGTCGTGGGTGCCGGCGGCCTGGAAGGTCTTTTGCGCCTGCAGGTCCAGCACATTGCTGCTGGCATCCATCTTGGCGATGTACGGGATCAGGAAGTTCAGGTAAGCGTCGCCCGCGACCGCCGAGCCGTCGTTGGTCCAGCGCCCCTGCACGCCGCTCGCCTTGCCATAATTGCGGATGAAGTCTTCGCGGCTGATATTGGCGAAGGCCGAGCAGGCGCCGCTGGCGGGGACATTGAAGTAGCCGCGCAGCTTGGCGTTGTCGAGGTTGCAGTTCAGGGCCGCGCCATGGGCCGGCGAAATCACGTCGTTCTGGTAGCGCGCATTGAGGAAGTTGCTGGCGCCGGCCGTGTCGTTGCCGGTGAAGACGGCGTTGAAGCCGCTGCCGCCACCGGTGTGGCGCAGGTTGGCCGACAGCTTGAGCCCCGAGTCCAATACATGGGTCGCCTTGGCGCTGAACATCCGGAAGTTCGGGTGCAGGCCGTCGGCCTGGTCGATCTCGCGGCTGCCGTACTCGCCCAGCATCGTGAAGCGGCGGTTGTAGGGCGAGGCCGTGGTGCCGTTACCGAAGTCGATCCCGAGCGGCTGGATCGAATCGTTGTTCAGCACCGTCGGGTTGGCCGGCGTGCCGCTCTGGGTAAAGCGCGGCACCGAGATCGGCAGGTTCTGGTAGAAGGCGGTGCGGTCGTTCAGGTAGTGGCCGTCCAGGCGCAGCGTGGTGCGTTTGTTGTCGCTGGTGAAAATCAGGTTGCCGCGTACCTGGCCGCCCTGGTCGGCCGTGTAGCCGGTGTCGCGGATGCCGTCGCTGCGGCGGTAGAAGCCGCCGATGGCGCCGGTCAGGTTGTCGTTGATCGGGCCCGAGACGAAGGCGTCGTGGCGCCAGAAACCGTAGTCGGCGTACTCGATCTTGTAGCCCGCTTCCAGGCTCTTGCCGCCGGTGCGGGTAATGTGGTTGACGGTGGCGCCCAGGCCGTTCGAATACAAGATGCCGCCGGGGCCGCCCTTGACCGCCTCGACCGCTTCGGTCATCAGGTCGTCGCGCACCAGCACGTCGTTGTTCATGAACGGCACTTCCGGCTCTTCATAGGCCGGCAGGCCGTCGATCAGCTGCGGTGAGAAGCGAAAGCCACCCGCTACCGGCAGGCCGCGCACCGTGATGTTGTTGCCCGCCTCGCCGGCCGTGCTGCCCTCGGCATAGATGCCCGGCAGGTTGCCGAGCAGGTCGGCGGTGCTGATCGGCGCCAGGCGCTGCATTTCTTCCGCGCTGATCGTGTTGATCGAGAAGGTCGCGTTCTTCTTGCTGGTGGTCTGGGTGACGCCGGTGACGATGACGACGGCGGTGCCGTCTTCGGCCTGGGACTGGGCTTCGGCCGCGGCGGCGCTCGCGGCTTGCTGCTGGGCGAAGGCCAGTGCCGGCATCAGGCCGATGACCAGGGCGGCCGAGCGGCCGATATAGGATGAAATCGAGTAAGGCATTGAGAGTGTCTCCTGAGATAGATTTTATATTCGACTTGTATGTTCAAGAACTTGTGCCGTGCTCGCGACGACTAACAGGTGTCCATCGTTGTCATGAGCGACCGCAGCACGCCGGACACCACTAGAGCGCACCAGGCGCCGCCGGTCCGGCGCCTGGCATGACTTCGTTCAGATACGGCAGCTCGGCGCCCTGGCGCGAACAGGTGATGGCGGCGGCGCGCGCCGCGAACGCCAGCGCCGCGCGCAGTTCGTCGGCGCCGATGTCCTGTACCGCCTGGCGGGTGAGGCGCCCGGCGCGCTGCAGGCAGGCCAGCAGGCCGGCCTGGAAGGTGTCGCCGGCGCCGACGGTATCGACCACCGTCACCGGCACGGCCGGCAGCGTGAAGGCCGGCAACGCGCGGGTCGCCGCCACCACGCCCTGCTCGCCGCGGGTGACCACCACCAGCGCCACGCCGGCCTCCAGCGCACGGTCCACGAAATCCTTCACCGCCAGGCCCGGATACAGGGCGTGGATGTCTTCTTCGCTCACCTTGAGTACATCGGCGCGTTCCTGCATCCAGCGCAGGACCTCGCGCCAGCGGTCGACGCGCGGCTCGATCGTCAGCCGCACATTGGGGTCGTACACGATCAGGCTGCGGCCACGCTGGCGTTCGACCAGCGCGCGCAGGGTCGAGGCGACCGGCTCCACCACCATGCAGTAGGAGCCGACGTGGATCGCCTGCGCATCGTGCGCGACGCGCGCGAGGTCGGCCGGATGCACCATGCGCTCGGCGGTCTCGTTGCCGTAGAACGCATAGTGCGGCAAGCCGCGCTCGTCGACGCTGACCATGACTAGGGCCGAGGCGGCATCGGGACGCGGCGCGGCGTCAAGATCGACCCCCTCGGCCTGCAAGGCAGCGTACAGTTTGCGGCCGAACATGTCCTGCGACAGGCCGCCGAAAAACTGCGCGCGCGCTTCCAGACGCGCCAGGCCAATGGCCAGGTTGAAGGGCGAACCGCCCTGGCGCGCGGACAGCTCGATGCCGGCCGCCACCTCGTGCTGCGCGAACACATCGAATAAAGCCTCGCCACATACGACAATCATGCAACCTCCGAATGACCATTGAAACCGTTGAGTTGGATGGCGCCTGGCGCCTGTGCCTCGATGCGCGCGCCGTCGGAGCCGAATACGTGCAGCGCACCCGGCAATGGACGCACCGCCCAGGCGCTGCCGACGGCGGGCGGCGCATCCTTGCTTGAGACCACCAGCGGTTTGGAGAGGCCGGCCACTTCGAGGTGCACATGCGACTCGGAACCGAGACGCTCGACCAGCACCACCACGCCGCGCAGCGGGCCGCTTGGATCGGGCGCCAGGTGTTCCGGGCGGATGCCGGCGGTGACCGCCTGGCCGGCGGCCTCGAGCTGGGTCCAATCGAGCGCCACCGCGCCCAGCGCCAGGCGGCCGGCGGCGTCGAGCGCGGCCTCGACCAGGTTCATCTTCGGCATGCCGATGAAGCCGGCGACGAAGACATTGGCCGGCCGTTCGTACAAGGCCATCGGCGCGCCGATCTGCTGCACCCCGGATGGCCCCAGCACCACGATGCGGTCGGCCAGGGTCATGGCCTCGACCTGGTCGTGGGTGACATACACCATGGTGGCGCCGAGCTGCTTGTGCAGGCGGGCGATCTCGACCCGCATATCGGCGCGCAGTGCCGCGTCCAGGTTCGACAGCGGTTCATCGAACAGGAAGGCGCGCGGTTTGCGCACAATGGCGCGGCCGATCGCCACGCGCTGGCGCTGGCCGCCCGACAGTTGCGGCGGGCGGCGCTCCAGCAGATGCTCGAGCTGGAGCATGCGCGCCACTTCCTGCACCGCCAGCTTGATCTCGGCCTTCGGCACCCGCGCCAGGCGCAGGCCGAAGGCGATGTTCTCGAACACGCTCATGTGGGCATACAGCGCGTAGTTCTGAAACACCATCGACAGGCCGCGCCGCGCCGGTGGCGTTTCGTTGACCCGTTCGCCGTCGATGCGGATCTCGCCGGCGCTGATCTCTTCCAGCCCCGCGATCATGCGCAGCACGGTCGACTTGCCGCAGCCCGATGGACCGACCAGCACGACGAATTCGCCGTCGCCGATCGTGAAATCGATGTTTTCGAGAATGTGCTTGCTGCTCTTGCCGGGGTAGGCCTTGCCGACGCCGGCCAGCGTAATGGATGCCATTGACGTTCCTTGATTAACGGGCTGCACCGGCCGGCTGCGCGGGGGCGACCGGCTTGCCGTTCGACGCCCCCATGCGCCATACCCTGAGTTTAACGATGCGGTCGCCCGGCATCGCGTTCAAGGCCAGGCCGGTCGCATCCAATCGGCTCGGATAGACCCGGCTGGTCAGGCTCTTGCGGTCGTTCAGGTAGGCCTCGACCATCGAACGGTCGAGGAAGACGCGCAGGCGCAGGTGCTCGCCGCGCGCATCGAAGGCGCCGCCCTGCACGCCGCGCGAGCGGGCGTCCGGGTCGAGCGTGGTGTGGGTGCGGTCGATCTCGAAGCGCCTGTTGGCCGGATCGATCACCAGCGTCGTGCGCTCGGCATTGTCCGGTGTCTTGCGCAGGACCAGGCCACGTGGCACCTTGCTGCCCGGGGTCGGGATGAGTTCCAGCTCGACCTCGAGCAGGTCGCCCTTGACGCTTGCCAGGCGGGCCGCCGCGGTCGCAGCGCTCACGTCGCTCAGGTCGAGCAGCAGTTCCTGGCGCAGGCTGGCCAGTTCGGCGATCGGCGCCAGGCGCAGGTCGCCGTCGGCGCCGATACCCAAGGCGATCGGCAGGCCGGCATTGTGGGCCCAGCCGCTGTCCCATTCCTGCTGCGCTGTGCGCTGGCCCTGGGCGATCGAGAACACGATGCTGCGCCCGGTCTTGGGATCGACGAAGCCGCTTGGGCCCGAGAAGTGGCCTTCGCCCAGGTCGAACACGCGCGGCGCCTCGCTGTCGGGAATGAAGCGCGCGCTGGCGGCGTCGAACACGCCGGTCCAGTAATAGGCTTGCGCTTTCACGTCGATCAGGAAGGCGTGGCGCGGCCGGCCGTCCTTGCCCTTCCCGATCGGCAGCAGCAAGGGCAGCTCCCAGGTACGGTCGAAGGCCGGGTACTTGACCGGGTCGATCGTAAACAGCGGCCCGCGCGCCTTCCAGTTCATCAGGTCGGTCGATTCATAGACCAGGGCCGTGCCGCTGCGGCCCGGCTCGCGCGAGGCGACCAACTGGAACCAGCGGTCGCCCTGCTCGTCCCTGAACACGAACGGGTCGCGGAAATCGCCCTTGCGGCCGTAGCCTTCCTCTTGCACGGTCACCGGCACTGGATGCTTTTCCCACTGCAGCAGTTCGGGGTCATTCAAGTCCTTGGGCCAGGCCACGCCGCTGCGCTCGCGCACCGGCGCCGAGTCGTTACCGGCGGTGAAGAACAGCATCGGCGTACCGTCTTTCTTGTACGTCGCGCTGCCGGACCAGATGCCATCCGGCGCCAGCGTATCGTCTTCCGGCGCCAGGGCCATCGGCAGCTCGCGCCAGTGCACCATGTCCGGGCTGACCCAGTGGCCCCAATGGATCTGGTGCCAGAACGGGCCGAACGGATTCTTCTGGAAAAACAGGTGGTACTGGCCCTGGTAGAGGAACGGCGCATGCGGCTCGTTCATCCAGCCGAAATCGGGCATCGCGTGGTACTGCGGGCGATGGCGGTCGCCGTCGAACACGGCGGCGTCGATCGTGAGGTCGGCGCGCGCCAGTCGTGGCGCCTTGCCGCCACGCGCGGCAAGGTCGGCGCGCATGGCGGCCGCGATGCGCGCCGCGTCGCGCGCGCCGGACTCAATGCGCACCTCATCCATCAGGCCGAGGAAGGTATTCATCTCGAACACCTCCGCCACCTTGCGCGGCTCGGAGTGGCGACCGATCGTCAGGCCGCGCGCCGGCACCGTGAAGGCGCCGTCCCTGCGTGCGGCGCCGCTTGCCACCATTTCGCCATTGAGAAACAGCTTGACGCGCCGGGTGTGCGGGTCGAAGCTGGCCGCCACGTGCGACCAGCGGTCTTTCAGCAACTTGCGGTCGTTCACACGCAGGTCGTACTCATGGGCGCCGAAACCAAGTTTGATGCCCCAGGCGCCGAAGCGGTACATGCCGAAGGAAAAGCCGGACCTGGCCTGTTCGTCATACTGGCTCAGGAAGCCCGAATACTGGCCGCCATCCCCCCACTCGAAGGCATGCGGCGCGACCCAGGCGCTGATGGTCCAGCCGGCAGCCAACTGCTGCGCCGACAGGCCAGGCGCCTCGATATCGGTCGAGTAGCCGTCGAACAGCAGGCAGCCGCCCTTGATGCAGGCGCTCGCCGCGCGCCATTCCGGGTCGGAGTTCGGCTTGTAGCGGGCTTCATTGAACACGAAGCTCACCGGATCTCGGCGCTTGGACACCGCTTCGAGCGTGTCGCGGCCTCGGCCCTCGTCCAGGCTCCAAGCCGCCAGCGCTGGGCCAGGCGTGACGGGTGCCGCGCCGACGGCGGCTGAGGCTGCGGCTGCGGCTGCGGCTGCGGCTGCGGGCAGGAATGAGGCCAGCAGCAGCGCCAGGCCAGTTTGCAGGGATGGTTTCACCAGGTCTCCTTGATCGTTTTGAATGGCCGCTCGCCGGCGGCCTAATTCTTGTCTATCGTTGTCATTCCTGGCTGGACGAATCGTCCAGCAGGTAGCGTCCATCCTCCAGGCGCAGCGGGATCGGATCGCCGATCTGGCCGACGAACTTGCCGTCTGCACCGGTATCGAGGAAAGCCATCAGGCAGTCCTTGCCGGTCAGCGGATCGCGCAGGATCTTGCCGGCGTAGCGCCTGCATGGCACATCGCCATCGAGGAAACCTTCGGCCGGCGTCCACGGTCCCAGCGGGTGATCCGCCACCAGGTAATGGGTCCCGGACACGCCGCCGCCGTGACCGGCGCGCTGTGCTTCGGACCAGTGTTCGCGTACATTGCAGAAGGTGCAGAACCAGCGGCCGTCGCGTTCGAACACCTGCGGCACTTCGAGCTGGCCGTAGTGGCCGCCCGCGTACACCGGCGCGGTCGCTTCCCAGTTCACCAGGTCGGTCGAGACGGCGTGGCCGATCACACCGCGCTCGAACTTCTCACCGTCCTTGCGGCGCGCGGTGAAGAACATGTGGTAGGCGCCATCGATCTTCTCGGGCAGCACCCATGGATCGCGCAGCGCGCGGTCGTGCCAGCTGCCCTCGGCGAATTCTTCGTAATAGCGCTCGTCGAGATCGAGCGCCAGGCCGTCGCCGACCCGGGTCCATGGGCCGTGAATGCTGTTCGAGGTGGCGTGGCCGATGCGCTGGCGCATGCCGTTCTCGCTGCGGCTGGTGCCGGTATAGAACAGGTGGTAGCAACCTTCGGCGCGGATCACCGACCCGGTCCAGGTGGTGAAGTCGTCCCAGGCCGGGCTGGCGGACGGCTGGAACACGGCGCCGCGATAATCCCAGTTGCGCAGGTCGCGCGAGACGGCGTGGCCGACCGACACGTTCCAATGGCGCAGGTCGGGGTTGCCGATGGCGCGGTCGGCCTGCAGCATGAACAGATGCTGCTCGCCATCCTCGTCGAAATGCCAGAAGTCCCAGATGAATTTGTCGTCGATGCTCAGTGTCATTGTGGTTAGCGAGAGTGAAAGTGAGGCCTTAGCCCTTGATGCCGGAACCCGCCACCGAGGCGACGAACTGGCGTTGGAATGCGAGGAATACCGCCAGCACCGGCAGGGTCACCACCGACGCGTAGGCCATGATCTGTCCCCAGGAATTGGCGCGTCCAAAGAATTGCTGGATGCCCGGCTGCACCGGACGCGCGGCCTCGCCCTGCACCACCATGATCGGCCACAGGTACTGGTTCCAGGCGGCGATGAACAGCACGATGGCGGCAGTGGCGATCACCGGCCCGCTATTGGGCAGGATGATCCGGAAGAACAGGGCCCAGGGACCGGCGCCGTCCATCTTGGCCGCTTCGTCGAGTTCGGGCGGGATATCGCGGAAAAACTGATAGAACAGGAACACGCAGAAGGCATTGGCCAGGAAGGGAATGATCTGCACGTGCAGGCTGTTGAACCAGCCCATCTGCCAGGTCAGCACGCCGGCCTCGACACCCGGCCACGGCAGCCGCGCGACCAGCGACAGCAGCGGGATGGCGATCACCTCGAACGGGATCACCATCATCGCCACGACCACCGACAGCACCGCGCCACGGCCGCGCCAGCGCATGCGGCTGAGCGAAAAGGCGAGCATGCTGTTGACCAGGATGCCGCCTACCACCACCAGCGCCGCGATGATGGTCGAGTTGAGCAGGAACAGCGGCAGGTTGCTGCGCTCAAAGATGGCGGCGTAGTTGGCCAGCGACCAGCCGGCGTCGGGCACATAGCTGGTCCAGCTGGCGAGGTTGGCGAAGATGGCGTCGTCGTGCTTGAACGAGGCGGCGAACATGAACAGCAAGGGGGTCGCGAACACGACGCCGAGCGCGCACATGGCCAATAGCATGGGCAGGCGCAACAGCATTCGGCGAATCAGATCAGTCATTATTTCGCTCCTTTCGCCAGCAGCGCGCGCTGCAGCAGCGACACCAGCAGCACGATGCCGAAGAACACGACGGTGATGGTCGAGCCGTAGCCGATGTCCTGCTGCCTGAAGCCGCTGCGCACCGCGTGGTAGACCACGGTGGTGGTCGAATCGAGCGGCCCGCCCGAGGTCATCACGTCGACCTGCGTGAACAGGCCGAAGGCCATCAACATCGTCGACACCAGCACGAACACGATGGTGTTGCGCAGGCCCGGCAGGGTGACGTGGATGAAGCGCTGCCAGGCATTGGCGCCCATCAGCGTGGCCGCCTCGTACAGCTCCGACGAGATCGACTGCAGCCCGGCCAGGAACACCAGCATCTGGAAACCGGCGCCCTGCCAGGCCGACATGATGGCGATCGCCAGCAGCGCGTGGCTGCTCTCGCCCAGCCAATCGGGACCGGCGTCGGGATTG
This sequence comes from Massilia sp. UYP34, assembly GCF_056279385.1. Taxonomy (NCBI): domain Bacteria; kingdom Pseudomonadati; phylum Pseudomonadota; class Betaproteobacteria; order Burkholderiales; family Oxalobacteraceae; genus Massilia; species Massilia sp. UYP34. The sequence goes on along the minus strand of NZ_JBWBRF010000002.1, from coordinate 392,997 downwards.
CCGGTCAGCGTGCGCAGCAACTCGTTGATCAGGCCGCGGTCGGTATTGAGCATGAACGACCACACGATCGAGGCCACCACCATCGACGTGACCACCGGCGCGAAATACACGGTGCGAAAGAAGATGCGGCCGCGCATGCGTTGGTTAACCAGCAGCGCCAGCCCGAGCGCCACGCCGCACTGCAGCGGCAGCACCAGCAGCGCGAACAGGAAGGTGTTGATCAGTGAGCGGTAGAACAGCGGATCGGTGGCCGCCAGCACCACCCGGCGCTCGCCGAGCTCGAATTGCCAGGCCGGCCGGTAGCCGGCCAATCCGGGCTGGGCCTGGCGCACCTGGCGCCAGGTGGGATAGCGCAAACCCTCTTCATCGCGCTGCACGTCGCCCGCGGCATCGCGCAGCGGCGCCACCGTCGTTACCTGCAATGCCAGCAGCCGCGTGTAGTTGTCGAGCCCCACATAGCGGGTGGGCTCGGGCGACACCAGCCGGTGGTTGGTGAAGGTGGCGGCTGCCGCCAGCAGAAGCGGCAGCAGCACGAACACGCCGAACAGGATCAATGCCGGCCCGGCAAAGCCGCTCACCGCCAGCGGGTGGTCGCGCCCAAGAATCGTCTTCATTTGCTGGCCGCCTCTCGTGCGTGGATGTTGCGATAGCCGTTGTTGCGGGCGATGTCGTACTCGATCGCTTCGACCGCCTCGTCCATCGCTTCATCGGGGTCCTTGCCGCCGCGCAGATCGGACATGGCTTTCTCGAAGGCCGCCGAGATCGCGGGATAGGCCGGCGTGGCCGGGCGCGGGACCGCGTAGCGGGCCGCGAAGTCGAAATAGATGCGGCCCTCGCCGCCCGGGCGATAGCGCTCGGTGAGCGCCGCTGCCTGCACAGTGACCGGAATCAGGCCGGTGGCGCGCGACATGGCGGCCATCTCGTGCGCTGACAGCACGTGGGCCAGGAAGGCGGCCGCGCCTTCCGGATGCCGGCAATTGCGTGCGATCGCCCACTGCCACGAGGCGGCGCCGACCCGCGGGCCTTGGCCGAAGTCGGGCGGCGGCATCACCGCCAGATCGTCGCCGAAACGCTCGGCATAGTCGCGCGCCTTCCATGATCCGGTGTACTGGATCAGCGAACGTCCCTGTTCAAAACCCTTTTCGTCGGCCGGATTGCGTTCGGCCAGGCGTTCCTTGAACAGGCGCGCGTAATAGCGCGCCACGCCCAGGGCCGGGGCGCCATTGAGCACGCCGTCCACGCGCCGGTAATCGGCGCGGTCGATCAGGTCGGCGCCGGCGCTCTGGAACCAGGGCGAGAAACCATAGCTGACCCACTCTCCCCTGGCCTTGCCATTGAGGTCGAGCGGAAAGCGGTAGCGGCCTGCGTTCTTCACTTTCGCGACGATCTCATACAGTTCCTGGGCCGTGTAGGGCTGCTCGATGGTGGCCACCCGCACGCCCTCGCGCGCCAGCGCCGAACGGCGCGCGAACAGGGCCAGCACCACGTCGAACTGGCCAACGCTGTACAGGCGCTCGTCGTAGACGCCGCGGCCGCCCGGCAGCAGCGGTGCTACCACCGCCGCCGGCAGCAGGTCGTCCAGCGGGCGGATATTGCCGGCCCAGGCGAAATTGGGCACGGCCGGCTGGTCGATCGTCATCACGCATGGCAGGTGGCCCACCAGTGAAGCGGCGGTGACCGATTCGGTATAGGAACCTTGCGGGATCGATTCGACCACCACCTTCCAGCGGTCCTGGCTGCGGTTGAAACGTTCGACCATCTGGCCGCTGGCGACCATCTCGGCGTCGCCCGTATCATGGCGCCAGGCCTTGATCTCGATCGGCGCGGCCTGTGCCTGACAGGCCAGTGCATGACAGGCCAGCGCTGCGACCAGGGGAAACAGGACCGGCTTCATCGGCGCGCGCCTTTCGCCTTCGCGGGCGCGCTCAGGGTGCCGCGCAGCACCGGGCGGCAGGCCACGCGCACCATGCCGGCATCCTGCACGCCGCCCAGGGCCTGGCGCGCCGCCAGTTCGCCGATCTCGCGGTACGGCAGCGCGACCGTGGTGAGACCGGGATCGAGCGCCTCGGAGATCAGGCGAAAATCGTCGAAGCCGACCACCGAGACGTCTTCGGGCACGCGCAGGCCGCGCCGCTGCAGGATGAAGATGACCCGCATCGCCATCTTGTCGTTACCGCACAGGATGGCGCTGGGTCGATCGGCGCCGGCAACCAGGCCGTCGATCGTGGTTTCGAGCTGGGCGAATTCGTCCTCGGCCGCGGTGGCGCCATGCAGGAGCCATTCGGTGCGCGGCGCGACCCCGTGCTCCCGCATCGCGCGCTGGAAACCCTGCATCCGCAGGCGGGTCGCGACCATGTCTCCGATCAGCTGCAGGAAGGCGATCTTGCGGTGGCCGGCCTGCAGCACTGTCGCCGCCGCCGCGTACCCGCCCGCCTCGTCGTCCGGCACCACTTGTGGATAGCGCGGCGTGGCTTCGAAGCAGTTGGCAAGCACCGTCGGCGTCTGGCCCAGCATTTCGTTGAGGGTGATCTCGCGGTGAAATGGCGTGGCGAAGATGATCGCTTCGACCCGCCGCGCGCGCATATCGGCCACCAGGCGGCTGGCGACATCGGCGCGCCCGCCGGTCTCGCCGATGATCAGCATCTTGCCCAGCTCTTCGCACACCGACTGGATGCCCTTGATGATCTCGGACGAATCGGGGGTGGTGGTGAGTTTTTCGGCGATCACGGCGACCAGCCCGGTCGGCACGCCGCGCAACATGCGCGCCGCCGCCGATGGGGCGAAGTCGAGCGCCTGCATGGCCTCTTCGATGCGGACGCGGGTCTTGGCCGACACGCTGCTCGCGTCGTTGAGTACGCGCGACACGGTCTTGATCGATACGCCTGCCTTTTCGGCGACGTCGTGGATAGTGGACAAACTGTCTCCTTGGGCCTGGGGCCTGTGCGTCGGCGCATTCCGCTCGAGGGCCCCGCCCCCGGCGAATTGTCCAACGTTGTCATTTTTAGGAATGCTATCGGCTTTCTGAACTTGGGTCAATCGGCACTTGTTGAAAATTCGATTTTGAAACACATCACTGCTGCGTTGAAGCAATAGTTTCCGCGTATCTCGTCGGGTTGGCCCGGCTCCTCGCTTCTGCTCAGCAGCTGCGACGGGCGTTCGCCGTCCAAGCTACATCGACCACGCCGGCGCCGCGCATCAGCAAATCGAACAGCAGCACCGGCACCAGCACCAGCGCCAGCTCCTTCTGGTGCAGGCGCCCGACCGGCTCGCCGCTGCCGAAGTCCGAACGCGCCACGCCGATGACGCCCACAGCGGCCAGCATCCCGCCGAGCACGATCGGGAAATAGCTCGGGCCCATGCGCGCGGCGCTGCCCGCCTCGTCATTCTCGCCAATGACGATGGCGCCGATACCGAAGCCCAGGAAGACGACGCCGACCCAGAAAATCTTCGGATGACGGATCAATGATGGCAGTGCAGCCTCCCGCTCACCCGAACTTCAGGTTGACATTCTTGGTGTAGGTGAACTCGAGCAGCTCGGCGAAGCACTCTTCGCGGCCGATCCCCGACTGCTTGACGCCGCCGAACGGCGCGCCCATGAAATGCTGGCTGGCGTTGTTCAGCCAGACGTAGCCGGTATGGATGCGGCGCGCCGCCCGGTGCGCGGTGTCCAGGTCCTGGGTCCAGATCGACCCGGTCAGTCCGAAATCGACGCCATTGACCTGGGCCCAGAGTTCCTCTTCGTCCGACCACTTGAAGACTGACAGCACCGGGCCGAACACCTCTTCCTGCGCCAGGCGCATGCCTGGCTGCATGTCGGCGAACACCGTCGCCTCGTAGAAAAAGCCATCCTTGAGCGCCGGGTCGTCGGGTTGCCGGCCGCCGCAGACCAGGCGCCCGCCGTCCTCGAGCCCCTTGGCGACATAGCCCTTGACCTTGTCGAGCTGGGCCTGGCTCACCAGCGAGCCCATGGTGGTCGCGGGATCGGTCGGGATGCCCGGCTTGTGGCGCTGCGGCAAGAGGGCCGCCACCCGCTCCAGCACTTCGTCGTGGATCGACTGGTGCAGGAACACGCGGCTGGTGGAACCGCAGCTCTGGCCCGACCACGTGAAATTCATGCCGGCGATGATGCCGTCCACCAGCTTGTCGATGCGCGCATCCGGGTAGGCCACCAGGGCGTTCTTGCCGCCCAGTTCCAGCAGCACCGGCTTGAGCGCGTCGGCCGCGCTTTTCATCACCGCGCGGCCGGTCGGGACACCGCCGATCAGCGTGACCTTGCGCACCAGGGGATGGCGGGTCATGGCGTCGCCGCACGCGCGGCCGCCGCACAGGAAGTTGACCACGCCGGGCGGGAAGATATCACCCACCAGCTCGGCCAGGCGCAGAATCGACAGCGGGGCCTGGTCGGGCGCCTTCACCACCACCGTGTTGCCGGCCGCCAGCGGCGCCGCCAGACGCGCGGCGGCGAACATCAGCGGATGGTTGTAGGCGACGATGCGCGCGATCACGCCCAGCGGCTCTTGCACCGTGTAGTTGAAGTTGCCGTCGCCCATCGGGATCGTCTCGCCCTTGACCTCGGTGGCCAGGCCCGCGAAATAGTCCAGGCAGTCGGCCGCGAAGCCGGCATCCATGGCCAGCGCGGCGACCGGATTGCCGTTGTTGAGCGCGTCGAGCAGGGCCAGCGGCTGCGCGTGTTCGCGCAGCACGGCCGCCGCGCGCCGCAGCAGGCGGCCGCGCTCCACCGGCGGCGTCGCCGCCCAGGCCGGGAAAGCCGCGTGCGCGGCCTGGGCCGCGGCGTCGACGTCGGCGCCGTCGGCCACCGGCGCCGTCGTGATGACTTCGTTGTAGCAGGGGTTGAAGGTCTCGGCCTGGCCGCCCGCCATCGGTGCGTGCCAGATACCGCCATAGAACAGGCCGCGGTGCGTCGGCAGGATGCCGTTAGGAATGTCTTTCGTGCGCATGATCGCTTTCGAATAAATGGTTTGCCCGTCGTTCAGTCGGCCCGCGTCAGTCCCGCCGTCATCGCCGGGCTGTAGCCGGTGCGCACGACGGCGTCGATCACCACCGCGGCGCCGCCCTCGACCAGGGCGATGGCGTCGGCCAGGACACGCTCGAGTTCGGCCGCATCCTCGACCGGGCCGAAGGCCGTCAGGCCCTGGGCCCGCGCCATCATGGCCAGGTCGGGCTCGGGATTGGCGATGCGCTGGCCGATCCAGCGGTTCTCCACCGGCCGGTTGCGCTGGCGCGCGACGCGCTCCTGGTGGATCTCGTCGTTGAAGAACGAACGGTTGTTCACGACGATCATCAGGAGCGGGACTTGCGCATTGGCCGCCGTCCACAGGGCGTTCACGCCCATCATGTAGTCGCCGTCGCCGATCACCGCCACCGGCAGCCGGTCGCCGCCCTTGAGCGCCAGCGCCGAGCCGATCGCCATGCCGGGGCCGGAACCGATGCCGCCGCCGCCGTCGTAGCCGAGGAAGTCGAGCGGATGATCGAAGTCCCACAGGTCGCCGCTCCAGCTCAGCGGCAGGCGCATCAGGCAGGCCTTGCGCGCGCCCACGGCGCGGCGCAGGATGCCGGCCACCATCGCCACCGTCATCGGGCCCGGCTGGATCTCGGCCGGCGCCGGCAGCGGCGCCCGCTGCGGCGCCGGCGCCTGCCGCCGCTCCACCGCGCCCAGCAGCAGCGCCACCGCCGGCTCGGGCTCGGTGGCCAGGAACACGTCGACCGGCGGCAGGCCCTGGTGGTCCATGCTCCAGCCGTTGTGGCTGTAGTGGTCGACCGAGACCTGGATGATCTGGCTGCCGACCGGCTCGTCGCCCCAGGCCTGCCTGAGCGTGCCCGCCAGGTCCAGCCAGTCGAGGCTCAGCACCACGTCGGCGCCGCGCAGCACCGCGCGCGCGGTCTCGTTCAGGAAGTGGCCGCTGGGGGCGGCGTGCAGCGGATGCGCGGTCGGGAAGGCGGCGCCGATCTTGAGGTCGGTCAGCACCTCGGCGCCCAGCAGCTCGGCCAGCTCGACGCGCTGGCGCCAGCCCTCGAGGTCGCGGCTGACCCGGCCGGCCAGGATCACCGGCCGGCGCGCGCCGGACAGCAGCCGCGCCGCCTGCGCCACCAGTTCGTCGGCCGGCCGCGCCGGCGGCGGGGCCCGGTACCGCGCCGGATCCGGCAGCGCCGGCGCCTGCGCCAGCTTCGACTCCTGCAGCGCGGCGTCGAAGCAGACGTACACCGGCCCCTGGGGCGCGGTGGTGGCGATCTGCTTTGCGCGCAGCAGCGCTTCCTGGGCGGCGCCGATCGACGCCGGCTGGGCATCCCACTTGATGAAGTGGCGCACCAGCGCGGCCTGGTCCTGGGCCGTGTGGATCCAGTCGATCCAGGGCCGGCGCTTGGCGGCGTCGACCGGGCCGGTCGCGCCCAGCACCAGCACCGGCACGCGATCGACCCAGGCGTCGAAGATCGCCATCGAGCCGTGCATCAGGCCGACGTTGCTGTGCAGGATGGCGGCCAGCGGCTTGCCGGCCACCTTGGCGTAGCCGTGGGCGATCGCCACCGCGTGTTCCTCGTGCAGGACGACGATCATCTGCGGCTTCTCGTTGCCCAGGTGGTTGACGATGCTGTCGTGCAGGCCGCGAAAGCTCGCGCCCGGGTTGAGCAGCACGTAGGGCACGTCGAGCGCGCGCAGCATGTCGGCCAGCGCGTCGCTGCACCACACGGTGCCGTCCGGCTCCGACGGGGTGGGAATGTCGCGGCGCACCGCCGGCGTAGGGGTCGTGGTCATGGTGAGTCCAGATAAAAAAGGTCGAGGTCGAAAACGGCCGGCCGTCATTCCGGCTTGATGTTGGCAGCCTGGATCACGCCGGCCCAGCGTTTCTGGTCGCTCGCGATCAGGCGGGTCAGCTCGGCCGCGCTGCTGGAACTGGCGGTGATGCCCTGCTCCGCCAGCTTGGCCTTCACGTCGGGCAGGGCCAGCACGCGGCGCAGCTCGGCATTGAGCCTGGCCACCACGGCGGGCGGTGTGCGCGCCGGCGCGACCATGCCGATCCAGATGTCGCTCTCATAACCGGGCACCGTTTCGGCGATCGCCGGCACGTCGTCCAGCAGCGCCAGGCGCTCCTTGCCGGTCGAGCCCAGCGCGCGCAGCCTGCCGCTGCGGATCAGGGGCAAGGCCGAATTGAGCGGGCAGAACATCACGTCGACCAGGCCGGCCAGCACGTCGACCAGCGCCGGCGACGAGCCCTTGTAGGGCACCTGCAGCAGGTCGGTGCCGGTCATCGACTGGAACACCTCGGCCGCCATGTGCTGCGGGCTGCCCGAGCCGGCCGAGGCATAGGTCAGCTTGCCGGGGGCGGCCCTGGCCTGGGCGACCAGTTCGGCCACCGATTTCGCCGTGACCTTGGACGAGACCACCAGCACCATCGGCACCTGGCCGAGCAGCGAGATGCCCTCCAGGTCCTTGAGCACGTTGAAAGGCAGCTTGGGATAGAGGACGGGATTGACCGCCACCGTCTGGTTGGGGGCGATGCCGAGCGTGTAGCCGTCCGGCGCCGACTTGGCGAGATGGTCGGTGGCGATATTGCCGGCCGCGCCGGGACGGTTCTCGACGATCACGGGCTGGCCGAAGGTCTCGCTCATCCTGGCGGCCAGGATGCGGGCCAGCACGTCGTTCGAGCCGCCCGGCGGCAGCGGAACGATGATGCGGATCGGCTTGTTCGGGTAGTTGTCCTGGGCCAGCGCCGGCGCCGCGGGCAAGGCGGCGATGGTGCAGGCGGCGACGGCGAATTGGCGGCGGTTCATGGTCATGCTTGTCTCCTGTCGAAGTGAGCAGCACTGCGCGCTCAGAAGCGGTGGCGGATGCCGACGATCGCGCCGCCCTGGTTGTCGCCCGGGTTGACGGCGCCGCCCATGCCAAGCATCGCCGCGTCCTGGTTCTTCATGAACGCGACCTCGCTGTACAGGTCGGTGCGCTTGGACAAGGCATAGCTGGCCATCAGGGTCAGCATGGTGGACTTGTTGGCGCTGCCGTCGGGATCGTTGAAGTACAGGCCGCCGCTGAAGGTCCAGGGGCTGGGGCCGGCGTGCACCGCGCCGACCCAGTACAGGTCGGTGTCGCGGCGCAGCGCCGGCGTCTCGGCGCGCTGGCGCTGGTAGGACGCGAACAGCTTGAGCCGCGCGACGGTGTAGAAGGCGCCCGCCGTCATGCGCTCGAGGGTATTGTGCTGGGTGCCGACCGAGGCGCCGTTCTGGCGGTCGTACAGCAGCCCGAACTGCAGCGGACCGATCGCCTGGCTCGCATGCACGCCCATCTGGCGGCCGACCCGCGACGCGCCCGCCACCTCGCTGCCGCCCGCGATCAGGCTGTCGTAGCCGACGCTGTACTGGGCGCCGACGTTCAGGCCGCCGAACTTGCCGAGGTACTTGACCGCGTTGTCGACGCGCCCGGCATACATCAGGTCGAACACCACGGCCGAATAGCGGGTCGCCGTGACCGGATCGTACTGCACGCCGTAGTCGTACACCACGCTGGCCTGGCGGCCCAGCTGCAGTTCGCCCAGGGTCTTGTGGTTCAGGCCCACGTAGGCATGGCGGCCGAACAGGCGGCCGCCCTGGCTCAGGCTGCCGGTGTCGATGGCGATCCCGCTTTCGAGCGCGAACACGGCGGACAGGCCGCCACCCAGGTCCTCGCGCCCGCGCAGGCCAAAGCGCGAGCTCTGGGCGCTGCCCGACTGCACGCGGACGATGTCGTCGGTGGGCGAGCCCACCCCGCCGGTGCGGACCTTGTTGACGTATTCGACGCCGGCATCCACGAGGCCGTAGAGCTGGACGTTGGTCTGGGCATGGGCCGTCGTCGACAGGGCGAGGACGGCGCTTGCGAGGGCGATACTGGTTCGTGCCAGGTGCATATTGTCTCCATTGATGTTTTGTTGTTGACTTCTTTTGGGGTGCAACTTGCCCTGCCGGCATCCAGGTGGCGTCGGCATGGGGTCTTACCAGGGCAATGGCAGTGCTACCTGACGGGCATGGCCCCTCAGGACGTCGGTCGGTGGATCTGGTGGCGCATCGGGCTCCTTGTCCGGGTTGAAAGGATGCGGGTCATTCCGCGTCCGGCTGGCGCGCCGGGTGGGCGGCGCCGAACGCCGGCAGGCTGTCGCAGCGTTCGACGATCGCGCCGGCCAGCGGGAACGCGGACAGGTCGGCGCCGAAGCGTTGGGCGTTGAACATCTGCGGCACCAGGAACACGTCGGCCATCCCGGGCGTATCGCCATGGCAGAATGGACTGGCCCGCTGGCGCCGCGCCAGCATGGCCTCCACCGCGGCCAGGCCGTTCTCGCACCAGTGGCGCGCCCAGCGGGCCTTGCGCTCCTCGTCCAGGCCCATCGGCCCGGTCAGGTACTTGAGCACGCGCAGATTGTTCAGCGGGTGGGTTTCGCAGGCGATGGTCGCGCACAAGGCGCGCACCCAGGCCCGCTCGGCCGGCGCCGCCGGCAGCAGGGCCGGCGCCGGATGCGTCTCTTCCAGCCATTCGATGATGGCGCTCGACTGCAGCAGGTGGATGCCGTCGGCCTCGAGCACCGGCACCACGGCGTCAGGACTCATCGCGCGGAAGCCGGCGCCGAACTGCTCGCCGCCGTCGCGGTTCAGGTGCACCGGCGCGTAGCGGTAGTTCAGCCCCTTGAGGTTCAGGGCGATGCGCACGCGGTACGACGACGAGCTGCGAAAGTAATTGTGGAGTACGTAGGCCATCGGTTCGTCCCTGTCGTGCGGGGTCAGCAAATCCGGACGCGGATCTCGCCGAGTCCCTCGACGCTGCCCGTCATCAGGTCGCCCGCCACGACCGCGCCGACGCCTTCCGGCGTGCCGGTGAAGATCAGGTCGCCCGGCTGCAGCTCGAAGTAGCGCGACAGGTAGGCGATGGTCTCGTTGACGTTCCAGATCAGCTTCGTGATGTCGCTGTGCTGGCGCTTTTCGCCGTTGACGTCGACCCGGATGGCGCCTTTGGCGATCTCGCCGGTCGCGGCGATCGGATGGATCGGGCCGATCGGCGCCGACTGGTCGTAGGCCTTGCCCAGCTCCCAGGGACGGCCGGCCTTGCGCAGGTCCATCTGCAGGTCGCGCCGGGTCATGTCGAGGCCGACGGCATAGCCGAAGATGTGGGCCGCCGCCTGGTCTTCGGCGATGTCGCGGCCAGCCTTGCCGATCGCCACCACCAGTTCGATCTCATGGTGCAGGTTGGCGGTCTGCGACGGATAGGGAATGGCCACCGTCTCGCCCGGCGCCACCGGCACGACGGCGTCGGCCGGCTTGCAGAAGAAGAATGGCGCCTCGCGGCCGGAAAAACCCATCTCCTGGGCGTGCTCCACGTAGTTGCGGCCGACGCAGTAGATGCGGCGCACCGGGAAGGCAGTGGCGGCGCCGGCCACCGGGACGGCGGCGATGGGCGCGGGAGGGAAGGCGTAAGCTGTGGTCATGGTGGTTCCTGGTCGGTCGTCGGTTGAAGTGGTTGTTACAGGAGCTGCTCGCGGAAGATGCCCAGCGCCTGCTGGATCGGGCGGTCCGAAAAGCTGAACAGGACGGTCTCTTCGGTCGTCTCGAAGCGCACGGCATACCACGACGGCACCACGAAGTGGTCGCGCGGACCAAAGGCGAACACGTGTTCGTCGTCGCCGCGCGTGACGATGGCGCGGCCGCGTCCCTCGACCACCGAATAGACGGTGCCGTCGGTGCCGCGCTGCGCCTTGCCGGCGAAGCCCTTCGGCAGCAGCTGCATGAAGGCGCCGATGGTGGGTATCGGCCAGCCGCCGGTGGCCGGGTTCACGTAGCGCAGCTTGACGCCGTGCCACTCGTCCACCGGGCCGCCGTGCGCGAGCCTGGCCAGCGCTTCGCGGGTGCGTTCGTACGGATAGTTGAACACCGGCGAAGTCATGCCGTAGGGCGCGTCATAGCGCAGCGGCAGCATGTTGGCGCCATAGCGCGCCAGGCTGTCGCCCTCCGGCCGGAACACCGGCTGCTCCTTCTCGGGATGGTTTTCCGCGAAGCCGGCATCGAAAAAGCGCACGGTCGGGATGTCCAGGCCGTCGAGCCAGACCACCGGCTCGCCGCCCTGCTCCACACCCGGATTACCGTGGTCGTGGAAGGTCCACGACGGCGTGATCACGAAGTCGCCCGGGCGCATCGTGGTGCGCTCGCCGTCGACCGCCGTGTAGGCGCTGGAACCCTGCACCAGGAAGCGCAGCGCGCTCTGCGAATGGCGGTGGCTGGGGGCGATCTCGCCCGGCATGATCAGCTGCAGGCCGGCGTACAGGCTTTGCGTGATGCTGGACTGGCCGCGCAGGGCCGGGTTTTCCAGGATCAGCACGCGCCGCACGGCTTCCTCGGCCGAGATCAGCTCGCCGGCGCGCATCAGGAAGGGCAGCACGTCCTGGTAGGCCCACAGATGTGGTACGCACGGGGTGCGGGGCTCCCGCGGCACCAGGGAATGGAGCGACTCCCACAGCGGCGTGAGGTGCTGTGGCGACATCGCGTCGTACAGGGCTTGGCGTTCGTTCATGGCAGTCTCCGGGGTGGCCGATCGGCCGGCCGTCTAGTTGGCCGATCGGTTGGCCAATTAGTTGGCAGTGATGTTCGCGCTGCGGATCACCTGCAGGTAGCGCGGGATGTCCTGGCCGACCCTGGCCGCCAGCGCGGCCGGGGTGCCGCCCACCACGTCGTACTGCTGCTCGGCCATCTTGGTCTTGACGCCGGCGGTGGCCAGCTCCTTGTTGACGATGGCGTTCAGCCTGGCGACGATCGGCTGCGGCGTGCCGGCCGGCGCGAACAGGCCGAACCAGACGTCGATCGCGTAGCCCGGCAGGTTGATCGCCTCGCTCACGGTCGGCAGATCGGGCGTGTGCGGCGAGCGCGCCGAGCCGGTGACGGCGATGCCCTTGATCTTGCCGCTCTTGACGTGCGGGGCCATGATCGCGATGGTGCTGAACGAGACCGGAACCAGGCCCGACAGGTGGTCGGGCAGGCCGCCGGCGCAGCCCTTGTAGCCCACGTGGATCATCTCGATGCCGGTCATCTGCGCCAGCAGCTCGGCCGCCAGGTGCTGCGGGGTGCCGGCGCCGCACGAGGCATAGGACAGCTTGCCCGGATTGGCCTTGGCGTACTTGACCAGCCCGGCCAGGTCGTCGATCTTGAGCGAAGGGTGGACCGAGATCGCCACCGGCGAACTGCCGACGATGGCGATCGGCTCGAAGTCCTTGGTCGGGTTGAAGTTGACCTTCTTGTACAGCGACGGATTGATCGCGATGTTGTTGGTCACCATCAGCAGCGTGTGGCCGTCCTTGGGCGCACGGGCCACCGCGGCCATGCCGAGGTTGCCGCCGGCGCCCGGCTTGTTCTCGACCACGAAGGGCTGGCCCAGCGCCTTGTTCAGGCCTTCGGCGATGACGCGCGCCATGGTGTCGGTGCCGCCGCCGGCGCTGAACGGGACCACGATCGTGACCGCCTTGTTCGGATAGTCCTGGGCCGCGGCCAGGCTAGATGCGAGCATGCCGGCGGCGAGGCCAAGCGCCGCGACCGCGTTGCGGGTGATGTGATGCATGGGTGTCTCCTGTTTTGTTTTTTTCAGGGGCGGCGCTGCGGCGCCGCGTCATGGGTTCATGCGCCCAACCGGGCCTGCTGCTCGGCCAGCGCGCGGGCCGTCGCACCGGCCTTGATGCTCCAGAAATCCCAGGCCCGCACGACCTGGGTCTCGATCACGCGCACCGTCTCGGCGATCTCGCCTTCGGACAGGAAGGTGACTTCGCCCAGCTGCTGCGCGGCCGACTGGATCTGCGCGTTCACTTCGGTGTACACGGCGCGGTACACGACGCGCCGCAGCGAGTCGGCCACCACGGTCGAGCCGTGGCCGCGCATCAGCACCAGCGAGCGCGTACCCAGGGTGCCGGCCAGGGACTGGCCCAGCTCCTGGCTGGTGATGAGAAGGCTGCTGCCCTCCCCCGCATGGTCGCGGATCTCGTAGACCGGTGCCGCGACGCCGATGAAGCCGGCCATGTGGCAGGTAGCGCGCAGCGGCGAGGTCTTCGACACGCTGAACGGCACCACCGAGGGAGAGTGGCTGTGGACGACGGCGACCACGTCGGGCCGCGCCTTGTAGATCTCGCTGTGGATGAAGCGCTCGAGATAGATGGCGCGCCCGGCGGCATTGAAGGGATTGCCGTCGAGGTCGAATTCGACGATGTCCTGCGCCTGCACCAGGCCGGGCGCCATATTGCGGGCCAGCAGGAAGCGGTCGGGCTGCTCCGCGTGGCGCACGCTGACGTGGCCGAAAGCGTCGAGCACGCCCTGGTCGTACAGGATGTGGTTGGCCGTCACCAGCTCGGCGACCTGCGCCGCCGGCGCCGTCGATGCGCCGTCGGCGTGGTCGCGGGCCTGCTGGGTGAAGCCGTGCTGATCGTGATGCTTGTCCTGACACATGGTTCTGTTCCTTGATGATGAAAGGTTCGCCGCCGAAGGTGGGGGTAAGGTTGGAGCGATCATGGCGCCAGGCAGTCCTCGGCCCGCCAGCCGTACAGCCATTCGAGCGCGTCATAGAAGCGCTCGGCCGGCCGCCCCTGCCACAGCGCATTGCGCACGTGGCGCTCGATGCCCTTGGCGTGATAGATGCGGCCCATCTCGCGCGCCGACAGCACGACCCGCGCGGTGCGCGTGGCGCGCGAGCGCTGGTACAGCCCGAAGGCGGCGTCGAGGTCGCCTTCGCAGTGGCGGATCGCTTCGCCCAGGGTGACCGCATCCTCGATCGCCATGCAGGCGCCCTGGGCCAGGTATTGCAGCATCGGGTGGGCCGAATCGCCCAGCAGCGTGATGCGGCCCTGGCTCCAGGTCTCGATCGGGTCGCGGTCGGCCGTGCTCCAGCGCTTCCAGGAAGTGGGCTTGTCGAGCAGGCTGCGCGGACGTTCGCAGATCCCGGTGAAGTAGGACAGCACTTCTTCCTGGCTGCCCTCGCGCACGCCCCAGGTTTCCTCTTCGCGGCTGTGGAATGTCACCACCAGGTTGTATTGCTGGCCGCCGCGCAGCGGGTAGTGCACCAGGTGGCAGTTGGGACCGGCCCACACCGCCGGCGCGTTCCAGCGCAGGTCTTCCGGCATCTCGTCCACCGGCACCACGGCGCGGTACACCACGTGGCCCGACACGCGCGGCCGGTCTCCGACCAGCTTGTCGCGGATGACCGACTTGACGCCGTCGCAGCCGATCACGGCGTCGCCCGTGTAGCGGCGTCCGGCGCGATCGATCACGGTCGCGCTGCGGCCGTCCTGTTCCACGTCCACCGCATGCACCGAGGTGTGGAAGGTGATCAGGGGCGACTCCCTGACCGCCTCGTACAGCGACAGGTGGATGTCGGCGCGGTGGATCACGGCATAGGGGTTGCCGAAGCGCTGGCGGAAGGCCTCGCCCACCTCGAAGGTGGCCACCTCGGCGCCGTCGACCGCGTCCATCATCACCAGGCGCTCGGTGAACACGGCGCGCCGGCGCGCATTCTCGCCGACGCCCAGCGCATCCATCGCGGCGAAGGCGTTCGGCCCGAGCTGGATGCCGGCGCCGATCTCGCCGATCTCGGCGGACTGTTCGAGGAGGGTAATGCGGATTCCCTGGCGCGACAGCGCCAGCGCCGCCGCCATGCCGCCGATGCCGCCACCTACTATTACGATCGATAATTCACTGTTGTCTTGCGCAGCCAATGGCGCCTCCTGCTTGCTTCCATTTATTGATACCCCATCTATGCAGGGCAGGTACCGGCGGTGCGCCGGGCGCCGCTTTTTGGGGCCCGGCACCGTCCGGATCGCAACAAGTGTCGCCTGCCGCCTTGCCTTGCGCAAATCGCTGAGGTAATTAGCTGTATTATGTTTTTCAATAAAGGCACGATCATAACGACGAAGGAGACATGGCTCATGGCCAAATTTGACCTGGAATGGCTGCAGGTTTTCGACGGTATTTTCACCAGCCACAGCGTGTCGCGCACGGCCGAGCGGCTGGGCCTGGCGCAGGCCACGGTGAGCATCGCGCTCAACAAACTGCGCGCGCATTTCGACGACAAGCTGTTCATCCGCACCTCGCACGGCATGGAACCGACGCCGCGCGCGCAGGCGCTGCATCCGCAGCTGGCCGCCGTGCTGG
The DNA here is from genome assembly GCF_056279385.1 of Massilia sp. UYP34. Taxonomy (NCBI): domain Bacteria; kingdom Pseudomonadati; phylum Pseudomonadota; class Betaproteobacteria; order Burkholderiales; family Oxalobacteraceae; genus Massilia; species Massilia sp. UYP34. Next base: position 377,847 of record NZ_JBWBRF010000002.1, on the reverse strand, counting down.
CCACGCTGGAAGCGGCGCGCCTGGCGCCGACCGAGTTCGTTCCCAGCGAGGCGAAGCGCGAGTTCAGCCTGTGCATGACCGACATCTCGGAAGTGGTCCTGCTGCCGCGCCTGATGAACCACCTGCGGCGCGTGGCGCCCAAGGTCAGCGTGGTGGCCGAAAAGATCACGCCCGAGAGTCCGAAGCGCCTCGAATCGGGAGAAGTCGACATGGCGATCGGCTTCATGCCGCACCTGGAAGCGGGCTTCTACCAGAAGACGCTGTTCACCCAGAACTTCGTGTGCCTGGCGGCCAGCAACCATCCGCGCATCCGCGGCGAACCGACCAGGCAGGCCTTCCTGGCCGAGGCGCACATCCGGGTCAGCACCTCGGGCACCGGTCACACCATCGTCGACAAGACGCTGGCGATGCAGGGCGTGCAGCGCGAGGTGGTGCTGAACCTGTCGAGCTTCCTGGGCGTGGCGCGGGTGGTGGCCGAGACCGAGCTGCTGGTGATCGTGCCGAAGATGCTCGGCATGACGCTGCGCACGCAGGAACAGGTGCAGATCCTGGCCCTGCCCTTCGACCTGCCCAGCTACGCGGTCAAGCAGCACTGGCACGACCGCTTCCATGCGGAGCCCGGAAATATCTGGCTGCGGCGCACGGTGGCCGACCTGTTCCGCGATTTCTCCGATTAAGTACTCAACCGGAAATAAATGTGAATTTTGGCAAACAGAACCGGATGCGGTGCAAGGCGGCGACTGCGCCGCAGTGCGAGCACTGCAAGCAGGAGCCAACGCAGCAACGCGCCGGTTCTGGCAGCCAAAAACACATTTATTGACGGGTGAGTACTTTAGCTCCGGCGCTGTCACCTGCATCGTTCCCTCCTGTCGGACCGCGCGACCAATTTGGCGCGCACGGCGCACATGTGTGCTGGACAAAGCCAGCGGCTTGTCTTATATTTTACTTAGAGATCTAAATAAAGCAAGACGACGCCAGGTCGCGCCGATCTCTGCAAGCACATCGCGCCAGACATCTCACACACATGAAGACAGCCGAGGAGACACAACATGAAATACGGATTTCACCAGTTCGCAGGCCTTGCCGCGCGCGTCGCGGGCACGATGCTGCTCAGCGCCGGCGTGGCCCTGAGCGCCCATGCCCAGACCAGGATCATCGTCGGCAGCACCGTCTCGACCGATGTCTCGGCTGCGGCGCTGGCGCTGGCCATGAAGGATGGCTCGTTCAAGCGCGCCGGCCTGGACGTGCAGTTGAAGAATTTCGTCCAGTCCAACCAGAAGTACGACACCTTCAAGGCCGGCGCGATCGACGTGGACATCAACATGGGCGCGATCAACGCGGCCCAGCTGTATTCTTCCGGGGTGCCGCTGCAGGTATTGCGGGCCGCGACGCCGGCCGATATCTGGGCCGTGGTCACGCCCACCGCCTCGCCGTTGAAGGTGCCTGCCGACCTCAAGGGCAAGCGCTATGGCGTGGTCTCGCTGTCGGGCACCAACTACGGCGCCACCTATGCGGCGCTGAAGCTGGTCAATGTCGACCTGATGCGCGACGTCAAGGTGTCCACGCTGCCGCCGTCGGCCATCCTGCTGGCGCTGGGCAAGAACGACATCGACGCCGCCACCCTGTATGAACCCTACCTGACGCCGGCGATCCAGAGCGGCCGCGTGAAGGTGATGTTCAAGCCTGACGACCTGTACCGGTCGCACTACAAGGAACCGTTCCTGGCGCTCGTCATTGCGGCGCGCAAGGACTTCGTGACCAAGAACCAGGCCGCCGCCGCCAAGTTCGTGGATGTGATGGAGCAGGCCATGGCCAGGCTCGCCGACAACACCGATGCGGCGGCCACGGCGCTGACCGAGGTCATGCCCGAGATCAAGCTCACGCCGGCCCAGGTGAAGGAGCTGCTGCTGCCGTACATCCCGAACATCATCAAGACGCCGAACGATCCCGCCACCATCAAAATCGCGCAGAACCTGTATGACCGCATGCTCGAGGCGCGGCAGTTGCGTTCGCCGGTGAAGGCCAGCGAGTTCTGGATCAAGCTGTGATGCCGGGAGCCGATGCCATGATGACTTCCCAAACCCTCGCGGCGCCGTCGGGCGCCGCGGCCAAGCATTCCGCCCCGTCGCCGTGGGGCGCGCGCCTCAGGCGCACCGCCGTCGCGATCCTGCCCTACCTGGTGCTGGTCGCGGTCTGGCAGCTGATCGCCGCCACCCAGCCGGCCTATGTGTTCCCGCCACTGGGCGACATCCTCGACACCATCGGCCTGCTGCACCAGGACGGCCTGTTGATCCCGGCCACGCTGGCCACCGCGCGCTCGGTGCTGATCGGCGCCGTGATCTCGCTGGTGTTCGGCACCTTGATCGGCTTCGCGCTGGCGCGCATGGAATCGTTCACCAACCCGATCCTGAACTTCGTGCAGACCGTGCCCTATGTGGTGTGGGCGCTGATGGCGCTGATCTGGTTCGGCCTGACCCCGTTCTCGGTGGTGTTTACGATCGTCGTCGCGGCCTTCCCGATCGTCTCGTTCAACGTGGCCGCCGGCCTCAAGAACGTGGACGGCCTGCTGCTCGGCATGAGCGAATCGGTGCGCGCCAACCGCACGATGGTGCTGCGCCACATCGTGTTCCCGAGCCTGACCCCGTACCTGCTCAGCGCCAGCCGCACCATGCTCGGCATGTGCTGGAAGATCAGCGTGCTGGCCGAACTGTTCGCCGGCGGCGCCGGCGGCGGCGGGGTCGGCTACAAGCTGTTCGTCGGCTGGGAATTCAGCCGACCGACCGAGGTCTTCGCCTGGACCCTGTGGCTGGTGCTCTTGATGATGCTGTCCGAATGGCTGATCATCAAGCCCATCGAAGCCTTCATCACCCGCTGGAAGAAAGCATAAAGGGACATCACATGAGCAGCATTGACATCCAGGGCCTGACCAAGGTCTTCGACACCGCGACCGGCCCCCTGCTGGTGGTCGACGACGTCAGCTTCGAGGTCGCGAACGGCGAATTCGTGTGCCTGCTGGGCCCATCCGGTTCCGGCAAGTCGGTCACCCTCAACTGCATCTCCGGCCTGCTGGAGGCCACCCGCGGCGAGGTGAAGGTGGGCGGCGTGCCGGTAGCCCGGCAAAAGCCGCACTACGGCTACGTGTTCCAGCAGCCGCGGCTGCTGCCGTGGCGCACGGTGGAACAGAACCTGCGCTTCGCGCTGCGCGCCGAAGGCGGCCGCGCCGTGCCCGGCGAGGACGAACGGATCCGCCAGGTGCTGGAACTGGTGAATCTGTCCGGCTACGAAGACTTCTATCCGCACCAGATCTCGGGCGGCATGCAGCACCGGGTCGGCATCGCCCGCGCCTACATCCGCAATCCCGACCTGCTGCTGATGGACGAGCCGTTTGGCGCGCTCGACGAATTGACCGCGCGCCGCCTGCGTTCGGAACTGGTGGACGCCTGGCTCAAGGACCGCCGCACGGTGGTGTTCGTGACCCACGACATCGTCGAGGCCTGCTACCTGGCCGACCGCATCGTGGTGTACACGCCCAAGCCGACCCGCATCGCCCAGGTGATCAAGGTCGACCTGCCGCATCCGCGCGTCTACGGCAGCCCCGAGCTGCATGCGATCGAGACCGAGGTCTTGTCGGCCTTCGAGCGCAGCATCAGCGCGTTCGCGGAAACCGCGTGAACGGCCGGCCGGCGCGCGGTCGGCGGGTCCGCGCGCCGACCGCGCGCCGGCGCCTCGTATAATGACGGTTCCGAGCCGACGACGCAGCATTGCCCCCATGAGCACCAAGACCAAGACCAAGACCAAGACCGCGGCGAACAACGAAACCGAAGCCATCCTCAACCACTGGCAGGACGGCGGCTTCGACGACCGCCTCGCCCACCTGGTCAAGGACGCGACCCGCGCCCTGGTGCGGGCCCTGCAGATCCGGCTGATCGAGCACGACGTTTCGTTCGGCCACTGGACCTTCCTGCGCATCCTGTGGGGCAAGGACGGCGTGACCCAGCGCGCGCTGAGCGAGGCGGCCGGGGTGATGGAGCCCACCACCTATGCCGCCCTCACCGGCATGGAAAAACTGGGCTATATCGAGCGCCGCCAGTCGCCCGAAAACAAGAAGAACATGTACGTGTTCCTGACCGAGGCCGGCCGCGCGCTGGAAAGCAAGCTGGTGCCGCTGGCGGTCGAGGTCAACGACGTGAGCATGCGAGGCAGCAGCGAGGAAGAGATCCGCGTCACCCGCAAGGTGCTGCTCAACATCATCAAGAATCTCGCGGCCGACGAGCGCGAAGCCACCGACGTCGCGCGCAAGATGCCGTCCACCCGCCGCCTCGGCGACATCGTCGCCCGCAGCGCCGCCAAGTAAGCCGGGCCCGCGCCCGCACCCTCGTCCACCGGCCGCCGCGCGGCCTCATTCCCTCCCTCCCCCCGCCGACCTTCACGCCGCCGCGGCCAGCGCCATGGCGGCGCGCCCGCGCGCGCCCGTCCCTGCCCGCCGCGCGCGAAAAACCCCGGAACGCACTGGACAAACCGTTTGCCCGATCCTATACTTATACTTAGAGATCTAAGTTTATTCATGCATGGCCGCCAGCGGCCGGCGTTCGACAATCCGGAGAGAGACATGCTGACCAAGGAAGAAAACGACTTGCTGTGCCGCGTCGAGGGCGACGCGCCGATGGGTCAACTGATGCGGCGCCACTGGCAGCCCATATGCCTGATCGAAGAGGTCAGCGAACCGGACGGCGCGCCGGTGCGGGCGCGCATGTTCGGCGAAGACCTGGTGGTGTTTCGCGATACCGAAGGCGAGGTCGGCGTGATGGACGAATACTGCCCGCACCGCAAGGCCTCGCTGGCGCTGGGCCGCAACGAGGACGGCGGCCTGCGCTGCCTGTATCACGGCTGGAAGATGGACGTGCGCGGCAACGTGATCGAGATGGCGTCCGAGCCGGCGGCGAGCTGCATGGCCGACAAGGTCAAGCACCTGGCCTACCCGACGAAGGAATGGGGCGGCTTCGTCTGGACCTATATGGGCCCGCAGGACGCCGTGCCGGAGTTCGCACCGCCGGCCTGGGCGCCGACCGCCGATACCCGGGTCAGCATCGCCAAGGTGCTGGTGCCGTGCAACTGGGCCCAGATCCTGGAAGGCGCGATCGATTCGGCCCACAGCTCGAGCCTGCATTCGTCGGACTTCGTGCCGGCCCGCGTCAGCAGCGCCGAAGCCACCGACAAGAACTGGCTGCGGCCGTCGACCGACAAGGCGCCGCGCATGCAGGTCCAGCGCACCGGCTATGGCTTTCGCTATGCCGCGATCCGGCGCCCGATCGCCAACGCCGCGACCCACGACTACGTGCGCTCGACGATTTTCGTGGCGCCGGCCACCGCGCTGATCCCGCCCAACAACCTGTACAACGTGGCCAACATCAACGTGCCGCGTGACGACACCTGCACGGCCTTCTATTTCATCGCCTGGGGCCATCCTTCGCAGACGCCGGAAACCGAGACCTGGCGCAAGTTCCTGGGCCAGCGCGTGGGCGTCGACCTCGACGCCGAGTACCGCCCGCTGCGCACGCGCGAGAACAACTTCATGCAGGACCGCGAAAAGATGAAGGCCGGGAACTTCACCGGCATCACGGGCTTCCCGAACCAGGACCTGGCGATGTGGGTGACCATGGGCCCGGTGGCCGACCGCACCCGCGAGCGCCTCGGCGCCAGCGACATCGCGGTGGTCGAGTTCCGGCGCCGCATGCTCGACGCCCTGGCCGCCTTCCAGCAGGGCGAAGCGGCCATCGGCACCGGCGAACTGCGGATCCCGCCGCGCGACGTGTCGTACCAGGCGATCGTGCCCAAGACCGTCGACTGGCGCAACTACGAGGCCGAGTACATCTGGACCCGGCCGGTGGCCGCCCTGGAGCCGTCGTACAACACGGACGGCCCGAACGACTGAGCGCCGACTGCCCGCTCAGACCAATAATCACAAGGAGACACACGCATGGCCAAGCTGAACCTTTCCGTCGCCATGGGCGACTATGACCGCACCCGCGCCCTGCTCGACGGCAGCGTCCAGATCGACGGCGTCGATCCGGTCTACATGACCCTGTCGCCGGAAGAGATCTTCTTCCGCGCCTTCCGCAACCGTGAATTCGACATCAGCGAGCTGTCGCTGTCGAGCTACCTGGTCAAGGCCTCGCGCGACGAGAGCCCCTATGTGGCGATCCCGGTGTTCCTGTCGCGCGCCTTCCGCCACACCTCGATCTACGTGCGCAAGGACCGCGTCAAGCGTCCCGAAGACCTGAAGGGCGCGCGCATCGGCATTCCCGAGTACCAGCTGACCGCGATCGTGTGGGCGCGCGCCATCCTGCAGAACGACTACGGCGTGGCGCCGCAAGACGTGACCTGGGTGCGCGGCGGGATCGACACCCCGGGCCGTCCCGAGAAGATCAAGCTGCAGCTGCCGCCTGGCGTCGAGATGGAAAGCGCCCCGCCCGACCGCACCATCTCCGACATGCTGGACGCGGGCGAGATCGACGGCTTCATCGCCCCGCGCCCGCCCAGCGGCGCGGCGGCCCGCAACCCGAACGTGGGCTGGCTGTTCGACGACCCGACCGCCACGGCCAAGGAGTACTACGCACGCACCGGCGTGTTCCCGATCATGCACGTGGTGGGCGTGCGCAAGGAACTGGCGGCCGCGCATCCATGGCTGCCGGGCGCGGTTGCCAAGGCCTTCGGCCAGGCCAAGGACGCGGCGCTCGACAAGCTGGCCGACACCTCGGCCACCAAAGTCACGCTGCCCTTCGTCGAAGAGCAGCTCAAGGCCGCGCGCGAGCTGATGGGCGCGGACTACTGGTCGTACGGCGTGGAGCCGGCGCGCAAGACCCTCGAGACCTTCGTGCGCGCACACCACGCGCAGGGCCTGTCGGCGCGCCTGATGGACGTGGACGAGCTGTTCCATCCCGCCACCTACGAGTCGTACAAGATCTGAGCCGCGGCCCGGCCAGGTTCGAACACGACGATACCCTCGATGCGGCGCGGGCGCGCGATGTGCGCGACGCGCCGATGGAAGACATCGGCCGCGGCGGCTGGAGCGCGGGCGCTACTGGAAGGAACGAGACATGCAAATCACCACTGAAGCGATGATGCAGCTGCGCATTGCCAGCGTCGGCGACGCGGCCAACGGCATCCGCACCTTCGAGCTGCGGGCCGCGGACGGCGCCGAGCTGCCACCATTTACACCCGGCGCGCACGTGACAGTGCAGGCGCCGAACGGCATGCTGCGCAAATATTCGCTGTGCAACGACCCGAACGAACGCGAGCGCTACGTCATCGCCGTCAAGCGCGACCCCAACGGCCAGGGCGGGTCGCTGAGCATGCACGACGAGGCGCGTGAAGGCATGATCCTGCCGACCTCGCTGCCCGACAACGCCTTCCCGCTGGTCGACACCCGCGCCGGCTACATCTTCATCGCCGGCGGCATCGGGATCACGCCTATCCTGTCGATGATCCGCTCGTTCGGCGAGCTGCCGCCGGCGCCATGGAAGCTGTATTACTTCACCCAGTCGCCGGAGACCACCGCCTTCCTGGAAGAACTGTCGACGCCCGAGCTGCGCGCCAACGTGGTGATCCACCACGACTGCGGCGACGCCGCCCAGGCCTTCGACCTGTGGCCGGTGCTCGAGCGCCCCAGCAGCAAGCATATCTACTGCTGCGGCCCGCGCGGCCTGATGGAAGCGGTGCGCGACATGGGCGGCCACTGGAACAGCGCCAACCTGCACTTCGAGAGTTTCGCCCAGGGCGGCGCGGCGCGCCCCGACGACCGACCCTTCACCGTCAGGCTGGCCGCCAGCGGCCGCGAATTCGAAGTCCCGGTCGGGCAAAGCATCCTGGACGTGCTGCGCGCCGGCGGCTGCGAGGTGCGCGCCTCGTGCGAGAGCGGCACCTGCGGCACCTGCCGCACGCGCCTGCTCGAGGGCGTGGCCGACCACCGCGACATGGTCCTGATGCCGGACGAGATGGACGACCACATCATGCCCTGCGTATCGCGCGCGAAGACCGACACGATCGTGATCGACCTGTGAGGACGGCGCCATGACAGCACCGACCATCCGGCTGGGCGTCGCGGGACTGGGACGCGCCTTTTCGCTGATGCTGCCCACCTTCCTGCGCGACCCCAGGATCGCGCTGGTCGCGGCCTGCGACCCGCGCCCCACCGCGCGCGCACGGTTCGCGCAGGATTTCGCGGCCAACGCCTACGCGACGATCGAGGAGCTCGCCGCCGACGCCGCGGTGGACGCCATCTACATCGCCAGCCCGCACCAGTTCCATGCGGACCACACGCAAGTCGCGGCGCGCCAGGGCAAGCACGTGCTGGTGGAGAAACCGATGGCGCTCTCGCTGGCCGAGTGCGATCGGATGATCGCGTGCTGCCGGGAAGCGGGCGTGCACCTGGTGGTGGGCCACTGCCACAGCTTCGACTCGCCCTACCTGGCGGCGCGCGCGCTGGTGGCGGGTGGGGAATACGGCAGGGTGAAGATGATCCACGCCCTGAACTACACCGACTTCCTGTTCCGCCCGCGCCGGCCCGAAGAACTGATGACGGCCGAAGGCGGCGGCGTGGTGTTCAGCCAGGCCGCCCACCAGGTGGACGTGGTGCGCCTGCTGGCCGGCAGCCCGGTGGTGCGGGTGCGCGCCGCGCTGGGCGCCTGGGACCCGTCGCGCCCCACCGAGGGCGCCTACAGCGCCATGCTGTGGTTCGCGGACGGCGCCTTCGCCTCGCTCACCTATAGCGGCTACGCGCACTTCGATTCGGACGAGTGGATGGGCTGGACCGGCGAGATGGGCAATGCCAGGAACGCGGACGACTACGGCGCCGCGCGGCGGCGCCTGGACACCCTGGCATCAAGCGAGGCCGAGGCGCGCCTGAAGGCGGCCGGCACCTACGGTGGGCCGGACTACCGGCCGCCGGCGCTGGATGCGGCCGCCCTGCACCAGCATTTCGGCCCGCTGGTGGTCAGCTGCGAGCGCGCCGACCTGCGTCCGCTGCCGTCCGGGGTGATGGTGTATGGCGACCGCAAGCGCGAACACCATCCGCTGCCCGCGCCGGCCGTGCCGCGCTTCGAAGTGATCGACGAACTGGTGGACGCGGTGGCGCACGGCGTGACGCCGCTGCACGACGGCCGCTGGGCGCGCGCCACCCTGGAAGTCTGCCTGGCGCTGCTCGACTCCGGCCGCGAGGGCCACGACGTCGCGCTAGCGGCCGCGGGATGACCGCGCACAGCTTCGGCATCGTCCTGGCCGTGGCCGCGCTGGGCATGTTCTCGGCCAATGTGCTGCTGATCAAGCAGGCTTCGATGCGGGTCGGCCTCGAACTGGGCTTCCTGGTCTCGGTGAGCGTCAATGTCGTGTTCTGCGCGCTGCTGCTGGCGGGCCAGCTGCTGCTGTCCGGAACCGGCATCGGCTGGTCGTGGCAGGCGGCGCTGTTCTTCATGCTGGGCGGGGCCTTTTCCACCTATCTCGGACGCTGGTTCTTCTTCGAGGCGGTGGTGCGCATGGGATCGTCCAAGGCCAGCCTGTTCCAGGTCAGCAGTCCCGGCTTCGCGGCGCTGATCGCCTGGGCCGCGCTGGGCGAGACGCTGTCGCCGCCGAGGACGGGAGCGATCGTGTTCACCATCCTGGGGCTGGCGCTGATCGGCTACGTGCCGGGCATGTTCTCGCGCGGCCAGCGCGCCGGACCGGCGCCCGTGCGCCCGCGCCTGACAGACCGCATCAAGGGTTCGGCCCTGATGCTCGGCGCCGGCGGATCGATGGCGTATGCGATCGGGACCGTGGTGCGCGGCGCGGCGATCCGCGACTGGAACCAGCCGATCGTCGGCGCCCTGCTGGGCGCGGCCACCGGGCTGCTGCTGTCCCTGGCGCTCGGCCGGGAAGTCCGCGGCCTGCCCGCCAGCCTGCGCGCGGCCGACCGGCGCGGGCTGCTGCTGTTCGTGGCCTGCGGCGTGCTGACGATCTCGGCGCAGGTGTGCTCGATCTGGTCGTTGCGCTATATCGAGGTCGCGCTGTCCAACCTGATCACCCTGAGCACGCCGCTCCTGGTGATCCCGGGCGGGTATTATCTGTTCGCGCAGAGGGAGGTCTTGTCGGCGCGGACATGGATGGGCGGGGCGATGGTGCTGGCGGGGGTGGCGGTGCTGACGCTGGCGCGCTAGGGTTTGTCTGACTGATGCGGTGCGCGGGATCGCGGATTTCCGTGGGGTGATCGGCGCGTTCGACCGCGCGTTCGGCTCTGCCATGCGTGGCGGCTGCGCTCATGCCTGTCGGACGCACGGTCAGATCAAGTCTATCGACGATGAACTCGAGCATTTTGAAATTCTTCGCAAAGCATTTGAAAGGCGCGTGAGGCTTTAAGCAGCACGTCGACCATCGGCACGTAACTAAACCAGTCGGCCAAGATAGAAAAAAGATGTTGATCACTCACCCCAAATGACCAACAGCTCTTCAGTTTCAATTCAAAATCAGTTACTTAGGGAACTCCGCTCACGCCCACTCAATGAACAATGGCTGAGCTAAGTCATTGAACAGAGGGAGCTTCCTATGGCCAAAGACTCGTCGATACCATCCGATATACCATGTACCTCGGTCCGGGCCATGTCGAACACGGGACGACTGTCTCGAGTCCAACGCGAAGAATGGTTTGCTGCAACTATGCCGGCCCCTGCTACAAGACGTCCCGGGCTCGCTGCCGGCAACCGATCTGGACAGCTTGCGGCCGCTGGACGAGCGCTATTCTTCTGCCAGCTTCCCGATGGTGGAGAACAGTCCGGCTGTCGTAGCATACGCTTCGCCCGAGGTTTCCCGTCCACGAACCAATACAAGTTTTTCTGACGGATCGACAGGGTTCGAGAAGCGCAGCCCCAGTACATCGGCGGGGCGCCTGGTGACGCGGGCAACCCGGTCGACGCCGCATCCAGAAGCGTTGACGATCAGGATTGCGCTGGACTTGCCGATTTCGTCGAGCCGCCGGAAGAATCGTTCCCTGAGCTGGGTTTCGACGGACATCATATCAATGACGAGATCACAGTCCTTCAGGTGGTGAAACCTGGCGGTGGCGCTACAAAGCGCAAGCCGCCAGTCGCGCTGGCCCGCAGCCAGTGCTCCACTGACCAGTGACTGTTCGTAACGCGAGCGAAGCAGCGCAAGCCCCTGGTCGAGCGCATCCCGCTTGTCGAACACGGTGACCGGCATGCCGGCGTCAAGCAGGCCCATGGCGAGGTTGATACTCGCACCGTGAGCACCCATGATCCCTACTCGGCCCACTGGCCGTACGGCGTCATTCGCCGGCTGTTCGGAAAAGCCGGCGGTTTCCGTCAAGGTCCGCACCTGCGGGTCTGTGTGAATCTGGCGGTGGTCGCGAAGACGATCGTCCATTGCGCCGTCGCTCTGCGGGGCAGTCGCAAGGGTGCTTGCGGAGCCGGTGTTTGTATTATTCATGGTTGTCCCAGAGATTGGTGAGAATGTTGGGCGCCGCGCTCGGCAGGCGCCCCCGTTCCAGCAGCCGATCAGAACTGATTCATCGTATTGTGCTTGCCACCGGCCTTCAGCGCAGCTTCGCCGCTGAAGTAGTCCTTGTGATCGTCGCCGATATCCGAACCGGACATGTTCTGGTGCTTGACGCAGGCGATGCCCTGGCGGATTTCCTTGCGCTGCACACCCTTCACATAGCCCAGCATGCCTTGATCGCCGAAGTATTCCTTGGCCAGGTTGTCGGTCGACAATGCCGCGGTATGGTAGGTCGGAAGCGTGATCAGGTGATGGAAGATGCCCGCCTCGCGCGCGGCATCGGCCTGGAAGGTACGGATCTTTTCATCGGCGATGCGCGCCAGCTCCGTCTCGTCGTATTCGGCGCTCATCAGCATGTTGCGTTCGTATGCGCCGACATCCTTGCCCTCGGCCTTCATGCTGTCGAACACTTGCTGGCGGAAGTTCAGGGTCCAGTTGAAGGACGGGCTGTTGTTATAGACCAGCTTTGCGTTCGGAATCACCTTGCGGATCTCCTTCACCATGCCGCCGATCTGGCCGATGTGCGGCTTCTCGGTTTCGATCCACAACAGGTCGGCGCCGTTCTGCAGCGAGGTGATGCTGTCGAGCACGCAGCGGGCTTCGCCCGTTCCCTCGCGGAACTGGAACAGGTTGCTCGGAAGGCGCTTGGGGCGCACCAGCTTGCCGTCGCGGCTGAGGAGCACGTCGCCGTTATTCAGGGACTCGACCGACACTTCTTCGGCGTCGAGGAAGGCGTTGTACTGGTCGCCCAGGTCGCCGGGTTCGCGGGTAAACGCGATCTGCTTCGTGAGGCCAGCGCCCAGGGAATCGGTACGGGCAACGATCACACCGTCGTCCACGCCCAGTTCGAGGAAGGCGTAGCGGACCGCGCGGATCTTGGCAAGGAAGTCCTCGTGCGGCACGGTGACCTTGCCGTCCTGGTGACCGCACTGCTTTTCATCCGACACCTGGTTTTCAAGCTGGATGCAGCAAGCGCCCGCTTCGATCATCTGCTTGGCCAACAGATAGGTCGCCTCTGCGTTACCGAAACCGGCGTCGATGTCGGCGATGATGGGCACCACATGGGTCACGTGCCGGTCGATCTTTTGCTGGATTTCCTCCCTGGCGGCGCTAGATGCGCCGTCCAGCTGGCGGAACAGGTCGCCCAGCTCGCGTGCGTCGGCCTGGCGCAGGAAGGTATATAGCTCCTTGATCAGGGCGGGCACCGTCGTTTTTTCATGCATCGACTGGTCCGGCAGCGGGCCGAATTCCGAACGCAGGGCTGCGATCATCCAACCCGACAGGTAGAGGTAGCGGCGATCCGTGCTGTTGAAATGCTTTTTTATCGAAATCAGCTTTTGCTGGCCGATGAAGCCATGCCAGCAGCCGAGAGACTGGGTATACATGGACGGATCGGCATCGTAGGCCGCCATATCGGTGCGCATGATCTTGGCGGTGTAGCGCGCGATATCGAGGCCGGTCTTGAACCGGTTCTGGGCGCGCATGCGTGCGGCAGACTCGGGATTGATCGCATTCCATGCGCTTCCGTACACCTTCTTGAGACTGGAAATCGATTCGATATCGGCTTGAAACTGAGACATGAATAACTCCTGATTTGCGGATTAAAAAACCTGGATGACCGAGCATGTTGCCAGTGCCCATACAGCAAGCGGCTTCATGTATTTAATGGTACGCAGTTCTGCTGCATCGCACGCGTTAAACCCATCCGCGATGAAGTAAATTAATTTCCTTTGTTTTCAATAACCTACGAGTTTCATTTCACATAGTAAAAACAAGTCTTATAGAGCAGAATAAATTTCTGCTGCTGCGCAGCGAGCATTTTGTATTGTGAAATGTCATTTACTGTGACGAAAACAGGACTCTCGTTTTCACAGGGCATTCGCATCCACTACCTTCGGCGACCTCGATGCCTAGTCGATCCTGGCCAAGAAAAATGCGCGCTTGCTTGGAGGGACATTCAGTCTGCACAAGCTCACTGAATCGCCACGACTTCAGTAGACACTCCTGAGCCATAATGTCGGGCACAAGGAGAAGATATGAGCGGTAAGCGGTACACAGAGGAATTCAAGATTGCAGCGGTCAAGCAGGTGGCGCAGGGCGGTCACCCGGCGAGCGAAGTAGCGGCACGGCTCGGGATAAGCATCCACAGTCTGTACGCCTGGACGAAGCGCTATGGCGTGCCCGAGGCGGAGCGCAAGGCTGTCGATGCCCAGTCCGACGAGATGCGGCGCCTGAAGGCCGAGCTCAAGCGCGTCACGGAGGAGCGTGACATATTGAAAAAGGCCGCGGTGTACTTTGCCAAGACGTCCGGGTACGGTACACCTTAATTATTGAGTTGCAGGACCAATTTCCGGTGCGCCGGCTGTGCAAAGTGCTCGAGGTGCATCCGAGTGGCTTCTATGCGTGGCGCCTGAGCCCTGAAAGCAAGCGAGCCAGGGAAGACAAGCGCCTTCTGGTTCCCATCAAGGAATCGTGGCTGGAAAGCGGCAGCGTGTACGGTTACCGTAAAGTCAGCGACGATCTGCGCGAGCTCGGTGAACAATGCGGCATCAATCGCGTCCACCGTCTGATGAGGTCGGCCGGGATTCGTTCGCAAACCGGCTACGCCAAGCGCAAGTACAAACGCGGCGGCGCCCCTTCGCTGGTAGCGCCCAACCATCTTCAGCGCCAGTTCGACGTGCAAGAACCGAATCGGGTCTGGGTGACAGATATCACGTACATCCGCACTTATGAGGGCTGGCTTTATCTAGCCGTGGTGCTTGATCTGTTCTCGCGCCAGGTAATTGGCTGGTCGATGAGTTCACGCATCGATCGCGAGCTGGCGATGAATGCGCTCTTGATGGCGGTTTGGCGGCGGCAGCCCAAGAATACGGTGATGGTGCATTCCGATCAGGGCAGTCAGTTCAGCAGCTATGACTGGCGCGACTTCCTGAGCCAGCACAATCTGCAGCAAAGCATGAGCCGACGAGGAAACTGCCACGATAACGCCGTGGCCGAGAGCTTCTTCCAGCTCTTGAAAAGGGAACGAATCCGACGCAAGATTTACGGCACCCGGGAAGAGGCAAGGCAGGATGTCTTCGATTACATCGAGATGTTCTACAATCCGAAGCGCCGGCACAGCTTCAGCAATGACTTGTCGCCGGTCGAGTATGAAAAGCAGTATTTCCAACGGCTCTCGAGTGCCTAGAAAACTCGTGGCGATTCAGGCCAAGACAGTAAAAAAGCCGTTGATCATTCAATCCGATGATCAACGGCTCTTTATTTTTCAATTCAAAATCAGTTACTTAGAGGACTCCAGTCAATCCCATTCGATAATCAATGGTTCAGGTAAGCTGCTGAATCCGTTTCGGATTTATTAGTCCTGCGTGAGCAATACCACGAGCAATACCATGCCGGGCTCACCCATGCCCGTGGCAGCAGCGAGCATGAATCGGGTCCGCCAGCCCGCCGATGAAAGCAGCAGGACAGGCGCCGGGACACCATCCTAGTGCAAGCCCCGCGGCCGTGCTGCCGCCGTATGACGCCGCTCGGCGCCGGCCGGCGGGGGCTGCAGCTCCTGCTCCCGGTCCGTCGGTCCCGGCCGCTGCGCGACCGCCGCCTCCTTCTGCCACACTTCGAGCAGCCGCGTTTCGCCCAGCCGCCAGCCGTCTCCCTGGTTCAGCAGTGCGGTGCGGCCCCTGATGCCAACGACCCGGCCGTCGACGACCGCATCGCTCACGTGCCACATCAGGCTGCCCTCGGGCACGCCGTCCCGGTGCATGCCCGGCGCACGGTCGAGCGTGAGCACGTCCGGCGACAGCATTGCGCCGAAGATTTGCGCGGAGCGCCAGATCGCCGCCCGCGCCCGCCCCCTGCCAGGCCGCGCGCCGCACTGCTCCAGCGCGCCCGCCAGGTCGCTGCATAGCGGGTCGCGGTCGCCGCGCAATGCCAGGAAATGCGCGGCCTGCACGCGCCCATGCTCGACCAGCGTGTTTTTCAGCGCCAGGTCACGGTCGAATTTGGAAAAGATACCCAGTTCGCGCCCCGTGGCGGCGCTGACCGCTTCCGCATCCATGACGATGCGCGCCATTTCGACCGGCTTGTCCTGCGAGCGCCCGGCCTGGTATGGGTCGTCCAGCCGGCGGTTGACCGCTTCGATGAAGGCCATTTCCTGGTTCAGCGACAGGTTGCCCGACAGCGTGTCGCGCCGATGCCAGAGCTCGCTCCCATAGCGATAGGTGTCGGTCACGTCTGCAATGCGCTTGCTGAAATCGCATTTGTCCTGGTTGATCTGCAGGATCCACAGTCCGTTGGGCTTCTTGGCTGGATCGACGAGGTGGGAGATGAAGTTCTTGATCGGCGGATTCTGGGAGAACAGGCCGTCCCAGCAGGCGGTGGCGCGCAATTCCTGGGTGTCCGGGTCGATGCAGGCGATCTCCTGTGCCTTGAACATCCACGGCAGGCAAGCCGAGGCGATGACCGCGTCGAGCGTCACACCGGCCTCCTCCGGCGAACGTTCCGAGCTGAAGGCGAGGAAAGCGCCGCTGTCGATGTCGACGGCGCCAATCAGGAGCTGCGGGATCGTGTAGCTGACATCCTGCACCGCTGCAGCCAGCCGGTCGAGCGAGGCGGGCTCAAAGCTGTACTGCGGCACTTCCCAGGCGTCGAAGGCGGCGCGCAGCACGCAGTCCGGTTCCAGGTCCTGGCGGGCAATCCGATCCACGAGGCGGCGCGTGGTCTCCATTTTCGCCCGGATCCTCTCCTCGATGGCATGGCGTTTCGTGCGTATGTCGGCGTGGCCCGGCTGCCCCGCGTCGACCATCCTTGCCTCCAGGTCGCAGGACTGCCAGCGTTTCACCTCCTGGGCGATGCTGCAGAAATCGCCGATCGCGCCGACGAGTTCGAAATCCACGTGGGGTGCGACCGTTTCGCGCAACTGGAAATAGTGGTCGCGGATCCAGTTACCCAAGGGCGGCCACATATTCGTCATCCAAGGCCACGTCCGGGTGGCGAAGCGTTCGATATCGCGCAGTGGCGGCAGATAGGGGCTGAACTTCAGATCGACGCTCAGCATACGGCCCGTCAACTGCGTCATCTCGTTGAGCATGCGTTCGCCCGGCTGGTGCGCGCAGTTCGCATCCCAGAAGGCGTCGAGCCGGGCCTGCGCGGCCTGCGGTCCACCGGTCAGGTAACCGAACCAGGCCAGCAGCGCGCTGATCGCGCCACCCGAGGTGCCGCTGATGCCGGCCAGGTTCAGGTGTTCACCGCTGCCCTCTTCCACGAAGTTCCGCTTGCCGCCGGAGCGCGCAATGAGGACATTGTCGAAGCGGGGCAGCAGCACCGGCAGCGCACCCGCCGTGTACGCCGCATGGCTGCCCCCGCCCTGGCAGGCGATTGCAATGTTCTTGATGGCCATGATCGTCCTCTATGGGAAACTGAACGCAAACCGGCCGGCCTGCCGCGGGCTGTCCATTGGCGCTGTCGCATAGCTCAGGCACGTTGGTGTTAATGAGGTGCTCCGATCTGGCCGAGGAAGTCAGGTTTGACCGGCGCGTGGCGGGACGGTTCGGGAGATCTTGTGCTCGAGCCAGGCCGAATGCCGGTCGACGGCAGTCGACGAGAGAAGCTGCGGGTGGCTGGGGATGCGCAGCGCCGGTGCTAACTACCGACTGGCTCCTTTTGTAGAGACTCGGCCACTTCGACCATGGCGGCAGGATTTTCAAGCGTACTCAGGTCGCCCGGGTCGCGCCCTTCGGCGAGCGCCTGCAGTGCCCTCCTCAGCAGTTTCCCCGACCTGGTCTTCGGCAGCGCGGAGACGAAATGGATATCGGATGGCCGCGCCACCGCTCCCAACTGGGTGGCAACCAGCTGTTTCAGGTCGGCTTTCAGCCGAGCGCTGCCCTGCTTGACGGCCGCGAACACCAGCGGCACCTGTCCCTTCAGCGAATCCGCCACGCCGACCACCGCGACCTCCGCGATCGCCGGGTGGGCCGCAATGCATGCTTCTAGTTCGCGCGTGCCGATGCGATGGCCTGCCACGTTGATGACATCGTCGGTTCGTCCCAGGATGAAGAAATACCCGTCCTCGTCGCGAACTCCCCAGTCGAACGTGCTGTAGACGACTTTCCCGGCAATGCTGCGCCAGTAAGTGTCGACGTACCTGTCGTCGTCGCCCCACACGGTCTGCATGCAACCGGGCGGTAACGGCGCCACAATCGCGACCACGCCCTTCCGGTTGGCGCCGGCGATCTCTTCGCCGGTGAGCTCGTCGATCAGCTTGACGTCGTAACCGTACATCGGCAATCCCGCACTGCCCGCCTTCGGCGCGCACTTGTCGAAGCCGATGGCCGATGCCAGGATCGGCCAGCCGGTTTCGGTCTGCCAGTAGTTGTCGACGATCGGCACCTGCAAGGTATCCTGCACCCAGCCGGACGTCGCTTCGTCGAGCGGTTCGCCGGCGAGGAACAGGGCCCGCAGCGAGCTCAGGTCATGCTTGCGCGCCGCATCCTGCCCTTCCTTCTTGAGCACGCGAACGGCCGTCGGGGAACTGAACATCGCCCGCACCCGGAAGCGCTCGACCAGCGACCACCAGATATCCGGGCCCGGCCGTGTCGGCAGGCCCTCGTACATCAGGGTCGTCATCCCGGCAATCAAGGGGCCATAGACGATATAGCTGTGCCCGACGACCCACCCGATGTCGCTGGTGGCGAAAAAGGATCCGCCCGGCTCGCCCAGGAAGATGTGCTTCATGCTGGAGGAAAGGGCGACCGCATAGCCACCGGTATCCCTTTGCACCCCTTTCGGCTTGCCTGTCGTCCCGCTCGTGTACAGGATATACGAGGGATGGGATGCATCGACCCATGCGCATGGCACGGACGCGCCCCCGGCCACCCTGGCCCGTGCGCCGGCATAGTCCACGTCCCGCCCTTCGACCCACGCTGGCGCGCTCAGTCCGCGATCGACGACGAGTACCTGCTGCGGCTTGTAGGCCGAGGCTTCGATGGCCTGGTCGAGCAAGGGCTTGTAGGCGATGACCTTGCCGTCGCGCGAACCCGCGTCGGCGCAGACGATCAGCTTCGGGGCCGAATCTTCGATGCGCGTCGCCAGGCTTGCGCTGGCAAAGCCACCGAACACGACGGAGTGAATGGCGCCCAGCCGGACGCACGCGAGCATCGCGAACGCGGCCTCCGGAATCATCGGCATGTAGATCAGCACACGGTCGCCCTGGGCGACACCATGCGCGACAAATACGGCCGCCATCGCCTGCACTTCCGCGTGCAGATCGGCGTAGGTGTAGATGCGTTCCTGGTTGACTTCGGTCGAATGCCAGACCAGGGCGGGCTGGTCGGCACGGTCGATGAGATGCCGGTCGACCGCATTATGGCAAAGGTTGAGCTTGCCGCCAGCGAACCACCTGGCAAATTCCGGGCTTGCCGTGGAGAGGACGGCGTCAAAGGGGCGATGCCAGTCGATGGCCTGTGCCTCGCGAGACCAGAAAGTCTCCGGCGATTCGATCGACTCATGGTAAAAGACCGGATAATCCATGCGCGCTCCAGATGTGAGTGATTCATCAGGGCCGGGCCGCCCGCGGCAGCCGGCGGCATCGGTATCACTGCGCTCGGGTGCTCACGGGAAGCGGTACCATCACCGGCTGCCCCGGCTTGGAGCAGCCGGTATCGCAGCAGCGGCCGGGCTGGCGATTCCTGGTGATCGAGCGACTTTCGTCGTGCAGGATACCACGCTCGAGCAGGCGCTCCACCAGCTCGACCTTGCTTCCGACCGGGTAGTTGCGCCAGATTTCCTGCTTCATGGCGGCCGGCGACCCGCCACCGTGCAGGCTGATCACCGAGTACCAGCCGCCCTGATAGGATGCCGTCAGGTCTTCGATGAAGCGTGCCGTCTCGATGCGCTTGTCGTAGGGGATGTCCGGGCTGGCCTGCAGCACTTCGGAGAGCCTGGCAGCCGTCGCCGGGTTATGGTCTTCGTCCGGCCCCGGCAGCGCGACGATCAGGCCGCCGGAAACCTCGTGCGCGATCCGGTGCATGTCGTAGATTTTGGTCGCCAGCAGCAACTTGCCGATGTTGCTGAACACCGGGTCGGGCATGAATGAGCCGCTGTATTTGTCCTGGGTGGCATAGACGCTTGCCGCGACACCGCAGGCATAGAAGCCCTCGGTAATGGTGATCAGCTCCACCATCGGGTCGCGCAGATTGCTCTTGGCGCCCGGATCGAGGCCGTTGGCTTCGCACATCAGTGCGCCGGCGCCGATGAGCAGGTCGCCGAACCCGGCGCGCGCTGCGATACAGCTGTGGCGGTGGTGGGTCGCATAGCTATAGGTCAGCACATGGCTGTGTTCCCAATCGCCGGCATAGAACACGCGTTCCCAGGGAACGAAGACACGGTCGAACATGACCACGGCCGTGGACTGGCCGTATTTGCGCGAGAACAGGGCGTCTCCGTGCTCCAGCTTTTCGCCGGGTCGCCCCGCCGGCCGGGCGACGATCGTGATGCCCGGTTCATCCACACGCACCGCGCAACATACGGCAAAGTCTTCGTCCTCCTGTCCCATGTTCCGGCTCGGCATGACCAGCAACTCGTGCATGTAGGGCCCGCCCGTCACGATGGCCTTGGTGCCGCTGATGACGATGCCCTTGCCGTTGCGTTCGACGATGTGGACGTAGGTATCCGGATTGGCCTGCTGGTGCGGCTTCCTGCTGCGGTCGCCCTTCGCGTCCGTCATCGCCACGCCGATCGACAGATCCTGGTCCTGCACGTGGGCCAGGTAGGCATCGAAGCGGGCCCTGTGCTCGGCCGAGCCTTTGGCGTCGTCGATACAGGCGACCGCCTGCGCCAGCCCGTTCAGGGCATCGTGGGCCAGATAACGCTGCGCGCACCCCGTTTCCTGGCACAGCACCCGCACGGCCTCGAGCTTGTTCAACAGGTCGCCGGCCGACTCGTTCAGGTGCAGCATCCTGCTGACCACACGGTTGCGCCGGGTCTGGGTGGCCAGCGCGATCGGCTGCAGTTCGGGGCGCAGCGCGTAGTCGTAAGTGTAGGCCAGGGCATTGATGCCGGGCCGGAAGGCCGGCTCGTCGGCCACGCTGTCGACTTCGCGTCCGTCGACGTAGACCCTGGGCTTGTACTCACGCAGCGATTCGCGGTACTGCTCGCCGGACATCAGGTCGACGCAGGTGGCCGGCGCAGCTTCGTGGGGGACGTTCATCGCGATCTCCATTGAACAGTGATCTTCAGATTAAACGGTGTTCAATCCGCTTGTCAACGTTTATACTGACCCCATGAACACCCCATCGTCCGCACCCCGCCGCAGCGCCGGCAAGAAGGAAAAGGAGACCCAGGTCGCGCGCCAGGCACGCCACCAGGCATTGGCCGACGTCAGGCGCGAACTGATCCTGGATGCCGCGCGGTCGGCCTTCTTCGAACTGGGAATGGAAAAGACGAGCATCCGCGAGATCGCGCACCGGGCCGGCTACACGCCAGGCGCGATCTACAGCTATTTCGCCAGCAAGGAAGCACTCTACGGCGCCCTGCTCGGCGAATCGCTCGACAGGCTCAATGCGCTGGTCGAGCACGCCCGCGAGAACTGCGCTCCGGGAGCGGACTGCCTGCGCGCGACGGCGCGGGCCTTTTTTGAATTCTATCGCGAGAATTCGCGCGACCTCGACCTCGGCTTCTACCTGTTCCAGGGCATGCAGCCGCGGGGCCTGACGCCGGAACTGAACGAGACGCTCAATGCACGCCTGCGCGATGCGCTGCAGCCCTCTCAGGACGCCTTGCAACAGCTCGGCCTGACGGCGACGAAGGCGCTGCAAGAAGTCACCGCGCTGTTCGCTCATACCGTCGGTTTGCTGGTGCTCAGCCACACCGGGCGTATCCGCATGTTCAGGCAAGCATCGCAGGATCTGTTCGACACCTATCTCGCACAGCTGGTCTCCCGGGCTGAAGCGCATTCGCGGAGTTGACGATGACTATGATGCGTGCTGAAAAAAGCGTACTGGTGCTGGTGGACTACCAGTCGAGGCTGATGCCGGCGATTCACGAAGCTAGCCACGTCGCGGGCATTGCACAGCTGCTCGGCCAGGTAGCGCGGCTGCTCGGCATTCCAGTACTGGGGACCGAACAGAATCCGGACAAGCTCGGACCGAACCTTGAACAGGTCAAGGCCGGGTGTGACCGCACCCTCGCCAAGACCCACTTCGACGCGTGCAAAGACGGGCTGCTGGGCGCGCTGGACGACGCGAAGCCCGGATGCGAGCAGATCGTCATCGCCGGTTGCGAAGCCCACGTCTGCATGATGCAAACGGCGCTCGGACTGCTTGAAAGCGGGAAGCGCGTCTGGGTCGTCGCCAATGCAAGCGGTTCGCGCCACCCCGGCGATCACGCCGCTGCGATGAGCCGACTGGCCCACGCAGGCGCGACGATCGTGACCCACGAGATGGTCATGTTCGAGTGGCTGGGCGACTGCAGGCAGGCACGCTTCCGTGAAGTGCTGGAACTGATCAAGGCATCCGCCTGAGGCGAGGCGGGAGAACTTCGAGCGTTCGAGCCGATACGAAGACGAGCACGCCGCCAGCGGTCAGCGCCAGTTGTCGGGCCGTATCAAGCACGCGCGGCATCGGGCGTCCAGGCGACGCAGGGAAGCCGGCACAACAGGCAACCGGGCGCCGCTGCCCCCGTCCAGGATGAGGAAATCAGGGGCTCAGGCGTCGTTGATGCCACTCTTTGCCACGCTGCGTTTCACTCCCACTCAATCGTCGCCGGCGGCTTGCCCGAAATGTCATACACAACGCGATTCAAACCACGCACCTCGTTGATGATCCGATTGCTCACCTTGCCCAGCAGCGAATGCGGCAAATGCGCCCACTGCGCCGTCATGAAGTCCAGCGTCTGCACCGCACGCAGCGCCACCACGTACTCATAAGTACGCCCGTCGCCCATCACCCCCACCGACTTCACCGGCAGGAACACGGCGAACGCCTGGCTGGTCGCCTCGTACCAGTTCACCGGCGCCTTGCCCGCATCGATGCCCGGCACGTGCGGCACTTCGAACGGGGTGTTGCGCAGCTCTTCGATGAAGATCGCGTCCGCCTCGCGCAGCAGATCGGCATACTCCTTCTTCACCTCGCCCAGGATGCGCACGCCCAGGCCAGGGCCCGGGAACGGATGACGATAGACCATGTCATGCGGCAGCCCCAGCGCCACGCCGAGTTTGCGCACCTCGTCCTTGAACAGCTCGCGCAGCGGCTCGAGCAACTTGAGGTTCAGGGTCTCCGGCAGGCCGCCCACATTGTGGTGGCTCTTGATGGTCTGGCCCTTTTTGCCCTTGCCGGCCGATTCG
This sequence comes from Massilia sp. UYP34, assembly GCF_056279385.1. Lineage (NCBI taxonomy): Bacteria > Pseudomonadati > Pseudomonadota > Betaproteobacteria > Burkholderiales > Oxalobacteraceae > Massilia > Massilia sp. UYP34. The sequence continues at coordinate 354,974 of NZ_JBWBRF010000002.1, read as the reverse complement.
ATCACGTCCGGATAAATCGTGCCCTGCGCCAGCCACCTGGCGTTGGTCAGCTTGCCCGCTTCGACCTGGAATACCTCGACGAACTCGCGGCCGATGATCTTGCGCTTCTGCTCGGGGTCGGTGACGCCGGCCAGGTGACCCATGAACTGCGCCTCGGCATCGATACGCACGACTTTTACGCCGAGGTTCTTGGAGAACATGTCCATGACCATCTTGCCTTCGTCCTTGCGCAGCAGGCCGTGGTCCACGAACACGCAGGTCAGCTGGTCGCCGATCGCGCGGTGGATCAGCGCGGCGGCGACGCTCGAGTCGACGCCGCCCGACAGGCCCAGGATCACCTCATCGGTGCCGACCTGCTCGCGGATCTTGGCGACGGCTTCGCCGATATAGTCGGGCATGTTCCAGTCCGACTTGCAGCCGCAGATCTCGTGCACGAAGCGGCCGATGATGGCTTCGCCCTGGGTGGTGTGGGTCACTTCCGGGTGGAACTGCAACGCGTAGAAGCGGCGCTCTTCGTCGGCCATCGCGGCGATCGGGCAGCTGTCGGTCGAACCCATCAGCTTGAAGCCTTCCGGCATCTCCAGCACCTTGTCGCCGTGACTCATCCAGACCTTCAGCATGCCGTGGCCTTCGTCGGTCACAAAGTCGTTGATGCCGTTGAGCAGCGCCGTATGGCCGCGGGCGCGCACTTCGGCGTAGCCGAATTCGCGCTTCAGGCCGTTCTCGACCCTGCCGCCCAGCTGGGCCGCCATGGTCTGCATGCCGTAGCAGATGCCCAGCACCGGCACGCCGGCTTCGAATACCGCCTGCGGCGCGCGCGGCGAATCGCCTTCGAGCGTCGAGTTGTGGCTGCCCGACAGGATGATGCCCGAGGCGCCGTATTCGCGGACGAACTCGTCGCTGACGTCATAGGGGAAGACTTCGGAGAACACGCCGGCGTCACGCACGCGGCGGGCGATCAGCTGGGTAACCTGGGAACCGAAATCGAGGATGAGGATTTTGGAATGCATAGGGAGACAGTAGGTGGTGATCGTAGGGTGGATGGCTGCGCCGGCCACGCGTTCAAACAGCGCGTGCGTCGATTGAACGGGTGGGAGGGGAACCCGTCCACCCCACAAGAGCGCAGCCGTCGCTAAGGCCGCGGCGGATGTCGATTACTCCGAACGGTAGTTCGGCGCTTCTTTCGTGATCTGCACGTCGTGCACATGCGATTCGCGCATGCCGGCCGAGGTGATCTCGACGAACTCCGCCTTCTCGCGCAGCTCATCGATGGTCGAGCAGCCGCAGTAGCCCATCGACTGGCGCACGCCGCCGATCAGCTGGAAGATGATCGCCAGCACGCTGCCCTTGTAGGCGACACGGCCTTCGATGCCTTCCGGGACGAACTTGTCGGCCGTGCTCGAGGCTTCCTGGAAGTAGCGGTCGGCCGAACCGTCGGCCATCGCGCCCAGGCTGCCCATGCCGCGGTAGGATTTGTAGCTGCGGCCCTGATACAGGATCACTTCGCCCGGCGCTTCTTCGGTGCCGGCGAACATCGAACCCATCATGACCGTGTGGGCGCCGGCTGCCAGCGCTTTCGAGATGTCGCCCGAGAAGCGGATGCCGCCGTCGGCGATGCACGGCACACCGGTGCCTTCGAGCGCCTTGGCCACGTTCGAGATCGCGGTGATCTGCGGCACGCCGACGCCGGCGACGATACGGGTGGTGCAGATCGAGCCGGGGCCGATGCCAACCTTCACCGCATCGGCGCCCGCTTCCACCAGCGCCAGCGCCGCGGCGGCGGTGGCGATGTTGCCGCCGATGACGTCCACGTGCGGGAAGCGCTCCTTGATCCATTTCACGCGGTCCAGGATGCCCTGCGAGTGGCCGTGGGCGGTGTCCACCACCAGCACGTCCACGCCGGCGGCGACCAGCAGTTCGATGCGCTCCTCGTCGCGCGGGCCCACGCCGGTGGCGGCGCCGACCAGCAGCTTACCCTGCGAATCTTTTGAGGCCAGCGGGTGCTCGTGCGACTTTTGAATGTCTTTCACGGTGATCAGGCCGCGCAGCTCGAAGTCGTCGTTGATCACCAGCACGCGCTCCAGGCGGTGCTTGTTCATCAGGCGCTTGGCTTCAGCCGTGTCCGCGTTCTCCTTCACGGTCACCAGCTTCTCGCGCGGCGTCATCTTGGCGCGCGCTTCGGCTTCCAGGTCTTCCTCGAAACGCAGGTCGCGGTTGGTGATGATGCCCACCACCTGGCTGCCCTCGACCACCGGGAAGCCGCTGATGCCGTGCTGCTGCGAGAGCGCCAGCACTTCACGGATCTTCATGGTCGGCGGGATCGTGATCGGGTCGCGCAGCACGCCGGCTTCGAAACGCTTCACCCGCGCCACTTCGCGCGCCTGGTCGCTCGGCCTCAGGTTCTTGTGAATGATGCCGATGCCGCCCTCTTGCGCCATTGCGATCGCCAGACGTGATTCGGTGACGGTGTCCATGGCCGCCGACAGCAGCGGAATGTTCAGCGTGATGTTCCGGGTCAGCTTGGTACGCAGCGAGGTTTGGGCCGGGAGAACGTTGGAATAAGCCGGGACGAGCAGCACGTCATCGAAGGTGAGTGCTTTTTGGAGGAGACGCATAGTATTTCCTATAGGCGCAAAAGCGAATTATACAGAAACTCCCCATTGCCGTCGCCGGGGAGGCGCAAAATTTCTTTTGCATGGTGCGCCCGGCAATTGACAGCCGAGCCAGGACATGGCGAAATCGACGCGATTCAATCAGGAACCATCTCATGCCTCTTCTGTCCAGACACGCCCTCGGCGCCCTGCTCCTCTTTGCCGCGACCGCCGCCCATGCCCAGTACGTCTGGATCGGCCCCAACGGCACGCGCCAGTATACCGACCGCCCACCGCCGCCCGGCACGCCGGCCAGCAAGATCCTCAAGTCGCCCGGCCGCCCGGCGCCCGAACCAGCGCCTCCTGCGGAACCTGCCGCCGCGACGCCAACCGGGGGCCAGGCCGCGGCCAGAGCGCCCACCCTGGCCGAGCAGGAAGCCGCCTTCCGCGAACGCAGCAAGGCGCGCGCCGAGCAGGAGCAAGCAAGCCAGGAAGAAGCCGCGCGCCGCCGGCGCCTGGCCGAGCATTGCGCCGCGGCGCGCGAGACAGAGGCCAGTCTCGCCTCGGGCATGCGCGTCGCGCGGGTCGGACCGGATGGCGAAAAAACCTATCTGAGCGACGAAGAAAAGGCCGCGCGCAGCGAACAGGTGAAGCGCGCGCTGCAGGAGTGCCGCTGAGCCGCTACGCCGCCGGCTCGCTCAGTTTGCCGCTCAGCGCGCCGCTCATCGGGCCGGTGAGCGGCTCGGGCGCGACCTCCACGCGGTTGCGCCCGCCCGCCTTGGCCGCGTACAGGGCCGTATCGGCGCGCGCCATCAGGCTGGCGATGTGCTCGCCAGGTTGCAGCATGGCCATGCCGATGCTGACCGTACAGGACACGCCGGCCTCGCCCGCCCCCGCCGGCAGCGCGTGTTCGAGCGCGGCGCGCAGGCGCTGCGCCACCGCGAGCACCGTGCCGCCGTCGGCGTCGGGCAGCAGCACCGCGAACTCTTCGCCGCCCAGGCGCGCGCAGTAGTCGATCTTGCGGATGGCTTGCCGGGTGCGCTCGACGAGGTCGCGCAGCACCTGGTCGCCGACCCCGTGGCCATGGGTGTCATTGATGCGCTTGAAGTGGTCGGCATCCACCAGCAACAGGCCGAGACCGCTGCCACTGCGCCCGGCCCGCGCCAGCTCGCGCTCGGCGAAGGCGAAGAATGCGCGGCGCGAGGCGGCGCCGGTCAGGTGATCGTGGTCGGCGGCGTGCATGCTGGCGGCGATCAGGCGCGCATTGGCCATCATCACGGCGCCCAGCGTCAGCGCCGGCAGCGCCAGGGTGCCGATCGCAAAGAACACCATATTGTAGTTGCTCGCCTCGAGCAGCGAATAAGGCTGGTAGGCATCGATGGCGTAGAAGGCGCCGCGCCAGGCGTGGCCCACGCCCAGCACCAGGGCGGCGCAGCGGGTGAAGATGAACGAATAGCGCAGGCGCGGCTCGGCCGGCGCGCGCAAGGCGACGCCGATCGCGAAACAGACGGCGCTGTGGTAGATCGACATCGCCACGATGCGCAGCGGCGGCGAATCGACGGCAAGATGGAAGAACACGAGCGCGGACATGGCGGCCAGCGCCCCGCACGCCAGCATCCGCCACGGGACCGAGCGCCCCAGGAAACGGCGAAAGCCCGCATAGCACATCGTGATCGTGCCCATGTAGAGCGCGTTGGCCACCTCGATGCTCAGGAAATCGGGGACCAGCCCGCGCCCGGCGAACAGCGTCAGCGCCACCACCGCCAGCAGGTTCGCCCGTCGCCACTCACGGATACCCGCCACCTCGCTCTTGGCGAGCGACGACAGGACCAGCAGCATGACACCGGACAAGGCGGTGGTCACCAATAACAAACTTACGGCATTTAATATCGGCACAGCAATAAGGCGGGTAGTAACGCGGCGGGTGGACACACCGGCATGGCGGCACGGCGGCGACGAATGGGCGCCATCGTGTCAGGCCAGGCTCCGGGGCGCCGTGCGCCCTTGCCTTTCGCCGCATGCACGCCTCGGCCCATGGGAGTCGTCATGATACCAAGAAACCCCGTGGAATCTATCCAATTATTGCGGGCGCACAACAGACAACGCGTGCGTGCCGCTAGGCGCCGTCGTCGGCCAGGTCGGCCCCAGCGGCGGGCGCGCCGCGCGCCTTCTTGGCCGCGCGCTTGCGGCGCGACTCCTTGGGATCGGCCACGAGCGGCCGGTAGATTTCGATGCGGTCGCGCTCGCGCAGTACGGTGTCGAGCGTCTTTTTCTTGGCATAGATGCCGACCGGCTGCGTCGTCAGGTTGATGTCGGGAAAGGCCTGGAGCACGCCGCTGCGCTCGATCGCCTCGCCGATGGTCGTGCCCGCGTCGACCTGCATCGGGTGCAGCCATTCGACCCGGTCGCTGGCATAGCACACCGAAATGCGCAGCGTCTCAGCCATACAGCGCCTCGGCGCGCTTGCAGAACGAGTCGACCATGCTGTTGGCGATCATTCCGAATACGGGGCCGACGATCTGCGCCAGGATCACGCTCGAGAACTCGTACTGCATGTCGAAATCGATCTTGCAGGCATCTTCACGCAGGGCCTTGAAACTCCAGGTTGCCTCCAGCATCTTGAAAGGACCGTCCACCAGGTGCATCTTCATCTGGGTCGGGCGCTGGTTGTGGTTCGCCGTCGTGAAGCTTTGCTTAACGCCGTGGAAATTGATCTGCAGGCTGGCGACCAGTTTGTCGTCAGTCCGCTCCACCACCTTGACGCCCGCACACCAGGGCAGGAACTTGGGGTAATCCTCGACCTTGGCGACCAGGTCGAACATCTGTTCTGCGCTATAGCCAAGGAAAACTGATTTGTGCACTACTGCCATTGGTCAACCGTTTGTTATGATGTTGGTCATTTGCATGCGCCGTTTGTTGGCGCAATGGCAGTAGTTTAACCGACACGCGAATTTTCGCCTTTTCATGAGCATCGCTGACAATAAAAAAGCATTTTTTGACTACTTCATCGAAGACCGCTACGAAGCGGGCCTGGTGCTGGAGGGTTGGGAAGTAAAAGCCATCCGCGAAGGGCGGGTGCAGATCAAGGAAGCCTATGTGCTCGTCCGCAACGGCGAGCTCTACCTGTTCGGCGCGCACGTCAGTGCGTTGACGACGACTTCCACCTTCAGCCACCCGGAGGCGCTGCGCTCGCGCAAGCTGCTGCTGCACCGCGCCGAGATCGACAAGCTGATCGGCAAGGTCGAGCGCGCCGGGTTCACGCTGGTGCCGCTCAACCTGCACATGAAGAAAGGCCGCGTGAAATGCGAGATCGGCCTGGCCAAGGGCAAGAAGCAGCACGACAAGCGCGCCACCGAGAAGGACCGCGACGCCAAGCGCGAAGTCAACCAGGCCATGAAGACCAACCGCCGCTGACGCGGCCGTGGTGTGGGCGGACGTGTCAGGCGCCCAGCGCGCCCGGCGCCACCGCGCTGCGCACCGACAGGCGCCAGGCGCCAAAGCTCAGCAGCAGGCCGGCCGCCACGCCCAGCGCCAGTTTCAGGGCGCTGTCGAACAGCAGCGGCGCCACCAGGCCCGACACCAGCGCGAACGACATCATCTGGATGAAGCCGACCATCGACGAGGCCAGGCCGCGGTTGCGCGGAAACAGGCCCATCGCGGTCAACTGCAGCGCCGGCATCGCCACCGCGAGGCCGAAGGTATAGACGAACAGCGGCAGCACCGACCACGGCACGCTGGCCGGGAACAGCGCGTGATAACCGACGTTGAGCGCCACGCCCAGCGCCATCAGCACGTAGCCGGTCCGCATCATGGCGCCGGGGGTCGCGCCGGGGGTCGCACGGTGAGCGCGCCTGCCGCCCCAGGCCGAGCCCACCACCATGCCTCCCACCAGCGGGATGAACATCCACGCGAACGCCGTCTCGGGCAGGCCAAGGATCTCCATCACGAAGTTCGAGGCCGAACCGATGTAGAGCGACAGGCCGCTGAAGGCCAGGCCCACCGACAGCGCCAGGAACACGAATTGCGGGTTGCGCAGCACCATCAGGTAGTTGCGGCCGATGGTTCCGGGGTGGAAGGCCTGGCGCTTGTCGACCGGCAGGCTTTCGGGCAGCATTTTCATGACCAGGACGATCAGCGCCGCGCCGAACACGGCCAGGAACACGAACGACGCGCGCCAGCCGAAGTGCACGTGCAGCCAGCCGCCCAGGATCGGGGCGATGGCCGGCGCCAGGCCGAACACCATCATGATGTGCGACATCATGCGCTGGGCTTGCGCGCCCGAAAAACGGTCTTGCACGATGGCCTGGCCGATCACCGAACCGGCGCCGGCCGACAGGCCCTGCAGCGCGCGAAACACCAGCAGCCAGCCGAAGCTCGGCGCCCACGCCGCGCCGATCGAGGCCAGCGTGTAGACCAGGAGCGCGGCCAGGATCACGGGCCGGCGGCCGAAGGAATCCGACAGCGTGCCGTAGAACAGCATCATGAAGGCGAACGTGAACAGGAACACGCTCAGGGTCTGTTGCACGGCCACCGGGCCGACCCCGAATTCGACGCCGATCGCCGGCATCGACGGCAGATAGGTATCGATGGCCAGGGCGCCGATCATGCCGAGGCAGGCGAGGATGACGGTGAGGAGCTTTTGCATGTACTACACTTTCGGGATCATTGCGAATGGGCGCCTGGATACCGCACGATGCGATCGTCAGGGGGACGCGATTGTACGCCATGTCGCCCCCTTCAATCCTCACCGATCCTCACCCCGTGCTGCGGCGCGGTCGCCCCGGCGTCGCCCTACGGCGCGCGCAGCGACAGGCCGAAGCGGTCCAGGCGCGGCATCCAGTCTTCCTGGTAGGCGGCCGACACCAGGATGCGCTCGGCGCGGCCGATCAGCTTCTCGCGCGGCACCAGGCCGATCACGCGCGAATCGGCGCTGTCGTTGCGGTTGTCGCCCAACATCAGGTACTGGCCGGCCGGGACGCGCAACGGGTCGAAGCTGCGCGGCGCCGCAACGCCCGGCAAGACCTGGATGCGCTGGCGCGTGCCCGCCACCCGCTCTTCCAGCCGGATGGCGTCGACCGCGTGGCCGCGGCTGCGCTCGCGCGCCTCGCCCAGCACCGAATAGCTGGCGCCCTCGCCATTGATGAACAGGCGGTCGCCCCGCATCTCGACCAGGTCGCCCGGCACGGCCAGCACGCGCTTGATCAGGCGGATGTCGTCGTGCGGCGCGTGAAATACGACCATGTCGCCGCGCGCCGGCTCGCCCAGGTGCGCCACGCTCCGCTCGGTCAATGGTATCTTGAGGTCGAAGGCCATGCGGTTGATCAGCACCACGTCGCCCTCCAGCAGGTTCGGCCGCATCGAGCCGCTCGGGATCGGGCTCCAGTCGGCCACCGCGCTGCGAAACACGCCGAACAACAGCAGGAACATCAGGAAGCCCTTGTTGGCGCGTACGAAGTTTCTCATGGACGGCTCCTCGGTGAATGGAGCGCCAAGCATAGCCGTCGCCATCGTATCAAGGCTTAACAGTTCGTTAAGTCAATTGCAGGCGAAGGGGCGCCGGTGTCACCGGGTTGTCATATTTGACATCTACACTGACTGCGGGACGACTACGACCGCAGAATATGGACATGAAGAAAAAGGCCATCGAGGCTGAGCTCAAACAATTTTCCGACAGTGGCGCCTACCTGAACCGCGAACTGTCGCTGCTCGAATTCAACCGCCGCGTGCTGGCCCAGGCCGAAGACCCGTCGGTTCCCCTGCTCGAACGCCTGCGCTTCTTGTGCATCGTGGCGAGCAACCTGGACGAGTTCTTCGAAGTGCGGGTCGCCAGCCTGCTGGCCCAGTACCAGATCGACCGCGACAGCGGCGCCCTGCCCGACGTCCTGGCGGCCGACCTGGAACGCGCCAGCGCCGAATGCCGCCACCTGATCGCCCGCCAGTACAGCCTGTTCAACACCGAGATCCAGCCGCAACTGTCCGAGCACGGCATCCATCTGCTGCACCGCAGCGAACGCAACCCCGCCCAGCGCGCCTGGGTCAAGCAGTACTTCGACAACGAGGTGCGCCCGCTGCTCACGCCGATCGGGCTCGATCCGGCCCATCCCTTCCCGCGCGTGATCAACAAGAGCCTGAACTTCATCGTGGAGCTCAGCGGCAAGGACGCCTTCGGGCGCGGCTCGGGCATCGCGATCATGAAGGCGCCGCGCGTGCTGCCGCGCGTGATCCGGCTGCCCGACGAGCTCTCGGACAAGAAAGGCGCCTCCTACTGCATGCTGTCGTCGGTGATCCAGGCCCACATGGCCGACCTGTTCACCGGCCGCGAGGTGGTGTCGCACTCGCAATTCCGCGTCACCCGCAACAGCGACCTGTGGGTCGACGAGGAAGAAGTGAAGAACCTGCGCCAGGCGCTGCGCAGCGAGTTGCACAGCCGCCAGTACGGCTTCGCCGTGCGCCTGGAGGTGGGCCGCTCCTGCCCCGAGCACCTGTCGGACTTCCTGCTCGACCAGTTCCAGATCGACCGCAGCCGCCTGTTCACGGTCGACGGCCCGGTCAACCTGGGCCGGCTGCTCGAGATCGTCAACGCCAACGACCAGGCGGAACTGAAATTCCCGCCCTTCGTGCCCGGCTATGCCGGCAAGCTGTCCGGCCCGGACCTGTTCGCCACCCTGCGCAAGCACGACGCGCTGCTGCACCACCCGTTCGAGTCGTTCCAGCCGGTGATCAACTTCATCGGGTGCGCGGCGGCCGATCCCAACGTGGTGGCGATCAAGCAGACCATCTACCGCGCCGGCAGCAATTCGGAGCTGGTCGAAGCGCTGATCGAGGCCGCGCGGCGCGGCAAGGAAGTCACCGTCATCGTCGAACTGATGGCGCGCTTCGACGAGGAAGCCAACATCAATTGGGCCGAGAAGCTCGAGCAGGCCGGGGCCCAGGTGGTGTATGGCGTGGTGGGCCTCAAGACCCATGCCAAGATGGCCCTGGTGCTGCGCCGCGAACCCAGTGGCCTGCGCCGCTACGCCCATCTCGGCACCGGCAACTACAACCCGACGACGGCCAAGTTCTATACCGACATGGGCCTCCTGACCGCCGATCCGGAACTCACCGCCGACGTCAACGAGGTGTTCATCCACCTCACCAGCATGACCCGGCCCAGGCAGCTGGCCAGCATCTGGCTGGCGCCGTTCTCGCTGCAGAAAGAGATCGTGCGCGCGATCCGCCAGGAAGCCGAGATCGCGCGCCATGGCCGGCCGGGCCGCATCATCGCCAAGATGAATTCGCTCACCGACGAATCGGTGATCAAGGCGCTGTACGAGGCCTCGCAGGCCGGAGTCAAGATCGACCTCATCGTGCGCGGCGCCTGCTCGCTGCGGCCGGGCGTGGACGGCCTGTCCGACAACATCAAGGTGCGCTCGATCGTCGGCCGCTTCCTGGAGCACACCCGCATCTTTTACTTCCGCAACGACTTGAAGCACGACGTGGTGCTCAGCAGCGCGGACTGGATGAACCGCAACCTGTTCCGCCGGGTCGAAGTCGCATTCCCGATCCGCTCGACCGCGCTCAAGCGGCGCGTGCTGCGCGAGGGGCTGCACCCCTACCTGAAGGACAACGTCAATGCCTGGGAGCTGGCGTCCGACGGCCATTACCGGCGCCGCAAGGCGCGCGGCAAGCAGCCGCAGTACAGCGCGCAGCAGGTGCTGATGGACATGCTCGGCGCCGCCAGCCTCAAAGGGGACGCCAACGACAAGGAGACCGACAATGGAACTGATCCTGTGGCGCCACGCTGAGGCCGAGCCGGGCGAGCCGGATGCGGCGCGCGCACTCACGCCCAAGGGCCAACGCCACGCCGCGCGCATGGGCGCCTGGCTCGACCGCAAGCTTCCGCCCGCCTGCCGCATCCTGGTGAGCCCGGCCAGGCGCTGCATCCAGACCGTCGAGGCGCTGGGACGGCGCTACGAGGTGGTCGAGGCGCTCAGCACCGACTCGAGCGCGGAGGCGATCATCGCCGCCTGCGGCTGGCCCGGGCACCGCCAGCCGGCGCTGATCGTCGGCCACCAGCCGCTACTGGGGCAAGTCGCGTCGATGGTCGTGTGCGGAGACAAGCAGGATTGGCGCATCCGCAAGGCGGGCGTGTTCTGGATCGAGCACAAGGGGGCGGACGGCGTACCCTTTATCCGGCTGGTGGCGGGGCCCGACGTGATCGGCAAATTGCGCTGAACGGCGTGGGGTTGGCGGCTTGCTGCAATGCGGTGATGGTGATCGGCTCCGGTATCGCGCCGAATGATCTAGTGGCAATCTATCACCGCGTCGGCGGCAAAGCCGCCGACCCTACCGCACCTGGAAGCCGATTCCGACCTCATTCCAGTTGCCCTCTTCCTTCTCGAACCACGGCGCCAGCGTCGGATGGCGCGCCAGCAGTTCCGGCGGCAGGTCGATCTCGATCCTGCTCTTCATGCGCAGGCGCAGGCCGCCGATGTCGTTGTCGGCGCGCGCGTGCATGAACACCACCGCCAGGCGCAGCGCCAGCACCGCCTTGGCCAGGTCGGGATCGATCAGCGCGTCGCGGATCTTGCGCAGATTGCCCTTCTGCCCCAGCACCAGGGTCGCCAGCAGGCGCTGCTCGCGCGTGGTGAAGCCGCCCAGGTCGGCGTGCTCGACGATGTAGGCGCCGTGCTTGTGGGCCCCGCTCATCGAGATGGCCAGGCCGATCTCGTGCAGCATGCCGCTCCAGGCCAGGTAGTGCGGCTGGCTGTCGGCCTGCGGCTGCAGGCGTTCGTACAGCAGGGTCGCGATGCCGCAGGTGCGCAGCGCGCGCTGGGTGTCGACCCGGAAGCGCTGCATGCAGGAGCGGACCGCGGCGTCGCGCCGGTCGCGCCGGTTGGCGCGCAGCTCGAGGTCGGACAGCACGCCCAGGCGCAGCCCGGCATTGACCACCTGCAGGCGCTCGACCTTCAGCTCCTGCATGGCGCCGATGAGCACCGTCAGGCCGCCGACCATCACCGGCACCCGGTCGCGCTTGACGCCCGGAAGCGAGACGGCTTCCACGTGGCCCAGCTCGATCAGCAGGTCGCGCAGCAGCAGCAGGCTGGCCTGCGACACCGCACCGTCGCCGATCGCGTTACGGCCGATGACTTCCGAAATGGCGCGCATGGTGCCGGACGAGCCGTAGGCGGCGTCCCAGCCCTGGGCGTGATACAGCGAGGCGGCGTCCTCGAAGCGGGCGCGCGCCGCGGTGACGGCGGCGTCGAAGGCGCGCGCGGTGATGCGGCCGTCGGGGAAATAGGCGCGCACCTGCGGCTGGGTGCCGATGCCGAACGACTCGACCAGGTGGATCTCGGCGCCGGCGCCGGCGATGACCTCGGTCGAGCCGCCGCCGATGTCGATCACCAGCCGCCGCTCGTCGTGGCGCTCGATGGCGCGGGTCACGCCCATGTAGATCAGGCGCCCCTCTTCCTCGCCCGAGATGATCTCGATCGGGTATCCGATCGCCGCTTCGAGCTGCGGCAGCAGCTGGTCGGCGTTCTTCGCCACGCGCATGGTGTTGGTGGCGACCACGCGCACGGCGTCGAGGTGGTATTCGTCGAGGATCTTGCGAAAGTCGTGCAGGCAGGCGATGGCGCCGCGCATCGCCGCCTCGCTGAGCATGTTCCGGCTGTCGAGCCCCGCCGCCAGGCGGATCGGATCGCGCGCGGTGCGCACGATGTGCATGCGGGCGCCGAGCGGCTCGCCGATGTGCAGGCGGAAGCTGTTGGACCCGAGGTCGACTGCTGCAAACATGAGGCCCTTTCGAGAATGGACGAATCCCGCGGCCAGCTCATGCTGTGCGGAATCGACTGGCGCCAAGTATACAGCGTGGCGCGGGCCGTCACCAACCCCGGCGCACCAAACGTGCCCCGGGCGCCGCGCGGCGCCGCCGGTTCAGCGGCGCTGGCGGGCGCTCGGCGTGCGGCGCAGGCAGGACCAGGCGCCGACCAGGCAGGGAATGCCAAGCGTGACGGCGGACAGGGCGTCCCAGATGCCGTCACCCAGCAGGGCCGAGATGAGGCCGATGGTGGTCAGGATGGCGAGCACGATCGGCGCGCCCCAGATCTGCATCGGGCTTCGGCCAGCGGCGCGGCTCATGGTGCGGCTCATGGTGCGGCTCACGACCCGCCCCCCTCGCGCGCCAGCGCCGGCGCCCCGTGGCCACATGCCGGCGCGTGCTTGTCCAGGGCCGCGGCCTTGGCCGTCGCGTTGGCGGTCTTGCCGCGCTTGACCCACAGGTACAGGCCCGTCACCAGGATCCCGATGGTCGCCAGGTCGAGCACCGCCCACAGGAATTTCATCCACTGGCCGCCGTAGTCGCCGAAGTGCAGCGGTTGCGACACCAGCAGCGCTTTCAGGTACCACGGCAGTTCGGGCGCGTCGGTCAGTTCGCCGGTGTGGGCGTCGACCAGCACCGGCCGGTGCATGCGCGAGCTGAACGGTTCGTCGCCGTTCATGTAGATGCCGTAGTGGTGGGCGCTGGTGAAGTCCGTTCCCGGGAAGGCCACGAAGGCGACCCGCATGCCCGGCAGCCGCTCCCTGGCCTTTTCGATCGCGTCGTGCACCGAGGCGGTATGCGGCTGCGGCGCCTTGTCCTTGTACTGGGCCAGGATCTCGCTGAGCTCGTTTTGCTGGTAATACTTGAGCATCAGGTCGGCCCAGGTATTGATCATGCCGGTGCCGCCGACCACGAACAGCCAGGTGAGCGTGACGATGCCCAGCAGGTTGTGCATGTCGAGCCATTTGAGGCGGCTGCTCTTTTCCTTGCGCACGGTGCCGAAATCGAGCTTGCGCATGAAGGGCGAGTACAGGACCGCGCCGCTGACGATCGCCACCAACAGCAACAGGGCCATCAACCCCAGGAACAGTTGGCCGGCCAGGCCCATGAACAGGTCGACGTGCAGCGCCAGCATGGTCGACATGAATGCGCCGCCCTCGAAGGCCGGCTCGGTGATCACCTGCGTGGTGCGCGCATCGACCGCGATCGGCTTGTAGTCGTGGTCGTGCATGTGGTCGGCCAGGGTCACGTTCCAGATCTCGGGCACGTCCGCTTCCTGGGAGATGAACATCGGCTTCTTGGACGGGTACAGCTCCTGGGCCGAGGCGATCACGGCGTCGACGTTGCCCATTGGCATCGGTTGCGACAGGGCCGGCGGCTCGACCTCGTTGCCCAGCAGGTGGCCGATCTCGTGGTAATAGATGAGCGGCAGGCCGGTCAGGCACAGCAGCAGCATGAAGGTGGTGCAGACCAGGCTGGACCACTTGTGAATCCAGCCCCAGCGGCGCAGGGAAACAGGTGACATGTTATTGGGTAAGCATAATAGCTAGCGACACAGACCACGAATAATAATCGTTCTCATTTACAGACGCAAGCTTCAGGCATAGAATGCGCGTCATCTCCATTGCATAAGAAGAGCAAGACACATGAATTCCCTGCGCCCGACCCTGAAGCCAACCCCCACCCCGGCCGCGCTGGCCGCCGCCCTCCTCGTCGCCATGACGGCGTCCGGCGCCGTATCGGCCCAGCAGAACGCGCCGGACACCGGCGAGAGCATCTCGACCGTCGTCGTGACCGCGTCGGCCGACGCTTCGGCCCAGGGCCTGCCCGCGGCCTATGCCGGCGGCCAGGTGGCGCGCGGCGGTCGCCTGGGCCTCTTGGGCAACGTCGACATCATGGACACCCCGTTCAACAGCACCAACTACACCCATGCGCTGATCCAGGACCAGCAGGCGCGCAGCGTGGCCGACGTGGTGCAGAACGACCCGTCGGTGCGGGTGGCGCGCGGCTTCGGCAATTACCAGGAGCTGTACATGATCCGCGGCTTCGCGGTCGGTTCGGACGACACCGCCTACAACGGCCTGTACGGCCTGCTGCCGCGCCAGTTCGTGGCCACCGAGCTGATGGAACGGGTGGAGGTGCTGCGCGGTGCGCACAGCTTCATCAACGGCGCGGCGCCGGCCGGCGGCAGCATCGGCGGCTCGATCAACATCCTGCCCAAGCGCGCCCCGAACCAGGAACTGAGCGAAGTCACCGTGGGTGTCGAAACCGGCGGCCAGGGCTACGGCGCCATCGACCTGGGCCGCCGCTTCGGCGAGGAAGGCCGCGCCGGCGTGCGCGTCAATGTGGCGCACCGCAACGGCGACACGGCGGTCGACCGCGAAGAGCGCGAGCTGTCCGTGTATTCGATCGGCGTCGACTACCGCGGCCGCGGCTACCGCCTGTCGGCCGACGTCGGCGCGCAGGACCACCAGCTGACCAATGCCCGTCCGAGCGTGGACCTGGCGCCCGGCCTGCCAATGATCGCGGCGCCGGATGCGAGCCACAACTTCGCCCAGCCCTGGACCGTCTCCAACGAGCGCCATACCTTCGGCACCGTGCGCGCCGAGGTCGACCTGGGCACCGACGCGGTGGCCTGGGCGGCCGCGGGCCTGCGCAACGGCCAGGAGTTCAACATCCTGGCCGGCATCGACGTCAACGCCGTCAATGGCGACGCCACCATGAGCCGCTTCGACAATATCCGCAAGGACCAGGTGCGCACCGGCGAAGTGGGCGTGCGCGGTTCGCTGCGCACGGGCGCCGTCAAGCATGTGCTGAGCGCGTCAGCGTCCGGTTTTCATTCCAAGTCGCGCAACGCCTACGGCATGAGCGACTTCGCCGGCTTCGGGTCCAACCTGTACGCGCCGCGCGACGTCGCGGCGCCGTCGCCGACCTTCTTCACCGGCGGCGACATGAGCGATCCGCTGGTGACCTCGAAGACCATCCTGTCGGGCCTGGCGGTCGCCGACACCATGTCGTTCATGGAGGACAAGGTGCTGGTCAACGTCGGCGTGCGCCACCAGCGCATCAAGGACTTCGGCTACGACTACAATACCGGGCTGGAGAATTCGGGCTACGAATCGAGCGAGAACACGCCATTCGCGGCCATCGTCTACAAGCCACGCAAGGACGTGTCGGTATATGCCAACTACAGCGAAGGCCTGCAGCGCGGCGCGGTCGCCTCGGGCGTCGACATAATCAACCAGGGCGAGGTCTTCGCACCCTACGTCGCGCGCCAGCGTGAAGCGGGCGTCAAGTACGACAGCGGCCGCTACGGCGTGACGGCCGCCGTGTTCTCGACCAGCCAGCCGAGCGCCTATGTCGAGAACCGCGTGTTCGGCGTGTTCGGCGAGCAGCGCAACCGCGGCCTCGAGCTGTCGGTGTTCGGCACCCCGATGCGCGGCCTGAAGCTGCTGGGGGGCCTGACCCTGATCGACGCCGAGCAGCGCGTGACGGCCGGCGGCGTGAACCAGGGCAAGGACGCGATCGGCGTGCCGGAAACGCAGCTGAACATCGGCGCCGACTGGGACGTGCCGGGCGTGGCCGGCCTGTCGCTGAACGCGCGCACCGTGTACACGTCGAAACAGTACGCCGACGGCGCCAACCTGCAAAAGCTGCCGTCGTGGACCCGCGTGGACCTGGGCGCCACCTACAGCACCCGCTTCATGGCCCGCGACCTGACCCTGCGCGCGCGCGTGGACAACGTCACGGACAAGAATTACTGGGCCTCGGCCGGCGGCTATCCGGGCGCGGGCTACCTGGTGCTGGCAGCGCCGCGCAGCGTGGTGGTGTCGGCGACCATGGGGTTCTGATGGCGATGTAACGCGTTGGCGGCTGCGCCGCCGACGCGCTCAACCGGCTCTCGGTGACCACCACGATTCATTGCGGCCGCAGGTCGTCCTTCACGGCGGCCAGCGCCATCCGGTCGACCAGGCCGGGCGCGATCAGCTTGAGCCAGCGCCCGATCCTGCCCTGGGCCGTCATCACGACTTCGCGCCGGCGCGCCTCCATCGCCTTGACGATCAGGCGCGCGCATTCCCCGACCGGCATCGCCTTCTCTTCCTTGAGCGCGCTGGCGCCCGCTTCCTCTCCCCTGGCGTTGAAGCCTCGGCAGCGGATGCGCGTGGCCACCACGCCCGGATAGGCCGTCGTCACGCTGACGCCCTCCTCCTTCAATTCGACCCGCAGCGCCTCGAAGAAGCCGCTCATGGCGAACTTGGTGGCGCAATACGCGGTGCGTCCCGGCACCCCGACCAGGCCAGCCAGCGACGACACCGCCACGATGGCGCCGCGGCTCGCCTTCAGGTGCGGCAGCGCGGCCTGGGTGCACCACACGCTGCCCCACAGGTTCACGCGCATCAGCTCCTCGTACCAGGCCAGGTTCTCGACCTCGTCGAACAGGGCGTGCGCCGAACGGCCGGCATTGTTGACCAGGACGTCGATGCGGCCGAAGTGGTCGACCGCCCGCGCGACCAGGCGCTGGCAATCGTCCTGGCGGCCGGCGTCGAAGGCCACCGTGAGCGTGTCGGCGCCGAGCGAGCGGCACTGGCCGGCGACCAGGTCGAGCGGCCCCTGGTTGCGCGCGGCCAGCACCAGCGCGACCCCGGCGCCGTGCCGGGCCGCGAGCTGGCGTGCGATCTCGGCGCCGATGCCATTGGACCCGCCGGTGACGATAAAGACGCGCTTCACTTGTGCACCTTCACGATCTGCAGCGCGCTGGCGATCATGGTGCTCATGTCGCCCAGGTTGGCCGGCACGATCAGGGTGTTGTTGGTCCCGGCCAGGTTCGCGAACGCGTCCACGTAGTGCTCGGCCACGCGCAGGCTGACCGCGTCCATGCCGCCCTTCGAGGCGATCGCCTCGCCCACCTGGCGCAGCGCCGATGCGCTGGCCTCGACCAGCGCCACGATGGCGGCCGCCTCGCCCATGGCGCGGTTGATCTCGGCCTGCTTCTCGCCTTCGGAGCGCGCGATGGCCGCCTCGCGCTCGCCGCTGGCGATGTTGATCTGCTCCTGGCGCCGGCCTTCCGAGGCCGCGATCAGCGCGCGCTTTTCGCGCTCGGCCGTGATCTGGGCCTGCATCGCCAGCAGGATCTCGGCCGGCGGCGTCAGGTCCTTGATCTCGTAGCGCAGCACCTTGACGCCCCAGTTGGCGGCCGACTCGTCGATGGCGTTGACGATGTGGGTGTTGATCAGGTCGCGTTCTTCGAAGGTCTTGTCCAGCTCCATGCGGCCGATCACCGAGCGCAACGTGGTCTGGGCCAGCTGCGTGATGGCCTGGATGTAGTTCGACGAACCGTAGGAGGCGCGCATGGCGTCGGTCACCTGGAAGTACAGGATGCCGTCCACGTGCAGTTGGGTGTTGTCGCGCGTGATGCAGACCTGGGGCGGTACGTCGAGCGGAATCTCCTTCAGGCTGTGCTTGTAGGCGACGCGGTCGACGAACGGCACCACGATGTTCAGGCCGGGGGCCAGGGTGGCGTGGTACTTGCCGAGGCGCTCGACCACCCAGGCGTTCTGCTGCGGCACCACGTTGATGGTCTTGAACACGAAGACCAGGGCAATGGCGAAGATCACGATCGCGACCACGCTGAAAGACGGTTCCATGTGCATCCTTTCTCGTTACGGGTTGTTCTTCCGTGCCGCTAGCGGCGGGCGACGATCAGGCGGTTGCCCCGGACCTCGACGATCTCGAAGTCGCCCGGCTCCGGCTCCAGCCCGGCGCGCAGCTCGACGTCCCACAGCGCGCCGCGGTACATCACGCGCGCGCGCCGCTCCTGCCACTGCGGCACGGTGACGCGCTGGCCGATGTCGAGGTTGATGCTGGGGTCGTTCGCGGCCTGGCCGCGTCCGTGCCGGGCATAGCGGGTACGGCGCAGGATCATGGTGGCGACGATGCCGACGATCGCCGCCGCCAGGGTCTGCAGCGGACCGCTGGCGCCCAGCCAGGCCGCGGCGGCGCCGGACAAGAGTCCGATCGCGATCATCAGCAGGTAGAAGGTGCCGATGAACAGCTCGGCGACGACCAGGATGCCGGCGCCGATCAGCCAGTACGTCCAGTCGGACATGTCAGGGTCTCCTCTCGTTAGACGAAATAAAAAACCCTCGCTACCCGGGATGGGTAACGAGGGTTCTGTACCGCCGCGCGACAAGCGCGGCGGTCATTCTCGAGGGCTTGGAAAGCGATCATTCCTGCCAGTGTAGCACCGGCGGCCCGCGATGGAACATGCCTGCAATCAGGCCTTGGCCAGTTTCTGCCAGGTCTCGATCACCGAGTCCGGGTTGAGCGACATCGACTCGATGCCTTCGTCCACCAGCCACTGGGCGAAGTCCGGATGGTCCGACGGACCCTGGCCGCAGATGCCGACGTACTTGCCCTGCGCCAGGCAGGCCTTGATCGCCAGCGACAGCATCGCCTTGACGGCCGGGTCGCGCTCGTCGAAGTCCTTGGCCAGGAGTTCCATGCCGGAGTCGCGGTCCAGGCCCAGGGTGAGCTGGGTCAGGTCGTTGGAGCCGATCGAGAAGCCGTCGAAGTACTGCAGGAACTGCTCGGCCAGGATGGCGTTGGACGGCACCTCGCACATCATGATCAGGCGCAGGCCGTTCTCGCCGCGGGTCAAGCCATTCTTGGCCAGCAGGTCCACGACCTTCTCGGCCTGGCCCAGGGTACGCACGAACGGCACCATCAGCTCGACGTTGGTCAGGCCCATGTCGTTGCGCACGCGCTTCATGGCCGCGCATTCCATCGCGAACGATTCGGCGAAGTCCTCGGCCAGGTAGCGCGCGGCGCCGCGGAAGCCCAGCATCGGGTTCTCTTCGTCCGGTTCGTAGCGCGAACCGCCGATCAGCTTCTTGTACTCGTTCGACTTGAAGTCGGACAGGCGCACGATCACCGGCTTCGGCCAGAAGGCGGCGGCGATGGTGGCCACGCCTTCGACCAGCTTGTCGACGTAGAAGGCGCGCGGCGAGGCGTGGCCGCGGGCCACCGACTCCACCGCCTTTTTCAGGTCGGCATCGATGTTCGGGTACTCGAGGATGGCCTTCGGGTGCACGCCGATATTGTTGTTGATGATGAACTCGAGGCGGGCCAGGCCAACGCCGTTGTTGGGCACCGACTGGAAGTCGAATGCCAGTTGCGGGTTGCCGACGTTGAGCATCAGCTTGGTCTTGATCGGCGGCAGTTCGCCACGCGAGACTTCGGTGACCTCGGTTTCCAGCAGGCCGTCGTAGATCATGCCTTCGTCGCCTTCGGCGCAGGACACGGTGACCAGGGTGCCGTCCTTGAGCACGTCGGTTGCGTCGCCGCAACCAACCACCGCCGGCACGCCCAGCTCACGCGCGATGATCGCCGCGTGGCAGGTGCGGCCGCCGCGGTTGGTGACGATCGCCGAAGCGCGCTTCATGACCGGTTCCCAGTTCGGGTCGGTCATGTCGGCCACCAGCACGTCGCCCGGCTGCACGCGTTCCATCTCGGACGGGTCGGTGATGACGCGCACCGGGCCGGCGCCGATCTTCTGGCCGATCGCGCGGCCGTGGGTCAGCACGGTGCCGGTGCCCTTGAGCTTGAAGCGCTGCTGGGCGTCGGTGGACTTCTGCTGCGACTTCACGGTCTCGGGACGCGCCTGCAGGATGTACAGCTTGCCGTCGCGGCCATCCTTGCCCCACTCGATGTCCATCGGACGGCCGTAGTGGTTCTCGATGATCATCGCGTACTTGGCCAGCTCGATGACCTCTTCCTCGACCAGCGAATAGCGGTTGCGCAGCTCGATCGGCACGTCGACGGTCTTGACCGAGCGGCCGGCCTTGGCCTCGCTGGTGAACTCCATCTTGATCAGCTTGGAGCCGATATTGCGGCGGATGACGGCCGACTTGCCCTGGGCCAGCATCGGCTTGTGGACGTAGAACTCGTCCGGATTCACCGCGCCCTGCACCACGGTCTCGCCCAGGCCATAGCTCGAGGTGATGAACACCACGTCCTTGAAGCCCGATTCGGTGTCGATGGTGAACATCACGCCCGCGGCGCCGGTGTCGGAACGCACCATGCGCTGCACGCCGGCCGACAGCGCGACCTCGGCGTGGGTGAAGCCCTTGTGCACGCGGTACGAGATCGCGCGGTCGTTGTAGAGCGAGGCGAAGACGTGCTTCATCGCTTCGAGCACGTTGTCGATGCCGACCACGTTCAGGAACGATTCCTGCTGGCCGGCGAACGAAGCGTCCGGCAAATCCTCGGCGGTGGCCGAGGAGCGCACGGCGAACGAGACTTCGGTGTCCGAACCGGCGAACAGGCGCTCGTAGAACGCGCGGATGTCCTGCTCCAGGCGGGGCTGGAACGGGGTCTCGACGATCCAGCCGCGGATCTCGGCGCCGGCGGCCGCCAGCGAGCGCACGTCGTCGACGTCCAGGCCCTCGAGGCGGGTCGCGATGCGCTGGCCCAGCGATGGGCCGCCGTCGGCGCTGTGGTCAAGGAAGTCGCGGAAGGCGTCGGCCGTGGTGGCGAAACCGGTCGGCACGCGCACGCCGGCGCCGGCCAGCTGGCTGATCATCTCGCCGAGCGAGGCGTTCTTGCCGCCGACCGACTCGACGTCGGTCATGCGCAGGTCCTCGAACGAGGCCACGTAGACGCGATTGGCGCCGTCGGCCTGCAGTGCGTCTGGCGACAATGCTGGAGTAGCTAGGTTAGTCATGATAAAAACACCCTTACTTGATGATGGAAAGCTGTTGGTGCATCGGCGCCGGCAAGCGGGGGCGTCTTGACGTGTTCTTGTTATTCTGGCCCGCGTGCAGCACAATGCAAAACCCGTTACCGAGCATTTTACCCCGCGGCGGGGTGAAGTGCAGCGCACATTTAATGCCACTTTGTCAGCAAAGCATACCGACCCAGCCACCATGACCGACGATTCCCTGCCTCTCCCAGTCGCCGCATCGCGCACCGTGTTCTTCGTTTCCGACGGCACAGGCATCACGGCGGAGACCTTCGGTCACGCCGTGCTGAGCCAGTTCGACCTGCGTTTCCGCCAGATTCGCCTGCCGTTCGTGGATTCGATCGAGAAGGCGTACGACGCCGCGCGCCGCATCAACGAAAGCTTTGCGCTGCACGGCCAGCGGCCGATCGTGTTCTCGACGCTGGTGAAGAACGACCTGTCGGCCGTGATCCGCTCGGCGAACGGCATGCACATGGACCTGTTCCAGACCTTCGTCGCGCCGCTCGAGCAGGAACTGGACGTGAAATCGACGCACACGATCGGGCGCATCCACAATGCGGTGGATACCGAGGAATACAAGAACCGCATCGAGGCGATCAACTTCTCGCTGGCGCATGACGACGGTCAATCGCACAAGAACCTGGCCGAGGCCGACGTGATCCTGGTCGGCGTCTCGCGCTCCGGCAAGACGCCGACGAGCCTGTACCTGGCGATGCAATACGGCCTGAAAGCAGCGAATTACCCGTTGATCCCGGACGACTTCGAACGCGGCAGGCTGCCGACTTCGCTGCCGCCGTTCAAGGCCAAGCTGTTCGGCCTGACGATCACGCCCGAACGCCTCTCGCAAATCCGCAACGAGCGCCGCGCCGGCAGCAAGTACGCCTCGCTGGAAAACTGCCGCTACGAAGTCAACGAGGCCGAGCACCTGATGCGCCGCGAAGGCATCCGCTGGCTCTCGTCGACCACGAAATCCATCGAAGAAATCGCCACCACCATCCTCCAGGAAATCAAACCCGACCGCCGCGAATACTGACCACACGAGGGTCAGTGTCGAATTATCGGGAAAGTTTTTGGCGGGGCAATTAATCTCACACAAGCTAGCCGCAGCTTGCCTAAAAGCTCGTGCACATTAATTAGGGTCAGAGTCGAATTGTTTGACAACTTCAAGGAATTGCTCGGCAATTCCACTCTGACCCTCAATATTTTTTACTATCTGATCGACCCTGGTCGAGTACTCGGGAAATAAAATGCCGTGGAGGACGACTTCCTCCGTGTGTTAGCGCTATACCTCGCACAAACTAATTAGGGTCAGAGTCGAATTGTTTGACAACATTCACGGCTGAGCCGTTAATTTGACTCCGACCCTAATTATCCGCTGAGTAATTGGCCAATAATTCTACTCTGACCCTATTTATTTACGGGCCGAATTTGGGAAATTGCACAACAATTCTACTCTGACCCTATTTGGGGTTAGAAGAATTGGCGCCAGTCGGCGAGCCAGGAGGGGAAGTTGGTCGCTTCCATGGGGTTGGCGATGTGGTAGCCCTGGGCGTAGGTGCAGCCGAGGCTTTGGAGGAAGTCCCAGTCTTGCCGGGTTTCGACGCCCACCGCGACCGACATGCGATCCAGACTGTGGGCCAGGTTCAGGCAACTGCGCAGCACCGTGCCCAGCGGCCGGCGCTTGGAGGCGCCGTCGACGAAGCTGCGGTCGATTTTCAGTTCCGTGAACGGGACGCGGGCCAGCAGTTGCAGGTTCGAGCGGCCGGTGCCGTAGTCGTCGATCGCCAGGCCGAAGCCCATCATGCGCAGCCGCACCAGGCGCTCGATGAAATCGGGATTGGTGTTCAGCACCGACGATTCGGGCAGCTCGAAGGTGATGGAGTCGGGCCGGACCTGGTGGCGCTCGAGCGAGGCGACGATCTGGCGCGCGAACGCCGGATGGGCCAGCGTTTCGGGGGCGATGTTCAGCGAGATCGGGACCGGGATGCCCTGGTCCTGGAACCAGCGGCAGCGCTCCACCGACAGCTCGATCATGCTCCAGTCCAGGAAGTCGATGCGGCCGCTCTCTTCCAGCGCTGCCATGAACGATGCCGGCCCCAGCACGCCGTGCTCGGGATGGCGCCAGCGGGCGAAGGCTTCCAGGCCCTTTACCTGGCCGGTCGCGAGCTCGATCTTGGGCTGGAAGAACGGCTCGAACTGGCGCTTCTGCAAGCCGATGCCGATCTGCTGGAACGTGAAGCGCGGGTCGCCAGGCTTTTCGGGCGGTCGCGCCATTGGGGTGTAGTTGTCGAGCAGCGGCTTCAGACTGGCGGCGGTGACCGGCGTGGCGACCACGCCCAGCAGCTCGACGCCGAAGGCCTGGGCCAGGGTCTCGACCGAAAACAGCAGGTCGGCGGGCTGTGCGCCCGTCACCACCACGCGCGCGGGCGCCTGAATCTGGCCCAGCTTGCGGATCAGCTCCAGCCCATCCATGCCCGCCAGCGCGAGATCGACGATGGCGACGTTCACCGCCGGGGCCATGCCGGCCTCCAGGGCCTGCAACGCGAGATGCCCGTCCGGCACGTCGGTGACGCGGCTGGCGCCGAGCTGGCGCAACAAATCCACCAGCGCCCTGCGCTGGGCCATGTCGGCTTGTGCTACCAGAAAATGCAAATGCGCGATGTCCATCGTTACTCCAGTTTCCCAGCCGCAAGACTACGCGATGCGGAGGAAGCCGTCTATAGCCTGGAGCCTATTCCGGTAGGTGGGGGGAAGCTCATGACGACATGCGCGTCCGCGATGCGTGGCTGGCGTGGGCAAGGCGCGAGCAGGCCGCATGGCGAGCCCACGGGTTTGCCACTGCGCGACGAGCAACGCAGCACACGCCTGCCAGGCGCGTCAGGAGCGACTCCCCCCTACCGGCATAGGCTCCCACATCTGCTGCTGGCGCAGCCCCTCGAAGAAGCACACGGCTGCGCAGGCGGCGACGTTGAGCGACTCGACCCGGCCCGCATGCGGCACGGCGACCCGGTGCGTGGCCAGCTTCAAGAGTTCTTCCGACACGCCCTGCCCTTCGTGCCCCAGCACCCAGGCCACCGGCTGGCGCAGGTCCATCGCATACAGCCGCTCGGCCGCATAGCCGCTGGTCGCCAGCACCGGCACCGCAGCGCCTTGCACCAGCGGCGCCAGTTCCACCTGCTCGAAGATGTCGAGCACGAAGTGCGCGCCCATCGCCGCGCGCAGCACCTTCGGCGACCAGCAGAAAGCGGTGCCGGGACTGCAGTAGACCTGCTTGATGCCGGCCGCCGCCGCGCTGCGCAGGATCGAGCCGACGTTGCCCGGATCCTGCACGCCGTCCAGCAGCACGCTCGGCCCCACCAGGGCCGGCGCCGCGCAAGGCTGCGGCGAATCGATCACGAACAGCAGGTGCACGCCGTGCTCGACCTGGCTGACGGCATTGAACAGCGCGTCGGGCAGCGCCGTCAGCGGCGCATGCAGCGCCGCGCAGCGCGCGACGATGGCCTGCACTTCGCGGTTGCCGAGCGCGCCTTCCGCCACCACGCAGTGGCGCGGCGCGCCGCGCAGCTCGAGCCAGCTCTGGCACAGGTGCACGCCGTCGAGCAGGCTTTGCCCGGCCTTGCGCCGCGCCTGCGAGCTGGTGGCCAGGCTTTTCAGATCTTTATAGAACGCGTTGTCGCGCGAGCTGATGGTTTTCATACTGTTTCTGCTTCAGTCATCTGGCCACCAACTTCAGCAAACAGGTCGACCTGCAGCAGGTTGCGCACCGGCGCGAACGATCGGCGGTGCGCCGGCGACGGGCCATGCAGGCGCAGACGCTCCAGGTGCAGCGGCGTGCCGTACCCCTTGTGCTGGTCGAAGCCGTATTGCGGGTAAAGCCCGTGCAGGCGCACCAGCGCGGCGTCGCGCGCCGTCTTGGCCAGGATCGAGGCGGCCGAGATGGCGTTGACCTTGTCGTCGCCCTCCACGATCGCATGCGCGCGCACGTTCATCTGCGGGCAGCGGTTGCCGTCGATCAGGGCCAGCGTCGGCAGCGTCTGCAGCGCCTCCACCGCGCGCCGCATCGCCAGCATGGTCGCCTGCAGGATGTTGATGCTGTCGATCTCTTCGCACGAGCATTCGGCGATGGCCCAGGCCAGCGCATGCTCGCGGATCAGCGGCGCGAGTTCGTCGCGGCGCGCCTCGGAGAGCTTCTTGGAGTCGCGCAGGCCCTCGATCGGCCGCAGCGGATCGAGGATGACGGCGGCGGCGAACACGGGTCCTGCCAGCGGACCGCGCCCGGCCTCGTCGACGCCGCACACGACATCGAGCTCGGTGAACGGCCGGTTCCTGGCCGGCAGTCCGGGATACAAATTGACTTTCTTCTTTCTCATGTCTATTCACGCGGCCCTGGGGCCGCGTCCAATGACGCCGAGCACCGCTTGCGCGCTGACGCGCGCGCTGTCGCGCAGCAGGCTGTGGTGCATTTCCAGGAAGCGGCCGGCCAGCCGTTCGCGCCCGGCCGCATCCTGCAGTTGGGTCCAGACGGCGTCGGCCAGCGCCTCGGGCGTGGCCGCGTGCTGGATCAGTTCCGGCACCAGGAACTCGCGCGCCAGGATGTTCGGCAGGCCGATCCAGGGCTGGTAGCCCATATGGCGCATGATCGCATAGGACGCCGCCATCACTTTATACGCGATCACCATCGGCTTCTTGAACAGCGCCACTTCGAGGGTCGCGGTACCGGAAGCGACCAGCACCGCATCGGCGGCGGCGATCGCCGTGTGCGAGCCGGCGGCGCTCACCTGCAGCTCGACGTCCTGCAAGCCCGCCTTGACCACGATCTCGTCGAAGTAGGCGCGCTGGCGTTCGCCGACCATCGGCACCACGAAGCGCAAGCCAGGATCGCGCGCGGCCAGCAGCTTGACGGCGCGCACGAACGGCTCGGCCAGGTATTTCAGCTCGCCCATGCGGCTGCCCGGCATCACCGTCACCACGCGCGCATCCGCATGCAAGCCGAGCGCGCGGCGCGCCGCGGCGACGTCCGGCGCCAGCGGGATGGTCTCGGCCAGCGGATGCCCGATATACGTCACCGGCACGCCGGCCTCGCGATAGATCGCTTCCTCGAACGGGAAGATCACCAGCATGTGCGAGACCGCGCGCTGGATCTTCTTGATGCGCCCACCGCGCCAGGCCCAGATCTGCGGCCCGATGAAGTGCACGGTCGGAATGCCGACGCCGCGCAGCTGCTCTTCCAGGCCGAGATTAAAGCCCGGATAGTCGGCGCCGATGAAGGCGGCCGGCCGCTCGACGGTCAGGCGGTCGCGCAGCCGGCTCTGGATGCGTTTCAGTTCAGGGTAGCGCGGAATGACTTCGAACAGGCCGCGCACCGTGAGCGTGTCCATCGGCACGTCGCTCACCATGCCCTGCTCGATCATGCGCGGCCCGCCGATGCCGTGGAAACGCGCGTCGGGCAGCATCGGCCGCAGCCCGGCCAGCAGGCGCGCGGCGAGCATGTCGCCGGACGCCTCGCCGGCCACCAACGCCAGCGAAACGTCGTTTCTCATATCGCTAGCGGACGATGCCACGGGTGGCGGCGCCGAGGAACTCGCGCAGCAGGCGAATATCGCCGCTGGCCGCCGGCAGGCGCTCTTCTTCGGCCTGGAGGGCCGCCTTGGCCTCTTCCAGGGTCAGGTTCGAGCGGTACAGCAGTTTATAGGCGCTGCGGATGCCGTCGAGCTGCTCGCGCGTAAAGCCGCGGCGCTTGAGTCCTTCGAGGTTCACGCCACGCGCGCCGGCCGGATTGCCCGAGACGAGCACGTAGGGCGGCACGTCCTGGGTGAGGCTCGTGTACATGCCGATGAAGGCGTGCGCCCCGATCTTGCAGAACTGGTGCACGCCGGCGTAGCCCGACAGGATGGCCCAGTCGCCCACCTGCACGTGGCCCGCGAGCTGGGCATTGTTCGAGAAGATCGTATTGCTGCCCACCTGGCAGTCGTGGGCCACATGGACGTAGGCCGAGATCCAGTTGTCGCTGCCGACGCGGGTCACGCCTTCGTCCTGGACCGTGCCCAGGTTGAAGGTGACGAATTCGCGCACCGTGTTGCGGTCGCCCACTTCGAGGCGGGTCGGTTCGCCGTTCCACTTCTTGTCCTGCGGCGCGCCGCCGATCGAGCAGAACTGGAAGAACTTGTTGTCCTTGCCGATCGTGGTGTGGCCCTCGACGACCACGTGCGGGCCGACCACGGTGCCGGCATCGATGCGCACATTCGGCCCGATGATCGAATACGGGCCTACCTCGACCGAGCTGTCCAGCTCCGCCTTCGGATCGACGATCGCGGTCGAATGGATTTTGCTCATCTGGCTCTCCTTTACTGCGCCGCGGCTTCGGGGCCTTTCATCGTGGCCTCGGCGGCGCCGCGGATGGTGCACATCAGCTCACCCTCGACCGCCACCTTGCCGTCGACGGTCGCCACCGCCTTGTACTTCCAGATGCCGCGCGCGACGCGCAGGATCTCGATTTCCATGCGCAGCTGGTCGCCCGGCTCGACCGGACGCTTGAAGCGGGCGTTGTCGATGCCGACGAAATACACCACCGAATTCTCGTCCGGCTTGACGTTCATCGTCATGAACGACAGGATGGCCGCGGTCTGCGCCATCGCTTCGATCATCAGGACGCCCGGCATCACCGGCTTGTGCGGGAAGTGACCGTTGAAGAACTCTTCGTTGACGGTGACGTTCTTGATCGCGACGATGCGCTTGCCCAGCTCGACGTCCAGCACGCGGTCGACCAGCAGCAGCGGATAGCGGTGCGGCAGGTATTCCTTGATCTGGGTGATGTCGAGGGTCTTGAGTTCTGGAGAGGTCATTTTTGTTCTGTCAGGTTTCTGATGGTTTTCTCGAGGTTCCGGATCTTGGCGCGCATCGAATCGAGGTTGCGCACGATCGCCGCGCTGCGTTCCCATTCGGCGTTCTTGGCCAGCGGGTAGAAGCCCGTGTACTGGCCCGGCTCGAGGACCGAGCGCGACACCATGCTGCCCGAGGAAATATGGACGTTGTCGGCGATTTCCAGGTGGCCCAGCACCATGGCGGCGCCGCCGAAGGTGCAGTGGCTGCCGATCCTGGCGCTGCCGGCCACGCCGACGCAGCCGGCCATCGCGGTGTGCGCGCCGATGCGGCAGTTGTGCCCGATCTGGATCTGGTTGTCGAGCTTGACGCCGTCTTCGATCACGGTGTCGTCCAGCGCGCCGCGGTCGATCGTGGTGTTGGCGCCGATGTCGACGTCGTCGCCGATCAGCACGCGGCCGGTCTGCGGGATCTTGATATAGGCGCCGGCTTCGACGGCAAAGCCGAAGCCGTCGGTGCCGATCACCGCGCCCGAATGCAGGATGCCGCGCTGGCCGATGCGGCAGCGCGCATGGAACGTCACGTTCGCGAACAGGTGCGTGTGCTCGCCGATTTCCGCCTCGCGCCCGATGAAGCAGCCTGAATCGATCACGGCGTGGGCCTTGACAACGGCTCCCGCCTCGATCGTCACGTGCGGCCCGACGTGGGCGGTCGGATCGACCGTGGCGCCGGGGTCGACCACGGCGCTCGGATGGATGCCGGGCGCCGGCGCCTGCTCGGTGAGCGATGCGAAATACTGCGCCACGCGGGCGAAGTAGGCGTAAGGGTTGGTGATGACGATGCGCGCGCCTGCATAGGTCGCGGCCACCGTCGGATCGTCCAGCGGCGACAGGATCAGTGCCGCCGCCTGGCTTTGCGCGGCCAGTGCGCGCAGCTTGCTGTTGCTGAGGAAGCTGATGTGCGAAGCGCCGGCGCTGTCCAGGGGGGCGATCGCCTGGACCTCGAGGTCCGCGTCGCCCACCAGTTGTCCGCCGAAGCGCTCGACCAAATCGCCCAGTCGAATGCCCATCTCGGTCTTTCCAGTGTAAGTCAAAATCGGTACCGCTTTACTTGTCGAGCAGCTTCAGGATCTTGTCGGTGATGTCCACGCGCGGGCTCACCCACGCCGCCTCGACCAGCACGGCGTCGAGCTTTTCCTGTTCCGCGACCTGCTCGACCAGCTTATAGGCCTTTTGCGCGATCGCGGCGCGCTCTTCGTTCTTGCGCTGCTGCAGGTCTTCCTGGAACTCGCGCTGCATGCGCTCGACGTCCTTCTGCATGTTGTACAGCTCGCGCGCGCGGCGCGTGCGGTCCAGCTCATTCAGGCCGGCCGCCTCGGCGTCGAACTTCTCGGACGTCTGCTTGTACTTGCCGACCATCTCCTCGACCGCCTTCTGGCGCTTCGAGAACTCGGCGGTCAGTTTGGCGTCGGCCGCCTTGGCCATCTTGGAATCGGTCATCAGGCGCTCGGTGTAGACAAAGCCGATGCGGCTGTTGGTCGCCTGCGCCTGGGCCAGCGGGGCAATGGACACGCCGAAGACGGCGGCCAGCAGCAGCGAGGCCCCAAGCGCGGGTCGAACCGTGGACTTGCGTCCACCAGGCGGCGAGTCAATCAGATTTTTCAACATAAGTCTCTCGCAATCGTTCTTCAGGTCGCCGTCGTCCGCTTAGAAGCCGGTGCCCATCTGGAACTGGAAGCGTTCCAGGCGGTCGCCCGGCAGCGAATTGAGCGGCTTAGCATAACTCAACTTGAGCGGACCGACCGGGGAAATCCAGGACAGGCCGATACCGGCCGAGTAGCGGAATTCGTCGAAACGGATCTTCGCGTCTTCCTGGAATACCTGGCCGCCGTCGACGAAGGTGAACCAGCGCAGGCTGCGGTCGGTGCCGCTGCCCGGGAACGGGAACTGCAGCTCGGCGTTGGCGATGATGCGCTTGGAGCCGCCGATCGCGTCGTAGTAGCGCGGATCGACCACGCCCAGCGACGAGCTCTCGTAGCCGCGCACCGAACCGATGCCGCCCGCGTAGAAGTTCTTGAACACCGGGTAGGCGCTGCCGCCGATGCCCTTGCCGTAATCGAGTTCGCCGCGCAGGGCGAGCGTCATCCACCGCGTGACCGGCTTCCACCACTGGTGCTCGTACACCATCCGGTAGTACTTGGCGTCGCCGATGGCGTCGATCTCGAAGTTGGCGCGCTGGAAGCGGCCGCGGGTCGGGGTCACCGCGCTGTCGCGGGTGTCGCGCCCCCAGGCCGCGGTCAGCGGGATCGCATTCGTGGTGGCCTTGCCGATGCCGCTCTCCGGGCCGCCGTTCTGGCGCACGAAGGTCTGGTAGATCGTCGGCGAGGTCTGGTCGGTTTCCAGTTCGGTGCGTTCCAGGCCGGCGCCGAAGTAGACGGTGTCGGATTCGGAGAACGGCACGCCGAAGGTCAGGTTGCCGCCCATCTGGCGCACGGTATACGAACCGATGTTCAGCGCCGGCGGGCGCGAGGTGCGCAGGTACAGCGAGAACGCGCGCGAAATGCCGTCGTCCGTGAAGTACGGATTGGTCTGCGAGAACGCGATCGTGCGGTTGTACTTGCTGGTGTTCAGTTCGATGCCGACCGTGTTGCCGCTGCCGGCGAAGTTGGCCTGCGAGATCGACGCGGTGAAGGTGAACTTCTCGGACTGCGAGAAGGCGCCGCCGATCATGAAGTTGCCGGTCGGTTTTTCTTCGACCGCGATGTTCACGTCCACCTGGTCCGAGGTGCCAGGCGACTCCGGCGTTTCGACCTTCACGTCCTTGAAGTAGCCGAGGCGGTCGACGCGGTCGCGCGACAGCTTGACGCGGTTGGCGTCGTACCACGAGCTTTCGAACTGGCGGAATTCGCGGCGGATCACTTCGTCGCGGGTGACCGTGTTGCCCGAGATGTTCATGTGGCGCACGTAGGCGCGCTTGCCCGGATCGACGAAGAAGGTGAACGCGACTTCGCGTTTCTCGCGATTCAGTTCCGGATTGGCCGTCACGTTGGCGAAGGCGTAGCCGAAGGTGCCCAGGCGGTCGGCGATCAGCTTGTTGGTCGCCTCCTGCAGGTCGCCGACATAGGTCTTGCCCGGCTGGAGCACGATCAGTTCCTTGAGCTCATCCTCGCGGCCGAACATCTCGCCCTCGAGCTTGACGCTCGAGACGGTGTACTGCTCGCCCTCGGTGATGTTGAGGGTCAGGTAGATGTCGCGCTTGTCCGGGGTGATCGAGACCTGGGTCGATTCGACGTTGGCTTCGAGGTAGCCGTGGTTCAGGTACCAGGACTTGATGGTCTCCAGGTCACCGGTCAGCTTCTGCTTCGAATACTGGTCGGCCTTCGAGTACCAGGTGAACCAGCCCGACGGGCGCAGTTCGAGCAACTGGCGCAGCTGCTTGTCGCTGAAGGCCTTGTTGCCGACGATGTTGATGCCCTTGATCTTGGCGACATCGCCCTCGTCGACGTTGAACATGATCGTCACGCGGTTGCGCTCGATCGGGGTCACGGTGGTAGTGATCTTCACGCCGTACAGGCCATGCGACAGGTACTGGCGCTTGAGCTCCTGCTCGGCGCGGTCGACGGAGGCCTTGTCGAAGATGCGGGTCTGGGCCACGCCGATCTCGGCCAGCGCCTTGACCAGCATGTCCTTTTCGAATTCCTTGGTCCCGGTGAAGTCGACCGACGAAATCGCCGGGCGTTCCTCGACCAGCACCACCAGCACGCCGTTTTCTTCCTCCAGGCGGATGTCCTTGAAGAAGCCGGTGGCGTACAGCGCCTTGATCGCACTCGACGCCTTGGCGTCGTCGAAGGTTTCGCCCACGCGCACCGGCAGATAGCTGAACACGGTGCCTGCTTCCGTTCGCTGGATGCCTTCGACCCGGATATCCTTGACGACGAACGGGTTGACGGCCAGCGCATGTCCGGCGCACATGGCCAGCACGGCCGCGCCGATCAAGCTGCGACGAATGAACGGCAGGGCAAAACGATCTGGTTGTGATTTCATTGGCTGGATCAAAGGGTCAGTCATTTGGACAACGATTGCATATTATTCTGCGCCGGGCATTTCCGCGCCAGGTTCCGGGAGCGAATGCGGGCCGCTAGAGCAGCCGCACCAGGTCATTGAAGACGGCGAGCGCCATCAGCATGAACAGCAGGCCGACCCCGGCGCGCTGCGCGAACTCGCCGACGCGCGCAGGAAGGGGACGCCCGGTCAAAACTTCCAGCGAATAATACAGTAAATGGCCACCATCCAGAACTGGAATTGGTAACAAATTCATTACTCCTAAGCTGATACTAATAAAGGCGATGAACTGTAAATAGCTTACGAGACCTATTCTTGCAGTCTGCCCGGCATAGTCGGCAATGGTAATCGGACCGGTCACATTCTTCCATGATGCTTCCCCGGTAATCATCTTCCAGATCATCTTGAGGGTCATCACGCTGGTGTCCCAGGTGCGCTCGGCCCCGCGCGCAATCGCCTCGAACGGGCCGGACGTCACGGTCACCATCTGCGGGGCCTGGGCCACCATGGCCTTGATCACGCCGCGGCCATTCGGGTCCGCCTCCGGCGCCAGCGACAGGGCCACGACCCGGCCGTCGCGCTCGACCTCGAGCGCCAGCGGCTTGCCGGGCGCCGAGCGCACCGCCTCGATGAAGGCGATGCCGTCGACCACCGGCTGGCCATCCATGCGCAGCACCAGGTCGCCCTCGCGCAGGCCGGCGCGCTGCCCTGCCCCATCCGGCAGCACCTTGTCGATGCGCGGCTGCGGACGCCACAGGTCCAGGCCCAGTTCGGCCATCACGTCGGTGTCGACGTCGAGCCGGCCGACCACCGCCGCCGGGAGCGTGGCGGCATAGACCCCGCCGTGGGCGCCGCGCAGTTCCAGGCGCAGGTCGGATTTGTCGACCGCCGCATGCACGACCTGCCAGCGCAGTTCGGACCATGAGCGCACCGGATTGCCGTTCGCGGCGACGACGGTATCGCCGCCGCGCACGCCGGCCTTGGCCGCCTCGGACGCCGCCGGCGCCTCGCGCAGGCGCGCCGACGGTTCGTCCACGCCATGCATGTACAGCGCGGCCATCAGGCCGATCGCCAGCAGGAAGTTGGCCAGCGGGCCGGCGGCCACGATGGCGATGCGCTTCCAGACGTTCTGGCGCGTGAACTCGCGAGCCAGATCGGAATCGTCCACCGGCGCCGTCTCGGGGTCGCGCGCATCGAGCATCTTGACGTAGCCGCCCAGCGGCAATGCCGACAGCGCCCATTCGGTCTGGTCCTTGCCGAAGCGGCGCGACCAGACCACGCGGCCCATGCCGACCGAGAAACGCAGCACCTTGACGCCGCAGGCGCGCGCAACCAGGTAGTGGCCCAGCTCGTGGATCACGATCAGGGGACCGAGCGCCAGCACAAAGGCCAGCACGGTGTAAAGCATGGTCATGGCGGATTCCGGGAAGTCAGCGCGGCAAGCCTGGCGCGAGGTTCGAGACGGCGTCGTTCGCGGCCGCGCGCGCGCGCGCGTCCTGGGCCAGCACCGCCTCGATCGACGGGGCCGGGCCGTGCGGCACGACGTCGAGCGCGTGGCGAATCACGCGGTCGATGTCGCGAAAACCGATGCGGCGCTCGAGGAAGGCTTGCACCGCCACCTCGTTGGCCGCGTTCAGCAGGGCCGGCGCGGTGCCGCCCGCGCGTAACGCGTCAAACGCGAGCGCCAGGCAGGGGAAGCGCTCGAAGTCGGGCGCGAAGAACTGCAGCGCGGCCATTTGCGTCAAGTCGAGCTGGGCCACGCCCGAATCGATCCGGTCCGGGTAGGCCAGCACATTGGCGATCGGGGTGCGCATATCGGGGTTGCCCAGCTGGGCCAGCACCGAGCCGTCGACGTAGGACACCATCGAGTGGATCACGCTTTGCGGATGGATCACGACTTCGATCCGGTCGGCCGGCGCGCCGAACAGCCAGTGGGCCTCGATCACTTCCAGGCCCTTGTTCATCATGGTGGCCGAGTCGACCGAGATCTTGCGGCCCATGACCCAGTTCGGGTGCTTGCAGGCTTCGTCGGGGGTCACGCTGCCCAGCGTGTCGACGGCGCGGTTCAGGAACGGGCCGCCGGAGGCGGTCAGCAGGATCTTGGCCACGCCGCAGCCGTCGGGCGCGCGCCCATACGAGGCCGGCAGCGCCTGGAAGATCGCATTGTGCTCGCTGTCGACCGGCAGCAGGGTCGCCTTGTGCTCGCGCACGGCGTCCATGAACAGCTGGCCGGACATCACCAGCGCTTCCTTGTTGGCCAGCAGGATCTTCTTGCCGGCGCGCGCCGCGGCGAGCGTCGGCGCGAGGCCCGCGGCGCCGACGATGGCGGCCATCACGATGTCGGTGTCCGGGCTTGACGCGATGTCGCACAACGCCTCCTCGCCGTATTCGACGCTGGTCGGCAGGTCGGCGATCAGCGCCGCGAGTTGCGCGGCGGCATTAGCGCTGCCGACCACGGCGCGCTGCGGGCGGAACTGGCGGCAGGCGGCGGCCAGTTCTTCCACCCGCGAATGGGCGCTGAGGGCGTGGACGCGGTAGCGGTCGGGATGGCGCGCCACCACGTCGAGGGTCGAGGCGCCGATCGAACCGGTGGCACCCAGGATGGTAATGCCTTGCATGGGAACTTCCTTCTAGAGCCGGGTGGCGATCAGGGCCGCCAGCGGCAGGACCGGCACGAGTGCGTCGATCCGGTCCAGCACGCCGCCGTGGCCGGGCAGCAGATTGCTGCTGTCCTTCATGCCGGCGCGGCGCTTGAGCTGGGATTCGAACAGGTCGCCGACCACGCTGGCGACGACAATGAGGGCGATGACGGCCAGCATGCCGGCCCAGCCGAAGCTGGCCTGCACGCGCACCGCGAAGGTGTTGGCGAGCAGCTCACCGCCGAACAGGACGGTGATGGATGCCAGCAGCAACGTCACGATGCCGCCGCCGATGGCGCCTTCCCACGACTTGCCGGGCGAGATCGACGGCGCGAGCTTGGTCTTGCCGAAGGTCTTGCCGCACACATAGGCGAAGATGTCGGCCGACCAGACGATGACGAGCACCGACAGCAGGAACAGCGCCGAATACTGGAACAGCATGACGATGGCGGCGAAGCACGCCACCAGCGCGATCGCGTACAGCAGGCTCAGCAGCGTGTTCGGCGTGGTGGCCAGGGGCGGCAGGCCGAGCTTGAGCGTGGGCGCGAATCGCAATGCCCATAGCAGCGCGCCGATCGCGAACCAGAAGGTCGGGTCGCCCTGCGCGCGCATGAAGAAGGCGTAGGCGAAGGCGAGGGTCCAGGCCACGGCGATGGCGACCGCGCTCTTCGCGCCCGGGTTGAACAGGCGGAAACACTCCCAGATCGCCGCCCCGAAGAAGAGCGAGGCGACCACCGCGAACGCCGTGGGGTTGCTGGAATACAGCACCGGCAGCAGGACTGCCAGCAGGACGAGCGCGGTGAGGATCCGGGTCTTGAGCATCAGTTGGTCTTTTTCGCGACTTGCGCGCTGGTCTGGCCGAAGCGCCGTTCGCGCCTCTGGAACGAGGAGATCGCCTCGTCCAGCGCCTCGGGCGTGAAATCGGGCCAGAAGGTGCTCGTGAAATACAGTTCGGAATACGCCAGCTGCCACAGCAGGAAATTCGAGATGCGTTCCTCGCCGCCGGTCCGGATGAACAGGTCGGGTTCGGGCGCATACGCCATCGCCAGGTGGGGAGCCAGCATTTCCTCCGTAAATTCGGTTACGCCGGGGTTGGCCTGCACCATCTTCCCCGTTGCCTGCATGATATCCCAGCGGCCGCCATAGTTGGCGCACACGGTGACGGTGAGGCGGGCATTGCCGGCGGTTCGGCGCTCGGCATTGGCGATCATCTCTTGCAGCTTGGGATCGAAGCGGCTCAGGTCGCCCACGACTTTCAGGCGGATTTGATTGGCGTGCATCTTCGCGACTTCGCGCTCGAGCGCCGTCACGAACAGGCGCATCAGCAGCGAGACCTCATCGGCCGGACGGCGCCAGTTCTCGGACGAGAAGGCGAACAGGGTCAGGTATTCGACCCCGCGCAGCACGCAGGCCTCGACGATGCCGCGCACGGCTTCCACGCCCTTGACGTGGCCGGCGACGCGCGGCAGCAGGCGTTTGGTGGCCCAACGGCCATTGCCATCCATGATGATGGCGATGTGGCGCGGCACGGCGATCGTGTCGGGAACGGCGGTGGTCGAACTTTTGAACATCTTGTATCCAGCGGGGCTGCGCCCAGGTGCATGCGCGGTGCGCAAATAGCCAATCAGAATTGGACAATCATAAGGTAGGCGGACCGGCCGCGGCAAGTTGCCGGGGCCGGTCCGCGAGAAAGCCGTCGAGCCCGACCTTACACCGTCAGGATTTCCTTCTCTTTCTCGGTCAGCAGCTTGTCGATGTCGGCCACGGCCTTGTCGGTCAGCTTCTGGATCTCGTCCGAGGCGCGGCGCTCGTCGTCTTCCGACGCGGTCTTGTCCTTGACCATTTTCTTCAGCGCTTCGTTCGCGTCGCGGCGAATATTGCGCACGGCAATCTTGGCATCCTCGCCTTCCGACTTGGTCAGCTTGACCATTTCCTTGCGGCGCTCTTCGGTCAGCGGCGGGGTCGGCACACGGATCATGTCGCCCTGCGCCGACGGGTTCAGGCCCAGGTCGGCGTCGCGGATGGCTTTCTCGATGGTGCTCGCCATTTTCTTTTCGAACGGCTGGACGCCGATGGTGCGGGCGTCGACCAGGGTCAGGTTGGCGACCATCGGCAGCGCGGTCGGGGTGCCGTAGTATTCGACCATCACGTGGTCGAGGATGCCGGTGTGGGCGCGGCCGGTACGGACCTTGGCCAGGTCGGCCTTCAGGGTCTCGATGGACTTGGCCATGCGCTCTTGCGCGTTCTTTTTGACGTCAGCCAGGGACATGCTGCTCTCCTTGTTGTTCAGTAATATTTTAAACGTGTACCAGTGTACCTTCGTCTTCGCCCATGATCACGCGGGTGAGCGCGCCGGGCTTGACGATGGAGAACACCTTGATCGGCAGTTTCTGGTCGCGGCACAGCGCGAAGGCGGTGGCGTCCATCACCTGCAGGTGCTTGGCGATGGCTTCGTCGAACGTAATGTTCTCGTAGCGGGTCGCATTCGGGTCTTTCTTGGGGTCGGCGCTGTAGACGCCATCGACCTTGGTGGCCTTCAGGACGATCTCGGCCGAGATCTCGGCGCCGCGCAGCGCGGCGGCCGTGTCGGTGGTGAAGAACGGGTTGCCGGTGCCGGCGGCGAACACGACGACCTTGCCCTCTTCCAGGTATTGCAGGGCTTTCGGACGCACGTAAGGCTCGACCACCTGCTCGATGGCGATCGCCGACATGACGCGGGCGGTGATGCCCACGTGGCGCATGGCGTCGGCCAGGGCCAGCGCGTTCATGACGGTGGCCAGCATGCCCATGTAGTCGGCGGTGGCGCGGTCCATGCCCTGGGCGCCAGGGGCGACGCCGCGGAAGATGTTGCCACCGCCAATCACGACCGCCACCTGCACGCCCAGCTTCGCCACTTCCGCCACGTCGGCCACCATGCGCTCGATGGTGGCGCGGTTGATGCCGAACGGGTCGTCGCCCATCAGCGCTTCGCCAGACAGTTTCAGAAGGACTCGTTGGTAGGCTGGTTTTGTCATGGAAGCGGCTCCTAATTAATGTTTCGAATTCGTGTCTGGCCAGCACCTCGTCGGTGGGCCTCATCAGTCCTGCGATTGATGGATTGTACGGCGTACGCCTCGTCAGGAGCGCGATGCAGGGTGGACCGGAGGGGCGCCCCGGCCCATCCTGCAAAAACGGGCCTTGCGGCCCGTTCTAGTTGATTACTGCTTGTTTGCAGCCATCTGGGCTGCAACTTCTGCTGCGAAGTCGTCGACCTTCTTCTCGATGCCCTCGCCGACCACGTACATGGTGAACGCCTTGACGGTGGTGTTCGATGCTTTCAGGTATTGCTCGATCGACTGCTTGTCGTTCTTCACGAATGCCTGGTTCAGCAGCGACACTTCTTTCAGGTACTTCTGCACCGAGCCGTCGATACGCTTGGCGACGATCTCGTCCGATTGCGGCTGCTTGCCTTCGGCGACGGCCTTCTCGGCGTCTTCCTTGGCCTTCAGTTCGGCGACCGAACGCTCTTTCTCGATCATTTCAGCTGGCACTTGCTCCGACGACAGAGCAACTGGCTTCATGGCAGCGATGTGCATGGCCAGGTCCTTGCCGACTTGCTCGTCCGCGCCGTCGAAGTCGACGATGACGCCGATGCGGGTGCCGTGCAGGTACGACGCCAGCTTGCCGGTGGTTTCGAAACGCTGGAAGCGACGCACGGTCATGTTCTCGCCGATCTTGCCGATCAGGCCGGTACGCACGTCGTCGAAGGTCTTGCCGTCGTGCGGCAGTGCCGCGAGGGCGGCGACATCGGCCGGGTTGTTCTCGGCGACCAATTTGGCGGCCAGGTTGACCATGGCCAGGAATTCTTCGTTCTTGGCGACGAAGTCGGTTTCGCTGTTGACTTCGACCAGCGCGCCGACGTTGCCGGAGATGTAGGTTGCCACGACGCCTTCGGCGGTGATGCGTGCCGATGCCTTCGATGCCTTGCCGCCCAGCTTGACGCGCAGGATCTCTTCAGCACGACCCATGTCGCCTTCGGCTTCGGTCAGTGCTTTCTTGCATTCCATCATCGGCGCGTCGGTCTTCGCGCGCAGTTCGCCTACCATCGCTGCAGTAATCGCTGCCATGTTGATTCTCCTAAATATTTTATCCGGGGTTGCAGGTCGTTATGACAACGCCCCACAGTATTCAGCTTAAAAAAAGGGGGGCTCGTGCATGCGGCGCCCCCTTCGATGTGTCAGCGAGCGCTGAGAGCTTCCCCCCACCTACCGGGAGAGGCTCCGACCCGCCGTCACTTATGCCTGCTCGGAAACTTCGACGAAGTCGTCGCCGCCAGCCTTGACCATTTCAACGACTTCGTTGGTGGCGTTGGCGCGGCCTTCCAGGATCGCATCGGCAACGCCGCGTGCGTACAGGGTGATCGCTTTCGACGAGTCGTCGTTGCCCGGGATGACGTGGGTCACGCCTTCTGGCGAATGGTTGGTGTCGACGATGCCGATGACCGGGATGCCCAGCTTGCCGGCTTCGGTGATGGTGCCCTTGTGGTAGCCGACGTCGACGACGAAGATCGCGTCAGGCACGCCGCCCAGGTCCTTGATGCCGCCGATCGACTTTTGCAGCTTTTCCATTTCGCGCGAGAACAGCAGCGCTTCTTTCTTCGACATCTTCTCGACCGAACCGTCTTCGACTTGCGCTTCCATGTCTTTCAGGCGCTTGATCGAGGTCTTGATGGTCTTGAAGTTGGTCAGCATGCCGCCCAGCCAGCGCTGGTCGACGTAAGGCACGCCGGCGCGCTGCGCTTCAGCGGCGATGATGTCGCGCGCCTGGCGCTTGGTGCCGACCATCAGGATGGTGCCGCGGTTGGCCGAGATCTGCTTGATGGTCTTCATCGCATCCTGGTACATCGCCATGGTTTTTTCCAGGTTGATGATGTGGATCTTGTTGCGATGACCGAAGATGAACGGCGCCATCTTTGGGTTCCAGAAACGGGTCTGGTGGCCGAAGTGAATACCGGCTTCCAGCATTTCGCGCATAGTAACGGACATGTGATTCTCCAGGGTTGGGTCTTGAATGTGGCCAGTCACCAGTCAGGCACCCTTTTAGGGCCACATTCGCGATTTCAATAAGATTTCAATAAAATTAAAGCTACTTTTTACAACATTGCTCGATGCGAATCCGAGCAACCCGAGATTCTAGCGGGATTTGCCGTTTTGTTCAAGCATGACGTGGCGCTGGCGGCGGGGGCAGCCCTGAGGAAGGAATGTTTCCTCTATAATGGACCCTTATTGCACAGACTTATCGCATCGACTACCGCAGGATACGAATTCCCTATGGCCTCCACTCCCAAAACTCTTGACGAAATCGAAGGCATGCGCATTGCCTGCCGCCTCGGCTCGGAAGTGCTCGACTATATCACTCCGTTCGTGAAGCCCGGCGTCACCACCGGCGAACTCGACCGGCTGGCGTACGACTACATGGTCAACGTCCAGGGCACGACCCCGGCGACCCTGAACTATGCCCCGCCGGGCTACCCGCCCTTCCCCGGTTCGATCTGCACCTCGCTCAACGACGTGATCTGCCACGGCATCCCGGGCGAGCGCGTGCTGAAATCGGGCGATGCGCTCAACATCGACATCACGCCGATCACCAAGGATGGCTACCACGGCGACAACAGTCGCATGTTCCTGGTCGGCGAGCCGTCGATCATGGCGCGCCGCCTGTCCGAGATCACCTTCGAATGCATGTGGCTGGGCATCGCCGCCGTCAAGCCGGGCAAGCACCTGGGCGACATCGGCCATGCGATCCAGCAGCACGCCGAAAAGGCCGGCTACAGCGTGGTGCGCGAATTCTGCGGCCATGGTGTGGGCCGCGTGTTCCACGAAGAGCCGCAGGTGCTGCACTACGGCCGCCCGGGCACCCTGGAAGAGCTCAAGCCCGGCATGATCTTCACCATCGAGCCGATGATCAACGCCGGCCGCCGCGACATCAAGGAAATGCCGGACGGCTGGACCATCAAGACCCGCGACCGCAGCCTGTC
The DNA here is from genome assembly GCF_056279385.1 of Massilia sp. UYP34. NCBI lineage: Bacteria > Pseudomonadati > Pseudomonadota > Betaproteobacteria > Burkholderiales > Oxalobacteraceae > Massilia > Massilia sp. UYP34. Next base: position 314,309 of record NZ_JBWBRF010000002.1, on the reverse strand, counting down.
GGCCCAGTGGGAACACACGGTGCTGGTCACCGAGTCCGGGGTCGAGGTGCTGACCATGTCGGCCGGCAGCCCGCCGCCGCCCGCCATCGTGCTGCCGCTCCTGAGCCCGGGCGCGGTCCCGAGCCTGGCCGCGGCCTGAAGGAAGCCCATGGGACAGGCCGCCCTGCTCGACTCCGCCCGCGCCACGCTGCGCCAGCGCCTGAAGAACGAGCGCCAGCTGGTGTTTCAGGCCTTCCACGAAGACGGCAAGCCCGAGAAGCTCCTGCGCGGCCTGCGCCAGGTGGTCGACGGCGTCCTGCTCGACGCCTGGCAGGCCGCCGGCCTGCCGGAGCATACCGCCCTGGTGGGCGTGGGCGGCTACGGGCGCGGCGAACTGTTCCCCTATTCCGACGTCGACCTGTTGATCCTGCTGGGGCAGCCGGCCGACGCCATCACCCAGGCGCGCCTGGAAGGCCTGGTCCAGTTGCTGTGGGACCTGGGCCTGGAGATCGGCCACAGCATCCGCACCGTGGACGAGTGCCTCATCGAGTCCGCCGCCGACATCACCGTCCAGACGAGCTTACTGGAGGCGCGCCTGGTCACCGGCAGCGCGCCGCTGTTCGAGGAACTGCAGCGGCGCTACCGCGACGCACTCGATCCGCAGGCCTTCTTCCAGGCCAAGACCGCCGAGATGCGGCTGCGCCACGCCAAGTACGAATACACCGCCTTCGCGCTCGAACCCAACGTCAAGGAAAGTCCCGGCGCGCTGCGCGACCTGCAGGTGATCCTGTGGGTGGCCAAGGCCGCGGGTCTTGCCGACACCTTCGGCCAGCTCGCCACGCGCGGCCTGATCACGCGCATGGAGGCGCGCCAGCTGATGGAAAAGGAAAGCGCCTTCAAGGACATCCGCATCCGGCTGCACTTACATACGAAAAGGCGCGAAGACCGGCTGGTGTTCGACGTCCAGACCGCGATCGCCGGCACCCTGGGCCTCACCGCCAGCGGCGAAGGCCCGGACGCGCGCCGCGCCAGCGAATTCCTGATGCAGCGCTACTACTGGGCCGCCAAGACCGTCACCCAGCTCAACACGATCCTGCTGCAGAACATCGAAGCGCAGCTGTTCCCGCAGCCGGCGGTGGCCTTCCCGATCAGCGCCCGCTTCACCCAGGTCGGCAGCCTGATCGACATAGTGGCCGACGATACCTTCGAACGGCATCCACCCGCCATCCTCGAGCTGTTCGTGGCGATGACCGAACGGCGCGAACTGAAGGGATTGAGCGCGCGCGCCACGCGCGCCCTGTGGCACGCGCGCACGCTGATCGATGATGCCTTCCGCGCCGACCAAGGCAACAAGGCATTGTTCCTGCGCGTGCTGCAGGCGCCACGCGGCCTGGTGCACGCGCTGCGCCGCATGAACGAATTCGGCATCCTGGGCCGTTACCTGCCGGCTTTCCGCAAGATCGTCGGCCAGATGCAGCACGACCTGTTCCATGTATATACCGTGGACCAGCACATCATGATGGTGGTGCGCAACCTGCGCCGCTTCACGATGCCGGAACACGCGCACGAATATCCGTTCTGCAGCCAGCTGATCGCCGACTTCCACGATCGCTGGCTGCTGTACGTGGCGGCCCTGTTCCACGACATCGCCAAGGGCCGCGGCGGCGACCATTCCAAGCTCGGCATGACCGATGCGCGCCAATTCTGCGACGCCCACGGCCTCTCGATCGAGGACACCGAGCTGGTGGTGTTCCTGGTCGAGCAGCACCTGACCATGTCGACGGTGGCGCAGAAGCAGGACCTGTCCGACCCCGACGTGATCCAGGCCTTCGCCGCCGTGGTCAAGGACGAACGGCATCTCACCGCGCTCTACCTCCTGACGGTGGCCGACATCCGCGGCACCAGCCCCAAGGTGTGGAACGCCTGGAAGGCCAAGCTGCTGGAAGACCTGTACAAGGTCACCCTGCGCGTGCTGGGCGGCGAGCCGCATAGCGCCGACCGCGAGCTGCGCATGCGCCAGAAGGAAGCGCTGGCCACCCTGCGCCTGTTCGGCCTGGACGCCAACGCCCACGACGCGCTGTGGAAGCAGCTCGACGTGGCGTACTTCTTGCGCCACGACGCCTCCGACATCGCCTGGCAGACGCGCGCGCTGATCGACAAGGTCGACGCCGACAACCCCGTGGTCAAGGCGCGGCTGGCGCCGATCGGCGAAGGCCTGCAGGTGGCGGTCTACGTCAAGGACCAGCCCGACCTGTTCGCGCGCATCTGCAGCTACTTCGACCGCAAGAACTTCAGCATCCTGGACGCCAAGATCCACACCACGCGGCACGGCTACGCGCTGGACAGCTTCCTGGTGGCGGACGAGAACTTCGCCGGCAGCTACCGCGACATCATCAGCCTGATCGAGCACGAGCTGTACACGCAACTGCTGTCGCAAGAGCCGCTGCCGCCGCTGGTGCGGGGACGCCTGTCGCGGGTGGCGCGCACCTTCCCGATCACGCCGACGGTCGAACTGCGGCCGGACGAGCGCGGCCAGTTCCATGTGCTGTCGATCGCGGCCAACGACCGCATGGGCCTGCTGTACGCGATCGCCAGCGTGCTGGCGCGCTACCGGCTGAACCTGCACACGGCCAAGATCATGACCCTGGGCGAGCGCGTCGAGGACGTGTTCCTGATCGATGGCGCGGCCCTGAACAATCCACGCACCCAGCTCCAGCTCGAGACCGACCTCCTCGATGCACTGAAGGTCTAGTGATTCACCTCTTTTTACAGTAAAGCTTTTCCAGATGACCGAACCGCTCCGCCTCTCCAAACGTATGTCCGAACTCGGCCTGTGCTCGCGCCGCGAAGCCGATGAATGGATCGCCCGCGGCTGGGTGCGGGTGGGCGGCAAGGTCGTCTCGGAACTGGGCAGCAAGGTGCTGCCGACCCAGCGCATCACGGTCGAGCGCCAGGCCGCGGCCGAGCAATCGAAACGCGTGACCATCCTGATCAACAAGCCGGTCGGCTACGTCAGCGGCCAGGCCGAAGACGGCTACACGCCGGCCGTCGCCCTGATCAAGCCCGAGAACCGCTGGGCGGACGACCCGTCGAAGGAGCAGTTCCATCCGACCCAGCTGCGCAGCCTGGTGCCGTGCGGGCGGCTGGACATCGATTCGGTGGGTTTGCTCGTGCTGTCGCAGGACGGCCGCGTCGCCAAGCACCTGATCGGCGAGACCACCAGCGTCGACAAGGAATACCTGGTGCGGGTGCAGTACACCAAACCGGGCAAGCTGCCCGAGAGCGACCTGAAAAAACTGAATCACGGCCTGTGGATGGACGGCAAGCCGCTGCTGCCCGCCAAGGTGCGCTGGCAGAACGAGGACCAGCTCAGTTTTACCCTGCGCGAAGGCAAGAAGCGCCAGATCCGGCGCATGTGCGATATGGTGGACCTGAAGGTGGTGGGCCTCAAGCGCGTGCGCATCGGCAAGGTCAAGCTGGGCAACCTGCCCGAAGGCCAGTGGCGTTACCTGGCCCCGGACGAGCAGTTCTAAGCGCCTCGCAGCGCCGGCTTGCCGTCCGGTAGCGGCGCTTCCCTGGCCAGCAGGCCCTCGGCCTTCAGCTCTTCCCAGAACGCCGGCGCGATGGCGATGTTCATCAAGGCCGCATTGCGCTGCAGGTGCGCCACGCTGCTGGCGCCGGGGATGGTGGCCGCCACCACCGGATGGGCCAGGCCGAACTGCAGCGCCGCCGCCGGCAGGTCGACGCCATGGCGCGCGGCCACCTGGCGCAGCCGCTCGCGGCGCGCGATCTTGTCTTGATCCGCCGGGGCGTAGTCGTAGTTCGGGCCGCCGGCCAGGAAGCCCGAATTGAACGGCCCGCCCAGTACCACCCTGGCGCCGCGCTGTTCGCACAGCGGGAACAGCTCGTCCAGCGGCGTGGTTTCCATCAGCGTGTAGCGCCCGGCCAGCAGGAAGATGTCGGGGTCCGAGTCGCGCAGCGCGCGCAGGCACGGGTCGATCGTGTTCACGCCCATGCCCCAGCCCTTGATCACGCCCTCCTCGCGCAGCCTGACCAACCCTTCGAAGGCGCCGCCGCGGCCGGCCGCGATCGCGTAATGGTGCTCGTACTCGGCCTGGCTCAAGCGGTCCGGCGACAAGTCGTGCACATAGACGATGTCGATGTGCGACAGCGCCATGCGCTGCAGGCTGTCCTCGATCGAGCGGCGCGCGCCGTCGGCGGTGTAGTCGTCGATGCGCCGGAACGGCAGGCCGCCCACGAACGGCGCCGCGATCTCGGGCGTCTCGCTCGGCGCCAGGATGCGGCCGACCTTGGACGACAGCGTGTATTCGTTGCGCGGACGGCGCCGCAGCGCCTGGCCGAAACGGTGCTCGGACAGGCCGGCGCCGTAGTGCGGCGCGGTGTCGAAATAGCGGATGCCGGCATCCCAGGCGGCATCGACGGTATCGTGCGCCGCCTCGTCGCTGGTCTCGTGGTACATATCGCCAAGGCCGGTGCCGCCCAGGCCCAGGCGCGTGATGGGTTGGTAACGCTGTGTCATTGCTCTGTCCTTTCGCGACGACTCATGAAGGAACAGATTCTGCCTGCCGCACGGCGACGCCGGCGCACGCCAGCGGCGGCGCAACAGTTGGCGCAAAACGTGACGCAAACAAGCGGCGCTGCTCCGGCATGCGCCGGCGTCAGGCCGCGCGCCGGCTCTCGATCTGCACCAGCGCTGCGCCCAGGACCTCGAGATCGACCGGCTTGGCGAACAGGTCGTGAAAGCCCGCCGCGAGCGCCCGCGCCCGGTCTTTCTCCTGCGCATACCCCGTCACCGCGATCAGGATCGCCTGCGACGCGCCGGGCTGCGCGCGCAGCGCCGCGGCCAGCTCGTAGCCGTTCATCTCGGGCAGGCCGATGTCGAGCAGGCAGACGTCCGGACCGAAGTCCGGCAACACCGCCAGCGCGTCGCGCGCGCTGTGCGCGATCAGCACCGTATGCCCGAGGGTTTCCAGCAGCAGCGACAGCGTGACCGCCGCGTCCTCGTTGTCGTCGACCACGCCGATGCGCAGCGCCGGCATAGTTGCGCGCGGCGGGTTGCGGTCGCGCGCGCGCCGCTCGACCTGGTCGCGCGTCGACAGCGGCAGGCTGACATGGAAGGCGCTGCCCTTGCCAGGACCATCGCTGCTGGCGCTGACCGCGCCCCCGTGCAGCCTGAGCAGGCTGCGCACCAGCGCCAGGCCGATGCCGAGCCCACCCTGGCTACGGTCCAGGCCGCGCGCGCCTTGCGCGAACAGGTCGAAGGCGCTGGAGATCAGTTCGGGCGACATGCCGATGCCGTCGTCGCGAATGTCGACCGCGAGCGCGCCGCCATCCGTCGTCAGGCGCACCGCGATGTGACCGCCTTCGAGCGTGTACTTGGCGGCGTTGCTGAGCATATTGGTCATGATCTGGACCAGGCGCTTGCGGTCGCCCACCACGATGGCGCGCGCCGGCGGCAGGTCCAGGGTCAGGCGGTGCTGGTGCTTCTCGATCAGCGGGCGCACCTGTTCGATGGCGTCGGCGACGACGTCCTTGAAATCGAGCTCGCGCAACTCGAGTTCCACCTTGCCACGGGTGACGCGCGACACATCCAGCAGGTCGTTGATCAGCGACGTCATGTGCCCGGCCTGGCGCGCCACGATCTCGCTGGCGCGCTGCACCATGACGGGATCGAGGTGAAAGTTGGACAACATCGTGGCGGCCGAGACGATCGGCGCCAGCGGATTGCGCAGCTCGTGCGCGAGCATGGCGAGGAATTCGTCCTTGCGCTGGTCGGCCTCGCGCAGCGCCGCGATCAGGTTTTCCTGCTCGGCCATCGCCTTGCGCAGCTCGATCTGGCTCATGACCTGGTGCGCCAGCGTGGCCAGCACGAATTGCTCCTGCTCGCTCAAGCCCTGCGGTCGCGGCTTGTCATCGAGCACGCACAAGGTGCCGAGCGCAACGCCGTCGCGCGTCTTGAGCAGGGCGCCGGCGTAGAAGCGCAACCCGGCATCCTTCGTCACCAGCGGATTGTCCCTGAAGCGCGGATCCTCGCGCATGTCGGGCACGATCATCTGCTCCTCCTCGAGCAGCGCGAAACGGCAGATCGAGTCGTCCAGCGGCATTTCGCGCCTGCCCAGGCCGATCTCGGACTTGAACCATTGCCGGTCGCGCGCGATCAGGTTGACCGCGACGATCGGCGCGGCCAGCAACTGGCTGACCAGGCGCACGACATCGTCGAACGAACGCTCGGGAGGCGTGTCGAGGATGCCGTAGGAATCGAGGACGGCGAGGCGCGCTTCTTCATCGAACGTGGCGGTGCTGGACGTCATGGCTGGTCGGAAGTGGCGAAAAACGGCCGGGAACACGCCGGCTGGCCATCAATTATAGGAAGAAAGCGCAGCGAACGGCCACACCAGAGGTCGGTCCAGGCCCGTCCCTCCCGGTCCGGGGCCGAAGCCCGAGGCTCAGGCGCCAAAACGTTTTGCCCTCGCGGCGATCCAGATTACGGCCACCAGGACCGACAGCGGGGTCAGGAAGATCGCGGTGAACAGCAGGAAAGGATGGTTCCTGACAGGCGGCTCGCTCAGGCCACGCCCGGACGCAGCCTGCGCCACAGCGCGCGCGCCGCGGCATGCACCAGCCAGGAAAACAGCGCGATGATGGCCCCGAACATGGCCGGCAGGATCGGGCCGGCCACGACACTCATGGCCAGCGCAAAGCCCAGCAGGTATTCGGCGTGCCACAGGCGCACCACGAGGGCCAGCGCCAGCAGGCCGAAGAACACGTAATCCACCACGGGACTGCCGGCCGCGAACAGCGCCGCCAGCATGGCGCCGTAGGCCAGCGCGCACAGGAAGCCGACCAGGGCCGCGCGTCTTGCCGGCCCCCCCGCCCCGGCGGCGCGGCGCTCGACGCGCCCCACCGTCCACCAGGTCAGCAGCGGCACCAGCAGCAGGCCCCACCAGTTGGACACCGCGGGCAGGTCGGGATTGGCCAGCAGGTGATGCGACGCCACGCCGCCATGCAGATACTCGCGCGCGAGCAGGGCCGTTTCGGCGCACAGCGCGACTAACGTCAGGAGGGTACGGCGACGGCTGGCGGTGGCGGCGGTCATGGTTTTTTCCGGACGTGGACGGGCTCGATCGCCTCACGTTACCAGAAGTCGCGGGGCCGCTCTACGCCGCAGCGAATTTTATGCCGCCGGCATGATCTGCGGACGGCCAGCGTGCACGGTTCAGCCGCCCAGCACCGTGACGACCACCCGGCGCCGGTGCGGCGCCGTGCGGTGTTCCCACAGGTAGACGCCCTGCCAGGTGCCAAGCAGCATGCGCCCTCCCCCGAGCGGAATCGTGAGCGCGGTGTCGGTCAGCATGGTGCGGCCGTGGGCCGACATGTCGTCCGGCCCTTCGGCGTCGTGGCGATAGGCCGGATCGCCGTCAGGCGCCAGGCGCGCAACGATGGTTTCCAGGTCGCGCCGCACGTCGCCGTCGGCGTTTTCGGTGAGCAGCAGCGAGCAGCTGGTGTGCTGCACGAAGACCTGGACCAGGCCGCATTGCACGCCGGATGCGGCGACCACGGCGGCCACATCGCGCGTGATCTCGCGGGTACCGCGGCCGCCGGTCGAAAACTCGAGGATGGTCTGGTGCGCCATGCTGCCGCCTTGTGATGAAAGCCGAAGGCCTTCATCATAGCAGCGCGGCGGATTCTCGCAACGGCCAGTCGCGGCGGCGCTCGGCCAGGATCTGCTGCGCGCGCGGGTGTTGCGGCTTTGGCGAAGAATGCTTGCGGCGTGGCCTGTTCCCGGATCTTCCCCTCGGCCAGGAGCCAGACCCGGTCGCCGACGTCGCGCGCAAAGTGCGCCAGGCAGGCCCGCTCGAGCGGTTGCCTGGCGTGCTCGCGCGCCTGAACCTGCGTCGCCAGTTTCAATTGACATAGCGGCGCACCAGGCAAGCGACCCGTGCGCCTGATGCTGCAAATTGTTGCCATAATGACCTCAACTCGATCGGAGAAGCCATGCTCGTCGTAACCTACAATGTCAACAGCATCAATAGCCGGCTGGATGCCCTCATCCAGTACCTCGGCGAGCGCCAGCCCGACGTCGTCTGCCTGCAGGAGCTGAAGGCCCCGCAGGACAAATTCCCGCTGCAGGCGATCGAGGACGCCGGCTACCACGCGCTCTGGCACGGCCAGAAAAGCTGGAACGGGGTCGCGATCATCACCCGCGAGCCGGCGCAAGAGGTGCAGCGCGGCCTGCCGGGCGACGAGACCGACGAACAAAGCCGCTACATCGAGGCGGTCTACAAGGGCATCCTGATCGCCGGCCTCTACCTGCCGAACGGGAATCCGGCGCCGGGGCCCAAGTTCGACTACAAGCTGGCCTGGATGGAGCGCCTGCGCCTGCGCGGCCTCGAACTCCTGGCGCAGGGCGTTCCCGCGGTGCTGGCGGGCGACTTCAACGTGATCCCGACCGAGCGCGACGTCTACAAGCCGGAGCGCTGGGTCGACGACGCCCTGTTCCGTCCCGAGACCCGCGCCGCCTTCGAGCGCCTGATCGACCAGGGCTGGCTCGATTCGCTGCGCGCCATCCACCCCGACGAGACGATCTACACCTTCTGGGATTACTTTCGCAACGCCTTCGGGCGCGACGCCGGCATCCGCATCGATCACCTGCTGCTCAGCCCCGCACTGCAGCCGGCGCTGAAGGATGCCGGAGTCGACAAGTTCGTGCGCGGCCGCGAGAAGCCGAGCGACCATGCGCCGACCTGGGTCGAACTCGATCTGGCGAAGGTCACGGCGTAGGACTCAGCTCCAGCGGCCGTCCCCAGGGCCCATCTCCATCGGTGCTGCACGACGCAGCGCCGCCACCACCATCGCATTCGATACAATAAGGAGCACACCATGAAACGTTACCTCATCGCCGCCGCCGTCCTGGCCCTGCCGCTGGGCGTCCAGGCCGTCTCGATGCCCGGCTTTTGCGCCAGGGGCATCGGCAGCGCCGAAGCCAAGATCTGCCAGCATCCCGGTTCGGCCGAATCCGAAGGCCTGGTCTTCGCCCTGTACCGCGCCGCGCTCGAAAAGCTCGACGCCGGCGCCAGCAAGGAACTGCAGGAGCGGCACACCAAATGGTGGGACGGCGTGAAGGAGTGCGCCGAAGCCAAGGACATGAACGGCTGCATCAACAACGCCTACGGCAGCCGCATGCTGCAGCTGCAATCGACCTACAAGCTGGTCAAGACGACCGGCCCGGTCGCCTTCACCTGCGGCGACGGCAGCAAGATCAGCGCCACCTTCCTCGACACCACGCCCGCCTCGATGGTCGCGGTGCGCGACAAGGAACACGTGCTGCTGCGCGGAGAACGGACCGCCAGCGGCATCGCCTACGGCAACCGCAGCGAAGAATTCAAGGAACACCAGGGCAAGGTCACCATCAAGTGGGGCGCCAATGCCAAGGAACTGAGCTGCAAGAAGTCGTAAGACTGCAGGCCCGCGCCGCCCGAACGGGGGAACATGCGCGGGCGAACATGCGCGGGCGAACATGCGATAAGCTGTTCGCCCGTTTCTTTTTTCGACACGTCCATGCTCTCGCCCGAACAGCTCTTCGGCTTTCTCGCCGCCGCCATCCTGATCACCCTCTCTCCCGGCCCCGACAACCTGATGGTGCTCAGCACCGGCATCGCCAAGGGCCGCCTGCGCGGCATCGCCTTCGGGCTCGGGTGCGCTTTCGGCTGCATCAGCCATACCGTGCTGGCCGTGATCGGCGTCAGCGCGCTGATCGCGGCCTCGCCAGCGGCCTTCACCGCGCTCAAGGTGGCGGGCGGCCTGTACCTGATCTGGATGGGATGGGGCGCGATCAGGAGCCGCGGCGGCGCGCGCGTGACCACCGCCGGCGCATCCGGCGAGCCGGCAGGACGGCTGTTCGCCAAGGGGCTGGTGGCCGCGGCCATCAATCCCAAGGTGGCGCTGTTCTTCCTGTCCTTCCTGCCGCAGTTCGTGGTGGCGGCGCGCGGCGACGCCAACCTGCAGATCGGCCTGCTGGGCATCGTGTTCACGCTGCAGGCGGCCGCCATCTTCGGCGCGCTCGGCTATTTTTCGGGAGCGATCGGCCAGTGGCTCAACCGCACGCCCACGGCCGGCATGTGGCTGGACCGGATCGCGGGGGCAGTGTTCATCGGGCTGGGACTGCGCCTGATCGTGGCGCGTTAAAGAAGCGCGGTGCGACAGACCGCGCTGTCGTCGTTACAGTTCGATGGCGACCTGCGCCGCCTGGCCCTGGCGCGCCGGGACCCGCACTTCGAGCAGGTGCTGCTGGGCGTTGAACACGAAGCGCGCGGCGCGGCCGTCGACCGTCACGCCACGTGGCTTCGCCTTCACATTGTGCACCTTGAGCGCGAAGGCCCGTTCCTTTGCCGCCATCGCCTTGCCGGTCTCGGTCTTGAAGCCGATCTCGAGCCGCCTGTCGGCGAATCGACTGTCGAAGCGCACGATCTCGTACTTGCCCTGCGCATGGGCGTTCGCGGTCTCGCCGTCGTCGTCGTACAGCTTGCCGTTCGAGGCGGCCACCGACGCGTCGTGGTAGTAGTGCAGGTCGATCTCGCGGCCGGTGTAGTCGCGCGTGGTCTGCACCACCTTCGCCATCGGCACGAAGGCGCCGGCGCGCACATAGACCGGGATGTGGGCCTCGACCGGCTTCACCGTCTCGAGGATGCCGCCCTGGTGCGCGCGGCCGGTATGGAAGTCGAACCACACGCTGCCGCTGTTCGGGAAGTACACCTCGGCGCGGGTGGCGCCCGGATGGACGATCGGCGTGACCAGGAAGTCCGGGCCCCACAGATAGGTGGTCGAGCGCTCGGCCGGCTGGGCCGGATCGGCCTCGACGAACATCAGGGGCCGCATCAGGGGCATGCCGGTCTGCTCGTTGTCGAAGGCGATCGTGTAGTTATACGGCAGCATCGCATAGCGCAGCCATACCGCCTCGCGCGCCAGGACCTTGGTGCGCTCGGAGCGGAACACCGGCTCGGACGCCACCGCCTCTTGCGCATGCGGACGGAACACCGGCTGGAACACGCCATACTGCAGCCAGCGCACGTACAGCTCGTCGTCCAGCACCGCGCCGGCAAAGCCGCCGAGGTCGGAGTGCATATAGGCCAGGCCCTGCATGCCCATCTGTAGCGAGATCTCCATCTGCGACTGCAGGCCGCCCCAGCTGCGCGCGACGTCGCCCGACCACGGGATCATGCCGAAGCGCTGCGAGCCGGAGTAACCGGCGCGCATCAGGATGAAGGGCCGCTCGTTCGGGAATTCCTGCCTGTAGCCATCAAAGATCAGGCGCGCCCAGTCGTGGCCATAGACGTTGTGCACCTGGTCGGCCGAGCCGGTGGCGTGCTGCAGGCTCGACGGGTGCACCTCGGGCTCGCCCAGGTCGCCCCACCAGCCGGTGACGCCGCCCTTCTTGAGGTCGCGGTAGATGCTCCACCACCAGTCGCGGCCTTCCTTCTTGTAGATGTCGATCAGGCCCGTGTTCCCGAAATAGAAGTCATACGTGTAGGGCTTGCCCGCCTTGTCGGTGGCCAGCACGCCCTTCTCCACCGCTTCGCCCCAGCGCTTCGACGTGGTCAGCACGAACGGTTCGGTGACCACCACCGTCTTGACGCCCCGGGCCTTGAAGTCGGCCATCATTTTTTCTGCGTTGGGGAAGGTGTCGCGGTCCCAGGCCAGGTTGCCCATCGTGCCCTGCACCGTCTTGCCGAACCAGTAGAGGTCGAGAATGACGGCGTCGAGCGGAATCTTCTCTTGCGCGAACTTGTCGACCACGGCGCGCGTCTCGGCTTCGGACTTGTAGCCGAAGCGGCTGGCGAAGTTGCCGAAGGCCCAGCGCGGCGGCAGCGGCTGGCGGCCGGTCAGGCCGGTGTAGCCGGCCATCAGGTGGTCCCAGCTGTCGCCCGCCACGACCTGGTAGGTCTTGCGTCCGCCGATCACCTCGTAGCGCAGGGTGCCGTCGTTGCGGCTGTCGAAATCGAGCCAGCCGGTCTGCGGATTGTCGAAGTGGATCGCATATTTCTTGGACGACAGCGCCACCGGAATCGTGTAGTTGAGCAGCTCGGAGCGCTCGGCATAGCCGTAATGCGCCTTGTTGTACAGCTGGAAGCGGTGGCCGCGGCGGTTCATGCCGACCGCGCGCGCGCCGGCGCCGTACAGGGCCTCGCCGTCTTCCAGCGCGAATTCGATGACGTCCATGCCGTTGGCGCGCTGCACGCCCCCCTTTTCGGCCACCAGCGGCTTGCCCTTGTAGGCGTAGCTGATTCGGAACGGCTGCTTGTCGATCATGACGCTGATGCCGCCGTCGACCGCGTAGGTGATGCGGCCGCCCTCGTCCCTGAACGTGGCCTGCACCTGCACCGGCGCCAGGATCACCGCGTGCGAGGCCGGATCGAAGCGCTCGCCCTTGGGAATGAAGGTGGTCTCGACGATCGTGCTCGAATACGGCTTGATCAGGTAGCGGCCGTCGTTGGTCGCGATCTCGAGGGAATTCTGGTTGCGCGTGACGCCGGCCAGCTGGCGTTCGGCGTTCTGGGCGAGAGCGAGCGGGCTGGCGGCAAGCGGGATGGCTGCAATGCAGAGCGCCAGGCGGGCAATCGGGGCTTTGGTCATGTCTTCGTTATCGTTGTTGTGAAAGTGCAGGCGATAAGCATGACAGAATTCCGCCGGATCAGACAGTCTTGACGCAAACGCAACGCCCCGTGCCGCCCGGGCAGACGCGGGGCGCTGAAGACAATCTGAAGAAAGCGCTCGCCAGGCTCGGTTCGACCCCAGCGCCGGCTGCATCAGGCGGCCCTGGCCGTCGGCGCGCGCGTTGGCGACGACGACGGTGCGGCCATCCGGGTCCTGGGCGAGCACGGCCACCGCTGGCGTGCTCAATTCGTCTTCGCCCTGGTTCTCGCAGCCCGGCACCAGCTTCGAGATGCCGGTACAGGCGGCCGCTGGCCCCCTTGATGTCCTGTATCGACAGGGTCTGGCAGAAGTACGGATTGCAGGTGCGCCGCCGCCGTTCGGGCGCGCGTCAGCCCGGCTTCCAGTAAGATGGCGGGGATTCCCACTCCCTGCCATCCAGCATGTCTCTCATTACTCCCAACCGCCAACTCCAGGTCGCCCAGCGCGTGCACGCGATCGAACCGTTTCGCGTCATGGAGATGGTCAAGGCCGCCGGCGCACTCAAGCGCGCCGGCCACGACGTCGTCAGCATGAGCGTCGGCGAGCCCGATTTCACCGCGCCCGACATCGTGGCCAGCGCCGCGATAGAAGCCATTCGGGGCGGCGTCACCCAATACACCGAATCGCTGGGCCTGTTCGAGCTGCGCGCGGCGATCTCGCGCCACTACGCCGCGACCCAGGGCCTGGACATCGACCCGCGCCGCATCGTGATCACGGCCGGCGCCTCGGCCGGCCTGCTGCTGGCCTGCGCCGCGCTGGTGTCCGAAGGCGACGAAGTCCTGATGCCCGACCCGTCCTATCCATGCAACCGCCATTTCGTGGCCAGCTTCGGGGGCCAGGCGGTGCTGGTGCCCTGTTCGCACGAGGACCGCTACCAGCTCGGCGCCCACCACGTGGCCGACCTCTGGGGCGACCGCACGCGCGGCGTGCTGGTGGCCTCGCCGTCGAACCCGACCGGCACCTCGATGACCCCTGACCAGTTGCGCGCCATGCTGGAGGCGGTGCGCGCGCGCGGCGGCTTTGCCATCGTCGACGAGATCTACCAGGGCCTGTCCTACGACCAGCAGCCGTCAAGCGCGCTGGCGTTCGATGCCGACGCGATCACGGTGAACAGCTTTTCCAAGTATTTCAACATGACCGGCTGGCGCCTGGGCTGGCTGGTGGTGCCGGACAGCCTGGTGCCGGTGTTCGAAAAACTGGCGCAGAACCTGTTCATCTGCGCGCCGACCGTGGCCCAGCACGCGGCGCTAGCCTGCTTCGAGCCCGAGGCGCTGGCGATCTTCGAGGAGCGCCGGCGCGAATTCCAGCGCCGCCGCGACTACCTGGTGCCGGCGCTGCGCGAGCTCGGCTTCGGGGTGCCGGTGATGCCGGACGGCGCCTTTTACGTGTACGCCGACATCGACCGCGTGGCGCACCCGCTGCGCGGCGACAGCGCGGCGTTCAGCCTGGCGGTGCTGCAGGACGCCCACGTGGCGATCGTGCCGGGCGACGATTTCGGGGTGGCGGCGCCGCAGCGCCACGTGCGGTTTTCGTATGCGACGAAGTACGAGCGGATCGAGGAAGCGGTGACGCGCCTGCGGCGTTTGTTGGCGTAGGGTCGGCCGGGGCGCGCAGCCAACCTTGCCGCCGCGCCTAAGACGCCGCGCCCGCCAGCAACTCGATCAGCACGCCGGGCGCCACCGGCTTGACCAGGTAGCGGTCGAAGCCGGCCGCCAGCGCGCGTTCGCGGTCTTGCGGCTGGCCATAGCCCGACAGGGCGATCGTCAGGGGCCGGGTTGCGCCTGCACCCGTGCCAGCATGCGCGCCCGCACTTACTCCCGTCCCCGCGTCCGCGGCGCGCAGGCGCGCCATCAGTTCCAGGCCGTCCAGGCCCGGCAGTCCGATGTCGCACACGACCGCGTCGAACCGCCCTTCCAGCGCCAGCGCCAGCCCGGCATGGCCGTCGCCGGCGATTTCCACCGCGTGTCCTTCGACTTCGAGCAGCATGCGCAGCACGTCCGACGCGTCGGCATTGTCTTCCACGATCAGGATCCGTCGCCTGGCGCCGGCGACCGGCGCGGCGCCGTCGGCCACGCCGTCGGACGCCACCGCGCTCGACAGCGGCAGCGACACCCTGAAGGTGCTGCCCTGCCCCAGCCCGGGACTGGCGGCGGCGACGCTGCCACCGTGCATGGTGACGAGATTACGCACCACGTTCAGCCCGACCCCGAGCCCGCCCTCCGAGCGCGCCAGCGTGCGCGGCCCCTGGGTGAACAGGTCGAAGGCGCGGCCGATAGTCTCAATGGACATGCCGGCGCCGTTGTCCTCGATGGTGACCGTCACGCGGCCGTCAGGGCCGGCCTGGGCCGCGACCCCGATCCGGCCGCCGTCCTGCGTGTATTTCGAGGCATTGTTGAGCAGGTTGGTAAACACCTGGGTCAGGCGTACCCGGTCGCCATCGACCACCAGGGCATCTTCCGCCCGCGCGATCGCCAGCTCCTGGCCGCGCTCGCGCACGCGTGGCATGACTGTTTCCGCCGCATGCTCGATCAGCTCGGCCAGCCGCAGCGGCTCGATGGCGAGCGTGATCTTGCCGCTGCTGAGGCGGGCGGCGTCGAGCAGGTCGTCCAGCAGGCGCGCCATATGGCCCACCTGGCGCTGGATCACGCCGGTCAGCCGTTCCAGGGCAACGGGATTCACCGGCGCCCGTTCGAGCAGGCTGGCCGAGACGCTGATCGGCACCAGGGGATTACGCAGCTCGTGCGCCAGCATGGCGAGGAATTCGTTCTGGCGGCGGTTGGTTTCCTCGGCGTCGTCGCGCGAGGTCTGGGCGTCGACCGCGGCCAGCACCAGATGCTCGTTCGCTTCGCGCAGGCTCGCGGTCAGCGCGCGGCTGGCGACGAGATCGCCGCGCAACTGCTCCGCCTCGCGTTCCAGCGCCGCCAGGCGGAGCGCCAGGGTGCCGTCGTCGCTGCCTGGTGTCGCCGCCGTGAGATTCATTCAGGCTATCCCGCGCGCGACGGGTAAACCGTGCAGCACGCCTTCGAATTTGGTCGCTACCGGCTCGATACGGATGCCGTCGTCGCCGATGCGAAATTCGCGCAGATCGGTGCTGTGGGCGCTGCCGCGGACCTTGACCACCGAGATGAAGCGGCGGATCTGGCCTGCGCTCTCGCCGAAGCGCATCACCACGATGGCGTCGGTGAGATAGGCCACGTCGGCCTGGCTGAACCTGAGCTGGGTGAATTCGTCGTCCAGTCCCATCGTCACCAGCACGCTGACGCCGCGCTTGGCCAGCGAGGACAGCATCTGGAACACGGTCGAACGCAGCTGGTTGCGTCCTTCCGGCGCCAGGTACAGCGCCAGCTCGGACAGCGAATCGACCACCACCCGGCGCGCGCCGGTGCGGTCGATCGCCTCGTTCATCTCGTCGAGCAGCTCGTCGACCGTCAGGTCGATCTTGCGGCTTTCGACCATCTGCACGTCGCCATTGGCGACCAGCTCGGCCAGTTCGGCATTGCGCAGGCGCGATGCGCCCTTCTCGAACGAGACTGCCACGCCCTTCTCGCCCATCCGCGCGCCCGCCTGCAGGAAGCGGGTGCCGAGGATCGTCTTGCCGCAGCCGCTCGGCCCCGATACCAGCAGCGAGTGGCCTTGCGGCAGGCCGCCGTGGAGCAGGCCGTCGAGATCGGGGGTGCCGGTGGGGATGCGCGCCGGAGCGCGGTCGACCCGCGCCCCCTGGTGATGGTCGGACGCCAGCGGCGGCAGGATGCGTGGATACACGCGGATGCCGTCGTCGGTGATGCGGAAGGTGTGCGAGCCGCCCAGGTGGGCCTGGCCGCGCATCTTCACCACGCGCATCTTGCGCACTACAGAGTTATCCTCGTGCACCGGCGTCAGCGCGATCATACCGTCGGCCACCGTCATGATCGGGCTGGCTTCGGCGTCGCCGTGCAGGTATTCGCCGATCAGGAAGGTGGTCGCCTGCCAGCTGGTCATGCGGGTGCCGAGTTCCTGGATGAAGTGCTGCAGATCGGCCACGCCCTCGATGCCGGCGCGCGCGGTCTGCGCCACCGAGCGGAAGGAATCGACGAACACCAGGCTGGGCGAGAAATCCTCGACCTCCTTCATCAGGCGCGTCAGCACGCCGCTGAAATCGCCCGCGCGCAGGTTTTCGGCCAGGTTGACATAGCGCACGCAGTTGCCGACCATGTCCATGTCAAAGAAGCTGTACTGTTGCTGGTAACGCAGCATCTTGAGGGGCGGTTCGCCCAGCACCGTGAAGAACAGGGCGCGGCGCTCGTTGCTTGCCAGCGAAAACATGATCTGATGGGCCAGCGTGGTCTTGCCCGATCCCGGCGGCCCGGCGATCAGGTTGAAGGAAAACTCGCTCAGCCCTCCCCCCAGGAGAACATCGAGCCCCGGCACGCCAGTGCTCAGCTTTCCAAGGGATACTTTATCGCTCATTACTTGTGCTCCTGTGCATTCTTCTCTTCCCCGTCCCGCGCGGCGGCATCGAGCAGGCGTCGTGCGAGAGCCTGGCCGATAAGTGACGCCAGCAACTCGGTAAACGTCTGGAGCAGTGCCGCATGCGCGGCCTTTGCGTGGTCGGGTGCCACGCTGGCGAGCAGCTCGTCCAGCGCGGTGATTTGGGAGTCGCGGGTCTTGCATGGCGACGTTTCCGCCAGCCAAATAAATTCGGGACCGACAAGACGGCATGCCCGTCCATACAGCGCGCAAAAGCCGTTGTCACCGATGAGCGGACCCAACTGGTCGGCCAGGCGCCGCCAGGATTGGATGAGCTGGATATGCTCTTCAGAACGCCCGGGGCCGCCCTTACTCGTCATCATGTCTAGGTCGAATAGCAATTGCTGCCGTTATCTTCATGAAAGGTCCATGCACACGATCGCGTGGAATCGTCGTGCGCTCGCCCGGCGATAGGTTGACGAACATTATATCTTGGCTTCCTGCCATTTCCTGACCTTCCGGCGATTAAAATTGCGCGGCGCCATGGGTCAGCACAGGTATTTACGGCGCGAAACATGCGGTAGGCATGTGCCTGTTTCCCCGCTAAGATGTGTATCGCCGAGCAATCATGCTCATTATTAATCAGGGGATCAATGAAAATATGCAAGCTGGGCGCCGCCGTCTCGACGGCCGCCGTCGTGATGGGTCTGGCATCTGCGCCGGCGGCCGTGGCCGCCACGAACGCACCTGCGGTCGCGGTGAAAGCGACCGCGACCGCCGCAGACGCACGGTTCAAGGACATCTACACCAGGGAGTGGAAGTGGCGCATCGCCGAGCGCCTGGCGCGCGACGAAAACGCGCCCGACGCACGCCCGGGTTATGCGCGGGTCGACGCCGCGGCCCAGGAAGGGCGCCGCGTCTACTGGGCCGGCATCCTGAAGGAACTCGATGCGATTTCGCCAGGCGCGCTCTCCCCCGCCGAACGCATCAATTTCGCCGTCTACCGCGCCCAGATCGCCGCCCTGCATGACGCCCAGCGCTTCCGCGAGTACGAGCAGCCGGTCAACGCCGACACCGCATTCTGGTCCGACGTCGCCTATGCCGCGCGCCGCCCGCTCAAGAGCGCCGACGACTACCGCAATTACCTGGCGCTGCTCGAAGGCCTGCCCGCCTATTTCGACCAGGAGCTGGACAATATGCGCGCCGGCCTGGCGCGCGGCTTCACGCCGCCCAAGGTCACCCTGGCCGGCCGCGAAGGCACCCTGAGCTCGGTGACCGGGGCGAAGACGCCGCAGGACGTCGTGTTCTACAACCCGTTCAGGCAGATGCCGTCGTCGATGCCGGCCGCCGAGCAGGCGGCGCTGCGCGCGCAGGCGGTGGCCCTCATCCAGAACAGGATACAGCCGGCCTATGCCAAGGCGCTGGCCTACTTCCGCGACGAGTACGTGCCGAAGGCGCGCACCACGCTGGCGGCCCAGGACATGCCGGGCGGGAAGGAATACTACCAGTCGAAGATCGTGGAATTCACCACGACCGACCTGACCGCCGACCAGATCCACGCGATCGGCCTGGCCGAGATGGCCAAGATCCGCGCCGAGATGCACGACGTGATGAAGCAGGTCGGCTTCAAGGGCGACTTGCAGGCCTTCCTGCAGTTCCTGCGCACCGATCCGCAGTTCTATGCGAAGACGCCGCAAGAGCTGCTCAAGAGCGCGGCCTGGACCTCCAAGAAGTTCGACGCCAAGGCCGACCAGTTCTTCGGCCACCTGCCACGCCGCCGCTTCGCGATCGTGCCGGTGCCCGACGACCAGGCGCCGTTCTGGACCGCCGGTCGCGGCGGTCCCGGCACCTATTGGGTCAATACCTATAACCTTCCGGCCCGGCCCCTGTACAGCCTGCCGGCCCTGACCCTGCACGAGTCGGCGCCGGGCCACGCGTTCCAGATTCCGCTGGCGCAGGAACAGAAAGGCGTGCCGCCGTTCCGCCGCGCCTACATCTCGGCCTATGGCGAAGGCTGGGCGCTGTACACCGAGCGCCTGGGCACCGAGATGGACATCTACGAAACCCCGTACGAAGTGTTCGGCATGCTGAGCTACCAGGCCTGGCGCGCTTCGCGCCTGGTGGTCGACACGGGCGTGCACGCCAAGGGCTGGACGCGGGAGCAGGCCCAGGACTACCTGCTGCAGAACACCGCGCTGTCGAAGCACGAGGTGGAGACTGAAGTCGACCGCTACATCTCGTGGCCGGGGCAGGCGCTATCCTACTATCTTGGCCAGATGGCGATCCAGGAAGCGCGCGCGCGCGCCGAGAAGGCGCTGGGGCCGAAGTTCGACATCCGCCACTTCCACGACACCGTGCTGCACGTGGGTTCGGTGCCGCTGCCGGTGCTGCAGCAGCGGATCGACCAGTTTATCGCGGAGGGCGGGCCGAGTCCGTACCCGAAGGAAAGCTGATCACTCGCCGACGCAGGGGCCGCAGCGCGCGGCCCCTCTTATTTGTCGAACAGCTTGAATTTCAGCTGGAACGAAATGCCGCCATACAGGCGGTCCTTGTAGTTCGGGATGATCCCGACGTTCACGCCGACCCGCTGATACTCATAGGTCAGGGTCGGGATCGCGCCCGGGAACCAGCCGCCGTCGCGCGTCTTCGGGTAACCATCGAAGGCGGCCAGCGCCAGCCCCACGCGCACCGGGCCGACCGCATACGGCTGCCAGATCACGCCCGCGTAGTTCGACCAGGCGCGGTCGCTGTTGTAGAAGCGGCCTGCGGTGGCCGTCATCGTGCCCTTGAAGCGGTACTCGAGCGCCAGGCCCTTGTTGTTGCCGTTCAGGTCCTTGTCGCTGTCGAAATGCGCGGTGTAAAAGCCGGTGTCGACCCACAGCTGGCGCGTGGGCGACGGGTCGATCTTCGTGAAGAAGTCAGCGGCCGACGCCGCCGGCGCGGCCAGGCAGGCGCACGCAGCGGCCAGGAAGAAGAAAGCGCGGCTCAATCGTCGGCTCCGGGGTCGAGTTGGGGGAACATCACTTCGGTGAAGCCGAAGCGGGAAAAGTCGCGGATCCGCATCGGGTACAGGATCCCCAGCAGGTGATCCACTTCGTGCTGCACCACGCGCGCATGGAAGCCTTCGGCGTCCACCACGATGCGCTTGCCGAACTGGTCGAACCCTTCGTAATGCAGGCGCGTATGACGCGGCACGCTGCCGCGCAGGCCGGGCACCGACAGGCAGCCCTCGAAGCCTTCTTCCATCTGGTCCGACAGCGGCGTGAGCACGGGGTTGATCAGGACCGTCTCGGGCACCGGCGGCGC
The DNA here is from genome assembly GCF_056279385.1 of Massilia sp. UYP34. Taxonomy (NCBI): domain Bacteria; kingdom Pseudomonadati; phylum Pseudomonadota; class Betaproteobacteria; order Burkholderiales; family Oxalobacteraceae; genus Massilia; species Massilia sp. UYP34. Next base: position 293,867 of record NZ_JBWBRF010000002.1, on the reverse strand, counting down.
ATCGGGATAGCGCTGGTTGCTGCCAAAGCCGAAGATCACCAGTTGCAGGTCGACGCCGATCTGCGGCGCGGCCAGGCCAGCGCCGTTGGCGGCATGCATGGTCTCGAACATGTCGGCGACCAGCGCATGCAGCTCGGGCGTATCGAACCGCGTCACCGGCTGCGCGACGCGCAGCAGGCGCGGGTCGCCCATTTTCAGGATCGCGCGCACCGTCATGCCGGGCCTCTTCCTTCGAGCAGGCCGGCCAGCGAGGCGCGAAAACCATCGGCCGTCTCCGGGTGCTTGAGGCCGATCGCGGCGGTGGCCTGCAGATAGCCCAGCTTGGAGCCGCAATCGTAGCGCTGGCCGGCGTAGCGGTAGGCCAGCACGCGCTCGTCGCGCATCAGGGCCGCGATGCCGTCGGTGAGCTGGATCTCGCCGCCGGCGCCCTTGCCGATGTTTTCCAGGTAGTCGAAGATCGAGGGCGACAAGACGTAGCGGCCGACCACGGCCAGGGTCGACGGCGCGTCCGCGGGCTGCGGCTTTTCGACGATGTTCGAGACCAGCTCCAGGCCGGTGCGGTAGCACGCGCTGCTCACGATGCCGTACTGGCGGGTGTGCTCGCGCGGCACGTCCTGCACCGCCAGGATGCTGCTGCGCTCATAGGCGTAGACGTCGGCCATCTGGGCCAGCACCGGTTTCTGACCGTCGGCGGTGTCCATGAAGTCGTCCGCCAGCAGCACGGCGAACGGTTCATTGCCCACCACCGGGCGCGCGCACAGCACCGCATGACCCAGGCCCAGGGGCGAGGACTGGCGGATGTAGATGCAGTTGACGTTCTTCGGGATCACGCCGCGCACGGTCTCGAGCAGGGCCTGCTTGCCGGCCGCCTCGAGTTCGGATTCGAGCTCGTAGGCCTTGTCGAAATGGTCTTCGATGGCGCGCTTGTTGCGGCCCGTGATGAAGATCAGCTCAGTGATGCCGGCGGCCACCGCTTCTTCGACCGCATACTGGATCAGCGGCTTGTCGACGATCGGCAGCATCTCTTTCGGCTGCGCCTTGGTCGCCGGCAGGAAGCGGCTGCCCAGGCCGGCGACGGGGAATACGGCTTTGCGGATCAGGTTCATGGTTTCTTGTTGACGGTTCGGTTATGGTCCGAGGAGCGCCAGCAGCGCCGCCTCGTCCAGGATCGTGACGCCCAGCTCCTCGGCCTTGGCCAGCTTGCTGCCGGCGTCCGCGCCGGCCACCACGTAGGAGGTCTTCTTCGACACCGAGCCCGACACCTTGCCGCCGGCCTGCTCGATCAGCGCGCCGGCGGCGTCGCGGCTCATGGTCGGCAAGGTGCCGGTCAGGACGAAGGTCTTGCCGGCCAGCGGCCCCTCGGGCGCGGCGGCAGCTTCGGGCAGGGATTCCAGCAGCGAACGCCGCAGGGCCGCCAGCGACTGCACCCGTTCCCGGTTCTCGCGCACCGCCATCCATTCCTCGAGCGCGGCCGCGACCGTTGCCGGCAGGCCGAAGATGCCGAAGTCGGTGCGAACGCCGATGTCTTCCAGACCCTGGCCGGCGCCCACCACCTGGCGCGCGCGCGGCTCGGTCAGTTTCGGGATGTCGAGCGCGGCCAGCAGCTTGATCTCGTCGAGCTTTTCGCGCAGCTGCGCCTTCGGCGGATGCTCGTCGCGCGGACCCACGCCGGCCGTGAGCAATGCATCGAGGGCGATCTGATTCTTTTCTTCGGCAAAGAATTCGGCGATCGACTCGGCCACCGTGCCGCCGATGTCGGGCAGCACGCGCAGCAGCGCGGCCGGCGCGCGCCGCACCAGCGAGAGGCTCCCGAGCCAGTCGGCCAGCGTCTTGGCGGTCGACTCGCCCACGTGGCGGATGCCGAGCGCGAACAGCAGGCGCTCGAGCGGCGGCTGCCTGCTGGCGGCGATCGCGGCGAGCAGGTTGTCGGCCCACTTGGTCGCGACCTTGCCCTGCTTCACAGTCTCCGGTGTCGTGCCGTCGCGCTCGTCCGCCAGGCGCTTCATCTTGAGCAGGTCGTCGAGCGTGAGCTTGTAGAGATCCGCCACGCCCTCCACCAGCTTTGCCTCGACCAGGCTGTCGATGTAGCGGTCGCCCAGGCCCTCGATGTCCATCATGCGCCGGCCGGCGAAGTGGCGGATCGCTTCCTTGCGCTGGGCCGCGCAGGTCAGGCCGCCGGAGCAGCGCGCGATCGCTTCGTCCGCCTCGCGCACCACGTGCGAACCGCACACCGGGCACTGCTTCGGCAATTCATAGATTGGCGGTTCCGGGCTCAAGCGGCGCTCCAGCACCACCGCCAGCACCTCGGGGATGACGTCGCCGGCGCGGCGCACGATCACGGTGTCGCCCACGCGCACGTCCTTGCGCCGCACTTCGTCTTCGTTGTGCAGGGTCGCGTTGGTGACGGTCACGCCGCCCACCGAGACCGGCACCAGGCGCGCCACCGGCGTGATGGCGCCGGTGCGGCCGACCTGCACCTCGATTGCCTGGACCATGGTCAGCGCTTCCTCGGCCGGGAATTTATGGGCCAGCGCGAAGCGCGGCGCGCGCGAGACGAAGCCCAGCGCGCGCTGGTCCTCGATGCGGTCGACCTTGTACACCACGCCGTCGATCTCGTAAGGCAGCGCCTTGCGGCGTTCGCCGACGTCGCGGTAGAAGTCGAGCAGGCCGTCGCGGCCCGCGACCACCTTGCGTTCCTTCGCGACCGGCAGCCCGAGCGCTTCGAACCAGTCGAGCAGGCCCGAATGGGTGGCGGGCAAGTCAGCGCCCTCCACCTGACCCACGCCATAGGCGAAGAAGCGCAGCCTGCGCTCACTGGTGATGCGCGCGTCGAGCTGGCGCAGGCTGCCGGCGGCGGCATTGCGCGGATTGGCGAATTCCTTCTGGCCGGCGGCGCGCTGGCGCTCGTTCAGGGCCTCGAAGTCGCGCTTGAACATCAGCACTTCGCCGCGCACCTCGAGCACCGCCGGCAGGTCGGCGCCGTGCAGCCGCATCGGGATCACGCGCACGGTGCGGATATTGGCGGTGACGTCCTCGCCCGTGTAGCCGTCGCCGCGGGTCGCCGCCTGCACCAGGCGTCCATCCTCGTAGCGCAGGCTGATCGCCAGCCCATCGAACTTGAGCTCGGCGTTGTAGACGACCTCGCGCACTTCCAGCCCTTCGCGCGCCTTGCGGTCGAAGTTATCGATGTCCTCGATGGTAAAGCCGTTGTTCAGCGACAGCATCGGCACCGCATGGGTGACCTGGCCGAATTCCGGAATCGGGGCGTCGCCCACGCGCCGGGTCGGCGAATCGGGGTCGACGCTTTCCGGGTGCTGCGCTTCCAGCGCCACCAGCTCGTGGTACAGCTTGTCGTACTCGGCGTCGGGAATCGTCGGCGCGTCCAGCACATGGTAGTTGTAGCTGGCGCGGTTCAGCTCCGCGACCAGCCAGCGCATGCGTTCAATGCTGCGCTCGCGCTCGTTCTGTTGCACTTGCTCGGTCACCGCACGTCCTCAGCTGAACAGGCGCAGCGCGCGGGTCGAGCCGGCCGGAATGTCGGCCGCGTCCATCTCCTGGTAGAACTCGCCCACCTGGGCCTTGATCTCGTCCAGCGCCTCGTCCACCAGCGGCTGGTCGAAATCGTCGACGATGGTCGCGTCCAGGCGCTGGGTCAGGCCGCGCGCCGTATCGACCATGCGGCCGAAGCCGTCGCGCGCGGGGGCGACGCACGGCACGTCCAGCAACAGGGTCAGGCGCGAGGTGGTGTCGGCGCCCAGGGTGACGTTGGTCGACAGCGTGAACAGCACGGCGCCTGCCGCGCCTTCCTTGTCGGGCATCGCGAACCTGCCGTCCGGGCGCACGTCGAAGCCCGCGTTCTCGAGGGCGCCGATCAGGGTCGGCATCGCCCACGGCGCGCCATTCGCGGCCAGGTTCACGCCCAGCTGGGCGTCGTGGCCGGCCACGAAGCGGTGCAGGATGCGCGCCTCGGCCATCACCTCGATCATGTCCGGCACTTCCGGCTCGGCCCCGATCTCGTCGGCCACCGCGCGCAGGCGGGTGACCAGTTCGGAGTATTCGAGTTCGTTCAGCGCCGTGGTGCGGGTCGCCATCTGCACGCCCGCCTGCAGCTTGGTGTACACGCCGCCGTGCACGATCGGCTCCCATTCGCCGCTGACGGCAAATCCGATGTAGTGGATCGGCTTGTTGCCGACGCGGCGCAGCGTCTGCAGGGTCGGCAGGATCTTGTCGCCGCGCACAGGCGTTTCGAGCGAGAGGGGAATCAGGCAGTCGATCAGCGGATCGACCAGGCATTCGGCCAGCTCGGCCGGCGGCATGCCGGGGCGGGTGCCGGGCAGCGAAGCGGCCACCGCATCCTGGGCAGCGCTGGCGCCGGTGGCGCGGTAGCTGGCGGCGGGGGCGCCGGCGCTCGGGGCGACCGGCGCTGCCTGGGCCGGGGCCGGGGCGGCGGCCGGCGCCGGCGTCGCGAGCTGCGGCTCGGGCTTGACGTCGGCCGGCGCGAAGGCGGCGGCGTCGAGCACGGGTTCCTTGGCAAGCAGCGGCGCCTTGTCGTCGAGATCGGCCTCGAACACCGGCTCGTGGCGGTCCACGGCCGGGGCCTGCTCGCCGTCGCGCATCAGGACGTCGTCGTGGTCGGAGGCGAAGGCGCGTTCGACGCTCTTCCTGGCCTTGTATTCCTGCCACTTGTTGTAGGTGATGACGCCGACGACGAAGACGCCCCCGGCTGCGATCAGGCTCATTTGGAATTCAGTCATGCTGCTTGTGCCTCAATAGCGAAATTCGCGCCGAATCCGCCAGCCTTGCGGGCTGCGCGGTCCTGTTGTTCTGCGAAATGGTTAATTCGATCGAAATGCATCCGTGCAGGCGCTCTCCCCACGGAAATTCGTGCAATCATACCAACTCCCCCGCGCGGACGCCATCGCTAGCCGGCGCGCCGGCACGATCTTGATGCCGGCGCCGGCGCGCCCGGGGCGCGGCAGGCCGATCTGCGAAATGGCGTTCGTGATCGCGCGAAAGCGCGCCTCGCTCCCGGCCTGCGGCGACGCGGCCACGCCCGGCACGCCCGGCACGCCGACCATGGCGCCATCGGACTCGCGTAGCGGCGACAGGGAGAGCTTGACGGGTGCGGGGTGTTCGAGCCCGGCGCCGGCCTGGGCCAGGCTGCCGTCGAGGATGCGCGCGGCCAGCTCCCGGATGGCGGCGCCTTCCAGCAGCGCCGCGAAGGCCGGATTGGCTGCGGCCATGGCGCCGTCGCCGCGCACGATGCACATCGGCGCCGGCGACGCGCCGATCAGCCGCATGCGCTGCGCGAGCGCCGGCGCTTCCGATGGCATCTGCGGGGCAAACTGCGATGTTCTAGGGTAGTCGGTCATTGCAAGCATTCGTACGGTGGAACGTGCCGCGGCAGAGGCCGGCCAGTGTAGCACGGCGCACCGGGGGAGCCGCGCCGGTTCAGGCGGCGGCCATGCCGGCGGCCGCCTCCATGTCCACGGCGACGATGCGCGAGACGCCCTGCTCCTGCATCGTCACCCCGATCAGCTGGCTGGCCATCTCCATTGCGATCTTGTTATGCGAGATGAACAGGAACTGGGTGTGTTCCGACATCCGCTTGACCATGCGGCAGAAGCGCTCGGTATTGGCGTCGTCCAGCGGCGCGTCGACTTCGTCGAGCAGGCAGAATGGCGCCGGATTCAGGCGGAACATCGAGAACACCAGGGCGGTCGCGGTGAGCGCCTTTTCGCCGCCCGACAGCAGGTGGATGGTGGCGTTCTTCTTGCCCGGCGGCTGGGCCATGACCTGCACGCCGGCGTCCAGGATCTCGTCGCCGGTCATCACCAGCCTGGCGTTGCCGCCGCCGAACAGGATCGGGAACAGTTCCGAGAAGTGGCCGTTCACGCGGTCGAAGGTATCCTGCAGCAGGTCGCGGGTCTCGCGGTCGATGCGGCCGATCGCGTCTTCGAGCGTGGCGATGGCCTCGTTCAGGTCGGCGTTCTGCGAGTCGAGGAAGCGTTTGCGCTCGGTGGCCTGGGCCAGCTCGTCGACCGCCGCCAGGTTGACCGCGCCCAGGCCGTTGATCGCGTTGGCCAGCCGGGTGACCTCGGCCTGCAGGTACTGCGGTTTCAGCTCCGGGTCGAGCTTTTCGGCCAGCGCCGCCTCGTCGGCGCCGGTGGCGGCCAGCGCCTCGGCAAACTGCTCCTGGTTCAGGCGCGCGGCCTGCTCCTTCAATTGCATCTCGGTGATGCGGTCGCGCTGCGGCTGCAGGCTGCGCTCGGACTGCATGCGCGACTCTTCGGCCGCGCGCAGCTGCTGGGCGACCTGGTCCAGTTCATGGCGGGCATCGGACAGCGCCGCTTCCTGCGTCGTGCGGCGCTCGAGCAGCGCTTGCAAGCCTTCGTGGGCGGTGCCGCTTTCGAGGGCCTCCAGCTCCAGGCGCGCCTGGGCCAGGCTGGCGCCGACCTGCCCGGCCTGGGTGGCGGCGGTCGCCATCGTGCGCCGCAATTCGTCGATGCGGCTGCGCTGGGCGCGTTCGGCGAACTGCGCCTCTTGCGCGCCGCGTTCCAGTTCGCGCAGGTGTTCGCGCGCACGGCTCAGGGCCTGCTCCTGGTCGAGGAAGGTGGTCTGGCCGTCTTCGTGCGCCTCCTGCAGCTCGGCCAGTTCCAGGTCGAGCTGCTCGAATTCCTGTTCGGCTTCAAGCTGGGCCTGGCACTGCTCGGACTCCTGGGCCGCGATCTCGGACAGGTCGGTCGCGATCTGGCCGCTCCTCTGGTTGAAGCGCGCCTCGATCTCGCTCTGCTTGAGCACCTCGATCTGCAGCGCATGCACGTCGCGCTGCAAGGTGGCCACGCGGCCGCGCGCATCCTGCAGCCGGCGCGCCAGGTCGGCCACGGCGGCATCGGCGCGCACCGCGCGCGTGCGCGCCTCGTCGGCCAGCAAGGCCTGGGCCTTGAGCTGCCGGGCCGTGTTCTCGATCTCGTGCTGGCGCGCCAGCATGCCGTCCTGCTCGGCGTCCGGCGCGTGGAAGCGCACGCTGGAACGGGTCACCAGATGGCCGTCGCGCGTGACGAAGGCCGCGCCCTGCGGCAGGCGCGCGCGCCCGGCGAAGGCGTCAGACGCGTCAGCCACGTAGACGCCATGCAGCCAGTCTTCGAGCACGCCGCGCACGCCGGGGTCGTTCACGCGCAGCAGGCTCGCGAACGGCTTGAACCCGTCGGGCGGCGCCGCGTGGCCGCCCGCCTGCGGCGCGTACAGCGCCAGGCGGGCCGGCGGCGCGTCAAGCACGAAGGCCTTGGCCCAGTCGATGTTCGATACTTCGAGCGCGCCGGAACGCTCCCTCAGCACGGCCTCGAGCGCGGTTTCCCACCCTTCTTCCACGTCCAGCTTTTGCCACAGCCGCGGCAAGCCGGCCAGCTCGTGCTTCTCGAGCCAGGGCTGGACTTTGCCCTGGGTCTGCACGCGCTCCTGCATCTGGCGCAGCGCGCCCAGGCGCGCCTCCAGCTGGGCGTTCGCCGCGCTCTCGGCCTGCGTCTGCGCCTGCGCTTCCTTGCGTTCGAGCTCGACCGCCTCCTGACGCCCGGCCGCCTCTTCCAGCAGCATGGTCTGTTCTTCCAGCGACTGCTGCTTTTCTTCCAGCTGCAGGCGCAGGTTGTCGAGGGTCGCGCTGTCGGGCAGATTGAGGCTGCTGCGCTCCTGCTGCAGGCGTTCGCGGCGCGCCGCCAGGCTGCTCAGGATGCCGCCGGCGTTGCGGCCATGGGCCGAGGCCAGCTCGATGCGCTGCTGGACCTGCATGATGCGCGCGCGCGAAGCGGTCGACCGTTCCTGGCCGGCGCGCCAGGCCGCTTCCAGCTCGGGCAGGCGCTCGTTGTGGACCTCGACCGCGATCTGGGCGCCCTCGGCGCGCACGGCGAGTTCTTCCAGCTGCATTCCGGCCTCTTCCTCGCCCTCGCGCTGTTCCTGCTCCTGCGCCAGCCATTGGTCGCGCTGCGCCGTGAGCGCGGCGATCTGGTTCTGCAGGCGGGTGCGCGACTCGACCACGAACTTGATCTGCGCCTCCAGGCTGCCGATCTCGGAATTGATCTGGTACAGGGCGCCCTGGGCCGTGTGCAGGCGGTCGCCGGCGGCGAAGTGGGCCTGGCGCAGGTGTTCGAGATCGACTTCGACGCTGCGCAGCCTGGCGGTCTGCGCTTCCAGGCTGGTTTGGGCTTCTTCCATCTCGCGGAAGAACTTCGCCTGTTCGGCCTTGGCCTCGTTCTTGCGCATCAGCCAGAGCAGCTTCTGCTTTTCTTCCTGGTCGGCCTGCAGCTGGTGGAAGCGGTTGGCGACCGCCGCCTGGGCTTCGAGTTTTTCGAGGTTGGCGTTCAGTTCGCGCAGGATGTCCTCGACCCGCAGCAGGTTCTCGCGCGTGTCCGACAGGCGGTTCTCGGTCTCGCGGCGCCGTTCCTTGTACTTCGAGACGCCGGCGGCTTCTTCGAGGAAGACCCGCAATTCCTCCGGGCGCGATTCGATGATGCGCGCGATCATGCCCTGGCCGATGATGGCGTAGGCGCGCGGACCGAGTCCGGTGCCGAGGAAGATGTCCTGGATGTCGCGCCGCCGCACCGGCTGGCCGTTGATGTAATAGGTGGACGTGCCGTCGCGCGTGAGCGTGCGCTTGACCGCGATCTCGGCATACTGCCCCCACTGGCCGGCGGCCTTCCCGGCACTGTTGTCGAACACCAGTTCGACCGAGGCGCGCCCGGCGCTCTTGCGGTGGGTGGAACCGTTGAAGATCACGTCCTGCATCGATTCGCCGCGCAGCTCGGACGCTTTCGACTCGCCCAGCACCCAGCGCACCGCGTCGATGATATTCGATTTGCCGCAGCCGTTGGGGCCGACCACGCCGACCAGCTGACCCGGCACCTGGAAATTGGTGGGATCGACGAACGACTTAAATCCCGACAATTTGATGGATGAGAGACGCACGTGGGGTCGGCTATGGCTGTAGAGGTAAAGCGCCCATCATACCATTGCAGGCGTGGGCCTGGACAGCCAGGGCGATCGCTCGCGGACCTTCACGCACTGCAACATGCACTGCGACATGCACTGCGTCAGGCGCTGCGGGCCGCGGCGTGCGACGCCGCCGATGGGCCGGCGTCGTTGACCGCGCCCGGTCCCACCGCCGCGCTCAGGATGCGGCCGACCACGCCCTCGGCCGCCACCACGCGCATCGCGCCTGCGCGCAGCAGCTCGGCCAGGCGCGCGGCCGGCAGCGAAAAGGCTTCCTGGCGGCCGGCGCCCGAAAAGATGTACAGCGTGCGCAGCGGGCTGACCCAGGCCAGGCGCACCCGGCGCACGACGTGCGCGTCGCGCAGTTCGAGGCGCATGCCGCGCTCCAGTGCGGCCAGCGCGGCGGCGGCCGGATCGCTTGCCGCGGCCTGCGCTTCCTCGGCCTGGGTGCGGGCCTGCTCGCGCTCCTGTTCCTGCTCCTGCGCGATCCGGCGCAGCGCATCCTGCTGCGCCGCCTCGAGCGCCAGCTCGAGCTGGCGCTCGGGCAGGAGTTCGATCGGCGCGCGCACGATCGAGGCATGGCATTCGGCCAGCTCGGCAAAGAACTGCAGGCGCTCGGCATCCTGCCAGCGGGTGGCGTCGAGCCAGTTGTTCAGGCTTGCCAGCAGCGCCGGCAGGCGCGCGATCAGGGCCTTTCTCTGCTCCTGGGTCGCCTTCGGCTTGACGCTCCAGATCAGGTCGTCCATCGTGCGCGTGGCATTGTCGACGGAGCCCGGACGACTGTCCTCGATCGTGTAGGCCAGCGCCAGCGCGACGCTCCAGCGGCCTTCGAGAAAACCCGTGACTGCCGGGATCAAGCGCTCTCCGGCCAGGCGCAGCGCCACCGCGCGCCGCGCCGAACGTTCGGCGGCGGCGCGCTTTTCGCTGCGCATGGCCTGGGCGATGGGCGCCGCCATGGCCGCCTGCTCCATGTGATCGCGCGCGGCCAGGCCGGCCTCGAGGTCGGCCACGGCCGCCCCGAACTCGGGGTCGGCCTGATCGCGCACGCGCTCGACGCTGCGGCGCATGGCGCGGTAGACCGGGTCGTCCGCGTCCAGCGGGCGCTCCCAGCCGGCCTGCGACAGCAGGTCGAGCAGGCGCCGCGCCGGATGGGCCTCCTGGAAGAAGAAGCTGCGGTCGCGCAGCGCGGTGCGCAAGACCGGCAACTGCAGGTGACCGATCAGTTCGCGCGTCTCGGGGGCGACGCCGTCGTCGTGCAGCACGCCGCCGAACACCTGCGACAGCAGGTCGAGCGTCGTTTCATCGCCGCGCGACAGCGCGCCCTGCGGCAGGCTGGCGCGCAGGCCGGGCAGGACCAGCATCCCGGGGGCGGCGGCCGGGCCGGCGGCGCCCGCGCGGGACAGCAGGTCGCTCAACGACTGCATCGCGGGCTGCGTCGTGGACTGCATCATCGGGTGCACCGCCGGACCCGCGGCGGCGCTGGACGGGACGGCGCCCGCCGCAGGCCCGGGCGGCGGCGCCACCCCGAAGCCGGACGCCGCGCTCGGACGCCAGCCGCCGCTGCCCTGCGGCAGGTTCGGGATCTCGGGCACGGCCGGGTCGAACAGCTGGCGCAACTGCTCGGCCAGCGCGGCGTCGCGCCGGGCGCGCCCGGCCTGGCGCGCCGCGCGGTCGTCGGTCTTGCTGAAGCGGGTGTCGGCGTCGCCCTCCTTGCGCGCCTTGAGCTTTCCGACCAGGGCTTCGTACAGCGGCCCCAGGTCGAACATCAGGCCGGGACGCAGCAGCGGCGCCACCAGGCCGTGGGCGTCGGGATCGGGTTCGAACTGGCGCCAGGCCGCGTCCACGGCGGCCAGGAAGACGTCGGGGCGGAACGGGTTGTGCGCGGCGCGCACCAGGTCGCGCCCGAGCAGCAGGCCGAGGCGCACGCCGAGCGTGGCCAGGCCCTCGGAATGCTGCAGGTCGAACGGCCGGCTGACGACGCCCAGCGCCATCTGCCGGTCGATCTGCTCCAGCGGGACGAGGCTCAGTTCGACCGGCCTGGCCGCGGCAGCCGGGATCCCGGTATCGGCCGCGTGCGGGAACAGGCGCGCGACTTCCTGGCGCAGCGCGGCGTCGATCCCGCCCGTCGCCAGGTGGATGAAGGCGTAGCTGTTGTCCTTGAGGAGATTGCCCGACTTGACGCGCCGCATGACGGCGGCGGGGTCGAGACCGGCCGCGGTCAGGTCGAGCAGCGCGGACACCATGCGCCGCGCCATGTCCGCCAGGCCGGACTCGGCATGGCTGCGCGCCATGTCGACCAGCTCGGCCAGCGCCGCCTGCTGGGCGGGTGCGGCCTTGCGCGCGGCAGAGCTCTGGGCGGATGGGGTGGCCATGACGGTTGGGCGAAGTGTGGCGAACCCCTATTCTGCCATACTCTTACCTCCCAGCAATGATCAAACACATCCCGGCCGGGGCGGCGCCGACCGCCGGTGCGACGGCGGCCGCACCAACCCGGTTCAGATATTGCGCAGGATGGCGCCTTTCGGCGGCGCGAAGTCCTGCACCTCGTGGATCATCTTCGCCTTCTTGGCGTCGCGCGCGGTCAGGTGCAGGTCGCCGTACTGGTGCACGCCCCACTGCTCGGGCGAGAGTTCGATTTCCTTGCGCAGGATGGCCTCGGTGCGCGCATCGTCGGCGCGCAATCCTTCGACGATGATGTTGAGCGCATCCGGCCGCGAACCCGGCGAGGCGGTCGCGTGCGACTTGTGGATCATGAAGCGCGCGGTCTCGCTGGCGTAGCGGCGCGAACCGGCCAGATAGACCACCACCGCGATCGAGGCCACCGCCCCGGCGTTATACATGACGAATTTGATCGGCGAGTTGGCCATGAAGTTATACAGGCACAAGCCGTCGCTGACATAGCCGCCGTTCGACTGCAGCAGCACGTGGGCGGTATCGATCCCTTCCTCGGTCATCGCCGCCACCGCCTCGAACATCCGGTGCACCATATCACTGTTGACGTCGCCCGACAGCGTGTACCACCCCTCTTTCTCTTGCAACGTTTTTTCTTCGTTCATAGTCTGTTCCCGCCTACAAAGTAAGTGGAACAAGTGTAGCAAATCACGACAAACACCCCGAAAGCCCCTGCACCAATAGTGCGCAGCAATGCTTTCGAGCAATTCAAGAATGCGGGGCGATGCCGGCAAATCCTCTACGTTGCCAGCCAATCCGACGCCGCCCTCATGGCGGGGCAAGGGGAGCGGGCGGTCGATCCGGGGCTTGCGTGGTTGACAGGGTTGGCGGGCTGGCATATCCTCCGCAGTCTTGATCGGGAGAGCGCAGCGACGCTGCCGCCGAAGGGGCACTCACCCATAAACTCTCAGGCAAAAGGACCGGTCAAGGGACGGCGGCGCACGGCGCGGCCGGTCAACTCTGGAGAGCGGCCGCGATGCGGCCCACCGAAGGGGCAAGCGGCGCCGGCCGCTATCTCTCAGGTACCAAGGACAGAGGGGTCGATAGCGCACGACGATCGTGCCGACACCCTATTCATGTCCGAGGATTCCATGACGCTCAAAGCGACCCCGCTCAATTCCGCTCACCGCGCCCTTGGCGCCAAAATGGTCGATTTCGGCGGCTGGGATATGCCCGTCAACTACGGTTCCCAGATCGAAGAGCACAACGCGGTGCGCAGCGACGCCGGCATGTTCGACGTTTCCCACATGTGCGTCGTGGACGTCAAGGGCGCCAACGCCCGCTCTTTCCTTCGTCGTCTGCTGGCCAACAACGTCGACAAGCTGCAAGCGCCGGGCAAGGCCCTGTACTCGTGCATGCTCAATCCGGAAGGCGGCGTCATCGACGACCTGATCGTCTATTTCTTCTCCGAGGACTGGTTCCGCATCGTCGTCAACGCCGGCACCGCCGACAAGGACGTGGCCTGGATGAACCAGCACAATGCCGCCACCAACAGCGGCGTGACCATCACCCAGCGCCGCGACGGCAACGATCCGATCGCCCTCGTCGCCGTCCAGGGTCCGAACGCCCGCGCCAGGGTATGGGAAGTGCTGCCGACCACCAGGGCCGCGACCGAGAACCTCAAGCCGTTCAACGCCGCCATCGTCGAAGCTACCGCCTTCGGCGAAGCCATGGTCGCCCGCACCGGCTACACCGGCGAAGACGGCTTCGAGATCGGCGTGGCAGCAAGCCAGGCCGAAGCCCTGTGGAATGCCCTGCTCGCCGCCGGCGTCAAGCCGGCGGGCCTGGGCGCGCGCGACACCCTGCGCCTGGAAGCCGGCATGAACCTGTACGGCCAGGACATGGACGAAACGACCAATCCGCTCGACGCCGGCCTGGCCTGGACCGTCGACCTGGTCTCCGAGCGCGACTTCATCGGCAAGGCCGCGTTGCAGGCCAAGGGCCAGGGGGCGCAGTTCGTCGGCCTGATCCTGCGCGAGAAGGGGGGCATCCTGCGCGCGCACCAGCGCGTGATCGCCGCCTCGAGCGAAGAATCGGGACAATTCGGCGAAATCACCAGCGGCACCTTCAGCCCCAGCATGCAGCAGGCGATCGCCCTGGCGCGCGTGCCGATGGACGTCGCGGTCGGCGACACCGTGCAGGTCGCGATCCGCGACAAGCACCTGGCCGCCAGCGTCGTCAAGCTGCCGTTCGTGCGCAATGGCAAAGTGCTGGCCGCCTGACCCGCCGGACCGGATAACAAACACCCTATACTGACAACCCCACCATCCTCAGGAGTCTCCATGAACATCCCTACCGACCTGAAATACACCGAATCCCATGAATGGGTGCGCCGCGAACAAGACGGCACCCTGACCGTGGGCATCACCGAATACGCGCAGGACGCGCTGGGCGACATCGTGTTCGTCGAACTGCCGCAGGTCGGCAAGGCATTCACCGCGGGCATGGACGCCGCCGTGGTGGAATCGGTCAAGGCCGCCAGCGACATCTACGCGCCGGTCTCGGGCACCGTCATCGCCGTCAACCAGCCGGTCGCCGACGCGCCCGACTCGATCAACCAGGATGCCTACGGCGCCTGGCTGTTCAAGCTGGCCCCGAGCGACGCCGCCGCCTACGACAAGCTGCTCGACGCCGACGCCTACGGCAAGACCACCGACCACTGATGGTCCCGGGTGCGCCCGCTCCCGGGCGCACCGCCCCGTGCCATCCCAGCCACCCCATTCTTCGCCCAGCCAGCATTGGCGCCAGACTCCTTCCCGATTCTCTTTTCCTACCATGACCCGCTCCAGCCTCACCCAACTTGAAGCACGCGATTCGTTCATCCCGCGCCACATCGGCCCGTCCGAATCCGAACAGGCAGCCATGCTGTCGACCCTCGGCTACGCTACCCGCGCCGCCCTGATCGACGCCGTGGTCCCGGCCAACATCCGCCGCAAGGACAGGCTGGACCTGGGCCAGTTCGCCGAGCCGCGCACCGAAGAAGAAGCGCTGGCGGTCCTGCGCGGCCTGGCGTCGAAGAACAAGGTGCTGAAATCGCTGATCGGCCAGGGCTACTACGGCACCCATACGCCAAAGGTAATCCTGCGCAACATCTTCGAAAACCCGGCCTGGTACACCGCCTACACGCCCTACCAGCCCGAGATCTCGCAAGGCCGCCTGGAAGCCATCCTGAACTTCCAGCAGGCGATCACCGACCTGACCGGCATGGGCATCGCCAACTCGTCGATGCTCGACGAAGGCACCGCCGCCGCCGAGGCCATGACCCTGATCCAGCGCGTCGGCAAGTCAGCCTCGAAGGTATTCTACGTGGCCGACGACGTGCTGCCGCAGACCCGCGAGATCATCGAGACCCGCGCCCGGCCGATCGGCATCGAAGTGCGCACCATCGCGCCTGGCGACATCGAAAAACTCGAGGAAACCTGCTTCGGCGTGCTGCTGCAATACCCGGGCGTCGACGGCGAAGTGCGCGACTACCGCGCCGCCGTCGAGCACCTGCACGCCGCGGGCAGCATGGTGATCGTGGCCGCCGACCTGCTGGCCCTGACCGTCTTGACCCCGCCGGGCGAATGGGGCGCCGACGTGGTGGTCGGCAACAGCCAGCGCTTCGGCGTGCCGCTCGGTTTCGGCGGCCCGCACGCCGGCTACCTCGCCACCCGCGACGAATTCAAGCGCAGCATGTCGGGCCGCCTGGTCGGCGTCACCATCGACGCCCAGGGCAACCCGGCCTACCGCCTGGCGCTGCAGACGCGCGAGCAGCACATCCGCCGCGAAAAGGCGACCTCGAACATCTGCACCGCGCAGGTGCTGCTGGCCGTGATGGCCGGCATGTACGCGGTCTACCACGGCCCGCAAGGCCTGGCCCGCATCGCGCGCCGCGTGCACCGCCAGACCGCCATCCTGGCCGCCGGCCTGCAGCAGCTGGGCTTCGAGCTGGCCAACAAGACCTTCTTCGACACCCTCACCGTGCGCGTGCAGGATGCCGGCGCGATCCACCAGCAGGCTGCCGCGCGCGGCCTGAACCTGCGCCGGATCGACGCCACCAGCGTCGGCGTCTCGCTCGACGAAACCGTCACCCGCGACGACCTGGCCAACCTGTTCGCCGTGTTCGGCAACGGCAAAAGCGTCGACATCGACCAGCTGGACGCCGCCGTGGCGGACGCCTTCCCGGCCGTGCTCGCCCGCACCAGCGCCTACCTGACCCACCCGACCTTCAACCGCTACCACGCCGAGCACGAGATGCTGCGCTACCTGCGCGCGCTTGCCGACAAGGACCTGGCGCTGGATCGCACCATGATCCCGCTCGGCTCGTGCACCATGAAGCTCAACGCCACCGCCGAGATGGTGCCGGTCACGTGGCCCGAGTTCTCGAACGTCCACCCGCTGGCGCCGAACGACCAGACCGTCGGCTACCGCGAGATGATCGCCCAGCTCGAAGCCATGCTGTGCGCCGCCACCGGCTACGCCGCCATCTCGCTGCAGCCGAACGCCGGCTCGCAGGGCGAGTACGCGGGCCTCCTGGTGATCCAGAAATACCACGAGTCGCGCGGCGAAGGCCACCGCAACGTGTGCCTGATCCCGTCGTCGGCGCACGGCACCAACCCGGCCTCGGCCAGCATGGTCGGCATGAAGGTCGTGGTCACCGCCTGCGACGACAACGGCAACGTCGACCTCGCCGACCTGAAGGCCAAGGCCGAGCAATACAGCCGCGACCTGGCCTGCGTGATGGTCACCTACCCGTCGACCCACGGCGTGTTCGAAGAGGGCATCAAGGAACTGTGCGAGATCGTGCACCAGCATGGCGGCCAGGTCTACGTCGACGGCGCCAACATGAACGCGCTGGTCGGCCTGGCCGCGCCGGGCGCCTTCGGCGGCGACGTCAGCCACCTGAACCTGCACAAGACCTTCTGCATCCCGCACGGCGGCGGCGGCCCCGGCGTCGGCCCGATCGGCGTCGGCGCCCACCTGGCGAAATTCCTGCCAAACCAGCTGTCGAGCGGCTACGTCCGTAGCGAAGAAGGCATCGGCGCCGTCAGCGCCGCCGCCTTCGGCTCGGCCTCGATCCTGCCGATCTCGTGGATGTACATCGCGATGATGGGCGCGGAGGGCCTCACCAGCGCGACCGAAGTGGCGATCCTCAACGCCAACTACATCGCGCGCCGCCTGGCGCCGCACTACCCGGTGCTGTACGCGGGCCACGACGGCCTGGTCGCGCACGAGTGCATCATCGACCTGCGCCCGCTGCAGGACAAGACCGGCATCAGCAACGAAGACGTGGCCAAGCGCCTGATGGACTTCGGCTTCCACGCCCCGACCATGAGCTTCCCGGTGCCGGGCACCCTGATGATCGAGCCGACCGAATCGGAATCGAAGGCCGAGATCGACCGCTTCATCGAGGCGATGATCACCATCCACGCCGAGATCGTCAAGGTCGAGCGCGGCGAGTACGACCGCATGGACAACCCGCTCAAGGGCGCCCCGCACACCGCCGAGGTGGTCACCGCCGATGCCTGGGCTCACGGCTACACCCGTGAAGTGGCGGCCTTCCCGGTCGCCAGCCTGCGCAAGAAGAAGTACTGGCCGCCGGTCGGCCGCGCCGACAACGTCTATGGCGATCGCAACCTGTTCTGCGGCTGCGCGCCGATCAGCGACTACGAGTGATCCCCGGTCACTTGCGGCTCGAGGCGAGCCGCAAGTGCGACGCCTGGTGGCGGCGCCGTTCCCTGGCGCCCCCGCGGCGCTCGCGCGCCGGTTCCCCGGGCGCCGACCAGGCCCCGCCGCCGTCCTTGCTCCCCGCGCCCTCCACCTGCGGCGGCGGCGCCTGCGCGCCCTCTTCTTCCAGCCTGAACCCCGCCACCGTGCGCGACAGCGCCAGCGCCTGCATCTGCAGGGTGCGCGCCGCGCTCGCCGCTTCTTCCACCAGCGTACAGTTCTGGCGCGTCACCTGGTCCATCCGCACGATCGCCTGGCCCACGTCGGCCAGGTGCGAGGCCTGGCCCTCTCCCGCCGCGCCGATGCGCCCGGCGAGGTCTTCCACTTCGCGCACCGTGCCCGCGATGCGCTCCATATTGCTGCCGGCATGCTGGGCCCAGGCCGCGCCGCCATCGATCTCGGCCAGCGACTGCGCCGCCACACTCCGGATTTCGCGGCTGGCGGCGACCACCCGGCGCGCCAGCGCCCGCACCTCGCCGGCCATCGCGGCCATCGCCGGCGATGGCTCGCCGGCGTCCACGTCGTCGTCCACGCTGGCAGCCATATGTGCGCGCGCCGCGCCCAGCGCCGCGTTCAGGGCCAGCGTGCCGGCCTCGCTCGCCGCCAGGTCCAGCCCATCGACGATCTCGACCACCCGCTGCGCGCCGCGGCGGCTGCCGGCGAGCGTCGCCACCAGCCGTTCGACCACGTCGCTGCCTTCGTGCGCCGCCGCGCCGGCGCCCGCGGCCAGGCGGTTGGCGGCGCGCGCCTGGTCGGCGCCCAGCTTGACGTCGGCCGCCAGTTCGCGCAGCGCGCCTTCGGTATGGGCCAGTGCGCTGGCGCGGAACACGGCGCGGCTGCCCAGGCTCAGGCTGCCGAGCTTGATGTCGCGCGAGGCGGCGCCGATCAGGCGCGCCGATTCCAGGATCGAGCGCAGGGTGCCGTTCAGGTTGCGGATGCTGGCGTCCAGCTGGCGCGAGGTGTCGGCGATCTCGTCGCCGCCGTAATCGTGGCCCTCGCCCCGCCGCACGGTCAGGTCGCCGCTGGCCAGGCTGCTCGCGGCCAGCCCGATGCCGCGGATCTCGTCGAGCAGGATGCGGCGCACGGCGAACGTGATCGCCAGCGACAGCGCGATCGCCAGCAGCACAACGGCCGGCATCAGCATCGAGATCATGCGAAAGTCGGCCTCGGCGCTGGCGGAGGCTTCGCGCGACAGCGCTTCTTCGAGCGCGCCCAGGGCGGCCAGGCGCTGCGCCACCAGCGCGAACGCGCTCTCGGCCTTTTGCATGGCATTGGCGCCGATCGAGCCGTCCAGCGGCGCCAGCTCGATCACCTCGCGCACCGCCGCAGCGTAGCGCCGCTGCGCGGCGGCGGCCTGCTCCACGTGGCGGTCTTCGGCTTCGGTCAGGGTCGCCTTGCCCAGTGCCTCCAGGCCGGCCGCGATGCGCCGGTGCTGGGCCAGGATGTCCTGGCGCAGCGGCTCGGTGCGCGCCAGCGGGAAGCTGCCGCCCATCCAGCTCAGCAGGCGATAGATATCGGCGTGCGCCTTCTGCGACTGCGCCGCCAGGCTGCTGGCGGCGCGCATGCTGGCCGCGCGCTGGCCGACGATCGATTCGAGCGAATCGTTCTGGCGCACCATCGCGTAATAGGCGACCCACGACAGCAGGAGCAGCAGGATCAGGACGGCGCCGGGCGCGAGCAGCAGCTTGGGGCCGATCTTCAGGCGGCACAACGGCCGGGACAGCAGGCGGGACAGCATGGTCAGCCCCCGCGAGCGGTGGACGGCTGCGGTGGGCGGCGCGGCGGTGTCATGTTCATGGCGTTCTCTCGCAACATTTCTGGAATGCACTCCACAATGTACGCCGTCCGTCAACGCATTCGCTTGTTCCGACGCAAGCCCGGTCCGGCCGCGCACGTATGAGCGAGCCCATGTATGCTTACCGGTAACAACTGCTTACCAACCCATGCGTGGCGCATGAGTGCAGCGCCTCTGGTCGCGCTATGCTCGCACCATCCCCCGATCGAGGAAATCCCATGCAAGCACGCGCCCTCCTGTCGACGCCCGGATGGCTTGCCGTCGCCACGATGGCGATGGCGCCGGCATATGCGCAACTGGCGGCGCCGGCCGCCGCGCCGGTGGAGCTGGCCGACGCCCGCGCACGCAGCGTGTTCTCGGCCCCACGCGACCCGGGCTTTCAGACTTTTCCGCGCGTGTACGGGGGCAATGTGAACGCCAACCCCAACGACCGCCTGTTCGGCGGCCTGTTCAAGACCGATCCCAGGCTGCTGATGGGCGTCTCGGTGACGCCGGCGCTGGCCTTCGAGGCCGGCTACGTCAACCTGCTCGACCAGGGCTTTCGCCCGGTAAACGAACGCGATCCCGAAGACACGACCGGCGCGATCGGCCTGCGCGGCTTCAATCTGCACGCGGCCGTCAAGGTGACGCAGCCGCTCGGCGACGGCCTGTCGGCGTACAGCAAGGTCGGGGTAGCCCACAGCGAGAACCGCCGGGGCGTGCGCAGGGGCGTCGATACGGGCCTGTACACCGGCGTCGGTGCGCAGTACAAGATCAGCGAACGGGCCACGTTCGACGGCTCTTTCGAGAATCACGGCCATGCGGCCAGGCGCTTCGAGAACGCGACCAACTCCAGCAGCAGGGTGCGGGCCAATCTGAACGTCGGCTTCTGAGCTCGCTTTCCGGGACGGGCGCGCGCTACACTAGCGCCCATGAGATTTCCCGCTTTCCTCGCGCGCTACCGGCTGTTGCTGGGCGTTGGCCTGGTATCGCTGCTGCTGCACCTGGCCGCCCTTGCCTGGCTCGAATTGGCCGTCCAGCGTGCGCCGGGCGTGCACGAGCCTGCTCCAGTGACGCTGCGGCTCGCGCCCGGCCCGCAGTCCGAGTCGCAGCCCGAGTCGCAGCCTGGTCTACAGCCCGATTCACAGTCCGCCCTGGCAAGCGCGCCCGAGCCGGATGCCAGGCCCGAGACCGCCACGCCTGCGCTGCCCCCGCTCGCGCCGCTCCAGCCGGGCGGGCAAGGCGAGGTGCTGCCGGGCGCGATGCCGGGCCAGTTCCGGGTCTCGCCGGCGCCGCCGGCACGCCTCGGCTACCGCGTGAGCGGCGGGGGCGCGGCGCGCCTGGAGTGGCGCACCGACGGCAGCAGCTACCGGATCGCGCTCGACGGCATCCTGGGCGCGCTGGACAGCGAGGGCGGCCTGGACGACGGCGGGCTGGCGCCGCTGCGCGCCAGCGAGCCGGCAGGTCCGGGCCGGGCGAGTACCGAATTCGATCGCGCGAACGGGGTGATCGTCTCGCACCTCGGCGCGCGCCGCGACCAGCTGGCGGGCGGCGCCCAGGACCGCGCCTCGCTGCTGCTGCAGCTCTCGGGCATGGGACGCGCCAATCCGGACCAGCTGCGCGGCGTGCTGGCGTTCTGGATCGGCGCCGCCGGCGGGGCGCGCGAGGAACGCTACGAGGCGATGGGGATGGAGCCGGTCGACACCGGGATCGGCGTTCTAAAAGCGCTGCGTTTGGCGCAGCTGGCGCCCGAGGGGGCGCCGCGGCTGGAAATATGGCTGGCGCCGGGCCAGGCCTGGCTGCCGGTGCAGCTGCGCCTGACGCTGCCCGACGGCGCGGTGCGCACCCAGACCCTGGACGCCGCCGAGATCGGGATGGACAGCGCGGCCGGGCCTTGATGCAGGGGCCGCGTCAGGCCAGCTTGGCGGCGTGCTCGCGGGTCGCGTGGAAGACCAGCTTTGGCCAGCGCTCCTGGGTCAGGCGCAGGTTGACGCCCGAGGTGGCCAGGAAGGCCATGTTGCCGGCGGCGTCGTAGGCGACCTGGTGGCCGAGCTGGTTTTCGAAGTCGCTGAGGGATTTCTTGTCGTCGCTCGAAATCCAGCGCGCGCTGCTGATGCTGCTGCTTTCGAACACCGCGTCCACGCCATACTCGTTGAGCAGGCGGCTGGCCACGACCTCGAACTGCAGCACGCCGACCGCGCCCAGGATCAGGTCGGCGCCCAGCACCGGCTTGAACACCTGTACCGCGCCCTCTTCGCCCAGCTGCTGCAAGCCCTTGTGCAGCTGCTTGACCTTCAGCGGGTTACGGATGCGCACCGTGCGGAACAGGTCCGGCGCGAAGTACGGGATGCCGGTGAATGTCAGCAGCTCGCCTTCCGAGAAGCTGTCGCCGATCTGCATGTTGCCGTGGTTCGGCAGGCCGATGATGTCGCCGGCGTACGCCTCTTCGACCTGCTCGCGGCTCGAGGCCATGAAGGTCACCACCGACGACAGCTTCACTTCGCGCCCCAGGCGCAGGTGCTTGACCTTCATGCCCTTCTCGAAGCGTCCCGAGCACACGCGCAGGAAGGCGATGCGGTCGCGGTGGGCCGGGTCCATATTGGCCTGGATCTTGAACACGAAACCCGAGAACTTCGGTTCGACCGGCGCGACCGCGCGCACGGTGGCGTCGCGCTCGCGCGGCGCCGGGGCCCAGTCGACCAGCGCCGACAGGATTTCGCGCACGCCGAAGTTGTTGATCGCCGAGCCGAAGAACACCGGGGTCTGCACGCCCGACAGGAAACGCTCGAGGTCGAACACGTGCGAGGCGCCGTGCACCAGCTCCACTTCCATCTTCAGCTGCTCGATTTCGAGCGGGAACATCTCGGCCAGCTTCGGATTGTCGATGCCCTTGACGATCTCGAAGGCGCCGTCGGCCTTCTCTTCGCCGGCCTTGAACAGCATGATCTCGTCCTTCAGCAGGTGGTACACGCCGCGGAAGTTCTTGCCCATGCCGATCGGCCACGTCACCGGCGCGCACTCGATCTTGAGCACCGACTCGACCTCGTCCAGCAGCTCCAGCGGATCGCGGGTCTCGCGGTCCATCTTGTTCATGAAGGTGACGATCGGGGTGTCGCGCATGCGGCACACGTCGAGCAGCTTGATGGTCTGTTCCTCGACGCCCTTGGCGGCGTCGATCACCATCAGGGCCGAGTCGACAGCGGTCAGCACCCGATAGGTGTCTTCCGAGAAGTCCTGGTGGCCTGGGGTGTCGAGCAGGTTGATCACGTGCTCGCGGAACTCGAACTGCATCACCGAGGACGCGACCGAGATGCCGCGCTGCTTCTCGATGTCCATCCAGTCCGAGGTCGCGTGGCGGCCGCTCTTGCGGCCCTTGACGGTGCCGGCCAGCTGGATCGCGCCCGAGAACAGCAGCAGCTTCTCGGTCAGCGTCGTCTTGCCCGCATCGGGGTGGGAAATGATGCCGAAGGTGCGGCGGCGCGCGACTTCGCGCGCGATCGCGCCGGCCTGGCGGGGAGCGGCGACGTCGAGGTCGTCGCTGGAAATATCGGTGTCGTTGGCCATCAATCGAGCCCTGTTGTCGGGCCGCGGGCGACCCTGGTCGGAAAACCCTCGATTTTACCGTTTCCGGGGCGCGCCGTGTGAACTAAACGGCGCGCCCGGCGCTGTCTATTGCCTATTCGCGCACCCGGCGCCAGCCGGTGCGGCGCGCGTCCTGGGTCCTGGCCGGCGCCACCTCGGTGGTGATGGTATTGCCCTTGGCGGTGGTGGTGATCAGCTTGAGCGCGCCCGACGGCAGGCGCACGATGGTCGTGCCCACCGCCGCCGCGTCGCCCGACAGCAGCACGCCGGCGATGTCGTTCGAGACCGCCGCGCCGCTGCACACGTCCACGAAATACGCGTAGCTGATACCGCCCACGGCGCAGGCGGTCGAGGACTGCGGCAGGTTGGTCACCACGGTCAGGGTGCCGGCCACGATCTTCGGATCCAGGTTGACCCGCTCGCCGTCGTTCTCGTCGAAGTCGACGAACCAGCCGCGCTGGCGGCCCAGGTCGGCGATCGTCCCGCCGATCGTGAACTGGTTCGAGCGCGGCACGTCCGGCGCGGCGTCATCGTAGGGCCGGGTTTCGGTCAGGGTGCGCTCGGCATAGGTCGCGTCGTCGCGCCAGGCGGCGGCGTCGAACGCGGCGCCGTCGTCCTTGAGCACGTAGGCGCTTTGCACCCTGGTGTTCTGGATGTCCGGCAGGTCGAGCATGCGGCCGGTGCCGAAGGCCACCACGCGCTTGGTCGGCGAGGCGTCCGCGCCCTCCCCGGTCGAGCCGACCTGGCAGACGGCGACGTCGGGCCGGGTGGTGATCGGCTGGTCGGGGCCGGCATTGGCCATCAGGAGCCGCCCGACCTGCTCGCCGGTGAAGTCGAAGCGCCACATCTGGCCCTGGTTGTCGCCGCCGTAGACGTAGGTCACGAGCGGATCGGTGTTCGGGTTCGCCGTGATCGCCGTGATCTTCGCCAGGCCCGACGGCGTGGTGGCGTCGCCGCTGCCGGTGGTGAGCATGCCCTTGTCGAGCACGTCGCTGGCGCCCAGGTTGGCGATCGCCTGGCCGGTCGCGACGTCGATCACGAACAGGTAGCCCTTGCCGCTGCCCGACCCGATGTCGTCGGCGCCGGGAATATTGTTGTAACCCGAGGTCAGGAACACCACCCAGCGCTCTTCGCCGCCCACCCGGATGGTGCCGAATTGCGGATTGCCGAAGGTGAAGCCCATGTCGGGCTGGTGGTGCACGCCGCCGCACACCGCGCTGTCGGCGCAGATTTCCCACAAGGGCCGGGGATCGGCCGGATCGGTAACGTCCAGCGCATAGTAGCCGCGCCCGCCGGCATTCAGGCCGGCGACCAGCACCGAGCGCCATTCGCCATTGATCTTGACGTCGGCCAGCTCGGGCGAACCGTCGGTGCTGAACTGGTGGCTCGAGGCGTAGTTGACGCTGGCCTGCCGGTACAGCTTCTTCATCGTGATGCGCGGCATGTAGGCCCACAGCTCCGCGCCATGCTCGGCGTCGAAGGCGTGCAGCATGCCGTCGTTGGCGGCGATGAAGACGATCGGGTCGCGGCTCGCGTTGTCGCTGCGGAAGGCCGCGTAGTCGGCGCTGCCGTAGGCCTTGCGCGGTTCGCGCAGGTAGGCCGGCTTGGACGACGCCACGTCGCCCAGGATCTCCAGCTGGGCGCCGTTCGGACCCGTGTCTTCCGGCCCGGTGGTGGTGTAGGCGCGCAGCAGGACGTTGTCGGCATGCCGCTGCCGGCCGCGCAGCCAGCCGACGATGGTCCGGCCGTCGTCGACGACGGCGCGCTGGTCGGCCGACAGGCGCGCGCATTGCGGCAGCGCCGCGCACTTGTTCGAGAACCAGGCCTGGTCGGCGCCCAGCAGGTCGTAGGCGAAGTCGGTGCGCGCGCCGGTGGCCGGGTCGCGCCACCAGATGTTGCGGGTGTCGGAATCGGCCCCGACCTTCTGGCCGATGCTCCAGGACGTCTTCCATTCAACGTCCTTGCTGACCTCGCCTGTGACGATGTCGATCACGCGCTTGGAGAGGTTGCCCGTCCACTTCACGGTGGTAAAGGTGGCCGAGAAGATGTCGCGGTCTTCCTGGGCCACGTTGGGGGTCGAGGTGGCGGCCGCCGCGGCCGCGCCGGTGGCGACCTGGATGTCGTTCAATACCCGGTTCAGGCTGTCGACCACCTGCAGCGGATCCGAGGCCGGGAAGTATTTGCCGCCGCCGTTGATGGCGGCATGCCACAGGTCGTCCACCCGCGACTGCAGCGCGGTCGACAGGTCGGTGGTGCCGGTATTCGGATCGGGCCAGACGTAGGCGCCGTTGTTGTTCCACGGGCAGCCGGTCGCTACGCCGTTGATCAGGTTGTAGAAGTCGCCGCCGACCACGGGCTTGGTGTCGTAGTCCGGCTCGTAGGTCATGATGCCGTCCACGCCCAGGCCCAGGGCGTAGGTGCGCATGTGCAGGTGGTTGTTGCCGACGCCCGGCACCTGGCCGGTCTTCGACATGTCGTCGATGTCGGGACGCAGCGACACGGTGCCGGTGCTCGAGCCACCGTTGTACCAGTACAGCGCGACGTCGGCCAGCGACGGCAGCGTTTGTGGGCGGGTATCGAGGCAGCCCTTCTCGCGCGTGCAGAAGCGCGCCGGGTTGACGATGTGGTCGTTGTTGACGACGGTTTCCTGGTACACGGCAGGCGAATTGCGGGTCGCCGGCTCGACCAGCGTCTTGGGGCTGCTGCCGTTCCAGTAACCGTCGGTGGTGACGAAGGTAAAGTTCTGCTGACAGGCAAACTCCACCGTCTCCTCCCCGGCCGCCTGCTGGTAGGGCGCCTGGTTGGCGAACATCTTGCCGATCGCGTGCAGCGCCAGGCGGATCGGGGTGCCACCCGAACTGTTCATCGCGTACAGCGCGTTGTACCAGTCGATCCGGTTCTGGCCCGTGAACGGCTGCGGACGGCTCATGGCTTCCTCGCCGGCCGCATCCTGCAGGCCCACCAGGCCGACCTTGTAGGCTTCGCCCAGCGGCTGGAAGGCCAGGCCGACGGACGTCTTCATCATCTGGTTGCGCGTCTTGTAGTAGGCGTACCAGTTGGCGAAGTTGGTCATTTCCTCGTCGTAGGTGCAGGCCGCGCCCTGGCAATCGGTGCGCTGCGCCGATTTCGGGTAGGTGTCGCGCGCCGGCACGATGTCGGTGCGCACGAACACGCCGGTATCGAAGCCCGAGACCGAGGTCGGCGCGCCATCGCTCGTGGCCGGCGCGCTCCCCCAGGTCAGGCTGGCCGGATTGTCGACCCGGCTATAGCTCAGGTTGGCGCCGGTCATGCTCAGCGGCGCCACGATGCAGACCGTCGAGCTGGTGGCCGCCGCGCAATGCGGCGTCACGTTGTTCGGTCCGACATAGGCCTTGATCGTGCCGCCGGTGCCGATGTCGGCGGCGATCTGCGCAGCGACTTGCGCCGCCGTGTAGTTCTGGCCGAGGCGCAGCGAATCGATCAGCGTGGTATTGCCCAGCTTGAGGCCAACCAGGCGGCTGCGGCCGCTGGTGGTGCTGCTGTTGGCGGCGCGCCCGCCGACCTGCAGCAGCGCGGTGGCGGCGGTGCCGGAATCGACGACGATCTCGTCGCCGGTGCGTTCGCCCTCCTTCACCACGGTGCAGTCGTTCTTGTTGGTGACGCCGGCGGCGCAGCTGATCGGGATCACGGCCAGCATGTCGCTTGAATCCAGCGTGATGCCGAAGTCGGCGCAGGCGCGCACCACGCCGCTGGCCGTGGGTACGCAGGCGGTGAAGGGGCGCGCCAGTCCGGTCTTGTTGACGATCGAGGCCGCCAGCGCGGTGGCCAGCGCGGTGCGCTTGGCGGCGGTATTGGTGCCGCTCGCGGCCGCTGCCACGTCCCTGGTGACGGTCTGCGTGCCCGATACCCCGACCGAGCGCACGGCCGTGATCGAGACCGCGCTGGCGGCGCCCGAGTCGTTGATCGTGATGGTCGAGTACCAGTTGGCCGACCGGTTCGGGTCGCCATAGCGCGGGTACTTGTAGTTGCCGACGTACTTGGCCTGGCAATTGGTCAGCGCCGTGCTGTTGCACCAGCGGACCGGGGCCGCCACCGGATACCCCTGCGGGGCCGGGGCATTGACCGCCGTGCTCACGCAATTCTTCAGGCTGGCGTCGGTGCAGTATTCGGCGACGTTGATCGTGTAGTAGTAGGGGTTGCCGCCGACCTGCTCGGCGCTGTTGTAGCTCAGGCTCGGATAGGCGTAGCCGCCGATGTTGCGGCGGCACTCGCCGCTGCTGCTGCACCACTGCAGGTCCGGATAGCCGGTCAGCAGATTGGTCGTGGTCTCGCTGGCATTGCGCATGTTGCGCCGGTCGATGCCGAAGCCGTCGGTGGTCACGGTCGTCCAGCCGTCGGTCGCGCCGGAGGTCTGGCTCGGATACGAGGTCTGGTCCGCCCTGACCGGCGGATGGTAGCGCACCTTCGGGTCGTAGTACTGGCGGTTGAACTGCGGCGCCGCATACGGCGGATCGCCGATCACGCAGCCGCGCGGGGTGCGCGCCGCGAGCGTCGTACTGGCGCGGCAGGTGGTGTTGTCGTCGACGTAGTCCGGCGTATGGTTCCAGGCCATCGAGCCGGAATCGTCATACAGCAGCATCAGGTTCGGCTTGACGGTGCCGCTGCCGGTGATGCTCATCAGGGGCAGCGAGGCCAGGCCGGTCGGGCCGGCCCAGGCCGGCGCCGGCGCCAGCGTCATGGCCAGCGCCATGGCGAGCAGGGTGAGGAGGGAGAAGTTCATGCGCATTCCATTCGTGGGGCGTCAGGCGCCGATCAGGACAGCCATCTGGTTGATCACGTTGCCGCCGCGCGCGCCGTCGACGCGGGCCGTGATCACGTAGTGAATCTGGGGCGAACTGGCGTAGGCCGGCGCGTCGGACGCCAGGCTCTCGCCGATCGCGACCCGGTTGCCGATCCGGACCGTATTGGCCGAGGTCAGCACGCATTGCTGCATTGCGCCGCTGAAGCCGCCCGGCTTGCTGCACATGCGGTGGATGACATAGCGGATCCGGGTGCCGTCCGGATCCTCGACCACGACGCTGTTTGCCCAGAATTTTTCGTTGTTCGGCGTCCAGGTCGTATCCAGGATGGCCTGGTAGCCGTTGGCCGCGTCATCCTGGTTGAGGCTGGCCTTGTCGGCCGACGCGGTGTCGCTCAGCCACTGGAAGCCCGTGTGCAGGCCGAAGTCGACCGCCCGGCTCAGGGTGGCGTCGTAGGCCAGGTTCGCGGCCGCCAGGGTGGCCGAGTTGCTGGAACGAAGCAGGTAGATGCTGGTCACCAGCATCACCAGCATCATGATCAGCATGACGGGCAAGGCGACGCCTTCCTGGCTGCCGGTTCGTGTCGGTGGATGGTTCATGCGGTGGGCCTCCAGCCGGCGTTACGCAGCGGGACGATGGTCTCAAAAGTACGGTAGCGGTAGCAGCGCCAGTCGACCGGGTCGTCCGCGACTTGCACGTCGAGCTCGATCTCCACCGGATCGACGCCCTGCGGCTGCGCGCTGCCGAACACCTTGATCGGGTCGGGCTGCGCCGTGCACACGCCGTCCGCGCCGGGCCGCTCGGGCGTCCGTGCACGCGCCACGACGGCGATGCGCAGGGCAGCGATGCGCTGGTAGTCGCCCGGCCCGCCGGTCACGCCATCCAGGTCGGCGTCGATCATCGCGCCCGACCATTCGCCCACCTGCATGCCCAGCTCCGGATCGAAGCCGGCGGCGTCGCGCGTGTCGAAGCCGTACTGCGCCTTGAGCGAGACGATGTTGTCGGCCACCGCGTGCGCGGCGCCGCCGTCGGCGCCGAGGTTGGTGGCGCGCAGGCGCAGCACCCCGTCCCGCACCAGCCAGGTATGGAACGACAGGTTCTCCTCGGGTCCGAGGTTGAAGATGCGGCTCGCGCTGCCGTCGAAATTACGCCCCAGGGCGCCGGTGTTGTAGCGGTAGCGCACGTCGCCGATCGAGATCGTCGGCGCGGCGCCCTCCTCCGTCAGCGCCGTGACCTGGGCCAGCGCGCAGCGTCCTTCGCCATTCTCGGGCGCGACCACGATCACGTCGCCGACCGTGAAGCCGTACAACAGGCGGTCGACCACCAGCTGGTTGCCGCCGATGTAGTTGGTTTGCAGGCGCGTGGTGCCGGTGCCGCCCGGCGCGCTGCCGGCGTACAGGGTCAGCTGGTCCGGCTTGCCGTCCGCGCCCGGCACGATCACGGCCGGCGCCAGCGGCGTTATCTCGGCGCCGGCGCGGCTGGCGGACGCCAGCACATAATCGCTGTTGTCGTTGAACAGGGTGTCGCAGCCGTTCAGGATCGGATCATTCAGCCCATAGCCGGCCTGCTCGGCGTCGCCGCTGATCGAGAACATCGCCATCATCCCGTTCTGCATCGAATCCGAGCCGCCCAGCGCGCCGCGCTTGGTGGTTTCGGAATCGGTCATCATGCGGGTGGCGAACAGCACCGCCAGCAGGCCGATGACGATGCTCACCATCAGCTCGACCAGCGAAAAGCCGGCCATCCGGCCCGCCTGATGCAGGCGCATGGCGGAACTCATGCCGACCTCGCCAGGTAGGTGACCACGCGATGCGTGTTCTGCTGCGCCTCTTCGCTGCGGCGCCAGCCGATGACGATCACGATGGCGGTGCGCTCGGTGTCCGCCGCCGGCGTGACCGTGACCTCGACCGCCGCATTCGGCAGGTGGCCGGACAGCGCGGCGTGCCAGGTCTCGAGGCGCGCGCCCGGCTGCGCATCGCTGGCCAGCGCATACTCGTCCAGGTGATCGAGATCGGTGCTCATCACGCCGATCAACTCGTTGGCCGCGATGGTCGCCTCGGCGCGCATCGCCGCCTCGGACAGGGCGGCCTGGGAATTGACCTGCAACGCCAGGGTGCCGACCAGGCCGATCCCCAGCAGCAGCACGGCGATCAGGGCTTCGAGCAGCGCGACGCCGCGCTGGGCCTGGCGTAGCGGCGAAAAGCGCGGGCGCATCAGGGGCACCTGCGCGAATCGGCGTTGCCCACGTCGGGACGGCAGGTCACGACGGCGCCGGCCAGCGTCAGCACCACGGCGCCCGGCGTGAACGCGCGCTCGGCGTCGGCGCTGCCAGGACCGAGGTCGAGCCGCATCAGCGCCGGCTTGCCGCCGTCGACCCAGCCCAGCTCGGTGAAATAGACCGAGCGCGCCTCGGCGTCGGGCGCCACGGTCAGGGCCGTGGTGCGCGGCAGCGCGGCGGCGCTGCGAAATACCGAACGGGTCGCGACGTTGCCGTCTTGCGGACCCGGCGCCGGGTCGTCCACGGTCGACCAGCGTTCGCTGTCGGCGGCGCAACCGTCGTCCGGCATGGGGAAGCAGACGTCGACCTGCCAGTCCAGCTGGCCGCTGCCCGCGTTCTCGGTGAAGACCAGGCGGCTGCGGCTGTTGTTGGCCAGCGCCTGGTTGCGCGCGGTCCGGAAACCTTCCGCGTAGAACTCGGCCGCGCCGGTAGCCGTCGTGCCGCCCAGCCAGCCGCGCATGCCGGGGACGCCGACCGCCAGCAGGATGCCGAGGATCGCCAGGACCACGAATGCCTCGATCGCCGTGAAGCCGCCCTGGTCGGATCGCCTTACTGGGAGCATGTGCCCTCCTTGCGGTCGACCCAGCAGTCATCGCTCCCGAGCCAGCCGTCCGGCACCCCGGTGGTGGCCCGCAGGCCCGCCTGGTCGATGGTATAGACGAAACCGGCGGCGGCGTTCTTGCCGGTGGCGACCAGGGTGTAGGCCGAGACGGTGGCGTCTTCCAGGGTGTAGTCGAAATTCTGGCCGGACTCCGGCATGAGGCTGGCGCCTGGCTTGTCGAAATCCTCGTACTTGCGATGGTTGGTCCAGTACTGCTCCAGCTTGTTCTGGGTGGACGCCAGCGTGCCATGCGCCTCGACCAGGCGCGCGCGCATGACGTAGCTATTATAGGAAGGCACGGCAATCGCGCTGAGGATGCCGACGATCGCGACCACGATCATCAGCTCGACGAGCGTAAAGCCGGATTGGCGCTGCTGCATGGAATTCTCCTCGAAGGCGGGCGGATTCCGCCGATAATGTTGCCATGAGGAATGATATCCCAGGAACCTGTCATTTCCCTGAGGAAAAGCTGACAAAGTCCTGACAGCGACGCAAATACGACGCCGTGCGGCCTAGCGTGCCGATCCTGCGCCGAAACGCACCGTGACGCGGGCGCCGCCGCCCTCGGCATCGTCCAGCACCACGGTGGCGCCGTGCGCCTGCGCGATGTCGCGCACGATGGCCAATCCCAGGCCGCTGCCGGTCGTCTTGTCGTCCAGGCGCACGTAGCGTTCGAACACGGCGGCGCGCCGCGCGGCCGGGATGCCGGGACCGGAATCCTCGACCGTGAACAGTACCGCGTCACCCACGCGGGCGCAGGCGACCGTCACCCGGCCGCCGGGCGGCGTATAGCGCAGCGCATTGTCGACCAGGTTGTCGATCAGGTCGCGCAGCTGGAATGCATCTCCGTCGACCGGCGCCGGCGCCAGCTCGAAGCCGAGGTCGATGTCCTTGGCGGCCGCCTGCCCGACGAAGAACTGGATCGTTTCCTGCACCAGGCTCGCCAGGTCGAGCGCGGCGTGCCGACCGTCCGGGCGCCCCTCCCTGGCGCGCGCCAGCGCCAGCAGCTGGTTGACCTGGCGGATCATGCGCCCGTTGGCCAGCTCCATCATGCCCAGCGAACGTACGGTGTCGCCGTCGCGCGCATGGCGCGCACGCAGCCACTCGAGCTGCAGCTGCATGCCGGCCAGCGGCGTGCGCAACTGGTGCGCCATGTCGGCCAGGAAGTCGCGCTGGGCGCGCGCACCGGCCTCCACCTTGTCGAGCAATTCATTGAAGCCCGCGACCACCGGCGCGATCTCGTACGGCACGCTGGCCTGGGGGATCGGCGCCAGGTCGCCGGGCCCGCGCGCGGCCAGCTCGGCGCGGATGCGCGCCAGCGGGCGCAAGCCGTTGCTGACCGACAGCCAGACCACGCCGGCCAGGGCCAGGGTCACCATTGATACCAGCACCACCAGCGAGCGCACGACGGCCGAGCGCACCTCGAGCCGCTGGCGGAGAGTGCGCGCCACCCCCAGGTGGCGCTCGCCCTCGGGCGTGGCGAGCGCCAGGGCGACCACCCGCACCGGCTCGCCGTCGACCTCGGCGTCATACGGCGCCGCACCCGGTCGCAAGGCAGGAAAGCCGGCGGCGCCGGCCAGGCGCCGGCCATGCGCATCGCGCACCACGAACCAGCTGCGGTCGGCGCCCGGCGCCCCCGGCGACAATGCCGGCGGCAGTTGCGGCGCGGCGCCCGCGGCCAGCCGTGCGGCCAGGCCGTTGGCGGTGTCCTGCAAGCCGCCGTCGAAGGCGACCTGGGCCGGGGTCCAGGCCAGGCCTGCGACCAGCGCGGCCAGCACCAGGTTGACCAGCAGGATCGGGCCGAGAAGCCACTTGAGCAGGCGCAGCCGGATGCTGCTCATGCCGGGCGCAGCGTGGAACCACCCTTCATTCGGCCGCCTCCAGCAGGTAGCCGAAACCGCGGATGGTGCGGATCGCCACGCCGGAACCGTCCAGTTTCAGGCGCAGGCGCGACACATAGACCTCGACCGCGTTCTGGGTCACGTCCTCGCCCCAGGGCAGGATGGCGTCGATGATCTGCCCCTTGGACACCACCCGCCCGGCCTGCTGAAGCAGGTATTCGAGCACGCCCCACTCGCGCACCGACAGCTCGATGGGATGGCCGGCGACGCGGGCGCGGCGGGTGGCGCGGTCCAGGCTCAGGCCGGCAAGCGAGATCAGGGTGGAGGCGGGAGCGTGGCGCCGCGCCAGCGCGCGGATGCGGGCCACCAGTTCGGCGGTGGCGAAGGGTTTCACGAGATAGTCGTCGGCGCCGGTCTCCAGGCCGCGCACCCGGTCCTCGACCGCGTCGCGCGCGGTCAGCAGCAGCACCGGCGTGGCCGCGCCGCGCGCGCGCAGGCGGCGCACCACCTCGAAGCCGTCGATGCCGGGCAGGCCGATGTCGAGCACCACCACCTCGGGCCCGGGCTCTTGCAGGGCGCGGTCGGCGGCCAGGCCATCGGCCACCTGCATGACCGTCATGTCCTGCGCCTGCAATGCGCGCAGCAGGCCGTCGGCCAGCACCGCATCGTCTTCCACCAGCAACACCCGCAGCCCCATATCCGTCAATTCCGTCGTCGTGATGCGCCCGTCAGGGTCGCGTCGGCGAATTATGCGGCATTTCGGCGTTCTTTAATGAAACTTTGTGGCGCAAGGTGCGCCAGCGCACCGATCTCCCTAGTAGGACTGGGCTGACACGACATCATGTTTGGAACCTACATGGGGGCGGATACTCGTCTTATGTGCGGCAACAGACGGTAGCTTTAAAGTACACCCATCGCGATGAGGTAAGAAAAACAACCCTCGCTGGAATCGCCCCCGACGCACGATAGACATAAGAGGACATAAGATGAACAACACTCAGTTTGGTGGTCTCACCCAAAAATCGAAAAACCAGGTCCCTGCCACGAGTGAGGCAATGAAGTCCGCGTCGAAACCGGTCGTGAGCTACAGCGGCACCCAGCAGAACGAGCTGCTGGCCGCCCTGCCCCGCACCGACCTGGAAGAGATGTTCGACCACCTCGAACTGGTCCCGATGCCGTTCGGTAAAGAGTTGTTCGAGTATGGCAGCAAATTGGAATACGTGTATTTTCCGACGACCGCAATCGTGTCGCTGCTGTATGTGATGGAAGACGGCGCCACCACCGAGATCGCCGTGGTCGGCCATGAAGGCGCGGTCGGTGTGTCGCTGTTCATGGGCGAGCGCGCCACCTGCAGCGCCGTGGTCCAGAGCGCCGGCTACGGTTACCGCCTCAAGACCCAGTATCTGCGCGACGCCTTCAACCGCGGCGGCGCCCTGCCCCAGCTCCTGATGCGCTACACCAATGCGCTGTTCGCCCAGATGGCCCAGAACGCCGTCGGCGGCCGTCACAGCTCGATCGAACAGAAGCTGTGCCGCTGGCTGCTCGATCGCCTGGACCGCTCGGCCAGCAACGAGCTGAAAGTGACGCAGGAACTGATCTCGATCATGCTGGGCGTGCGCCGCGAAAGCATCACCGCCGCCGCCGGCAAGCTGCAGGACGAAGGCCTGATCCAGTACCGCCGCGGCAATATCACCGTGCTCGACCGCGCCGGCCTGGAAGAATATGCGGGCGAATGCTACAAGGTCGCCAAATCGGAATACGACCGCCTGCTCATGGATGTGGCGCGTTGAGATGACGTGACGCCGGCTTCGCCATCGGCTCCGCCTCCAGGGCGGACGATGGCGAGAGCGGCGGCGGCAAGGCCGCTTCGGCCTGTACGCACGAGAGGGCCACGGCAGCTACGGTCGTCGTCCCGGTCATCGTCGCGGTCAATGCGCCCGCCACACCCGCTTCTTCACTGCCCCCCGGGGCCGCCGCCGGAATCACAGCGCGCACGCACGTTCCCACCCCATTTACACCACGCTCCACCACCAGGGTGCCGCCCAGCAAGAAAGCGCGCTCGCGCATGCCGAGTAGACCATGCGATGTCGACCCGGCCAGGGCATCCTGGGGAATGCCGACGCCATCGTCGCTGATCTCGAGACCCCAGCCATCGGGCTCGCGCGTCAGGTTGACGATCACGGTGCGCGCCTTGGCGTACTTGGCAATATTGTTCAACGCCTCTTGCGTGATACGGAACAGCGCGATCGCCTGCATCGGGCCGGCGGCGTCGGCCTCGGCGTCGATCAGCGCATCGCAATCGAGCGACGTGATGCGTGCGTAATCGGCGCAATAGGTTTGCAGCGCAGCCGACAGCCCCATATTGTCGAGCAGACTCGGCCGTAAATTCTCGATGATGCGGCGCTTCAGCTGCACGGTGTCGACCAAGGTTCGCTTGGCGCGCCCCAGTGTGGACGCCAGTTCCGGATGGCTGGTGCGCAGTTGCTCGCTGACCGTGGACAGGTCCATGCCGATCGCCGTCAGATTGGCGCCCATTTCATCGTGCAGTTCGCGCGCCAGGCGCGATTTTTCTTCTTCCGACACCTTGATCAGGTGGCGCGACAGCACCGACAACTGGGCGGTGCGCTCGGCGACGATTTCTTCCAGGCCATCATTGGTGCGCTGCAGGGCGCGCTCGGCCAACAGGCGCATGCAGAAGGCGCGCTTGATCATCTTGTAGAACAACAGCAGCACGATAATCGCGGCGGCGTTGATGCCGACGCCGAAGACCACGGCGTGCCGATATTGCTGGTAGAACTCGGCGGTGCGGGTAGCGAGCAATTCGTTCTGCTCGCGCGTCATGATCACGACCTGCAGGCGGATCTCGTCCATCTGCGCCCGGTCGTCGGGCGAGGCGGCGATCGCCACGATATCGTTCAGTCCACCCTCGCGGTAGACCCCGAGCGACTGTTGCAGCAAACCGAATTTCTTGTCGACCAGCGTGCGCAGCTGATGCAGGTTCTTTGCCTGCGAAGGCGTGTCGCGCAGCAGGCCGCCGAGCGATCGCATCTGCTTGTCGATTTGCTGGGAGGCACTGCGCAGCGGGCCGAGATACACCTCGTCGCCCGACAGGAAATAGCCGCGCAGGCTGCTTTCGGCATCGGTGACGATCAGGTTCAGGTATTGCAGCTCGTCCGACACCTTGGCCGTCTGCACCTGCAGCGCATTGGCAGAGCGCAAGTCGTCGAGGTTACGCGTCAGGAATACGCCGTTGACGACCAGCAGCACCACGCACATCAGGCACAGCAGTGTTTTGTGAAGGGGGAGACTGCGGATGGATTGTTCGTCCGCAGCGGTAGTGAAAACCATCCAGGCTTCCTTTCGTGCAAGGAATTTGGCCCTTCATTATAGGCGTATGCACGTGATGTTGCACTGCGAAATTCTCTGCCGTAACTTCTTGTTGCATTTGCCCATGAGGATATGCAACTCGCTCTACCAATGAAAACGCGCCCTGGTGGGCGCGCTGTCAGATGAATCCGGCCAAAAAATCAGTCGAACATTAATCGAGCAAATTGTTTTTCATGGCGTAATAGGTCAGGTCGGAATTCGACTGCAGACCCATTTTTTCCATGATGCGGGTACGGTAGGTGGACACGGTCTTGATCGACAGCGACAGCGCGTTACCGATGTCGGACACGGTCGCGCCCTTCGCCAGGCGCAGGAAGACCTGGAATTCGCGGTCGGACAGCTCGGTATGCAGCGCCGTGTTGGGGTCGCGGTCGAAACTCTGGGCCAGCAGTTCACCGACCGTGGAGGACACATAGCGACGGCCTTGATAAACGGTGCGCACGGCGGTCTTGAGTTCGTCGGCCTCGCACTCCTTGTTCAGATAGCCGTTGGCGCCCATCTTGAACAGGTTCAGCGCATATTGCTGCGCCGGGTAGCCAGACAGGATCAGCACCGGCAGATTGGGCTGGCCCTGGCGGATGGTGCGCAAGATGTCGATGCCGCTCTGGTCGGGCATCGCGATGTCCAGCAGCAGGACGTCGCAGATCTCGCGGCGTGCGATATCGAGGGCCTCGCGGCCAGTAGCGCCTTCGGCGACAACGTCGAAATCGCCCGACGATGAGAAAATCTGCTTGAATCCTGCTCTAACTATCTGGTGATCGTCACAAATGGCAACGCGTATCATTGTCTTCCCTTAAATTTTCCTCGCGCAGGAAAGTGCCGGGTCTGAACCGCCCGGTATACATGCGTTTTATTCAGCATATGCGCGAGTGACATTTTAACACTCAGAGGGCCGCGTTCAACAGGTGCACGAATGGTTGAGTCATCATAAGCCGAGTGACCGGCATCTGACCAGCAAAAGGCCGGCATCTGAACCGGGGACGACTCGCCGGCGGATGAACGCACATTTCTGGGCGGCACGATTTGTTCACGGCTGGCCCGGCTGGCAATGGCACTACTGCGCAGTTTACGCCGGCCGTGGCCCGTTCTTGAGCAAGTCGAGAATGTCCAGCAGATCGGCGCGCAGCTTGTCGCCGTCGATCGCTGGCGGGCTGTCGGGCAGGTCCAGCCGGTCGAACTCGAGCGCCGCGCTGGCGCGGTCGTCGAGGCGGTTGCGCGCGCCGCTGATGGTAAAGCCCTGCTCGTACAGCAGCGCGCGGATGCGCCGGATCAGCAGGACTTCGTGGTGCTGATAATAGCGGCGGTTTCCACGGCGTTTGACCGGCTTAAGCTGAGTAAATTCCTGTTCCCAGTAACGTAAGACGTGGGGTTTGACTCCGCACAAGTCACTGACTTCCCCAATCGTGAAATAACGCTTGGCCGGAATCGGCGGCAGCACGGTCGGTTCGATCTTGTTCGGTCGGTCATTCATTGCTTATTGGGCGTCCTCAGGCTGCACGCGCCAGGGAACCCGCGGGTGGACTACCTGGCGTGGTCTCTTCAACCATTCCCTTGAGTTTCTGGCTGGCGTGGAATGTCACGACGCGGCGCGCCGTGATGGGAATTTCTTCCCCTGTTTTCGGGTTGCGGCCAGGCCGCTGCGGTTTGTCGCGCAACTGGAAGTTGCCGAAGCCGGACAGCTTGACCGCCTCGCCGCGCTCGAGCGCATTGCGGATCTCGTCAAAAAAGGTTTCGACCATGTCCTTGGCTTCGCGCTTGTTCAGGCCGACCTGCTCGAACAGCAGCTCGGCCAGCTCGGCCTTGGTCAAGGTCGGCAATGACTGTTCAGCTTCCTTGCGTACCCGCGCCACCTGCATGGCGCGGTCCAGGTCGGCGGCGAGCGCCTCCTGGAACACGGCGGAATCAAGGTCGTTGTTGTTAATTTTGAAGCCCTGCCTTCAAGTCGAACGATGTTTCGGATCACGGACAAGCCTGGGCTCGCCCGTCATGGAATAGTCCTGCAGTCGGATGTCGCCGCCTATTTCGCCACTCATGCGCGCAGCCGCGCGTTCAGTGTCGTCAACGCCGATTGGGCGACCGCTGCCATGATGGCATCGACCGCTTCGTCCTGCAGCGTCGATTGAGTATCTTGCAAGCTAAAGCGGAAAGCAAGGCTTTTTTCATCCGCCTCCAGGCCCTTGCCGCGATATTCATCAAACAAAACAACGGCTTGCACGATCTTTCCTGCAGGATTGACGGCGATTTCGGCATGGAACGCGTCGAGCACGCTCTGGGCCGGAACGTCCTGCTTCACCACCAGCGCCAGGTCGCGCGTGGCGCCCGGGAACTTCGAAATCTCGGTATGGCGCGGGACCACGCGCTCGCACAGGGCGTCCGCATCGACTTCGAACAGCACCGGCGCTTGCGGCAAATCATATTTCTGCAGCCAGCGCGGATGCAGTTCGCCGACCAGGCCGATCCGCTCGCCGTCCAGCTCGACAGTGGCGCAGCGGCCCGGATGCAGCGCCGGGTGCTCGGCCTTGGTGAAACGCAGCTGGCGCGGCGCGAACAGCGCTTCCAGATCGGCCTTCACGTCAAAGAAATCGACGGCGCGGGTCGGCACACCCCACTGCTCGTCCGCGGCGGGACCGTAGGCGATCGCGGCCACGCGCTTGGGTTGCTCGTAGCCGGCCACCGCCAGCGGACCGTCCTGGACGTCGCTATTACGCTTGAACACGGCCCCGGCTTCGAAGACGCGTACGCGGCTCGCCTTGCGGTTGAGGTTGTAGCGCACATTGGCGACCAGGCTGCCGATCAGGCTCGAACGCATCACGGAGAGCTGGCTGGCGATCGGGTTCTGCAGGCGGATCGGCTCGGGATTGCCGGCGAAATCCGCTTCCCAGGCGCTCTCGACGAAGCTCATATTGACCACCTCCTGGTAACCCAGGTCGGCCAGCTGATGGCGAACCGCGAACAGCGAACGGGTGTTTTCGGGCGCGATCAGCATGGCGCTCGGCGCCACCGGCGGATTGGCCGGGATGTTCTCGAAGCCATATACGCGCGCCACTTCCTCGATCAGGTCTTCCTCGATCTCGATATCGAAGCGGTAGCTCGGCGCCGTCACCAGGAAACCGCCTTCCTCGCGCACGAATTCCAGCCCCAGGCGGGTGAAGATGTCGGCGATCAAGTCGTCGGTCAAGGGCACGCCGATGACTTTCTGGGCGCGCGCCGTGCGCAGCCGCACCGGCTGACGCTGCGGCAGGTTCACGATCTGGTCGTCGACCGGGCCGACCCTGGTGGCGGCGGTGCCGCAGATCTCGACGATCAGCTCGGTGATGCGCTCGAGGTGCTCGGGAATGCTTGCATAGTCGACGCCGCGCTCGAAGCGGTGCGCAGCGTCGGTCGAGAAATTGTAGCGGCGGGCGCGGCCCTGGATCGCGTTCGGCCACCAGAAGGCCGCTTCCAGGTAGATGTCGGTCGTGTCCAGCGAGACGGCAGTGGCGTCGCCGCCCATGATGCCGGCCAGCGATTCGATTTCCTGGTCGTCGGCGATCACGCCGACCCACTCGTCGAGTTCGATGGTGTTGCCGTTCAGCAGCTTGAGCGACTCGCCCTTCTTGCCCCAGCGAACGTCGAGCGAACCGTGGATCCTGGCCAGGTCGAACACGTGCGACGGACGGCCGACTTCCAGCATGACATAGTTGGAAATGTCGACCAGGGCCGACACCGGGCGCTGGCCGCTGCGTTCCAGCCGGCGCTTCATCCACTCGGGCGTGCTCGCGCGCGCGTTCAGGCCGCGGATCACGCGGCCGGCGAAACGGCCGCACAGGTCCGGCGCCGACACCTTGACCGGCAGGATGTCGTCGCTATTCACCGGCACGGCGCGCGTCGGCGCCAGGCTCAGGGGCGAGCCGGTCAGGGCCGACACTTCGCGCGCCACGCCCAGCACCGACAGGCAGTCGGCCTTGTTCGGGGTCAGCTTGATGGTGAACTTGAGGTCGTTCAAGCCCAGGTAGTCGCGGATGTTCTGGCCCACCGGGGCGTCTTGGGGCAGTTCCATCAGGCCGCTGCCCTCTTCCGAGATGCCCAGCTCCTTGCTTGAACACAGCATGCCCTGCGACTCGACGCCGCGCAGCTTGCCGACCTTGATCTCGAACGGCTTGCCGTCCGCGCCCGGCGGCAGCAACGCGCCGGCCTTGGCGCAAATCGCCTTCATGCCGGCGCGCACGTTCGGCGCGCCGCACACGATCGTCAGCAGCGTGCCGCTGCCGGCGTCGACCTGGCACACGTTCAGGCGGTCGGCGTTCGGGTGCTTCACCACTTCCTTGACTTCGGCCACCACCACGTTCGAGAACGGTGGCGCGACCGCCTCGACCTCTTCCACTTCGAGGCCGGACATGGTCAGCAGGTGGGACAGCTCATCCGAACTCATCTTCGGATCGACCATGGAACGGAGCCAGTTTTCCGAGAATTGCATATTCTTTTTACCTCAGCGTCGCAAATTAATTGAACTGCTTCAGGAACCGCAGGTCGCCTTCATAGAACAGGCGCAAGTCGTTGATTCCATAACGCAGCATCGTCAGGCGCTCGAGGCCGGAGCCGAACGCGAAGCCGATGAACTTTTCCGGATCCAGTCCGAAGTTGCGCACCACGGTGGGGTGCACCTGGCCGGCGCCCGACACTTCCAGCCAGCGGCCCTTGAGCGGACCGGAACCGAAGGCGATATCGATCTCGGCCGACGGTTCGGTGAACGGGAAGTACGACGGGCGGAACCTCACTTGCAGGTCGTCGGTCTCGAAGAAAGCCTTGACGAAGTTCAGGTACACACCCTTGAGGTCGGCAAAACTGATGTCCTCGCCGATCCACAGGCCTTCGACCTGGTGGAACATCGGCGAATGGGTGGCGTCGCTGTCGACGCGGTAGGTGCGGCCCGGCGCGATCACCTTGATCGGAGGCGTGTGGGTGCGCGCATAGCGCACCTGCATCGGGCTGGTGTGGGTGCGCAGCAGCAGCGGCTTGCCCAGGCTGTCATTGCCCTCGATATAGAACGTGTCCTGCATCGAACGCGCCGGATGGTTCTCGGGGCTGTTCAGCGCGGTGAAGTTGGTCCAGTCGGTCTCGATCTCGGGACCGTCGGCGACGTCGAAGCCGATCGAGCGGAAGATCTGCTCGACCCGTTCCCAGGTGCGCATCACCGGATGGATGCCGCCCTTGGAGCGGCCACGGCCCGGCAGGGTGACGTCGATGCTCTCGGCGGACAGGCGCAGCATCAGCTGCGCTTCGGCGAGCGCCTCGCGGCGCGCGGTCAAGGCCTGTTCGATTTGTTCTTTGGCGGCATTGATCAGGGCGCCCTGCGCCTTGCGCTGTTCAGGGTCGAGCTTGCCGAGGCCCTTCATGAGGTCGGTCACCTGGCCGGTCTTGCCCAGGTACTTGGCTTTCGCATTTTCGAGCGCGGCGGCATCCAGGCTGGCCGCGAAGTCGTTCCTGGCCGCGACGACGAGTTGTTCCAAGTTCATGCTTGTTCTTTTCCTGTTTTTCGTTGGCGGGAGACGCCAGAATCAAAAACGGGGCACAGGTGTGACCCTTGCCCCGCTTCTAGTGCGCCGCGCCATCGCTAACGCGGCGCTGACTTGCTAGCAGACTGATTTATTCGCCTGCTCAGGCAGCCAGCTTGGCCTTGACGGCGCTGACGATCGCGGCGAATGCCGGCTTGTCATGCACAGCCATGTCGGCCAGGACTTTACGGTCCAGTTCAATCGCGGACTTCTTCAGGCCGTTCATGAAGGCGCTGTAGGTCATGCCGTGCGAACGCGAAGCCGCGTTGATACGGGTGATCCACAGTGCGCGGAAGACGCGCTTCTTGTTGCGGCGAT
Organism: Massilia sp. UYP34; assembly: GCF_056279385.1. Lineage (NCBI taxonomy): Bacteria > Pseudomonadati > Pseudomonadota > Betaproteobacteria > Burkholderiales > Oxalobacteraceae > Massilia > Massilia sp. UYP34. Next base: position 252,632 of record NZ_JBWBRF010000002.1, on the reverse strand, counting down.
CGCGGTAGGCATACTGGCCAGCGCGCATGACTGCTTGCTTGGCAACACGGTATACCTTGCTGCGGCGGCCACGGTAGCCTTTGGCAAGTTCAAGAACTTTCTTGTGACGGGCACGTGCAGTAACCCCACGTTTTACTCGAGGCATATTCGCTCCTTAGTGTGAGATTAAACAGCAGATGGCATCATGCGGTAGACGCTGGTCACGTCCGACGCATTGATGTTACGGGTGCCGCGCAGCTGGCGCTTGTTCTTGGTGGTCTTCTTGGTCAGGATGTGACGCTTGAAGGCCATGCCCGACTTGACGGTACCGCCCGGACGCACGCGAAAACGTTTCTTCGCGGAGCTCTTGGTTTTCATTTTTGGCATAGTCATCTGCCCTTGCGGACAGCCTCATATGGGACAGGATTGCAGGTGGCAGCAACGCTGCTCTTGGATGCCTACTTTCACTTGTCTTGCAGCAGAAGCGAGTCTGCTACAACCTGTTTCTAAAAACAGGAATCGCAGATTGTAGCACAGGTTTCGAGGGAATAGGATGGTCGCCGGCAACTCATCCGGCACGCCACGCGTCGCCCACGAAGCATGGACGCGTGACAGCCGGTCCGTGGCGCCGGCTTTCGCCTGCGCCACGGACCCGGCCGTGTATCCGCCTCGCGCGAAGAATTACTTCTTCTTTTTCGGCGCGACCACCATGATCATCTGGCGACCTTCGAGCTTCGGGAACTGCTCGACCGTGCCGACGGCTTCCAGGTCGGCACGCAGGCGTTCGAGCATGCGCAGGCCGATGTCCTGGTGGGCCATCTCGCGACCGCGGAAGCGCAAGGTGATCTTGGTCTTGTCGCCTTCTTCCAGGAACTTGATGAGGTTGCGCAGCTTGATGCTGTAGTCGCCCTCATCGGTGCCCGGACGGAACTTGATTTCCTTGACCTGGATGATCTTCTGCTTGAGCTTGGCTTCGTGGGCCTTCTTCTGCTCCGAATACTTGAACTTGCCGTAGTCCATCAGGCGGCAAACCGGAGGGACCGCATTCGGCGCGATCTCAACCAGGTCGACGTTCTTTTCTTCGGCCAGACGGAACGCTTCGGCCAGGGTCACGATGCCCAGCGGCTCGTTGTCCACACCGTTCAAACGCATTTCCGGATGGGTGATCTCGCCATTGATGCGATTCTGCTTGTCAGTAGCTATGTCTTTTCCTTTGAATGTATTGGTATTGGCCGGGATTATTTCGTCTTGGCGGCAACTTCGCCTACCAGACGCTCCACGAGCGCGTCGACGGACATTACGCCCAGATCGACATTGCCGCGGGCACGCACGGCCACAGTGTTCGCGTCCTTTTCCTTATCCCCGACAACGAGGATATACGGCAGTTTTTGGACGGAATGTTCACGTATTTTATAGGTGATCTTCTCGTTCCGCAAATCAGCGTGAACGCGCAGCCCGGCCTGGCGCAGCTTTTGCTCGACTTGCTTGACGTAGTCGGCCTGCGCATCCGAAATATTGAGCACCGCAACTTGCACTGGAGCAAGCCACAGCGGCAGCGCGCCGGCGTAGTTCTCGATCAGGATGCCGATGAAGCGCTCCATCGAGCCCACGATCGCGCGGTGCAGCATCACCGGCACCTTGCGGGTGTTGTCTTCTGCGACATACTCGGAACCGAGGCGGCCCGGCATCGAGAAGTCGACCTGCACGGTGCCGACCTGCCATGGGCGACCCAGGCTGTCCTTCAGGTGGTACTCGATCTTCGGGCCGTAGAAGGCGCCCTCGCCCGGCAATTCGGTCCACTCCACGCCGCAGGCGCGCAGCGCCGAACGGAGCGACTCTTCGGCCTGGTCCCAGACTTCGTCGGAACCGATGCGGCTGCTTGGCCTCAGCGCGAGCTTGACGTCGATGTTGGCGAAGCCGAAGTCGTCGTAGACGCCCATCGCCTGGGCGTGGAAGGACGTGACTTCGCGCTCGACCTGCTCTTCGGTACAGAAGATGTGGCCGTCGTCCTGGGTGAAGCCGCGCACGCGCATCAGGCCATGCAGCGCGCCCGAAGGCTCGTTGCGATGGCACTGGCCGAATTCGCCGAAGCGCAGCGGCAGGTCGCGGTAGGAGCGCATGCCCGCGTTATAGATCTGCACGTGTCCCGGGCAGTTCATCGGCTTGAGCGCATACGAGCGGTTTTCCGACTCGGTCGTGAACATATTGTCACGGTAGTTCTCCCAGTGGCCGGTCTTTTCCCACAGGGTGCGGTCGAGGATCTGCGGCGCCTTGACTTCGCTGTAGCCGCTGACCTGGTACTTGTGGCGCATGTACTGCTCCACCTGCTGCCAGACGGTCCAGCCCTTCGGATGCCAGAACACCAGGCCCGGCGCTTCTTCCTGGAAGTGGAACAGGTCCAATGCCTTGCCGAGCTTGCGGTGGTCGCGCTTTTCCGCTTCTTCGAGCATGTGCAGGTATTGCTCCTGGTCTTCCTTCCTGGTCCAGGCGGTGCCGTACACGCGCTGCAGCATCTCGTTCTTGGAGTCGCCGCGCCAGTAGGCGCCGGCCAGCTTCATCAGCTTGAAGACCTTGATCTTGCCGGTCGACGGCACGTGCGGGCCGCGGCACAGGTCGGTGAAGCCGCCTTCGCTGTACAGCGAGACGTCTTCATTGGCCGGAATCGAGGCGATGATTTCGGCCTTGTAGTGTTCGCCGATCGACTTGAAATAGGCCACGGCCTCGTCGCGCGGCAGCACCTTGCGGGTGACCGGTTCGTCCTTCTTGGCCAGCTCGACCATCTTCTTTTCGATGGCGGCCAGGTCGTCCGGGGTGAACGGGCGCTTGTACGAGAAGTCGTAGTAAAAGCCGTTCTCGATGACCGGGCCGATGGTGACCTGGGCTTCCGGGAACAATTCCTTGACCGCATAGGCCAGCAGGTGGGCGGTCGAGTGACGGATCACGTCCAGGCCTTCCGGGTCGCGCTCGGTCACGATCGCGAGATCGGCATCACCGTCGATCAGGAACGAGGTGTCGACCACCTTGCCGTTGACCTTGCCGGCCAGGGCGGCCTTGGCCAGGCTCGGGGCGATGTTTTGTGCTACCTGGGCCACCGTCACGGGGCCGTCGAATTGACGGCTGGAGCCATCGGGAAGTCGAACGTTCAGCATGCTGTTCTCCAATTGGCGCACGCGCCGGTGAAAAATAAACAAATAGACAATGGGAATTTAAAAGACGAAAAAAAACGCGGCACTAGCCGCGTTTTTCCGTTGTGTTGAGCAAAAGCACACCCCTTCGCGTCTAGCGACTCCCCCACAACCAGGTTGTAGTTCGCGGTGTCATAACCGTCGGTGCCTTTCTCGCTCTTATTGCCGTGTTCTGGTGGGCGGTGCAGAATTCGAATCTGCGACCCCTTGGATGTCGACCAAGTATTCTAACCAGCTGAACTAACCGCCCGATGCCGCCATTATAAGGACCGCATGGCGGAACCGCAACCCTCGCACGGAAATAGTTGCCGCAGGACCCGCCCCTGCCCGGTTGCGGCGTATGCTTTACACTTCCGGTCTGCCACCATTTTCCCTTCGCCAGCGATGACTTACCAGCCGTACGACCCTTCGCACCTGCACGCCCACCTGGACGGCGACGCCAGTCATGCGCACTCGATCGAGGCGCGCAGCCAGAAGGCGCTGGCGGTGGCGCTCGGCCTGACCTTGCTGTTCGCCGTGGTCGAAGTGATCACCGGCTTCCTCTCCAACTCGCTGGCCCTGATCTCGGATGCCGGCCACATGGTGACCGACGCCGCCGCCCTGGGCCTGGCCTTGCTGGCCCAGCTGATCGCCAAGCGCCCGCCGTCGGCCCGCCACTCCTTCGGCTTCGTGCGCGCCGAAGCGCTGGCCGCCTTCGTCAACTGCCTGGCGATGCTGGGCCTGGTGGCCTGGATCGGCTACGAGGCGGTGCAGCGGCTGATCCATCCCGAACAGGTGCAGGGCGGCATCGTGCTGGTGGTCGCGGCCCTGGGCGCCTCGATCAACCTGCTGGTCGCCTGGATTCTTTCTCGTAACAACGACAGCATCAATACCCGCGCCGCCCTGGTCAACGTGATGGGAGACCTGCTCGGTTCGCTGGCGGCGATCGCCTCCGGCGCCATCATCTACGTCACCGGCTGGGTGCAGGCCGACCCGATCCTGTCGATCTTCGTCGCCCTCCTGATCCTGCGCTCGACCAGCGGCATCCTGCGCGAGTCGTACCACTTCCTGATGGAAGGCGTGCCGCATGCGATCGACTACGTGCAGGTCGGCGCCGACATGGCCGCCGTCGACGGCGTGCTGGCCGTGCACGATATGCACGTGTGGGACATGTCGCCGGGCCACCCCGCCCTGATCGGCCACATCGAGATCCGCAGCCTGGAAGAATGGCCGCCGGTGCTCGAAGCGGTGCGCGCCATGCTGCGCGAACGGCACGGCATCGATCACGTGACCCTGCAGCCCGAGGCGGCTGGCGGCAAGTCGCTCTAAGCGCCTACCCCGGCAGGTGGGAGTCGCTCCTGCCGCGCCTGGCAAGTGTGCGCTGCGTTGCTCGTCGTTGCATGGCTCGCCATGCGGCCTCCTCGCGCCTTGCTCACACTCGCCATGCATCGCCTACGCGCATGTCGGCATGAGCTTCCCCCCACCTACCGGGATAGGCGCTAAGGCGCGCGTGTAAGCCGATGCCGACCCGGCGCTCAGGCGCGCGCCGATACCCCGGTCGTACCCGCCCCGCGATAATCAAGGCATGGAACTCACACCGAACGTCTTCGACACCATCATCATCGGCGGCGGCCCTGGCGGCCTGACCGCCGCCATCTACCTGCACCGCTTCACGCGCAACGTGGCCCTGGTCGACAAGGGCAATAGCCGGCTGGGCTGGATTCCCGTCTCGCACAACTATCCAGGCTTTCCCGATGGAGTCAACGGCAAGCTGCTGCTGGACCAGCTCCGTTGCCAGCTCGGCAACTACGGCGGCCATGTGATCCCCGGCGAGATCACGAACCTGCGCATCGAGGACGGCCTGTTCGAAGCCGACTGCTGCAGTCCCGAGGGCGACCTGACCACCCTGCGCGCGCATACGGTGCTGCTGGCCACCGGCGTGGCCGACGCCGGCATGCCGGTCGAGCGCTGGGAAGAAGCGGTCGCGGCAGGCGCCGTGCGCCTGTGCCCGGTGTGCGACGGCTTCGACGTCATCGACAAGCGCATCGCGGTGGCCACGTCCGAGGTCAATCCGGTCGGCCACGCCCTGTTCATGCGCAGCTTCAGCGCCGACGTGCTGCTGTTCGAGCGCGCCGACGAAACTGCCGTCAACGCCGACGAAAAGCGCCAGCTGGAGGCGGCGAACGTGCTCCACATCGCGTCGCCGCTGGCCGGCGTGACCCTGACCGACGACTTGCGACCGGTGCTGCACACGCGCGATGGCGAGCACTACGAATGCGACGTGTTCTATCCGATGCTGGGCGAAAGCGCGAGATCGAGCCTGGCGGCGGCCCTCGGCGCCGAAACCGCCGAGTGCGACAAGCTGCTGGTGGACGACCATTGCCGCACCACGGTGCCGGGCCTGTTCGCCATCGGCGACGTCACGCGCGGGCTGAACCAGATCGCGGTGGCGACGGGCCAGGCGGCGATCGCGGCCACGACCATCCACAATACGCTGCCCTGGGCCCTGCGCTCCCGGCCATGACCGACTGTCGAAAAACTTTACAGTTAAACAACGTCGGTAGCAGATAGTGAACAAAATCAAGTAATTGCAGGCAGGCATGGGAATTGCATAGCGATACCCATCGTCCGAATTCATCATTGACTGATGGCGGCGCGACCAATCAACGCTGCCGACGATCCCTGATGCTGAATATTCTGACGTTCTCAACCCTGTTCCCGAATGCCGTCGAACCGCACCACGGAATTTTCACCGAGACCAGTCTTCGCCAGCAACTGCGCCACCACCCCGTCCGCTCGATAGTGGTTGCACCGGTGCCATGGTTCCCGTCGACTGCGGGGGTCTTCGGGCGCTATGCGCGCTATGCGCGGGTGCCGCGCGAGGAAGTCCGGGACGGCATACGGGTGCTGCATCCGCGCTACGCCAATTTGCCCGGTATCGGCATGTATGCGACACCATGGACACTGTTCCACGCCGCACGCGGGGCCATCGATGGCCTGCTTGCGCAGGGCGCCGATTTCGACCTCATCGATGCTCACTACTTCTACCCGGACGGCGTGGCCGCGGCCATGCTGGGACGCCATTACGGCAAGCCGGTGATCATCAGCGCGCTGGGCAGCGACATCACCCAGCTGCCGGACCATGTCTGGCCACGCCGCCTGATCCGCCAGGCGGCGCACTCCGCCTATGCAATGATCAGCGTCTGCGAGGCACTGCGCCAGGACATGATCCGCCTCGGCCTGCCCGGAGAACGCATCCATGCGTTGCGCAATGGCGTCGATCTCGAACTGTTCTATCCGGAACCCTATGCACGGGCACGTGCGGGGCTGAGCATCGACGGCTTCACCCTGCTCTCGGTCGGCCACCTGATCGAACGCAAGGGGCACGACAAGGTCATCTCCGCCCTGCCGCAACTGCGTGGCGTGCGCCTGATGATCGTTGGCGCGGGTCCGGAGCGCGACCGGCTCATGGCCATGTGCCGCCAGCTCGGCGTGCAGGATCGCGTCCGCTTCCTCGGCCTCCTGACACAGAGCCAGTTGCGCACCTGCTACAGCGCCGCCGACGCGCTGGTGCTGGCCTCGAACCGGGAGGGCTGGGCCAACGTCCTGCTCGAGGCAATGGCCTGCGGTGCGCCGGTCATCGCCAGCGACGTGGGCGGCACCGCCGAGGTGGTGCGCTGCCATGCGGCAGGGCTACTGCTGCGCGCAAATTCAGCGGCCGGCGTGGCCGATGCCGTACGGCGCCTGCGCGCCGACATGCCCACGCGCGAAGCGACCTGCGCACACGCCCGCCTGCACTCCTGGCACGCGACCACACATGCCCAATTCAACCTGTTCGCCAACGCCGCCGGATTTTCAATCGATCATGCTCTCCACCGACCAGCTGCTTGACCTCACGCTCCAGTACAACACGCAAGGATTCGTCCACCTGAAACAGCTGCTGCCGCAGGCGGTGGTAGCAGCTGCGCGCAGCGCCTTCGACGCCGCTGCCGCCCGCCACGCGCAGGCGACGCGTCAGGCCCGCGACAGCGGCAAGCGCTTCCACGACCTGCCCGCCATCCTCGATGCCGATCCGGTATTCGTCGACCTCGTCGACTTGCCTGCGCTGTTCCCGCTGCTGCGCCGGACGGTGGGCGAAGATATCGCGTTGCAGGAAACCAGTGCGCGCCTGTTCTTTCCCGGCCCAACCTTCACCAGCCCTTACCATTCCGACATCGCGCGCGTGTCGGGCGTCGCCCCCGCCCACGCGCCCAGCTTCCTGGCCAAGGCACACTTCTACCTGGAAGACCTGGCGCCGAACCAGGGCTGCCTGTCGTTCATCCCGGGCAGCCAGCACCTGCCGCCACTGCATGTCAATCCGCATCGGCCGACGCTGGCCGCCTCCGGCGCAACGGTGCGCATCGTGCCACGCGCCGGCGACGTGGTGCTCTTCAACACCCATGTGCTGCACATGGCCGAGGCCAACGACACCGATCGCGTACGCAAGTCGCTCATCTATACCTACGGTCACTTCTGGATGAAGGCCTTTCGCAGCGCTGCGCCATCCGATCTGGCCCGTTTCGATGGCGACCCGCAACGCCAGCAATTATTCGGCGTCGACCTGCCCGGTGTCAGCCACTTCGGCCGGCGCCTGGACCGACTGACGCCACCCGGCATGGCGATCCGCTTGCGCCGTCTTTCCGAAAAACTGCTGCATCGCCTGCTGCCGGCCGACAGCCTGCCGCCGCGGGCCTGAGCTTCGCGCGGGGCGCTGTCGCATGAAGCAACGCCGGCGGTCTCACCCCATGCAAAGTGGCGCGCGCCAGTCGGGATGAACGCGCGGCTTGACGATGGAACGCGCATTGTCGGCGCGCCAGCGATCCCGCTCACGCGGTAGCTGCGTCTCGAAGAGCGTCTCGACATGATCGACCGTGACCGGTGACTTTCAATGCATCGCTCAAACGCCGGTTCCCCTCACTGGCCCGCCACGAGCGCCATCCGGCGCCGGATCCCGTCCGCTGCCGCGCTGTCGCCGGCCGCCCTGGCGCGCTGCTCCTGCACCCCGAGCCAGGTCAGCAAGGGGCGGCGCCAGCCCTGGTTCGAGGCGGTGTCCACCGCCAGCGCGATGCCCTGCGGCGTCATGCGTCCCGCCTTGAACAGCGCCCCGGCCGCGACCATCCGCGACAACGGGTCGTCGATCTTGTCGAGCGCGCCGCCCGCGACCACGGCGCGATGCTGCTCGGGCAGCAGCGCCGCGTCCAGGCCAATCCACTGCCCCGCCAGGTAGGCGGCGTAGGCGCGCTGGCCCGGCGTGGCATCCGCCGCCAGCGCCGCATAGCCGGGGCAATCCTCGAATACGAGACTGGCCGCCTGCGCCGCGCAGCGCACCAGCTCCACCTGGGCCACGCGATCCGGGCGCCCGGTGGCCGCCGTCTCGCGCCGCGCCTCGCGGAATTCGGCCTCGGACGCCGCCGTGTGCCCTTTCAGGTAGTCGTCGACCGCGGCGTCGAGGGCGTCCTTGGCATTGGCTTGCCAGTCGGGCGGCAGCGGCTTGCCGGCGCAGCCGGCCAGCGCGGCCACGATCAATACGCAAGCGATTTTCATGGCAGCTTGATCTCCTGGCTGCTCCGGGCGAACGGCCATTTGCGGTTGATTTCCTCGACCAGGCGGTTCACCTTGCGCAGGCTGGCGTCGACCTCGCCGCGCAGCGCGCCCAGGTCTTCGGTGGCCGCGCGCGTATTGGCGCCCACCGCCTGGGCCTCCACCAGCACCGCGTCGACCTTCTTCAGCGTGGCGCTGGCGTCCTGCAGCACCACGTCCAGCTGGCGGACCGCGGCCTGGGTATCGTCCATCACGCCGGCCTTGCCGAACACGCGCTGGTCGGCCTTGGCCAGGATGGCGTTGACCCGATCCAGCGCTTCCATCAGCTTCTTCGCCTCTTCGTCGCCGCCCAGCGCGCCGCCGAGCACGCCGTAGCGGCCCGACATGCGGGCCGTCACCGCCGACAGGTTGGCCAGGCTGGCGTTGACGTCCGAGCCGGACGCGGTCATGGTTTCCAGGTTTTCCAGCAGCGCGCGCGCGGTGGCGACGATGCGCGGGATCTCGGCGGTGGCGTCGCCGCGCAGCACGGTGCGGGTGGAATCCGGCGGCAACGGCGGATCGGTCAGCACCCCGGTATAGGCGCGCAGGCGGGTCTCGCCGACGATGCTCGACTCCAGCGTGAACACGCTCGAGACGCGCAGCCACTTGGCGTCCTTGCTCTGGACGTCGACCGTGATCTGCACCTTGCCGTCGTCGCCCAGGTCGACCTGGCGCACGCGCCCGATCGGAAAGCCGGCGAAGGTCATGTCCATGCCGGGGATGACGCCGGACGAATCCTCGGCCACCAGGGTCAGGCGCTGGGTCGGCTCGAACACGCCGCGCGCGTACATCACGTACAGCACGAAGGCCGCGATCATGAGGCCCAGCAGCACCAGCAGGATCACCGCCTTGGCTTCGACGTTCTTGGGCTCGTCGGGGGTGGATGGATCAGGAGTCGGGTCCGGCATGAGGTTCTCGTTCCAGGATTCAGATGTATTTCAGGGCCAGGGAGCTGGCCTCGATCACGATCAGCACGAACAGCAGGCGCAGCGCGCCGGGCTGCACGCTGGTGGCCAATGCACGCGGATAGCGCTGCAATTCGAGCACGGCGGCGGTCGGGATCAGGGCCACCGCCAGGCCGAACAACACCGTCTTGATCACGAAGCCGGCCGTCACCACCGGCGTGAACACGCGGCCCACGGTGCGGGTGTAGTCGGGAATGCCCCAGGGCGACAGGCCATACACGTTCAGATAGGCCAGCAGCAGTACGGTGATCGACGTGACCATCGCCAGCGACAGCACCGCCACCGCGTTGGCGATCAGTTGCGGCACCAGGTCGCGCCGCACGCGGTGCAGCGCCTCGATGCTGGCGGCGCGGATCGACAGCCCTGAGCGCGCCAGGCCCAGGGCCGCGGCGTCGAACGCCATGCTGGCGCGCAGCGCCACGAACAGCGCCGCCGCCAGCGGAATCAGCTCCAGCACCAGCACCCGCACCACCATCTCGAGCGCGATGCCGGACAGGCCGTAGCTCTTGGCCGTGACCAGCACGATGCGGATGATGACGAGGCTGACCAGGCAGGAGGCCAGCGTGAACCAGGGCAGCACCAGCCAGGTGCTGGCGTGGATGTGGCGCGCGGTGGCGTGAAAGCTCGCGCGGCGCCAGGTGGACGGCGAGAGGGCCGTGACGACGGCGACCGCGCCCAGGTGGATCATGTACCACCAGCTGCGCAGGTAGCGCGCCAGGTAGGCGGGCCACAGGGTCGGTTGGGCGATGGGCGGGATCGTTCGCGGCATGGACTGAATGATACTCGGTTGCAGGCGATTGAACGGGTCCGTGACAATTGATGACGTTCGCACGGACCGCGGGGCGGCGTGGCCGGCGCCCTACTGCCTCCTCGCCTCCATCACTCCCGACACCTCCATGATCGCCGCCAGCGCCTTTTGCGCCTGCGCCGTCGACCCGATCTCCGCCGTGAACACCATGCGCGCCTGGCCCCTGGCGCTCTGGGTATTGACGCCGATCACATTGATCTTCTCGCGCGAGAACACCTCGGAGATGTCGCGCAACAGGCCTTGCCGGTCTTGCGCCAGGATGAACAGGTCGACCGGATAAACGGTCTCCATGCCGGCCGTGCCCCACTCCACCTGGATCACGCGCTCGGGCGACTTGGCCTGCATCTCGGCGAAGTTCTTGCAGCTGAGGCGGTGGATCGAGACGCCCTTGCCGCGCGTGACGAAGCCGACGATCGGGTCCGGCGGCGCCGGTTTGCAGCACTTGGCCAGCATCGTCATCAGGCCTTCGGTGCCCACCACCAGCACGCCCGACTTGGCGCCCTGCTCGACGCTCGATGCGCGGCTCTTGTTGACCACCGCCGCGTCTTCGACCGGCGCCGGCTCGACGCTCTCGTGCAGCGCCGCTTCGACGTGACGCAGGCTGAACTTGTCCTTGCCGACCTCGATGAACAATTCGTCCACCTTGGCGAAACCGAGTTTCTGGGCCAGCAGCTCGAGGTTGACCGCGGTCTTGCCCTCGCGCTGCAGCGATTTCTCGACCAGCGCCCGGCCATTTGCCAGCGTTTCGGCCACGTCCAGCGCATGGAACCAGGCGCGGATCTTGGAGCGGGTGCGGCTCGAGACCGTGTACTCGGGACTGAGCCAGTCGCGCGACGGGCCCTGGCTGCCGGCCCCGCCCTTGGCGGTGATGATCTCGCAGGTCTGGCCGTTCTTGAGCGGGGTATTGAGCGGCACCATCACGCCGTCGATCTTGGCGCCGCGGCAGCGGTGCCCGACCTCGCTGTGCAGGTGATAGGCGAAGTCGATCGGCGTGGCGCCGACCGGCAGCTCCAGCACGCGCGCCTGCGGCGTGAGCACGAAGATGCGGTCGTCGAGGCTGGCCGCCTTGAGTTTCTCGACCCATTCCTTCTGCTGGTTTTCCTGGCCGGCCACGGCGTCGGCGACGTCGGTCTTCCAGGCCAGCAGCTGGCGCAGCCAGGCGATCTTCTCGTCGTACTGCTGGCTCTTGAAGTTGGACCCGCCCTCTTCCTTGTAGCGCCAGTGGGCCGCGATGCCGTACTCGGCGAAATTGTGCATCTCTTGCGTGCGGATCTGCACCTCCAGCGGACGGCCGTCGTCGGCCGTCACCACCGTGTGCAGCGAGCGGTAGCCGTTCGGCTTGGGGCGCGAGATGTAGTCGTCGAACTCCTTAGGCACCGGAGTCCAGATATTGTGGATCACGCCCAGCACCGTGTAGCAGGTCTTGATGTCGGCCACGATCACGCGGAAGGCGCGCACGTCGTAGAGCTCCGAGAAATCGAGCTCCTTGCCGCGCATCTTGCTCCAGATGCTGTAGATGTGCTTCGGCCGCCCCGAGACATCGGCCCGGATGCCGGCCGCGGCCAGCTCGCTTTGCAGGCGCGCGATCGACGAGGCCACGAAGCTTTCGCGCGACATGCGCTTTTCTTCGAGCATCTTGGCGATGCGCTTGTAGGTATCCGGTTCGATGAAGCGGAAGGCCAGGTCTTCGAGCTCCCATTTCAGTTGCCAGATGCCGAGCCGGTTGGCCAGCGGCGCATAGAAGTCCAGCACCTCGCGGCCATAGGCGCGCGTGACTTCGTCGAAACGCTTGTGCTCGGCGAAGTAGCGCAAGGTGGCGGCGCACGAGGCCAGGCGCATCAGGACCACGCGCATGTCGGTGGCCATCGCCAGCAGCATCTTGCGCAGGGTCTCGTTCTGGGCCGCGGCCTGCTGGGCCGCGTTCTTGCCGCTGCCCACCGGCGCCTGGCCGGCGGTCAGGTCGCGCAGGCGGATCAGCTGGTGCACGCCCTGCACCAGCGCCGCCACTTCGGGGCCGAAGCGCTCCTCGATGCGCCCGAAGGTGGCAGGGTCCATCAGCGCCAGCTCGAACAAGAGGCCCGCGATGCGGGTCTCGGCGTCGGTGTTCAGGTAGGCCAGGGTGCCGGCCGCGCCGAGCGAGAACTCGAACGCGCCCTGGCCCGAGGAAGCGATCCGCTCGCCATAGCCTGCGGCCGCGTAATCGAGCGCCGCCTGCACGCGCGCGCAGTCCGCCTGGCCCAGTCCCTGGACCAGGCCGCTGTTTACGTCGCCCAGCAGGGCGGTCGATACCATACGACGGTTCTGCCTTAGCGAACGGCGGCGGTGACGCACACCTCGACCAGGCAGGCCGGATTGGCGAGCCTGGCTTCGACGGTCGCGCGCGGCGGGGTATGGCCCTGCGCCACCCACTCGTCCCAGACGCTGTTCATGCCGGGGAAGTTATCCATGCTGGAGATGAAGATCTGGCAGGTCAGGATGCAGGTCTTGTCGCTGCCGGCGTCGCCCAGCAGGCGGTCGACGTGGCCCAGCACCTCGCGCATCTGGCCCTCGATGCCCTGGCTGGTGTCTTCGGCGATCTGGCCGGCCAGGTAGACGGTGTCGTTGTAGATCGCTACTTCGGACAGGCGTTTGCCTACGTGCAGTCGTTTGATTTCCATGATCTCTTTCTTTAGGTTTATGACGAACCGCTTCGGTTCGGGTTGACAATGTTGTTGCTTGTTCAGTCGATTAAGAAGGCGCGCGCGATCGCGATCTGGTCGTCGTGCACGAAGGTCGGCGCATGGCCCACCCCGGGCAGTTCGACCAGGCGCGGACGCGGTCCGCGCTGCGTCATCTGCTGCGCGGTCGCGCGCGACAGCAGGTCGGAATGCTCGCCGCGCACCAGCAGGGTCGGGCAGCGAATCTTGTCCCAGGCCGCCCACAGCGCGGCCTCGTCCTGGGCGGCGCGTTCCAGGGTGATCTCCCGGAACGGCTGCGCCAGGTTCAAGTCGTAGTGGCGCTCCCACTGGCCGTCCTGCCCCTGGCGCAGGACGTCGGCCGCCAGCTTGCGCCACTCGTCGTCGGAGTGCGGGCCGAAGGATGCCGAGACCGTCTTCACGAACTCGGCCCCGGCGGCGAAGCTCGGGAAGCGCACGTCCTGGCCGATGTAGTCGCCGATGCGCCGCAAGGCGGCGCCATCGAGCACCGGGCCGATATCGTTGAGCACGAACTTGCGCACCGGGCTGCCCTCGAGCGCGGCCAGCGCCATGCCGACCAGGCCGCCCATCGAAGTGCCGAACCAGGCCACGTCCTCGTTGTCGGCGCCGGCCGTCACGCGCGCGATCAGGGTCACCATGTCGGCCACGTACTGCGGCACCGTGTAATAGGCCGGATCGCGCAGCCGCTCCGAGCGCCCGCGCCCCACGATGTCCGGGCAGACCACGCGATAGTCGTCGCACAGGGCGCGCGCCAGATGGTCGAAATCGTCGCCGACGCGGGTCACGCCATGCACGCAGACCAGCACCTTCGGATTGTCCGCGTCGCCCCATTCCTTGTAGGCGACGCGGTGCAGCCCGGCGGGCGAGCTGCACTGGACGCTTTTTAATCTGGGTTCAGACATCGGGACTCCGTCATGAAAAAATAGGCAGCCGCCGGTTGGCGGCGGCTGTGCAATTCGCCATCAGAATGGCGTTGCGATTAGAATTCTACCAATTCTCAGGAAGTTTCCCCGATCACCTTCATATAGAGGACGCAATGAAATCCAGCATGCTAAGTGGCAAAACGGCTCTCGTCACCGGTTCGACCTCGGGCATCGGCCTCGGGATCGCGCGCTCGCTGGCCGAACAGGGCGCCAACATCGTGTTCAACGGCTTCGGCGACGCCCAGCAGATCGAGAAGCTGTACACCGACATCGGCGCCGAATTCGGGGTGCAGACGGCCTACCACAACGCCGACATGTCCAAGCCAGCGGAGATCGAGGCCATGATGCGCTACGCCGTCGAGAAATTCGGCGGGGTCGACGTCCTGGTCAACAATGCCGGCATCCAGCACGTGGCGCCGGTCGAGGAATTCCCGACCGAGAAATGGGACGCCATCATCGCCATCAACCTCAGCTCGGCCTTCCACACCACCCGCCTGGTCCTGCCCGGCATGAAGCAGAAAAACTGGGGCCGCATCATCAACCTGGCGTCGGTGCACGGCCTGGTGGGATCGAGCCAGAAATCGGCCTACGTCGCCGCCAAGCACGGCCTGGTTGGCCTGACCAAGGTGACGGCGCTCGAGACGGCGCAGACCGGCGTGACCGCGAATGCGATCTGCCCCGGCTTCGTGCTGACCCCCCTGGTGCAGAAACAGGTCGACGATCGCGCCGCGCGCGACGGCCTGGACAACGACGCCGCGCGCAAGGCCTTGCTGCTTGAAAAACAACCGTCGGGTGAATTCGTCACCCCGGAAGAACTGGGCGCGCTGGCCGTGTTCTTCTGCAGTCCGGCCGCCGACCAGGTGCGTGGCGTGGCGTGGAACATGGATGGCGGCTGGGCCGCCCAGTAACATCGGGGCGAAACGGCGGTGCCGGCCGGGCGCCGCCTCGGCCCCGCGCTGTCACGGCTGCTGCGCCAGACCCTGCCGCCAGACCCTGCCGTCCGCCAGCCAGATGGCGGACCGGCCACCCTCCTCCCTCCCCGTTCGCACCGCTGCGGTGCGTGAGCCTGCATGCCGCCCTGGTGCAGTGCAGCATGCGGATTTCCACAATAGCCCGCTGAGAACGATTGCTCCACCATGGAACAACCACGAACCTCGCTGAAGAGTTGCCATGAAGAAGCCTTTCTATAAAGTACTGTATGTCCAGGTGCTGATCGCCATCGTCCTTGGCGTGTTGCTGGGGGTGTTCTACCCCGAACTGGGCACCGCGATGAAGCCACTGGGAGACGGCTTCATCAAGCTGATCAAGATGATCATCGCCCCCGTGATCTTCTGTACCGTCGTCGCCGGCATCGCCGGGATGCAGGACATGAAGAAGATCGGCCGCGTCGGCGGCAAGGCGCTGATCTATTTCGAGGTCGTGTCGACCTTCGCCCTGGCCATTGGCCTCGTGGTCGCCAACCTGGTCAAGCCGGGCGCCGGCTTCAACGTCGATCCGGCCCACCTCGATTCGAGCTCGATCGCGCAGTACACCACCAATGCGCATGCCCAGACCACGACCGAGTTCATCATGCACATCATCCCGAATACCTTCGTGGATGCTTTCGCAACCGGTAACATCTTGCAAGTCCTGCTGATCGCGATCCTGTTCGGCTTCGCGCTGTCGATGATGGGCGAACGCGGCCGTCCAGTCACCAAGTTCATCGACGACATCGCCCACGTGATCTTTGGCATCGTCAACATCGTCATGAAAGTCGCCCCGATCGGCGCCTTCGGCGCGATGGCCTTCACCATCGGCAAATATGGCCTGGAGTCGCTGCTGCCGCTGGCCAAGCTGATGGGTTCGTTCTACCTGACCTGCGCGCTGTTCGTGTTCGTCGTACTGGGCGCCATCGCCAAGTTCACCGGCTTCTCGATCTTCAAGTTCATCAAGTACATCAAGGAAGAACTGCTGATCGTGCTGGGCACCTCGTCGTCGGAAAGCGCCCTGCCGAACCTGATGCGCAAGCTCGAAAAGCTGGGCTGCTCCAAGCCGGTGGTCGGCCTGGTGGTCCCGACCGGGTACTCGTTCAACCTGGACGGCACCAATATCTACATGACGATGGCGGCGCTGTTCGTGGCGCAGGCAACCAATACCGAACTGACCCTGACCCAGGAACTGACCATCCTGCTGGTGGCGATGCTGACCTCGAAAGGCGCATCGGGCATCACCGGCGCCGGCTTCATCACGCTGGCCGCGACCCTGGCCGTGGTGCCGACCATTCCGGTGGCGGGCATGGCCCTGATTCTCGGCATCGACCGCTTCATGAGCGAAGCGCGCGCCCTGACCAACTTCATTGGCAACGGCGTCGCGACGGTCGTGGTGTCGAAGTGGGAGAAAGAACTGGATTCGGCGCGCATGGACGACGTATTGAGCGGCCGCGTCCATGTCGAAGACCAGAACAGCCTGAAGCAAGTGCGCGAAGCGGCGTAATCCCGCGCGCTGCCCGCCCCAAAAAAAACCGTGTCCTCGGACACGGTTTTTTTTATCCCTTCTTTTTATCCCTTCTTTTTATCCCTTCTTTTTATCCCTTCTTTTTATCCCTTCTTTTTTATCTCTCGTTTTTATCGCGCCTTTTTTATCCCACCCTTTTATTTCCCCATTTTATGGCCGCAACGGGTCTGCTATATTGCGGCTTTCCCGAATGACGACCGCCCTGGTCCGCCACGATGCACATCGCCGCCCAACCCGATGACGAAGCCGCGCGCCTGGCCGCGCTGTACGAACTCCTGATCCTCGACACCCCGCCCGAGGAACGTTTCGACAAGATCGCGCAATTCGCCGCCGCCGAGTTCGACATGCCGATCGTGCTGGTCACGCTGGTCGACGCCAATCGCCAGTGGTTCAAGGCGCGCGTGGGCATGCCGGTGTGCGAGACCGGCCGCGACGTGTCGTTCTGTGCGCACGCCATCCTGCGCGACGAGATCATGGTGGTCGACGACGCGCTGCAAGACCCGCGCTTCGCCGACAACCCGCTGGTGACGGGCGCGCCGCACATCCGCTTCTATGCCGGCGCGCCGCTGGCGCTGCCGTCCGGCCTGCGCCTGGGCACCCTGTGCCTGATCGACCGCCGACCGCGCACGCTCGATGCGATGGAACTGGCCATCCTGGGCACCTTGCGCGACCTGGCGGTGATGGAACTGGCGCACCCGGAGGAGCGCGCGGATGACTGAATCCATGCACATCCTGCTGGTGGAACCGGAGCCGATGCTGCGCCGCACGGTGGCGATGACGGCGCGCAGTCTTGCGCTGAGCCAGGTGCATGAAGCCGCGAGCATCGAGGCCGCGCGCCGCATGCTGCACGCACGCGCCTTCCACGGCGCGGTGATCGCGGTCGACTGCATCGGTCGCGGCGGCGAACGGCGCTACGACCTGAGCCTGGTCGACGAACTGCGCGCCGCCGGCGCGGCGAACGCGGTGATCCCGGTCGCGATCATGGCCGAACAGGCCACCGCCGAACTGCTGCACGAGCTGCGCAACCGCAAGATCAGCCGGGTCATCCTGAAACCCTTCCGCGCCAAGGTGCTGCTGGAAACGATCGAGCAGTTCGGCGCCGCCGGCAAACCGCGGCCCGGCCTGCCCCAGCGCCCGGCCTGAGCCCTCCCGGCATTCACTTTATTCACCCCGCATCCTGACACACGCGGATAGTTGTAGACACCTCGATCTAGACAGGATAATCTAGATTCATCCTGAACAGACGAGGTCATGTCATGCCGCGCTCCCCCGACGCTCCCAAGCCCACGCCCGCCGAACTCGACCTGCTGCAGGTGCTCTGGCCGCTCGGCGCGGCCACCGCCAAGCAGGTGCACGAAGCGATGCTCCCGCAACGCCCCGACGTCACCTATGCCACGGTCTTGCGCCTGATGCAGGTCATGCACGGCAAGGGCCTGCTCAGCCGCGACGAGAGCGAACGTTCCCACGTGTATGCGCCCGTGCACGAGCGCGACGCCCTGCAGACCAATCTGCTGCAAGACCTGATGCAGCGCGCCTTCGCGGGCTCGGCCAAGGCGCTGGTGCTGGCCGCGCTCAAAAGCGGCATCTCGAAGAAGGAGCGCGACGAGATCGAGCGCTTGCTGAAGGACGGAGACGAGCGATGAACGGCGCGCATCTTGTCGCCAGCATCGGCTGGACCCTGATCCACTTTCTCTGGCAGGGCGCACTGATCGGCTGTGCGGTGGCCCTTGCCCTGTTCGCGATGCGCAAGGCGCGCGCCGAACACCGTTACACCGTGGCCTGTACCGGACTGTTCCTGTGCCTGGCGCTGCCGGCGGCGGGCCTCGTCCTGCGCTTGCAGGCGGCCGGCGCCAATCAGGCCGGCGCCCTCTTCGGCGCCGCGGCGGTGCGCCCGGCCATGGAGGATGGCCTGTTCTGGGACGCCCTGCTGCGCGAACACATTGCCCTGATCGTGGCCTGCTGGGCCGCCTGCGCCCTGGCGTTGGCGCTGCGCATGGCGCTCGGCCTGGCGTGGATCCGGCGCGCCGCGTCGGGCGAGCGCGGCGATGCCGCCTGGCAGGCCCGCCTCGATCGGCTGGCGGCGCAATGCGGCGTCACGCGGCCGGTGCGCCTGCGCCTGGTCGATGGCTTATCGAGCCCGGTGACCGCCGGCTGGTGGCGACCGGTGGTGCTGGTGCCCGCGTCCCTGGTCACCGGCATGCCGGCCCACCTCCTCGAGGCGCTGCTGGCGCACGAGCTGGCGCATATCCGGCGTCATGACTACCTGGTCAACCTGGCCCAGAACGTGGTCGAGACGCTGCTCTTCTATCACCCGGCGGTGTGGTGGATCTCGGGGCGCATCCGCACCGAGCGCGAACACATCGCCGACGATATCGCGGCAAGGCAACTGGGCGAACCGCGGCGCCTGGCCCTTGCCCTTTCCGAACTGGACAAGCTCCAGTTCTCCACCCACCACCTGGCCCAAGCGGCCAACGGAGGAAACCTGATGAAACGTATCACACGATTGGTTCGTCCCGACACCCAAGCCCCGAGCTGGAAGGCAGCCGTCCCGGTCATCGGCCTGGCCATGCTGAGCGCCGCCGTCTTCGCCAACGCCCAGCCGGCGCAGGCAACGGCGCAGCAGGTGGACCAGCAGGCGCTGGCCGACTTCCATTCCTGCGCCAAGCCCGAGTATCCGGAGGCCGACCATAAGGCCCGTCACGAAGGCACCGTCGAGCTGGGCTTCCTGGTTGGCCTGGACGGCAAGGTCAAGGAAAACAAGGTGCAGAAGTCGAGCGGCCATGCCGGGCTCGACGAAGCGGCGCGGTCCGCCCTGGTCAAGTGCAGCTTCAAGCCGGCGCTGGCCAACGGCAAGCCGGTCCAGGCCTGGACTAAGGTATCCTATATATGGCAGTTGAAATAACAGCATGAACGCTCCACCGGGGACGCCCGGTGGAGCGAAGAACACAGCCGCTCCTCGCCATTCGACCGGTGCGGCCAATGAAGGAGAAGGAATGTCACACAACAAACCGCTGTCCTGCACCCTCACCCACGCTCACTGGAAAGCCGCCGTGCCGGCGCTCGGACTGGCCCTGCTCGCCGGCTGCACCCAGACGCCGCCGGTCAATCCCTTTACCGCGCTGCCGGACAGTGTCACCACCGAGCCGGTCGTGAACTTCAAGTCGTGCCGCCAGCCGGAGTACCCCCCGCAGGCGCTGGCCGCCAGGGCGGAAGGCACGGTCACGCTCGCCTTCCTGGTCAGGGCCGACGGCACGGTGCGCGAAGCGGTGGTGCAGAAGACCAGCGGCAACGAATTGCTGGACGAGACGGCACGCGCTGCGCTTGCCAAATGCAGGTTCCAGCCGGGTACGGTGAACGGCGCGCCGAAGGAGCAGTGGACTGCGGTGAAATACGCCTGGGCGCCGCAATGACGCCGCCCGCGATGCGCATCCTGGCGGCTGCCGGCATGGCCGCGACGCTCCTCGCCGGCTGCGCGCAGTCGCCCGCACGCCAGGCCGCCGCGCCGGCCGACGCGGCGCAGGCGGCCGCGAATCCCGGCTCCTGCAGCAGGCCGGTCTATCCGGCACAGGCGGCGGCCAACAAGATCGAGGGAACCACGACCCTTGGCATGCTGATCGGGCCGGATGGCAAGGTCATCCAGTCGCGGCTATATGCCTCGAGCGGTGACGCCTCGCTCGACGAAGCAGCGCGAAGCGCCCTCTCGGCCTGTACATTCAAGCCAGCAATGCGCCAAGGGAAGCCGGTCCTTGCCTGGACCTCGGTGCAATACGTCTGGACGATGGATTAAGAGCCTATCCCGGTAGGCTGCAATGACAAAGGGCGCTGGTTTGCAGCGCCCTTTGTCGTTTTACACCGCGCCGATTACAGCGCCGACATATGCAGTTCGCAGCCGGTGGCGGCCACGATCTCGTCACGCCCCACGCCCGGCGCCAGTTCGACCACCTTCAGGCCGGTATCGGTCACGTCGATCACGCCCAGGTCGGTGATGATGCGGTCGACCACGCCCACGCCCGTCAGCGGCAGATCGCATTTTTTCAGGATCTTGTGGCTGGTGCTGCCATCCTTGGCGGTGGCGACGTGCTCCATCACGACCACCACGCGCTTGACGCCGGCCACCAGGTCCATCGCGCCGCCCATGCCCTTCACCATCTTGCCCGGGATCATCCAGTTGGCCAGGTCGCCGTGTTCCGACACCTGCATCGCGCCCAGGATCGCCAGGTTGATCTTGCCGCCGCGAATCATGCCGAAGGAATCGGCCGAGCTGAAGTACGCCGAGCCCGGCAGCGCCGTCACGGTCTGCTTGCCGGCGTTGATCAGGTCGGCGTCGACTTCTTGTTCGGTGGGGAATGGGCCGATGCCCAGCAGGCCGTTCTCGGACTGCAGGAAGACTTCGATATCCTTCGGTACATAGTTGGCGACCAGGGTCGGCAAGCCGATGCCCAGGTTCACATAGAAGCCGTCCTGCAGCTCCCGGGCCGCGCGCGCGGCCATTTCATCACGAGTCCATGCCATGTTCTTGTCTCCGAATGTGTGGGATCAGGCGCGTATGGTGCGCTGTTCGATGCGTTTCTCGGGCGTCGGATTGTGGACGATGCGGTGCACGAAGATGCTGGCCAGGTGCACCTGGTCCGGATCGATCTCGCCGATCTCGACCAGTTTCTCGACTTCCACGATGCATACCTTGCCGGCCATGGCCACGTTCGGATTAAAGTTGCGCGCGGTCTTGCGGAACACCAGATTGCCGGCGCGGTCGGCCATATGGGCCTTGACCAGGGACACGTCGGGCGTCAGGGCGTGTTCCATCACGTAATGCTCGCCGTTGAATTCGCGGGTTTCCTTGCCCTCGGCGACGATGGTGCCGTAGCCGGTCTTGGTGAAGAAGGCCGGGATGCCAGCGCCGCCGGCGCGCAGTTTCTCGGCCAGGGTGCCCTGCGGGGTGAACTCAAGCTCGAGTTCGCCGGCCAGGAACTGGCGCGCGAATTCCTTGTTTTCGCCCACGTAGGACGAGATCATCTTCTTGATCTGGCGCGTTTCCAAGAGCTGGCCGAGGCCGAAACCGTCCACGCCGGCGTTGTTGGAAATGGCGGTGAGGTTCTTGACGCCCGAATCGCGCAGCGCCGCGATGAGGGCTTCCGGAATGCCGCACAGGCCGAAGCCGCCCACAGCGATGGTCTGGCCGTCTTGCACGATGCCGGCCAGGGCGGCGCGCGCGTCTGGATAAACTTTATTCATACCCGTCCCTTTTATAGGTTAAGCCAAAGCTCTTCTGTACAACTGAGTAGAGTCTCAGCATAGAATACGTGACAACGAAGCACAATACCGTAGAACTACGGCCGCGTCCGTAGCCCGCCTTCACACATACCACCGCGAATGAACACAGCTGTCGATCTGCCTCAGATGAAACCGCCTTGCGCAATCGATTACGAGATGATCTTCCAGCACGCGCCGGTCGGCATGTGCGTCTCGCTCGACCGCGTGATCCAGGCCTGCAACGGCGCGCTGGCGGCGATGTTCGGCTATCCCGACCGCAAGCTCGATGGGCAATCGTTCAGCATCCTGTATCCGACCATGGACGAGTTCCTGCGCACGGGCGACCGCATCATTCCCATCATGAACGCCAGGGGCCGCTATTCGGACGAGCGCATCATGCGCCGCGCCAACGGCGAGCTGTTCTGGTGCCACGTGACCGGACGCGCGCTCGACCCGCTGGAGCCGCTGGGGGCCGGCGTATGGACGTTCGAGGACGTGAGCGAGAAGCGGCCGGTGACGGCCGAATTGACGCCGCGCGAACGCGAGATCGCGGCATTGTTGGTGGAAGGAAAGACCAGCAAGATGATCGCGCGCGACACCGACCTCAGTCCGCGTACGGTCGAGATGCACCGGGCCAGCCTGATGCGCAAGTTCGCCGCGTCGACCTCGCTGGAACTGGTGCACAAGCTGATGGGGGCCGGATGACGCCGGTCCCGGTTCACGGGGCGCCGAGCCGCAGCAGTGTCAGGACCGGGACGGTTTCCAGCGGCTGCGTAGAGGCCAGCATGCCCGCCAGGCCCGGAAGCGCGAGCGGATACTCGGCGACGCTCGCGCGCCCGAGCTTGATGCGGGCCTCGTGTGCGCACCACATGCGGTAGAAGGCGACCCGGCGACTTGCCGGCTCGCTGGCGCGCAATACCGCCACGTCGTGCGCACTGAAGGCTTGCTCTGCCAGTGCCATGACGTCGCGCGCCGCATCGATACGCTCGATGTCGAGGCCGAGGCCGAGGCCGACGCCCGCTCCCGCCGCACAGGCGACCCAGCGGCCGCTATGCGAGATGCTGAAATCGACGTCCGCCTGCGGCGACAGGGCCGGCGCCAGGCCCGGGCGCTCCTCCAGGCAGATCGCGGCCGGCTCGGTCCCGAGCAGGCTGCCCAGCGCGCGCCGCAGCAAAGCGCGCCCGATGATGAACTGGCGCCGCCGTT
Organism: Massilia sp. UYP34; assembly: GCF_056279385.1. Taxonomy (NCBI): domain Bacteria; kingdom Pseudomonadati; phylum Pseudomonadota; class Betaproteobacteria; order Burkholderiales; family Oxalobacteraceae; genus Massilia; species Massilia sp. UYP34. Next base: position 229,529 of record NZ_JBWBRF010000002.1, on the reverse strand, counting down.
CGGGACGCACGAAGCGCGCGCAGCGCGCCCGTTCCGATGCGCCCAGCCACGCGGCATGGCGCTCCAGCGCCTCCGGCGCGACGGCGTCGGCATCCACCGCCCACAGCAGGACCTGACCGGTCGACGTCATCGCGACACCATCGGCACCGGGGCGCTTTATTGGATCTTGACGAAGTCGGCCTTGAGCGCGACGCCGGTCATGATGGCGCCATCGTGGCATTCGAACTCGGTGGCGCTGGCGCGCTCGACGTTCTTGTAATTGCTGACGATGTTCACGACGGCGTTCGCGCCGAGCTCCTGCGCGCGCGCCCGTAGCCGCAACATTGCCGAGAGAAACACCCAGTTGCACGAGGTCTCGGCGGACTTGCCGAAGGAATTGGTCTTCTGGCTGGTCTTGTCCGAACCAAGCCGCTCGATGACTTGCGGGGTCTTCTGGTCGCCAAAGTAGAACTTGATGCCGTCGCCCAGACGCGCGCGGGCGTCATTGGCATCGAGGGCGGCTTCGATCGACATCATATGGACGGTGTCACGCGCCTGGGCGGGCATGGTGGTGGCGAACAGGGCAATGGCTGCGCTCAGGACCAGCTTCTTCATGTTTTCTCTTTCGGTCAGGTCTGAAATACTTGCGGGGCGGCATGCAATCCGGAGCACGCCGCCCCTGTGCCGTGATTACGGCGCTGCGACGGCGGCGTCGTCGGCGCCGGTCGGGCCGCCGACTGCACGGTCGTAGTTGGCGATGGTGTAGTCACTGGCCAGCTTGGCCACGCGGTTGAGCATCAGGTTGTCATGGACGCCCATCGTGAAGCCACCCGCCATGGCGCCGGCGCGCTGGAAGAACTGTGGGCTGGCCACGACCTTGCCGTTCTGGTCGCGGTAGGTCACGCGCATCAGCACGCCCGAGCTGCCGGCAAACGGCCCCAGGAACACGCGCTTGGCGCCGCTCTTGAACGAAATCTGCTCCACCACCGGCTCCACGGTCAGCGTACGGCCGTTGGCCGGAACGCTATTCCATTTCTGCACCGACGGGCCGAGGTCCTTGGCAAAATTCTCGGCAATCTTGCCCAACGCAGCCTGGTTGCCCTTGTAGCCGGCGGCGAACACGACCGGCTTGACGTCGATGCGGCCATACTGCGAGAACGCCTCGGTCGGCGCCGGATTGTTCAGCGACGATGCCTTGATCTTGGTTGCGCAGCCTTGCAGCAGCGGAACCGCTGCGGCGACGGCAAGCACGAGGATGGTGCGGCGAGTAGCTTTCATGGACTTCCTTTTTTAGTTTTGATTGAAGGGCACTACCTTTTGAATATCAGCGACGTATTGATGCCGCCGAACGCAAAATTATTTGACATCACGTAGTCGCAGTCGAGTTGGCGTCCCTCGCCGCGGATGTAATCGAGTTCGCCGCATTCCGGATCGATGTCGTCCAGGTTGAGCGTCGGCGCAAACCATCCTTCGCGCATCATCTCGATGCTGATCCATGCTTCCAGCGCACCGCAGGCGCCCAGCGTGTGCCCCATATAGCTCTTGAGCGAACTGATGGGCATGCGCTTGCCGAACACGGCGTGCGTGGCCTGGCTCTCCGCCAGGTCGCCATGGGCGGTGGCGGTGCCGTGCGCATTGACGTAGCCGATGGCGTCCGGACTCAAGCCCGCGTCGCGCAGGCTCAGTTCCATCGCCACCTTCATCGTGGCGGCATTGGGCTGGGTCACGTGGGTGCCGTCGCTGTTGGTGCCGAACCCCACCAGCTCGGCGTAGATGGCGGCGCCGCGCGCCAGCGCATGCGCGCGCTCTTCGAGGATCAGGCAGCCGGCGCCCTCCCCGATCACCAGGCCGTCGCGGGCGCGGTCGAACGGCCGCGGGCTGGTCTGCGGCGCGTCGTTGCGGGTGCTCGTGGCGAACAGCGTGTCGAACACCGCCGCCTCGGTCGCATCGAGCTCTTCGGCGCCGCCGGCGATCATGGCCAGCTGGCGCCCGCTCTTGATCGCCTCGTAGGCGTAGCCGATACCCTGGCTGCCCGAGGTGCAGGCCGACGACGTCGTGATCACGCGGCCGGTCACGCCAAAGAACACGCCGATGTTCACCGGCGCCGTATGCGCCATCATCTTGATGTAGGTCGTGGCGTTGATGCCGCGCGTGGTGCGCTCTTCCATCATGCGGCCGAAGTCGCCGATGGCGCTCGGCGTGCCGGCCGAGGAACCGAACGACACGCCCATCTGGCCGCTCTTCAGCAGCGGATGGTCGAGCAGGCCCGCGTCGTGCAGCGCCAGTTCGCTGGCGCGGGTGGCCAGCAGGGCCACCCGGCCCATGCTCCGCGTGGCCTTGCGGTCGTAGCGGGTCGAGAGCTCGAACGGCGCGGCAGGCGCGCCAAGCTGGGTATTCAGGCCTTCGTAGCCCGCCCATTCCTCCATGCGCACGATGGCGTTGCGGTAGGCCCCCAGGCGCTTGCGGATCGTCGGCCAGTCGTTGCCGAGCGGGCTGATCCCGGCCATGCCGGTCACCACCACGCGGCGGTTCATGCCAGCCCCCCATTCACCGACAACACCTGGCGCGTCACGTAGGCGGCGTCCTCCGACATCAGGTAACTGACCGCGGCCGCCACTTCTTCCGGGCGGCCGACGCGGCGCGCCGGCACCAGCTTGAGGGCCTCGTCCAGCGGCACCTCGGCGATCATGTCGGTCTCGATGAGGCCAGGCGCCACGCAGTTGACGGTGATCTCGCGCTTGGCCAGTTCCAGCGCCAGCGCCTTGGTCGCGCCGATGATGCCGGCCTTGGCGGCGCTGTAGTTGACCTGGCCGCGGTTGCCGATCAGTCCCGAGACCGAGGCCATGGTCACGATGCGGCCGGGCTTGCGGCGCTGGACCATCGGCATCACCAATGGGTTGAGCACATTGAAGAAGCCATCCAGGTTGGTGCCCAGCACCACGTCCCACTCTTCGCCGCTCATGGCCGGGAAAGCCGTATCGCGCGCCACGCCGGCATTGGCCACCACGCCGTAATAACAGCCGCTCCGCTCGATGTCGGCCAGCAGCGCCTCGGCGGTCGCTTCGCGCTGGCCGATGTCGAACTGCAACACGCGCGCCGCGCCGCCGGCCGCCACGATACCGGCCGCCACCGCGTCGGCGTCGGCGCGCCGGTCGCGGCAATGGACGACCACGTCGTAGCCGTCGCGCGCCAGGCGCTGGGCGATGGCCTTGCCGATGCCGCGCGACGACCCCGTCACCAGCACGCTTTTCTGGATACTACTCATTCTGGACTCCGTTGCAAAAACTCTTCGACATTATTGGGCTGGAATACGGTGATGGTGGCGGTCGCGAGCTCGCGCCCGTCGTTGCCGTCCACGATGCGGCAGTCGAATGCCCCCAGGCCGTTCTCGCCCTGCAGCGCGCGCTGCACGTGGACGTGCAGCCGGCTGCCGGCGGCGAATGCCGGCACCGAGCACGCATAGCGACGCGTGCCGAGCAAAAAACCGACCCGCACCGGCGCGCCGCGCAGGCGCGCCGCATGGCCGGCGTGGGCGGCGACGGCTTGCGCCATGTATTCGACGCCGACCCATGCGCCCACCGCGCCGTCGACGCAGAACATGCTGTCCGGGGTGATCGTCACCTCGGCGCAGAGGTTCTCGTCGTCGGCCGCCAGCAAGCGTCCGAGCAGCGACATGGCGCCGCTGTGCGGCACCAGGCTGTGGATATCGATCGGGTCCTCCTGGCGCGCGCTCATGCGGTCCTCCCGAACAGCAGCGCCGCATTCGATCCGCCGAAGGCGAACGAATTGCTCAGCGCATAACGGATGGGGCGGCCCAGGCACGCGCCCGGGAGCGCGAGGTTCAATACCGGCAGCGCCGGATCCTGTTCCCCGTCCCACAGGTGCGGCGGCAACCGGCCGTCCGGGTTATCGTCCTGCATCGCCAGCCAGCAGAACGCCGCCTCGACCGCGCCGGCCGCGCCCAGCGTGTGGCCGGTGAACGGCTTGGTCGAGCTGACCGCCACCCCGGCGCCGAACAGCGCCGCTACCGAGCGCGACTCCATGGCGTCGTTCTGCACGGTCGCCGTGCCGTGCAGGTTGATGTAATCGATCGCGCCGGCGTCGATGCCCGCCCGCCTCAATGCGTCGCGCATCGCGATGCGCGCGCCCACGCCTTCCGGGTCGGGCGCCGAGATATGGTGGCCGTCGGACGATTCTCCCCAGCCGCACAGCGCCACCGCCGCCGGGTCGCAGCTCATCAGGAACAGCGCCGCGGCCTCGCCCAGGTTGATGCCGTTGCGCTTGGCGCTGAGCGGGTTGCAGCGGGCGACGCTCACCGATTCCAGGGCGCTGAAGCCGGCGACGGTAAAGCCGCACAAGGTATCGACGCCGCCCGTGACGACGGCGTCGCACAGGCCCATGCGGATCAGGCGCGCGGCGCTCGCCAGCGCCTTGGCGCTCGACGAGCACGCGCTCGAATGCACGTAGGCCGGACCGCCGACGCCCAGCTCACGCGCGAGCAGCTCGGCGACCGAACCCATCTCTTGCTGGCCGTAGTGAAAACCCTCGGGCAGCACGCCATCGGCGAGGTGCACGGCCAGCGCCGACTCGGCCCCGCTCACCCCCGAGGTGCTGGTGCCGATCACCACGCCGACCCGCGCCGCGCCGTGGCGCGCGATCGCGGCGTCGACGGCAGGCCGGATCTGCGCCAGCGCCGCCAGCGCCAGTGCGTTATTGCGGCTGCGCAGAGAGAGCGGCAAGCCGGCCAGATCGGGCAGCGCGGCCTGCACGCGGCCCAGGGGCAAGGATCGTCCGGGCGAGCAGGCGTCCGAGACCACCAGACCGCTCGCGGCGTCCACCAGGAGGCGGCGCGCGATGGTCGCGCGCTCGCTGCCCAGCGCGCACAGCAGCGCGCAGTCGTTCAGGTACACATGGGGCATGACGGTCTTCATTCGGATGCCGACACCACGGTCAGCCGGTAGTGGTAGCGCTGGTTGTCCAGGACCGCGGTGCCCTGCCAGCGCGGCAGGCCGCTGTAGGTGATGGTGGCCACCACCTCGCCGTCGCGGCGCAGGGTGCGCCGCAGCCCCTGGTCCTCGACCTCCCAGCCGGGCGGCAAGGCGCGCGCGATCTGCTCGACCGGCCACAAGGTCAGCTGCAGGTCTTCCAGCACGTCGGCGGCGCGCACCTGGGACGGCAGCATCGGATGGCGCCATTCGGTGACTTCGAGGCCGTCGAACTCGAGGCTCAGCACACGCATGCCGAGCGCCAGGCCGACCAGGCTGACCCGCCGGGGATCGACTTCGAGCGCCGCCAGCAGGTCGTTGGTGCTGCCGGCGCGTTCGACCGTCAACTGCTGCTGCACGCTGATGGTGGCGCCGAGCGTGGCCGGCGCCAGGCGCAGGCCGAGGCGCGCCGGCGTCTCGGGTCGGGTGGCGCAGGCCGCGAGCAGCAAGGCGGCCGCCAGCGGCGCCAGACGTTCAAGCCGGGACAGGCGTTGCATGATGCGATTCCTTCGATACTGAAAAACAGGGGGCGAGCAGCCAGACCAGCGCGGCGCCGGCCAGCATGGTCAGGCCGAAGGCCCGCAATGCCGGGGTGCCGCTCAGGGCCAGCAGCCCGAAAGACAGGATGGTGCTGGCCGCCGACAGCCCGACCGCGAGCCAGGGGGCATCGTCACCCTCGCCCGACTCTTCCTGCATGAAGATGCCGTAATCGACGCCCACGCCGAGCAGCAGCATCAGCGCCAGCACGTGGAACAGCTGCAGGTGCTGGCCGCTGTAGCCGAGCAGGGCCACCGTGAGCACGCTGGCCGCCGCGGTCGGCGCCAGCACGCGCCAGGTACGGCCCCGATAGCGCGGGAACAGGACCGCGAGCACCACCGCATAGGCGCCCAGCACCACCCAACCCATGGTGGCGCGGTAACTGCCCAGCACCGCCGAGATGCCGCCGACCTTGTCGACCCATTGCACGCCGTCGAGTCCGTCGGCGGCGCCGGCCAGCACGGGCAGCGACGCGTAGCGCAGGCCGCGCAGGGCCACGATGCTGGCGTGGACCTGCCCGTTGCCGTCATCGATCGCGCCCAGCCACAGATGGCGCCACGGTTCGGCCGCCGCGCTGCGCAGGAAGTCGCCGACCAGCATCGGTTTTGCCTGGCTGCGCAGGTGGGCGGCGGTGACACCCGCCCATGCGGGATCTTCCCCGATCTCGGCCGCCAGCATCGTCAATGGGCCGCCGGCGCGCAGCAGCTTGTCCTCGATCAGCGCCAGACGCTCGGCCTGGACGCGCGCGGACGGCACCCAGTTCGACAGCGCCTGGTAGCCGCCGATGTGGCGCGCGGCGATCAATGGATCGAGCCGGCGCTTGAGCGCTTCCTCGCGCTGCAGTACCTGTTCGGCCGAGGCGCCCCGGACCAGGAAATACTGGACCGGGCTTGGGGCGTCGAGCAGCTTGCCCAGCTTGATCTGGTCCTGGACCAGGCCGGGCGGAGACGATTGCAGCGAGCGGATGTCGTCGTTCGTGGTCAGTTGCGACCAGCCGCCGAGCGCGACGGCGCCCAGTAGCGCCACCAGCGCCAGCGGCGCCGGCTTGCCCGACAGGCGCGGCCAATGGCGCACCACGCCGCGATAGCGCTGCGCCAGCCAGCCCGCTTGCAGGGTATCGGCCGAGATCAGGGCCGGGAACCAGCAGACGACGGTCAGCCATGCGAACACCAGGCCCAGGGCCGAGAACACGGCCATGTGGCGCAGTCCCGGGAACGGCGTGAGCGCCAGGCCAAGATAGCCAATCACCGCCGCCAGCAGGGTCAGGCCCAGGCCCGGCAGCAGGCGCCGCAACAGGGTCGGCGAATCGAGCGCCGGATCGGCGCGCAGGCGATGACACAGGAAATAGATGCCGTAGTCCTGGGCCACGCCGATCAGGCTGGCGCCAAAGACCAGGGTCAACAGGTGGATCTGGCCGAACAGCAGCCAGCACACCGACAAGGCGCCCAGGAAGCCGACCCCGATCGCCAGCAGGGTCAGGCCAATCGGCTTGAGCGTGCGGAAGGTGAGCCAGGTGAGCAGCACGATGCCGATCAGCGAGCCCACGCCGATGGTGTGGATCTCGCGGCTGGCCTGGCGGCCGGCGGCGGCGGCGTGCAGCACGACGCCGGCGGCGATCACCTCGGCGCCCGGCGCCGCGCGCCTTGCGGAGGCCGCCGCCCGCTCCAGCAGCGGCGCCACGGCGTCCTGGGCGCCGAGCGAGAACGCCGGCTGCGTCAGGGTATAGGTCAGCAGCACGTAGTCGCGGCCTTCGCCAGCCACGAACAGGCGGCCGTCGCGCGGGCGCACCGGGGTTTCGCCGGCGCGCTCCTGGGCCCAGCCGGCGAACAGGCCGAAGGGGTCGTCGCGGAACGATCCCAGCCTGGGGCCCGAAAACGCGTTGTACAGGCGCGCCAGCGCGTCGTCGACCCAGAACCGGGCCGGCTCCGTGCGCATGCGGCGCTCCTGCTCGGCGCCGGCCAGCAAGGTGGCGTGCGGCTGCAGGCTGGCCAGCCAGCCGGCCTGCGCGTCGTCGCCCATCGCATCGAAGGCCAGCAGGCCCGCGTGAGGCGCCAGCGCCTGGCGATAGGCGTCGGCCGCCCGCCCCGCGGCGTCCCACTCGGTCGCGCCGACCAGCATTACCACCCGCTGCTGCGCGCTGTCGACCATATGGGTGAACGACTGCTGCAGCACCGGATCGCGCTTTTCGAGCGGCAGCAGGGCCAGGATGTCGGTATTCGGCGCGACGCGCTGGCCGATCCACAGCCAGGCGTTGTGCCCGACCAGCAGGCACACGACGAGGGCCCAGGCCAGCGCCAGGCGACGTTGGCCGATCAAAGCTGGGCCGCCTCTTCCGGCAAGACCGCGCCCGGGCCGGTCTTGATGCTTGAAAACACGATCTCGGTGCGGTCGCCGCTCTCCTCGACCATCTGGATGCTGCGCACGTGGGCGCCGCCTTCGAGCGCGATCGTCCCGACCGCGCGCGCCAGCGCCGCATTGCGTGCCTTGAGCGCGACCTTCCAGCTGTCGGCGTTCGCGCTGCCGTCGACCTCGAACAGGCTGTCGAGCCGGCCCAGGTCGCCGCCCAGCAGCGAGAACAGCACGCCGTTGATCATGCGCACGGTCGGCTCCTGGCTGGCGTCGAGGCGCATCGCGACCCGCTCGCCCTGGAGGTGGACGATCTCGTCGCGCTTGAGGCGCAGCGTGTTCGGGAACGGTTTCAAGGTGCGCCACAGCACGCCCTTGCCGGCGACCACGCAGAAGCGCCCGTTCGACAGCAGCGGCTTCTTCATGCCGGCCAGGCGCTTGGTCTGGTCGAAGCGGCCGCACAGCTGCTCGGGCTTGTCCAGCATGGCCTGGATCCGCGCGACCGGCGCGGCGGCCTGGGCAAGGCCGGCGGCTGTGCCTGCGCCGATTACCAGCGCCGCCATGGCGAGGAGTTGTTTCATGGTGCTGGCACTCCCAACTTGTCGAAAAGGATGGGCGGCGAGACGAAGCACATCTCGCCGCTCTGGATGTCGACCGCGACCTGGGTCGTGGTGGCGCGGTTCAGGCGCTTGCCGCTGGCGGCGTCGAGGATCAGGTAGTCGATGCGCAGGCGGTTTTCCCACTCGACGATCTCGGCGCGCAACAGCAGGCGCTGGCCGAAGGTGGCCGGGCCGGCGTAGCGCAGGTTCATCTCGATGATCGGCCACATATAGCCCGATTCGCGCATCTGCTCGTAGTTGTAGCCGATCTTGTCGAGCAGCGCGCAGCGCGCGACCTCGAGGTACTTGACGTAGTTGCCGTGCCAGACGATCTGCATCGGGTCCAGGTCGAAGAACTGGACCTGCATCTCGACCTCGGCCCACCAACGCGCCGGCGTTTTGAGCTTACGCATACAGGCTCCATGCCTGGTCGCGGATGCGTTCGAGCAGCCGGCGCAGATCGGGGTCGAGGCGGCGGTCCTCGGTCACCGGCGCCACGTCGTCGCCCAGCAGTTCGAGCATGCGCGCCAACGGCGCCGGCAGCGCGCGCGCCGGATCGAGGCGGCGGCGCAGCCACGCGCCCTGGCGCACCGTGATCAGGAGTGCGGCCGCCACCTGCTCGGTCAGTTCCAGCACGCGCAGGCAGTCGCGCGCGGCGATCGTGCCCATGCTGACCTTGTCCTGGTTATGGCATTCGGTGGAGCGCGAGAACACCGAGGCCGGCATGGTCAGCTTGAGCGCTTCCGCGGTCCAGGCCGAGGCGCTGATCTGCAGCGCCTTCAGGCCATGGCTGATCGCGGCGCGTTCGCCTTCCATGCCCGACAGGTTGGCCGGCAGGCCGGCGTTGTAGCGGGCATCGACCAGGAGCGCCATCTGGCGGTCGAGCAGGTCGGCCAGGTTGGCCACCGCGTTCTTCATGCCGTCCATCGCGAAGGCGATGTGGCCGCCGTAGAAATGGCCGCCATGCAGCACGCGCTCGCCCTCGGCGTCGATGATCGGATTGTCGTTGGCGCTGTTGAGCTCATTCTCGATCGCCGCGCGGAAGAACGGCAAGGCGTCGGCCAGCACGCCGATCACGTGCGGCGCGCAGCGGATCGAATAGCGGTCTTGCAGGCGCTTGCCGTTGCGCTCGCGCTGGCCGCCATATTCCAGGTCCTGGCGCAGCCAGGCGGCGACGCCCTGCATGCCGGCGTGCGGCTTGACCGAGAACAGGGTTTCGTCGAAATGATGGTCGTTGCCGTCCAGCGCGAACGACGCCAGGGCGGTGATCCGGGTGGTCAGGCGCGCCAGGTAATCGGCGCGGTCCCAGGCCAGGCAGGCCAGGCCGGTCATGACGGCGGTGCCGTTCATGATCGCCAGGCCTTCCTTCGGCCGCAGGCGCAACGGTTCGATGCCGGCTTCACGCAGCGCCTGCGCCGCCGGCACCTGCACGCCGTCGCGCAGCACTTCGCGCTCGCCGCACAGCACCGCCGCCAGGTAGGACAGCGGCGTCAGGTCGCCGCTGGCGCCGACCGAGCCTTCGCTCGGGATCAGCGGCAACAGGCCGGCGTCGAACAGGCGCACGATCTGCTCCAGCAGGCCGATGCTCACGCCCGAGAAGCCCTTGGACAACGACGCCAGGCGCACGGCCATCACGGCGCGGGTCTCGGCCGGCGTCAGGAACGTCCCGAGGCCGCAGCCATGGTAGGTGTACAGATGGTGCGGCAGTTCAGCCACCAGCGACAGCGGCACCGGCACCGTGCACGAGTCGCCATAGCCGGTGGTCACGCCATAGATGGCGCCGTCCTCGCGCAGCAGGCGGTCGAGGAAGTCGGCGCCGCGCGTGATCGCGGCGCGAAACGCCGGGTCGCTTGACAGCACCGGCTGCGCGGCGCCGCGCGCGATGGCGACCACGTCTTCCAGGGCCAGGCGCTCGCGGTCGAAGCGCACCGTGCGCGCGGGTTGGTTCAGGTCATCAAGCTGCATCAGGGCGTTCCGATCCGGGGTCTTGCCAAAAGTCGTAGAAATTGAACCATTCGAGCGGCGCACGGCGCACGTGGCGCTCGAGCCGGGCGGCATAGTCGGTCGCGAGCCGCGCAAGCGCCTCGTCGCGGCTGGCGCGCGGCAGCAACACGCGTTCGCGCAAGAGCTCGAAGTGCAGCTCGTGGCGATCGCCCTGGCGCACGGCGAACATGGTGTAAAGCGGGCAGCCCAGCACCGAGGCCATCACGTACGGGCCGACCGGAAAGGCGGCCGCCTGTCCCAGGAACGGCGCCAGCGCCACCCGCGGCGCCTTTGCCACCGGCACCCGGTCGCCGGCGATCACGACGAACTCGCCGCGTTCGATCCGCTCGGACAGCTGCATTGCCATGGCCGGCGTCATGTCGGTGACCTGCATCAGATTCAGTTCGCTGCGCGGATCGAGCCTGGCCAGCATGGCGTTGAAGGCTTGCGCATGGCGCGTGTGCACCAGCACCGTCACCTTCAGGCCCGGCGTACGCAGCGAAAGCGCGCGGCACAGGTCGAGATTGCCCAGGTGGGCGCACACCAGCAGTGCGCCGCGCCGCGTTGCGATCCGTTCCAGCAGCGGCTCGGCCCCATGCAGCGAGACCTTCGAAAAATCGAACAGCCCGCCCCACAGCAGCATCTTGTCGAGGATGGCCTCGGCGAAGGCGCCGAAGTGGCGCAGCACGCCAAGGAAACCATGCGGCGCGCCGGCGCGCGCGAGATAGCCGCTCGACGCGCGGCGCGCCCGGCCCTGGGTCGCGACGTACCACAGCAGCACCGGATACAGCGCCAGCCGAAACGGCCAGCGGCCGAACACGCGGCAGATCCAGAACAGCAGGCGCATGCCGCCGACGAAGCTCGCTTCGTTGATGGCCGCCCAATGCGGCGCGTCGGGCGCGCTCTTCAGTTGCGCCATGTGCGCACCAGCAGGGTGGGAATGCGCGGCAGCATGCCGAAGAACAGCGCCACATGCAGACGGGTGATCAGGACGTTGTCGGTCCAGGCCTTGAAATGCGACACGCCGTCTTCCGGGTAGCCGACCCTGGTCGGCAGGTTCACCACCTCGCTGCCGTCCCAGTACAGGCGCACCAGGATCTCGATGTCGAAATTCATGCGCAGCCCGAGCCGGCGGCGCGCCGCCAGCGCCATGACCGCCGTCACCGGATACACCCTGAAGCCGCACATCGAATCGCGGATCGCCAGCGACAAGGTATTGATCCAGACCCACACGTGGGTCAGGTAGCGCGCATACAGGCGCAGCGCCGGCACCGATTCGTCGTACACCGGGCAGCCCGCCACCACCGCCGCCGGCCGCGCGCGCGCCGCGTCCAGGAAGCGCGGGATGTCGGCCACGCTGTGCTGGCCGTCGGCATCGACCTGCAGCACGTGGCTGTAGCCGTCGCGCCGCGCCCGTGCGAAGCCGGTGAGCACTGCCCCGCCCTTGCCCTGGTTGAGCGCATGGCGTTCGAGCACGACCCGGCCGGGATGGGCCGCCGCAAGCCGGTCCAGCACGGCGGCGCAGGCCGGCGCGCTGCCATCGTCGACCAGGATGCATGGCAGGCCGTGTTCGAGCACCTGGGCCAGGACCTTGCCGATCGCGTGCTCGTGGTCGTACACCGGGATCACGACGCAGGGATGGAACATCATTGCCGCTCCGCCCTGGCGAAACGCAGCAGCGAGTGGCAGTAACCGATGCCGTCGCGGGCGGTCAGGAGTTCCAGTCCCGCGGCGCGCGCCAGGCGGATGTAATCCCCGCTTTCGTAGACCTTGCTGTTGCCGCTGGCGAGGACGTTGAAATACGGCGAGGTATTGATCAGGCAATAGGACGCGATGTCGTAGCGCTGGCGGTCCCAGAAGGTGTCGAGCACCAGCACCTGGCCGCGCGGACCCAGCGCGCCCGCGACGCGGCGGAAGATGCTGGCGATCGCGGCCTCCGAGAAGCAGCTCAGGAACTGGCTCATCCAGATCAGGTCCATCTCGCCCGGGAGCGCCGCCGCTTCGTCGAGCAGGTCGGTCGGGTGCAGCGTCGCGCGCGCGCGCAGCCCGCACTCGGCGAGCCTGGCGTCGGCCACCGCCAGCTGGCCCGGCAGGTCGACCAGGTGCAGCGCGACCGCCTTGTCGTAGGCCAGCGCGGCCAGCGTGAACTTGCCGGTATTGGCGCCGATGTCCATCAGGCGCCGCGGCGCGGTCGCGAACACGTCCGGCATGATCTCGGGGAACGAGGTGTCCGAATAATAGTGGTCGAAGGCCAGCCAGCTGCTGCGCGCCGGTTCCGGCAGCTGCGACAAGCCCTGGTACAGGGTCGGCCAGTCGCCGAACACCTTCAGCCCGAGCGGGCGTTCGGCGTCGAGCGCCCTTTCGAGGTCGAACATCGCCTGATAGCAGACATCGTGGTTGAAGTCGATGTTGACCTGGGTGATGGGGTCGGTCAGGACCACGAAACCGGTCTTGTCGAGGGCGTAGCGGCCCGCGTCGATCAGGACCACGCCGGCCGACAGGCAGGTTTCCAGCACCACCTTCAGCACGTACGGCGTCCAGCGGCCGTCCTGCGCCAGCTCGTCGATCGACAGGCCGGTCGCGCCGGCGTCGGCGATCGCCTGCAGCATGCCGCGCTTCCAGGCGTAGCGCACGCACTGGAACACCACCGGACCATAGGCGATCTTTTGCGCCTCGAAGCGCGCTTCGAAGGCGCTCTGGCGCTCCGGCGAGAATTTCTTGTTCAGCATGCGTGTTCAGCTTTCCAACAGGATGCGGCCGCTGGCATGGGCGCCGGCGTCCGAGAAATAACGGAAATTCAGGCTGCCCTTGGCCCGGTCGTGCAACAGTTCGAGCAACACCGGATGGCCGGGCCGGATCATCTGCTGGAACTTGAGCGCATTGATGCCCCTGAACGCGCCGGCCGGGGCCAGCTGTTCGCGGCCGTAATGGATCGCCCAGTCCACCTGCACCACGCCCGGCAGCACCGGCGCCACGCTGAAGTGGCCGTCGAAGTACAGCAGGTCGGCCGGCACGACCAGCTCCAGCAGGACCCGCGCCGGGCCGGCTTCCAGCAGCCTTGCCGCGGGCAGGCGGGGGCGCTGCGGCCGCCGTTCGTCCAGCAGCGCCAGCAGCTGCGCCAGCGGGGTCTTGCCCTGGGCGTTCACCGGCCATTCGTCGAGATAGCGCCAGCGGCGCGGCAACGCCACCGCGTCGACCAGGCCCGCCAGGGCGGCGCGCAGGCGCGCGTTGAGCGCCGCCTTGCCCGCGCCGTCGAGCAGCGCGCGCCCCTCGGCGCTCGGCAGCACGAAGGCGGCCAGCGTCTGGCGCGCCGCATCCGGCACGCCCAGCACCCGCGCCTCGCGCGCCAGTCCCGTGGCGACCAGGGCGCGCTCCAGCGCGTCCAGCGAAATCCGCTTTTCTTCGATCTTGACGATCCGGTCGTTCCGGCCGCGCAGCATGAAACGACCGGCGCCGGCGTCCTCGGCGCGGTCGGCAAGCGCGAGCCAGCCGTCGGGGCCGGCAAATGGCGACGCCACCTCGAGCGCGCCGGCCTCATCGAGCCTCCAGCGCACTTCCGGCAACGGCGTCCATGCTTCGCCCGTTTCGCCCGTTTCGCCCGTTTCGCCCGTTGTGCGCCGGCGCCAGGCCACGCCGCCGCTTTCCGAACTGCCGTAGATTTCGGTCGGCGCCTGTCCGAGCAGGCCGGCCGCGTGCTTTGATGCGCCCTGCTCCAGCATGCCGCCCGACGAGAACACGGCGCGCAGCATGCACGCGGCGCCGCGCCAGTCCAGGTGAACCGGCAAGCGTTTCAGGTGGGCCGGGCTGCCCAGCAGGATGCAGGGGCGCACGCCCAGCGCTGGCGCCAGGGTTTCGGGAAACTCGTGCCGCGCGGCGTGGATGGCGCGTCCTTCGGCCAATGGCCACAGGATGCGAAACAGCAGTCCGTAGATGTGCTGGTGCGACACCGTCGCGATCACGTCAGCCGCACCGAGCGCGGCGCCGAACTGGCGCTCCAGGGCAGCCACCTCGGCGCCCAGTTGCGAGAAGCGCTTGGCGATCGGCGTCGGCGCGCCGGTGCTGCCCGAGGTGTACACCACGAGCGCGGGAAAGTCCGGCGCCGGCGTCGACCATTCACCGCGCCAGTCGTCCCCGGGGCCGGGCCCGGCCGGCCCGGTCTGCGCCGGGAATTGGCCCCAGAAGGCGTCGACCTGGCCGCCGAGCGCCGCGCAACTGGCGGGCAAGGTGTCCGCCACCAGCCACACGGTCTTGCGCGCCACCCAGGCGCCGATCAGGGCCGCCGCGAATTCGAGGCTGTCGTCGTGGTACAGCGCGACGCGGTCGCCCTCGACGCGAAGCGCGAGGGCGGCCCATGCGCGCGTGCGCGCCAGCCAGGCGCCGTGCGTCACGGCGACGCCGTCGCGCCAGCCCGCGACCGTCTCTTCGGGGCGGCTCCAGAGACGCTGAAACAGATCACGCATGATGCACACGCTTGAAGCGCAGGCGCAGCAGATATTCGCCGCCGAACATCGCGCCCATCAGGAGGTAGGCGATTACGCCGTTATACAGCGACCAGAGCGCGTCGGACGCGAACAGGGCCGTGCCGAGCGCCGCGGCCCCATTGAATACGAAGAACACGCACCAGGCCTGGGTCACGCGCCGGGTATAGGCCACCGCGGCCGGCGGCAGGTCGGGCTCGCGCAGTCGCGCCAGGCGCTCGACCATGGATGGCCCGGCCAGCAGGCTGTAGCCGAACGCCGCCAGCATGACGCCGTTGACCAGCACCGGATACAGCTTCAGCGGCAGCACGGCATTCGACGCGACCGCCGCCGCCGCCAGGGCCAGCCCTCCCGCCACGCTCCAGCGCGCCGCAAGGCTCAGCTTGAGCGTGGGCAGGCGCGTGGCGATCGTCAGCAACAGCAGTCCCGCCAGAAAGCGCGGCTCGACGCTGCCATGCCCCCACCAGATGGCCAGCGGATACACCAGCGTCAACGCCGCCGTCAGGACATTCCAGATCACGCTTCTCAGGCCGCCTGTACTTCGGCCGGCGCCTGCGCCTGCGCCTCGCCCAGGCCGACCAGGGCGGTCACGACGTCTTCGATGGTGCGGATAGTCTTGAACACTTCGGGCTGCAGGCGCTTGCCGGTCATTTGCTTGAGCTTGACCGCCAGGTCCACCGCGTCGATGCTGTCGATGTCCAGGTCGGAATACAGGTTCGACGTGGGAGTCAGTGCATCGCGGTCCAGTTCGAACATGTCGGCCAGCAGGTCGGCGACCCAGACGAACAGTTCATCGCGGTTCATGTCTTCGATACGTACCATGGGGTTCTCCTACTTCTTCCGGTTGGCTTCGATCATCGCTGCCAGCGCACGCACCGAAGCGAAATGACGGCGCGTCTCTTGCGATTCGGCCGCCAGGGTGATGCCGTAGCGCTTCTGCAGCGCCACGCCGATTTCCAGGGCGTCGATCGAATCGAGTCCCAGCCCCTCGACGAACAGCGGCGCCTCGCTGTCGATATCCTCGGGCGAGATGTCCTCGAGCTGGAGAACGTCGATGATCAGTTCCTTCACTTCCTGTTCAAGCATGTTGCTGGCCTTCTTTCATGAAAAACTGTTGCAGGTAATCGGTCAGGCGCCGCGCCGCGACCACTTCGGGCACATCGTTGGCCAGAAACACGTCGACGGCGATGTCGTCCTTGACCTCGATATGGAACTGCGCCTGGCGCGGCGGCACGTGCCACCATTTGTCGCCCTTTCCAAGGGTCGGCGGGTCGCACCGGATCACGACCGGCGTGACCGCGCGCCTGCCGCGCACGGCGACATTGGCGGCCCCACGCTTGAGCGTTGCGGCGCCGCCCGGCGGCGTGCGCGTCCCTTCGGGAAAGATGATCAGATTGCCGCCCGCGCGTAGCGAGGCGATGCAATCCTCGACCAGCTCCGGCCCGCGGTCGTTGCAGATATAGCCGGCGGCGCGGATCGGCCCGCGCATGAAGGGGTTGTTCGACAGCGTTCCCTTGACGATGCAATCGGCGTTGCGCACGAAGGCGATCAAGAAGACGGTATCGATGAGGGTCGGGTGGTTCGCCAGGATCAGCTGGCCATCGCGATCGAGCTTGTCGAGGCCGTGCACCTGGTAGCGCAACACCCCGAGCGTGCGCATGATGCCGACGAAGGCGCGAAAGCTCAGGCGCACGACCGCGCGCGCCGCGCGGCGGCGTACGGCGGGCGCGCGCACGAACAGCGACAGCGATGGGAACACCGCGATCCGCAGCAGCATGCCGCCCACCCCGAACAGCGCGAAACTCAGTCCGGTGGCGAACACCCGCCAGGCGCGGCCGGCATCAGGCAGCATCGCGTCTCCATGTCCAGCGCCTGCCTTGCGCCTCGCGCACCAATGGCGCGCCGCCGCCGAGCTGGAAGCGCAGCACCTCCAGGCCGCCCGGCATGCGCTGGCTGGACTGGCCGGCATGCGCGCACCAGGACAGCCGCAACGCCGATGCGCCGGCCGGCACCATCGCCCAGGCGAACGCGAACGGCTGCTCGTGGCAGTCCTCGAATGGGGCGAGCGGGTCCGGCAGCGGCATGTCGCACGCCACCAGCAAGACCATCGGCGCGCCGTCGGCAAGCTGGCCGCAGGCCTCGATCACGGCATGTTCGAGCGTGGCGCTGCCGGCGGCCAGGGCCACGTGATTGGCGCGGTCGGCGCGGGCGATCGAGAACAGCCCGGCGCTGGCGTTGTGCACGGCCAGGCCGAATGCGGTGGGCGACAGCGGCTCCTTGCGCGCCAGCGCGCGCAGCAGGTCGACCGAACGCGCGACCTCGCCGTGACGCGAGCAGAATACGGTGGGAATGTCGAGGTCCTGGCCGGCGACCTCGTAGGCCACTTCGAGCGCCATGCGTCCCGGCAGGCCGGCGCGGCGGCGCAACATGGCGGGCATCGCGGCGAGCTTCGGCTCGTCGCCCGGCGCCAGCGCCCAGGGTTCCTCCGCCCATGCGGCCCATCCCTCTCGTGTCGTCACGCCGGGAGCCCATGCGGCATGACGCGCGATGGAGAAAGCGACC
The DNA here is from genome assembly GCF_056279385.1 of Massilia sp. UYP34. NCBI lineage: Bacteria > Pseudomonadati > Pseudomonadota > Betaproteobacteria > Burkholderiales > Oxalobacteraceae > Massilia > Massilia sp. UYP34. Next base: position 212,060 of record NZ_JBWBRF010000002.1, on the reverse strand, counting down.
TCGTTCTCGAACATAAAACTGCCAACAATGGGGGAATGACGCGTCCATGGGACGCCCGGGAAAACTGATCCGATTATAAACGCTCAGTTTCCTTGTAGGAACTGTCTGACAGGCTCACACAGCAGTTTTGCAACAATGTGGCGACATCTCCCGCATGGAGTTACCTTTGGGCAACGAGGATTTTGCCACACCAGGGTGGGTACAAAGCTCACACATTGTCACGATTGGCGGTCGCCGCCAGGCGCCGCAATGGCGCGCGGCCGACTGCGACGCGCATGCCGCCGGTATCGTGATGGTTGAATGCCCGCGGGGGCGTGACCGGGGCACGGCCATGGTACGCGCAACCGGCGCGGCGGTCCGAACGACGGCGCGGGTCACCGCTGGTCATGGCGCACTGACAGGCGGTTATCGGTGCGGGACCACCGCCACGCCGCCGTCACAACCCCTGTACGTATCGGGAATGGCGTCGCTCAGCCGGGAGGCAGCGCGTAGCGACGCAGGGCGCTCGTGCGCCGCGTCAGGACGAAGACCAGGGCCACGATCCAGGCCGCTCCGGTCCAGCCGAGCAGCGCGCACCACAGGAATACCCGGTCGGTATGGGGATAGCCGCGCTTCATGGCGATCACGCCTGGCAACAGCAACAGGTACAGCAGGATCCCCAGGAGCACGAGGGCGATGCGGAAGAGGCACCACGCGGCAGCGGCCAGCAGGACGATCCCGATACGCATGACCCGCTTCATGCCTCCCCCCGGGAAGGCTGGCGCAGCCGTTCGCGCAAGGTCAGGAAGAAGGCCCCGCCGATGCCGAAGCACAGGCCGAGCACGACGGAGAGTGCGACGATCGCTTTGCGCGAACCGGTCGGCCTGGCCGGGACGACCGCCTCGTCGACGATCCTGACGTTGCTGGAGCGGTCTCCGGCGTCGACGTCGAGTTCCTCCAGCCGCCGCAGCACCGCGTTATACAGGTCGGTCTCGGCCTTCAGGTCGCGCGCCAGCCGCTCGAGCTCGGTCGCCACGGCGGGCAGGCGCCCGGTCTCTGCCTCGAGGCCGGCGATCTCCCGGCGCGCCCCTTCGAGCTGCTGTTCCAGCGCCAGCAGCTCTGGATGCCGGTCCCCGTAGCGCACGCCGAGTTCGGCGCGCCTGCGTTGCAGCTGGGACAGCTGCTCGCGGGTCGCCGACAGGCGGCCCAGCGCCAGGCGCGTATCTTCGACGACGTCCGCGGCGCCGTGCTGGCGGCGGTAGGATTCGTAACGCTCCTCGGCCGCGGCGAGGCGCTCGCGCAGCGCGGGAAGGCGCGCGCGCAGCACCTCCATCGAGCCGGTCGACTCGTTCGCTTTCTGGAGACGGACATGCTCCATGTAGACGTTGCCGATCTCGTTGAGGACGGCCGTGACGCGGCGCGGCTCGGCGCCTTCGAGCCTCACGCTGAGGACGCCTGTGTCCTTGCCGAGCTCGGCAACGTTCAGCGCGTCGCCGATCTCTTCGATGACGGCCGGGACCGGGCGCCGCGCCACCAGGTAGGCGGTGCCCGGCGCGCCCTCCATTGCGTCGATCGTCAGGCGCACGCTGGCGCCGTCGAGCGCCGCCAGCAGGGGTTCGCCGACCCGGCCGACGCCAACGGGGCGGCCGTCCGCGGCGTGCAGGCTGTAGCGCTCGCCGTCGAGGCGCGTGACATGGAACGGCTGGTCGAGAAGTTCCGGGGGTACCGACAGCTCGCCCACCCGGATGCGTTCGCCGCCCCAGGCATAGCCGCCGTAGGGCGCCGGCGCCGCGCCGCGGCCCGCATTCCAGCGCGCCAGCGCCGCGCCGACCAGCGGAAACCGGCGCGGCTCGGCCACCAGGTCCAGCCGCAGGCGCGTCGCGGCGGCCCCGATGACCGAGCGCGAGCGCAACAATTCGGCTTCGGACATGGCGCGCTTGTACGCCATGCCCGGCGTGGTGTCGCCCAGCAGGGTGCGCGGTTCGGACGAGCGCATGTCGGTCACGTGGATGAGCAGGTTGGCGGTATAGGACGGTGGCCGCGCCAGCGCATAGAGGACGCCCAGCGCCGCCACCGAGAGCGTCACCAGCGCGATGAACAGCCGGTGGCGCACCAGCACCCCGACATGCTCGGCCAGCCTGAACGGGGCCAGCGCGGGCCCGGGATCGAACCTGTCCAACGGCGTGACTTCGGGTGTCAGGATCTCGTTCTTGCCCATGCTGTTCCCTCGGTTGGACCGGCACAGCGCACCGCTGTGCAACGATTTGAATGACCTGGCGCGTGAAGGCAACCCTGCAATCACTACCCTAACGCGATAAACACTTCACTTGCTGAGCTAAATCAAGGCGATCGGTACCTCAGCAAGCGGCAGCGGTGCTCGATGCGCGTTCCCCCACCGATGCTGCAGCGGCTTTCCGCTTCTTCAGCGTCCGGGGACATGGCGGCAGTCAGGCCGATGGCGGCTGCGCCACGACCGGCGCCACGCCGGATACGGCGAACGGCGCGCGCAGGCGGCGCAGCTCTCCCAGGCCGCCACACGCGGCGAACAGCGCCAGCGCCGTGGCGCCATACACGCCCAGCTTGCCCCCGAGGGAGCGCCACGGGTCGGCGCCGAACGCCGGCGCGGACCATTCGGCCAGCAGGATTCCCGCCACGCAGGCGCCCAGCACCAGCCGCGCCAGCCGCACCGGACACATCGCGCGCCATGGCCGGCCCAGCACCTTCCCCACCGCGCGCGCGTTGGCCAGTTCGCACAGCAGGAAGGCGGCCACGCTGCCGAGCGCCGCCCCGGCCAGGCCGAACCAGTGCACGCCGGCCAGGCTCAGGGTGGCGGACAGCGCCAGTCCTGCGAGATTGATCCGCAGCGCCAGCCGGCCCATGTCGAGCGCCGGCATCGCGAAGCCGATCGCCACCGACTGCAGCGCGACCAGCACCAGGTACAGGCGCATCACCGGGACCGCCGCCAGATAGCGTTCGGTGTACACCAGCGCCACGATCTCGGGCGCCAGCAGGAACAGCGCACCGGCCAGCGGCGCGAGCAGCAGCGTCGCCGCCCCGCTCCCCTTGAGCAGCAGCGCATGCACGTCGGCGCGGGCGCCCGCGGCGACGGCGCGGTTCAGGTGCGGCAGCATGGCGCTGTTGATCGGCTGGCGGATCAGGGTGGCGACCGGCAGCACCACGGCGCCGATGGAGAACGCGGCGAACAGGTGCGCCGGCATGACCGATGCGGCGATCCAGCCGTCGGCCTGGGCCCGCATGGCGAACAGGCTGCCGCCCGCGGCGAACGGCAGTGCGTAACGCCATTGCGCCAGCAGGCTGGCCGGCTCGCAGCGCAGGCGCGCGCCGCCGGGCCGCGTCAGGAAATAGGCCGCCAGCACCGCCAGGCGCAGCGTGGCATCGAGCACCAGCGCCGCCAGCACCCAGGCGATGTCGTGCGACAGGATCGCGGCCAGCGCCACCAGCGCGGTGCGCAGCAGGGCCAGCGCCAGCTCGGTGCTGCAATGCCACAGGATACGCCCCTCGGCGATCGCCAGCGTGGTCGTGATCGACAGCAGCACCGACAGGCCGAGGTACAGCGCCGACAGGCCGTGCGTCGCCCCATGCAGCGCGCGCAGCAGATCGCCCGCGAGCGGGCTGGCCGGACTCGCGAGCAGGGCCACGACCAGGCCCATGCAGGCCAGATAGGCGAGCGCGTTGCCGATCACCGTCAGTTGCCGGCCGTCGGCCCGCGGGAGGAAGTAGTACAGCGCCTGCGGCATGAACGCCGGCGCCAGCGCCAGCGCCGTGCCCAGCATCAGGGTCAGGAAGCGGTACTGGCCGAAGGCATCGAAGTCGAGCTGGCGCACCAGGATCACGGGCATCAGGAACTGCAAGGCGAACTCGGCCATGCCGCCGGCGGTCAGGAACGCCGCCGACCGGCTCACTCCCATGGCGGAGCCGGCGCGCCCCATGTCAGTGGCGCGCCAGGTCGATCAGTTCACGCACGTAGGCGTCCACCATCCGCGTGAGCGAGAATTCGCGGATCACCTTGCGCAGGCTGGCGGCGCCGAACCTGCTCCGGCAGCCGGGATCGGCCATGCGCAGGATGCGGTCGGACAGCGCCGCCACGTCGGCCTTGGGATACAGGTAGCCGTTGCCCAAGTGCTCGACCTGCTCCGAGGCGCCGCCCACATCGGCCATGATCAGGGGCTTGCCCATGGCCATGGCCTCGAGCGCCGCGATCGAGAATGTCTCGTTGTGCGAGGGCACCACGATGACGTCGCACGAGGCGATGGCGAGCCGCACGTCGGCCAGCACGCCCGTGATCGCCACGTCCCCGGTCAGGCACAGGCTGTCGATGGTGGACTCGATCGCCGGTCGCATCGGCCCATCCCCGATCATCAGGCACTTGGCGCAGGTGCCGGCCGTGCGCGCCATGTGAAGCGCGCGCAACAGGTCTTGATGCCCCTTTTCCTGGCGCAGGATACCGCAGACGCCGACCACGTAGTCGTGCCCCGCGAAGCCGTGCTGGCGGCGGAAAGCGCTGATCTGCGCCGTCCCGAAGTCGTTCCTGAAGCGGCCGAGGTCCACGCCGTTGTGCACCACCTGCGAACTGCGCGCCCGGACCCGCTGGGTCTCCCAATACGAGCGCTGGTTCTTGCAGACGAAGACCAGCAGGTCGGACATCCACATCAGGGGACGGTACAGGACCATCTGCAGCCACGCGCGCCGCGTGAACGGCTCGGTCGAGTGCAGGATCTCGACCACGCGCAGGCGTTTGCGCGACAGCAGCCGCACCGCCCAGGCGTAGATCAGCGGATACGGGTTGGCGCAGACGACGATGTCGACCTCGCGCTGCGCCGCGTACTGCGCCAGCCGGCGCGCCGCGCCCAGGTCGAGCTTGTTGCGCGCGTTCAGGCAGAACGCCGACACCCGGCACTGCGCGTCGTCGAAGGCGCCGGGGATCTCGCCCTCGTTCTTCAGGTAGACCAGCGACACCGAGAAACGGCGCCGGTCGAGCGCCTGCGCCAGCGTGACCGCATGGGTCTCGGCCCCGCCGACGCTGGCGGACACGACCAGGAACATCACATGCAGCGGCCGTTCAGTTCCTTGTTCCATGGCAGAGCTCCTCGAGTCCATCCAGATAAGGGCCGAGCACATCCTGCTCGGCATAATGCCGCTCCATGTAGGCGCGGCAGCGCGCGCTGCACGCCTGCCAGTCGGCCCCGCCCGCGGCCAGCGCGGCGACCTGCGTGGCCATGTCGTCGAGCGTCGTTGCCGCGTGGCCCAGTCGTTCGCGGGCGATCACGCAGTCCGGATCGAAGAAGGCGACCGTGGGCGTGCCGTGGATCCAGGCCTGCAGGTACGAGTTGGGAAAGCCTTCGCTGTCCGAGGTATTGACGAACACGCGCGCCGCCGCATAGCGCCCGGCCATCCGGTGATACGGCACACGGCCGTCGAACGACAGGTTCGGCAGCAGCGCGGCCTGCGCCGCGATGTCGGCATACAGGTCGGCGGCGCCGGGCTGCTCGCCGCCGATCATGCAAAAGCGCAGGTGCGGCAGGCGGCGCGCCAGCGCGAGCAGCAGGTCGGGACGCTTGAACTGGCGCAGGTTGTTCACCCACAGCACGTCGATATCGCGTTCCACCGGCCGCGCCGCCGCCTGCACCAGCATGCGCGCGACCGTGCTGTCGCGCCGGTAGTTCTGCAGCATGGCGTCGCGCTGGTGCTGCGTCTGGACCAGCACCAGGTGCGCCCGACGCAACCCGTATTCGTACAGCTTGCGGTCGCGCCGGTACTTGATCAGGAGCGCATCCGGCACGCAATCGCTGTCGTGCGCGACCCGGAACACCAGCTTGCGGCCATAACGGCGGCAGAACAGCGCGACCAGCCCGAGCTGCATGCCGGCGCAGCTCAGGTAGTACACGTCCGCATCGGCGCGCCGCAGGGCGCGCCAGGTCTTGATCCAGCGCGGATACACGAAGCGCAGCAGCGGCAGTCCGGCCTCCTGGCCGAACGCGCGGTGGGTGACGATGCCCGACCAGCTGCGGCGGTCGGCCTGGCCGTAGTCGTACACCACCATGCTCACCTCGAAGCCGCGCCGCACCAGCGCCAGGGCCAGCAGCGTCTGCTGGACCTGCTCGCCGCCGATCCCGTGCATATTGAATTCTTCGGCCAGCACCGGCAGGTTGTCCATCCCGACGAAACAGACTTTCATGACGCCGCTCCCGCCGCCGGCCGGCCGCGCGCCGGGACGCCCGGCGCAGCCACCGGCTGCGCGGCCACGCGGTGCGCACGGGCCAGGGTCCCGACCGCCGCGCCGTAACACAGCCAGAAATACACGCTCGTAAAAGACGGCATGAAGCTGTCGTCGGTCAGGCCCTGGACCAGCAGCAGCAGGATGCAGGCCGCGCCGCCGCTGAAGAACCCGGCCAGCGCGCCCGGTGCAGCCTGGGTGGCCTGCGCGGCCTGGCGCGCCGCGCGCCGCAACAGTCGCCACGCATGGGCGAAGAACAGCGCGATCAGCACGCTGCCGACGATGCCGACGTCGAGCAGCGCGGCCAGGTAGGCGCTGTGCGGGTGCCCCACCGGCAGGATCGTGCGTGCCTGCGCCGCCTGCGACCACAGGATCGATGCATGGCCGCCGCCCAGGATCGGGCGATCGAGAATTTCCGGCAGGAGCGGCAGCCAGATGGCGTCGATGCGGCCCGAGCTGAGCAGGCCAAGGTCGCCGCCGCCGATGCCGTGCAACGCCCGCTGCGCCAGCGAATCGGACGACAGGGCCGCGACCAGCGCCAGCGCGACCAGCATCCAGAGCGGCCAGCTGCGGCCGCGCGCGCAGACCAGCGCATACAGGATCACCACCCCCAGCCCGAGGAAGGCGCCGCGCGAAAAGGTCATCAGGACGCCCCCCATCAGCACCAGGCAGGCCAGCGCCAGCGCGGCCCGCGCCGTGGCGCACCCGGCCGTCCCGAGGGCGCAGATGGCCAGGGCGAGCGCCATGTTCAGCAGCAGGCCGAGTTCGTTCGCGTGCAGGCCCAGCACCGACAGCGAGCGGCGCGATTCCTGCTGCGCCAGGTCGGCGCCGGCGCTGGCGCCGAGCAGCGCGAACAGGCAGACCAGCGTCGCCAGCACCACCGCCGACGACAGCACCGGCAGCAGCAGCCAGCGCGAATCACGCACGTTCGCCGCCAGCAGGCCCACGATCGCACAGCCGGCAATGACCAGCGCGGGGGCGAACAGGCTCACCCTCAGGTAGCCCAGCGGCGTCGTCTCGCGCACCACCTCGAGCACCCTGAAATATTCCGGGATGGCGCTTGCCGACCTGGCGCCGTTGAAGGCGGCGAACACGAACAGGGCGACATAGGCGAGGAAAGCGGGCCGCCAGCGGGGATAGCGGATGCGCCAGGGATCGAGCGCATGGCCGCATGCGACCGACACCAGCGCGAGCAGCATCACCAGCCCGACGATGCGCTGGCCGGACACGCCGGCCACGCCTTCGGACAGGAAAAAGGTCGACACATAGGGCAGCAGGAAAATCGCCGCCACGGCCAGGACACGGAAATCGCGCATGCCGGCCAAGGCCACGAGGCCGGCGCCGAGGACGGCGGCGGCGCGTACGCCGCCGAGCAGCTCGCACGCCATGCCGACCGCCAGCGCAGCACCCAGGCAGGCCAGGTACACGGGCGCCGCCGCGCCGGGCCGGGCCGCGACGGGCGGCGCAATCGATGCCGCAGGTAATGGCGACAGCGGCGGCGACGGCGGTGGCGACGTCGGTGACGACTGCGGTGGCAAGGTCGGATCGTTCATCGGGTTCTCATCGGCGCAGTCCCTCAGGGAGCGAAGCAATGGGTCTTGAAATCGACCACGGTCACGTTGCCGTCCGACGAGATGTGGTGGCTGCCGAGCGAGCGCTGCAGGTAGTCGTGCCGGATGTCGGTGACCTTGCGCTCCGCATACCTGGTCTCGTCGAGTTCGATGATCTCGTACAGGGCCAGGCCTTCCCCGTACTGGTCGAACCCCTGGCGCTGGGCGGCGCGGTAGATGCGGCCTTCGTCCACGATCAGGCCGGCGTTGCGCCCCATGTCGGTATCGATGTAGAGCGGGTTCATCGGGTGCGGCGTCCATGCTCCGCCGAGCGGATCGGGCGCATGGAACAGGCACAGCTCGGAACAGTGGTCGTTCAGGCCGGCGCGGTCGATGCTGGTGAGCAGCCACCAGCGTCCGCGGTGCTCGAAGAACATCGAGTCGGCGGCCGAGATGCCGTCGATGGCGACCGAATCGAGCGACCAGCGCAGCGGGAACTCGTCGCATTTGTAGATGCGGATCTGGTTGCTCTCGGAGGTCTCGGGACACATGTAAAGGTGGCCCGCGTATTCGAACAGGAACGGAAACGACAGGTGGAAGGGCTCGCGCAGCGCCACGCCGAGGCACTTGACGTCGGACTTGGTGATGTCGAGCACCGAGATATGCGCGCGATTGGTGGCATAGACATAGTCTTCGACGAAGCAATAGATCTTTCCGGCGTGGACCCGCAGGAAGGGATCGGCCCAGAAATGCCCGTCCGGCGCCGCCACCGGCACCCCGCGCCACAAGACGGCGTTGCGCCACCCGGAACGGGTCACCGACAGCGTCCACTTGTGACGGATGCCGAGGATGCGCCGCGCGCCGCGCAGGCCGAGCCGCCCGGCCAGCTTGAGCGCATAGCGCAGCGCGTGCAGGCCGCCCGGCGGCGCCAGGCAGCACCCCGAGTACGGGACCGGATCGCGCACCGCCGGCAGCTTGCGCGTCGCGGCCACGTCGCTCAGCAGCCTGCGCAGCTGGGCATGCGCCTTGCAGAACAGGTGCGCCTGGTTGAGCAGGAACGAATACTTGGTACGGAACGCCCCCTCGACCAGGACCTGTCCCGCCTCCCCTGCCCGTCCCAGCCGGACGATGGCAAACCCGGTCTTGCGCGTGCGGTGGTAGGTCTCCCAGAAGCCGATGGGCGCGCCGCCGGCGATCCGGTCGCGCCGGTAGTCGATGCCGATGGCGCCGAGGCGCGCCGCGCCAGCCAGGCGCTCGTCGCAGGTGGCGCCGTCGCAGCACACCAGCAGGTCCAGCTCCAGGCCGCCCAGCTCCGGGGCGGAGATCGACGCGGGCGCGCCATCGGGCAGCGCAGCGGGCGCGGGATCGGGCGGCGCGGCCGCCGCGGACCTGCGCGGCGCCAGGCTGCGCACCGGCACCCCGCGCGCCGCGGCCAGGGTGGCCACGTCGACCACTGCCAGATGCGCGCGGTGCGCCTCGTAGTGGCGCAACAGTTGACGCTCCAAGGCCGTCACGCCGGCAAGCAACAACGGCATGCGCGGCGCCGCCCCCCCGAGGGCCGCGGAACGGCGCGTGCGCCCGGCCCGGCCCGGCGGCGCCCCATCAAGGACCAGGACCAGCGCCAGCTCGAGGTCGCGGTTTTCCGCCAGCCAGTCGCACAGGGTGGCCGTGTAGCCGTCGCTCGCGCGGGTTTCGAGCAACAGGCCGACGCGCAGCGGCTTCACTGTACCGGCACGCTGCATGGCTCGCCCCTTCCCAGCGCCGTGTAATGGTCGATCAGGTATTTGGTATGGCGCACCTTGCCCAGGCTGGAAGCGCCGAACACGATCGATTCGATGCGCGGCTGGCCGCAGACGTACTCGATCGCTTCGGCGGCCGGGATCGCACCGGAAGCAAACACCGACATCGCCACCGCGCGGAACTGGCGCGAAGCGACGGCTTCCTCGTAGGCCGGCAAGCCGCCGCACATTCGGAAACCGATCTTGTTGATGTTGGCGCAGACGATCGGGTTGGCGATGCCCACGGCGTCGAGCGCCTCGAGCAGCCGGGGCAGGTTCATGGTGATGAAGCCGGGTTCGGCTCCGTAGCGCTCGCGCACATGGTCGTGGAAGGTACGCAGCGCGTCGTGGAATCCGAGACCCAGCGCCAGATCGGTGACCACGTTCTGCAGGAAGACCACCGGTGTCGGGATCGCCGTGAACATCTTCATCTCGGCGTCGATGAGACGCCGGATCAGCGCGTCGACGTCGCGCCGCGCCACCGCGATGCCGCTCTTGACCGCCGCCGTCAGCGGCGCTTCGTCCGGCAGGAACTTGCGGACCGCCTCGATGATGCCCAGTTCGGACACCGCGTTGGCATACTTGTGCGCGTAGGGCATGCACGGATAGATTTTCAGCCGGCGGTAGCGTGCCTGCTGCGCGCGGATGGTCTCGCAGATCCCTGCGACCCGCTCGTGGGTGGTGCACATCAGTACTTCGATGCCTATCTCCAGGACGCCGTCGAGCATGGCCATGATTGCCTCGTTGCTCTGGAACTGCATGCTCTGGGCCCGCGCATGCTCATCCGACATGTGGTTGATGCCGAAGAACTGGTTGTCTCCAAATAGAATACGGTCCATCAAGGGCTCCCTTTTAATACCTTCATGATCGTCTCGGGCGAGCTCAGAATCGCGTCGCGCAGCCTTGCCCAGCGCCCCGGGGCGCCGCGCGCGACCGCCAGGTCGGCGCCGCTGACGGTGTCGGTGCGGGCGCCGGACGCGCCGGCGGCGTCGCGCCGGATCATGTCGGCCACCACGTCGGTGGCCAGCCCCGCGGCCAGGCCGCAGTGGCTGTCGACCCGGCGCTGCCGGACCGATTCGGCGAAATAATCGATCTGCGCCGAGTACTCCTCGCCGCGCAGGTAGAACCACACCGGCCTGGTCAGCTCGGTGGTATAGCGGACATTCCAGCCTGCCGCCAGGTCGGGACGGGCCGCCACCGGCGTGCGCAGGTGGATGTGCAGCTCCTGGCGGCTGGCCTCGATCTTGCCGTTGGTGCCCCACAGCACGAGCGTGGTCGACATCTTGCGGTGGCTGTCGTCGCTCCAGTTGGCCGACAGCTGCGCGGTCTTGCCGTCGGCATACGACAGGTTGGCATACACCTCGTCGTCGGCCGAGGCGGAAAACACGCTGCTGAGGATCGAGCCCGATACGCCGGTCGGCGGGCCGACCATGAAGTTGAGCAGGTCGATTCCGTGGCATGCGTAGTCATACAGGCAGCCGCCGCCCTCGTTGCGGCTGCTGCGCCAGGTGGCGCCCTTCGGGCGCAGCACCACCGGGCCATAGCAGTCGACGCGCGCATGATGCACGCGCCCGATCGCGTTCACGTCGAGCAGGCGCCGGACCTCTTCGAAGGTGCCCAGGAAGCGGTTGTGGTAGCCGACCTGGGTCACGGCGCCGCGCGCGGCCGCCAGCGCCACCAGGCGCGCGCCCTCCTCGACGTCCAGGCAGAACGGCTTTTCGCAGAACACGTCGAGGCCGTGCTCGAGCGCCGCGCGCACCATCCGCGCGTGCAGCCGCGATGGCGTGGCCACCAGCACCGCGTCGAGCCGCTCGCGCTCGAGCATGCGCGCATAGTCGCTGTAGGTTGCCACCTTGGTGTAGCGGCCGATGATGTCCAGCAGCCAGGTGGCTGGGTCGCAGACGGCGACCAGCTCCAGGTCGGGATGGGCGCCCACGATGGCCTGGTGCGACAGGCCCATCTTGCCCAGGCCGGCGATGGCGATGCGAATGGGGGGCGTGTCAGGCGTGTGCATGGGTCACCTCGTGCTTGATCATGTCGTAGGCGGCGCGCCCCTTGGCGAGGAGGCCAGCGTTGGGGCCGGCCCGCTCGCGCGAGGCCAGGTAATCGAGGGCGCCTTGCGCGGTCAGCGCCGGCAGGTGGACGCAGGCGCCTTCGGCGATCAGGTAGCGGTCGACGTCGAGCAGCGCGTCCTGGTAGACCGAGATGGTGGGCACGCCCAGCACGGCCATCTCACGGGTCATGGTTCCGCCCGCGCCGATGAACAGGTCGCAGTCGCCGGCGATGGTCTCGATGTCGATCACGCCGGACAGCGTGCGGCAATGCCTGAACGCAGCGCCGGCATAATGCAGGTACTGCTCGCGCGAGCGCGGCAGCACGGTGACGCTGGCGCGGTGCTGCAGCGCGCCGATGACATCGTCGAGGAAATTGCGCGGCCCCCGGTAATACTGGGCCGTCCAGGGCTCGGGACGGACGAAGATGCGCGGCGGCGCCTGCGGATCGCGCGCGCGCGCCGGTGCCGGGCTGCGCTGCGCATACTCCCACAGGTAGATGCCCTCCTTCACGCCGGGATAGCGCTCCACCTTGGCCAGCGACGCCCCCTGGCGCCTGAGGTTCCGGGCCGTCAGGAATTCGGGCACCATGATCCGGTCGGCGCAGGCGAACGCCGGGACGTTGCCGGCGGCGTGCTCGTTGTCGTTCAGGTAGACCGACCGGATTCCCAGCAGCCGGGCCACGACCGGAGAGTGAAAAGAGCTTTGCGACACCGCCACCTCGACGCCACGCCGGCGCAGGAAGCGCACCAGCTGCGCGACGCGGATCGGGAAGCCGCAGGTCTTGCCGATCAGGGAGCGGCCATAATGCACGCCCACCGTCGTGTGCGCGATGCTGTGCATGCGCAGCAGGTCTTCGGTATTGGCCAGCGGACGGCTGGTGACGATGACCTCGTGGGAGCGCTGCAGGTCGCGGATCATCGTGCGGAACATATTGATGTGCGGCGAATTGGATAGATCGAACCAAATCTTCATGGATTCCCCCTGGCCAGTCCCGGGCATGGTCAGCCGATTGTCTCGTCGAAGCGCTCGCGCCTACCGGGCCGGCGCGCGTCGTTTGCCGCCAGCTTCTCGTACAGATCCTCGAGCGTGGCGATCATTCGCGTACTGGAGAACTCGGTCCGGACCCGCTCGCGGCCGGCCGCGCCCAGGCGCATGCGGGTATCCGGGTCGGCCAGCAGACCGAGCACCGCGGCGGCGAGCGCCGCGGTGTCGCCGGGCGCGACCAGCACGCCTTCCACCCCATCGCGCACCGCGTCCGGGATGCCGCCGACCGCCGTGGCGACGACCGGGACGCCATGCGCCATCGCCTCCAGCAAGCTCATCGGCAAGCCTTCGGCGTGCGACGGCAGCACGAACACGGTCGCCGCGTCGAGCAAGGCCGCGCGTGCGTGCGCATCGACCCAGCCGGGCAGGTCGACGCTGGCCTGCAGTCCGAGGGCGGCGACGAGCGCGCGCACCTCGTCGCGCTGCCCGTCGCCGCACAGCAGCAGCCGCGCCTGCGGCACGGCCGCGACGATCGCGGGCATCGCGTGCAGCAGGTCGTGGCAGCCCTTTCCTGCCTCGAGATGGCCGAGGAAGACCAGGGTCGCCGGCGCGCGCCCGCCCGCCTCCGCTCCCTGGCGTTGCGGCAGCAGCACCGGGTTGTGCAGGACCACCACGCGCCGCTGGGACGAGACGGAGCGCACCCAGTCCTGCAGTGCGCCCGAGACGACGACGACGGCCTGCGCGCGGTCGAAGGCGAAGCGCATCAGCAGGCGGGCCAGCGGGCCGCACCCGCTGCGGTAGTAATCCGGGTAGCGCCCCGCGTGCAGGTGCAGCGCGACCGGCACGCGGCACACGTAACCCAGCAGGAAGAAGACATACTTGCGCCAGAAGCTGGTGTTGATGGCCACGTGGATGTGCAGCAGCGCGACCTCGCCCCTGGCCAGGAGGCGCAGCAGGGCCAGCAGGGCCAGCGCGAACAGCTGGATCTTGGCCCGCCCCGGCCCGGTGCGATGGGTCGGAAGGTAGACGATATCGCCCCGTGCGAGCAGCCCCGCGGCCCGGTACACCGCGATGACCGAGGCGATGCCGCCGCAGCCATCGACATGGGTTCCGAGCATCACGATTTTCTTTTCATGGTTCATGGCTGTCGCTCCAGGCATGGGTGCGCCGTCGTTTCACAGGAAGTGGGAAGCCAGCAGGATCACGCCGAACAGCGTCAGGAGCACCGTCTTGGCGCGCCGCGTCTCGCGCTCCATGGCGGCGTCGCGCTCGCTCGCCGCGCCTGGCGCCGGGCGTACGGGGGCCGGCGTCTCTGCCTCGTCCCACAGCAATGGCAGTTGCTCGGGCGGGCTGCTGCGCTCCCGTTCGGACCGGGGGCGGCCGACATCTAGGACGTCCATGATCGCCTCCAGGACGACATGCGCTGCCTTGCCTGGCGCCCCCGCCCGCGCACCAGGGTGCGGGCATAGGTCGGCAGGCTCGCCACGACCGAGGCCAGCGAGCGGTACACGACGATGCGGTCGAAGTCGCGCAGCTGCCCGAGCAACCTGCGCTTGTAGTCATAGCGGCCGGAGAGCAGGTGGTACTCGCGCATCCCGCGCCGGATCGACTCGCAGATGCTCATGAAGCAGCACAGCAGGCCGAGCCGTGCCTGGTCGAATTCGGGATCGTGCGCGATCACGTGCATGTAGGCATGCCGGCCCACATGGGTACACGCCACGCCGGCGCGGATGCGCCCGCCGCTCCGGGCGAGCAGCATGCATCCATACGCGCCAAGCATGCTCTCCAGCGTGGCCAGCGAGTCCGCCGTGTGGCTCGGAGACTGTCCCTTGTGCCTCAGGCGCAGGCAGTTGAGCTCGACCAGGGCGGCGACATCGGCCGGGTCGATGGTGTCGGGGCCATGGAAGGAAAACGCCAGGTCGGGCGCCTGCCGCGCGAGCATTCGCTGGGCGCGCCGGATCGCCACGCGGGTATTCGGCCCAAGGCTGGCGAGATAGGTTTCTGGCGTGCCCTGCAGCGAGATCACCAGGTCTTCGGTGGCGCCGTAGCGCTGGCATGGAAACGGCATACGCCGGCGCGGCGCCTGCACGGCCGGGAAATGGATCAGGTGGACGCCCTGGTGCCGCGAGAACAGGCAGCGCACCATCTGCTCGAGCGCGCCGCCGTCGATGGCGAACTGCTCGCTCAAGACCGTGATCGCGCGCCCCTCGCGACGATACAGCACGCCCATGACGGGGATGCCGTCGCGCTGCGCGACATAGCACGCCACCTCGGCGTCGGCCGGGAGCGCCGCGCAGCGCGCCTCCGTGCAGAACACGTTCTCGTAGCACTGCTCGAGCAAGGCGCCCAGCGACGGCGGAAAGGGGCGTCCCACGAGCACGGCGTCGTGCCGTGCCGCGCCGCTTGCCAGGTCGAGTCGATCGTCGAGTCGATCATTCATTATTCCACCATGTGGTCTTGAAACGAAGCCGGGCCGCAGCGCGCCCACGCTCGTGGTCCGCAGCCCGTCAGGCATCCGTATCGCCCCCATCGCGCCGGAAGCACGGCTTGCCCGCTTCCCCGGCCAGCCGGAGGCGCAGGCGCCGCAGGCGCTTCCGGGCGTGGCGCAGCGCGGCGAGCGAATGGCCCAGGAGCCGGCCGCCCGCACCGCCCCGCGCCTGCACCTCCTCCATGAGCAGCTTCAGATCGTGCAACCGGGAGCGTGCCGCATTGCGCAACAAGGGACGCCAACAGGCGAGCGCGGCCGCTCGGGAGCGGTAGATCGTCACGCTGCTGAGCGTCTTGCGGCGTGCCAGGAAATGGGACTTCCAGTCGTGGTGGCCTCCCATCATCCACAGCTCGCGGCCGCCGAGGGTGATGGCATGGAAGATGACGTGCAGGGTCACCTGCCGGCCCGGCCGAAAGGCGTCGAAGCGTGGGTCGTGGCCGACCAGGTACAGGAAGTGGCGCGCACCGACCTTGAAGCAGAGGCTTGCCGCCACGATGGTTTCTTCGATCAGCATGAGGCCGAGGTAGCCGTGGCTGCGCGCCAGCCGCGCCATGCGGTCGATGTCGGCATTGACGACGTATCGCTCGGCACTGCGCGCATCCATTCGCTGGTCGGTCAGGCGGACCAGTTCGCGCACATGGCGCGGCGTGATCTGGTGCGTCGACAACACCTCGAAACGACACGAAGGAAATTGCGCGGCGCACTTGCGCATGCTGCGCCGCATCAGCTCCCTGGTGCTCTTGCCCAATTGCCGCATATACGCGTCCGCGCTGGGCGGAAGGTCGACCACGTTTTCTTCGAGCTGGGGCCGGACCTGGATGGGGAAGGCGAATCCGGACGCAGCGACCTGCGTGTCGAGTGCGTAGCCCTCGATGCGCCTCGCCGCCGGGTAGCGGGAAAATACGTTGGCTGCGAAGCAAGCCAGGTCGCCCTCGCTCAGGGCGACCTGCTGGTTGAGGATGCGGACCGTGTCGCGATCGATCCGGAACAGGATCAGCAGGACGATGTCATGCTCGTCGGCGGCGGCGAAGGTGTGGACGCCGTCGAGCGGCTCATAAATGCCGATCCGGGTCAGGGTGCAATAGATGTTTGCATAGAGACGCTCGAGGGCTGCCTCTGCAAAGTCTGGAATGGCGCCCTCATAAAAGCGGCTGGAAACAATGTGCTTGTCTTGGTGGGATGAAAATGGCGGATTTCCTTCTGGCCAGAAATCATCTGAAATCGCGGCTGAAATTGTCGCTGAATTCGCAGGAGCGGTGGTGTGTTCAATGACCATTTGATGACCACCCTCCGCATAAAATGAATTCACATTCAAATTCTATTTTTTTGCGATCAGTCTGGCGTGATCAATATCAAACCATGCATGAGCAATAAACTTTTATCACTGCCGAGGTTGGTTTTACCTTTCCCAGTAGATTCACATCGACGAGATCATCGAATCGCGCCCTCGCCGCCTCTAGCGAAGGAAAACAAGACTTTTTCACGAAGGCTTTTGATTCCAACTATAGCCATGCGTCGATTTTCCATAATATTTAATATAATCATTTCACACGCGTATATTTTACGGCTGGCATGATGATAAGCAAGCTGATCGCTATCTTGATTCCACCAATGCGCCGGTTGGCGATGCCGTCGCGCCATTTGCGGCAGGCGTACGCGTGCATGTGCAGGGTGGCGAATGCGTTGACCCGATGGCATCCTCGCCAGGCGGCATCTGCGGGGTCGGCGCGCAGCCGCGCCAGCGGCCATGAAAAAAGCCGCCGCATTCCCATGCGGCGGCTTGTGCTCCGAAGTCGAGCTTAGCGTGCGATGGCAGGCGCCAGAGGCTGGCGTGGGGTACCGCCGCCACCGATGCTGGTCGCGCTATTGTTGTCGACCACGCTCAGGGCCTTCATGATGCGCTGGATGTCACGCACCCAGGCGGTGTTGCCCTGGACCTTCTGGTTCATGTCGAAGCCCCAGTCGCGCTTGAACTCGGCGCGTTTCGAACCGTCCGGACCGTCTTCGGCGCTGAAGTCGAAACCGGCCGCGTAGGTGTCGTCGACGATGTACGCGCCGTAGTTCTGCAGCGTCCACGCCAGTTGCTTGGCCGGCATGGTTTCCAGGCCCAGCGAGGCGATCGACGTGCTGCCCGGAATCGCCAGCAACGCGCCCATCTTCATGGCGGCGGGGGCGTTCTTGCCAGCGCTGCCGTACCAGCCGACCGCATAGCTGTCCGAGGTCGTCGCCGGCCAGCGCGAGCAGGCGCTGCGCGTCGGGCACTTGTACAGCGCTTCCTTGGCGTACACATTGACCTTCAGCGCATGACGCGGGCCGGTCGTGGTGCCTGGACGCAGCTCACCAAGGCGAATGCTGCCGCCGATGGCCGACAGGCCCGAGCCACCGTGCGCACCGGTGATGCCCGCGCCATACAGGTCGACATTGGCGAACTTGGCATAGGCCGTGGCCGGTCCTCCCGCGGTGCAGCGCGCCACTGGCTGGGTCTGCACCAGCGTGCGGCCATCCTTCAGCAGGAACACGGCCGAGCTGTTCTTGTTGCTGTTGGGAATGATGTAGTTGCTTGGCATCGGCACTTGGTACATCAGGCCGCCCGTCGCGGAGCAACGATTCTTGCCGGTCCAGGCGGCATTGCTGTAATTGATATTGACCAGCGGCGCGGTCGGCTTGAGGATGAGTTTCTCATCGTCGATGCCGGGCATGGCGGCCCAGATGTTGTTGCCCGGGTTCGGATTCAGGTTGGCGCGCACGAAGCGTGCCCCGCTACCGATCGGCATGTTCCAGATGCTGTTGCTTGCAAACGGTTGCTTGAGGGGATTGCGCGTACCTGAGGCGACCACGGTTGCCAGCGACTTGTTTCCACTGGGAACGTCGGTCGTACCCGCGGAGGTGGCGTCGGCGAACTGTCCATCCGGCGCGGCGTCGGTGACGGGCGCATCCGCCGTGTTGGTGGCGGCGCTGTCGGGAGCATAATCGGCAGGGCGAACTGCCGTTTCTACTTCTGCCAGGGAAACACTGGTCGGGTCAATCGAGGCAGAATCCCCACCACCACATGCGGCTAGTGCGGCAAACACAGGAGCAAGCACCATGAGTTTGGCTTTCGGATGGAGTCGAGTGGAATTGATCACAGAATCTTTCCTTACATAATGATGGAATGAGGTCATTGGAGGATTCCAATGGCCAATGAGTTCCATCAATCAAGGAAAATATTTTCTGCTGGCTATTTCATCAACTCAAATAAACAAAGATTATTCCCATTAAGAAATTGAACCAAGGGTAAAAATACGGAACAGATATTGATCGTTATGCGCGGGGAAACAAAGTTACCAACCGACATACTTTAGCCAGTACAGCATATAGACAGTGAATGACGGCCGAATTCGTCACCAATTGATGGCGAGATAGCGAACAACGAGGGGAAAGACGTCGGCCGATCGATGGCATGCCACCAATCGGCCGAATGTCGAATGATTGATCAGATCGAGATGATTGCTACACGTGAATCGACACACGCTGCAGATCGTCGCCTTGTCACGCTGGCGATCGCGCGCGACGGTCGAGCATGCACGTGCGCGCTCGCCGCTTCATGCGTCCGGCAGCCCGGCGCGCAGGGACGCCGGCAATGGCGCCGACTTGCCGAGCTTGAAATCGACCCAGACCACCTTGGCCACGCCGTCGGCATGCAGGTCGCCCGGTTCGCCGTCCGCCCCGACCAGGCGAATCTCGTGCGACACCTCGACGCTCGAGCGTCCCGGCGGCGCCACGAAGGTGCGCACCTCGATGTCGCCAGGATAGGTCAATTGCTTGAGGAAATTCATCGAGGCATTGACGATCACCGGCCCTTCGTCGCGCGAATCCGGCAGGCCGCCCACCTGTTCCAGCCAGGCGATGCGGGCCGACTCGATGTAGCGGAAATAATTCGTGTTATTGACATGCCCCATGGCGTCCATATCGCCCCAGCGAATCGGCATACGCATGGTGTGAACCAACTTCTTGCTGCTCATTCCCGTCCCTGCTTCCCAAAAGATTACTGCGCGGTCATCCCGTCATCGGCCGTGATGATGGCGCCATTGATGAAATGGGCTTCTTCCGCCGCCAGCAGCAGCAGCAGCCCGTCGAGGTCTTCCGGCTTGCCCGGCCGCTTGCGCGGCAACATCTCGATCAGCTTGCGGCCTGGCTCGGTGTCGAAATAACTCTCGTTCGAATCGGTGGCGATGTAGCCGGGACAGATCGCATTGACGTTGATCCCGTATTTGCCCCACTCCACCGCCATCGCCTTGGTCATCTGTACCACGCCGGCCTTGCTCATGCAATACACGCCGATGCGCGGCAACACCCGCAGGCCCGCGACCGAGGCGATATTGATGATGCGGTGCTGCTTGCGCGGGTCGCCCTTGGCGCGCGCGATCATGCGCTTGGCCGTCTGCTGGGCCATGAAGAAGGCGCCGCGCAGATTGGTGTCCATGATATAGCCATAGTCGTCTTCGCCGACATCCAGCAGACGCTGGGTGGACGAGACGCCGGAGTTGTTGACCAGGATGTCGATCGGTCCCGCCTCGGTCTCGGCGTGCGCGATCGCCGCCTTGATGCTGCCCAGGTCGGTCACGTCGAGGCGCACTACGTGCGCCGCCCCGCCGTCGGCCTCGATCTCGGCGCGCAGTTCCTTCAAGCGCTCGACCCGGCGCGACGCCAGCACGACCTGGGCCCCTGCGCCGGCCAGCGCCTTCGCGAAGCGCGCGCCGAGTCCGCTCGACGCGCCGGTGACCATCGCAATCTTTCCTTCAAAATTGACTTCGATTCCCACGTCCCGCTCCCCAATGCTGTCGTTCCGGCTAATTGCGAAAGCATAATGATCCCACAAATGTCCAGTATTAGATTGCCTCATCTAATATTGCCTTTACAATGGCCCGCAAGTTGCATTCAACCGTAAAAACACGCACACTCGTGCTATTTTTAAGATTGCCTCATTGAGAGCACACCGACAACCATGACAGAGACAACCAACCTCCTCGAACAATACGGACCGCGCGAAGCCATGGAATACGACGTGGTGGTCGTCGGCGGCGGCCCTGCCGGCCTGTCCGCGGCGATCCGGCTCAAGCAGCTGGCGGCCGAAAAAGGCCAGGAAGTATCGGTCTGCGTATTGGAGAAAGGCGGCGAGCTGGGTGCCCACATCCTGTCGGGCGCGGTGATGGACCCGCGTGCGCTGAACGAACTGATTCCTGACTGGAAGGAAAAAGGCGCGCCGCTGAACACGCAGGTCACGGAAGACCGCGTCATGTTCCTGACCGAGACCCGCTCGTTCTCGACGCCCGTGTTCGCCATTCCGCCGGCGCTGAAAAACCACGGCAACTACATCGTCTCGCTCGCCAACGTCGTGCGCTGGCTGGGCCAGCAGGCCGAAAGCCTGGGCGTGGAAATCTTCCCGGGCTTTCCGGCCGCCGAGATCCTGTACCACGAGGATGGCTCGGTCAAGGGGGTGGCCACCGGCAATATGGGCGTCAACCGCGACGGCGAGCCGGGCGCGGACTTCCAGCTCGGCATGGAGCTGCATGCCAAGTACACCTTCTTTGCCGAAGGTTCGCGTGGCCACCTCGGCCGCCAGCTGATGGCGAAGTACGACCTGAACAAGGGCAAGGATCCGCAGACCTATGGCATCGGCATCAAGGAGCTGTGGGAAATCGACCCGGCCAAGCACCAGCCGGGCCTGGTGATTCATACGGCCGGCTGGCCGCTGCCGAACGACACCTATGGCGGCTCGTTCCTGTACCACCTGGAAAACAACCTGGTCGCGGTCGGCTATGTGGTGGGACTGGGTTACCAGAACCCCTACCTGTCGCCGTACGAGGAATTCCAGCGTTATAAAACCCACCCGGACATCCGCGGCTTCTTCGAAGGCGGCAAGCGCATCTCGTATGGCGCGCGCGCCATCACCGCGGGCGGTTTGCAATCGCTGCCGAAGACGGTGTTCCCGGGCGGCGTTCTCATCGGCTGCGACGCCGGCTTCCTGAACACCAGCCGCATCAAGGGCAGCCACGCCGCGCTCAAGACCGGCATGCTGGCCGCCGAGGCCGCCTTCGCGGCGCTGGGCGAAGGCCGTGCGGCGGACGAATTGACCGCCTTCCCGGCCGCCTTCGAACAATCGTGGCTGCACGAAGAGCTGCACATCGCGCGCAACTTCAAGCCATGGATGAGCAAGGGTCTGGTCCTGGGCACGATCATGACCGGCATCGATCAGATCGTGTTCCGCGGCAAGGCGCCATGGACCCTGCACCACCACCATGCCGACCATGAAGCCTTGCGCCCGGCGTCGCACTACAAGCCGATCGCCTATCCCAAGCCGGACGGCAAGCTGACCTTCGACAAGCTGTCGTCGGTGTTCATCTCGAACACCAACCACCGCGAGGACGAGCCGATCCACCTGACGCTCAAGAATCCGAGCGTGCCGGTCGATGTCAACCTGGCCAGGTATGCCGGCCCGGAACAGCGTTACTGTCCGGCCGGGGTGTACGAATTCGTCAAGCGCGAGGACGGCGGCGACCGGTTGCAGATCAATGCCCAGAACTGCGTGCACTGCAAGACCTGCGACATCAAGGATCCGACCCAGAACATCGTCTGGGTCACGCCGGAAGGTGGCGGCGGCCCCAACTATCCGAACATGTAGGGAGCATCCATGGCGACCGGCATGCCGCACACCCGAATGCATGCCGTAGCGGCCGCCTGCCTGCTCGCCGCCGCGTTCACTTGCCCGCCCAGCCTGGCCCAGGACGGCACTGGGCCGGCGCCCGCTGCACAAGTGCAATTACGCACCGCCGTCCTGCTCAGCCACGCGATGGCGGTCGAGCCGAACATCACCTACCTGCATGCGAGCGGACAGGCGCTCAAGCTCGATGTCTACCGCCCCGCGCGACGTCCCACGCAAGAGAGCACGGCCCGCCTGCCGGTGGTGCTGCACTTCCACGGCGGCGGCTGGGTGGCGGGCAACCGCGAAAGCCGCGCGCTGGCCGCCCTTCCCTATCTGCAGATGGGATTTGCCTTCGTCAACGTGCAATACCGCCTGGCCAATGCGGCGCTGGCCCCGGCCGCCGTCGAAGACGCACTGTGCGCGCTGCAATGGGTCGGCCTCAATGCCGAGCAATACCGCTTCGACCTGGAGCGGGTGGTCACCACCGGCGATTCGGCCGGCGGCCACCTGGCGCTGGCCACGGCCATGATTCCCGGCGATTCGCCCTTCGCCAATCAATGCGCGTTCAACGAAGAGAGCTGGAGCGGCCCATACCGGAACGCCGCGCCGAAGGTGAAGGCCGTCGTCAACTGGTATGGCATCACCGATGTGGCCGACATGCTGCAGGGTCCCCATATCCGCTCGTATGCGGTGGGCTGGTTCGGCAGCCTGCCGCAGCGCGCCGCGCTGGCCAGGGAGTTGTCGCCGCTGAGCCATGTGCGCCGCGGCGGGCCGGCGGTGTTCACGATCCATGGCGACGCCGACAAGCTGGTGCCGTATGCCCACGGCGTGCGCCTGAAAAGCGCGCTCGACAAAATGGGCGTGAGCAACGTGCTGCATACGGTCGAGGGCGGCGGCCATGGCGGTTTCAGCCCCGAACAGCAGGTCGTCATCTTCGACGGGATCCAGTCCTTCCTGCGCCAGCAAGGCATCATTCCGGCGTTGCGCTGACCCCTCGTCATACTGCTGACTTTGTCTGATAAATCCTACGACGTCGCCATCAATCCGCTGATTGGCGGGGTCCGCCATCGGCGTAGCATGGGTCTTCCACGCACCAGTGCCAGGAGTCGAACATGGGTGAAAACAAAGGACATGGCGATAAGGCGCCAAGCTATCCCGAGCTGGACGAGATGGGATCGGCAGCGAGCCGCGCCGGCTCGAGCGCCGGCAATCAGCAGCGCGCTGAGAGCGAGCAGGACGCCGGCCTGCGGCAAGACGGCAATCTCCAGGGCAGTCAGCGGCAAGCCGGCGCCAGCCATCAAAGCGCTGGCGGACAACGGCAGGGCCAGCAGAAGGGGGGCCAGCATGCGTCGGGTGGAATCCCGGCATCCGACGACCTGAACGGCGAGCAGGACAAGGCCCGTTGACGTGGCACCGACCACGCGTGGCGCGGTCCGCGATGCGGGCCGCGCCTGTTGCCGTGTGCTGTTACGGTGCGCCTGGCGCGCGCGTGGCGCTGCTGGCGTCGACGCCAAGCCACTTGAGAGACAGCCGGCGCAGTGTGCCGTCGGCGCGCGCGTCGTCGAGTATCTTGTCGACCGCCGCCTTGAGTTGCGGATTGCCCTTGCGAATTGCGACGCCGATGCGCGCCTCTTCGCCCACCTGCGGACCGGCCTTGATCGGCAACGCCGAATGCTTCAGCAGATAACCCACCATCAGGCTGCCGTCGAGCGAGGCGTCGATACGGCCGAAGGCGAGGTCTTGCAGGTTCTCGGGCACGGCCGGGTAACGCTTGACCTCGATCCCCTTCACTCCCCTGGCCCGCTGCTCGAACACGCTGCCCGCGCGCACCCCCAGCTTGCGGCCCTTGAGGTCGTCCAGGCTGCGGTAGGTGGCGCGCTCGTTCTTGCGCACGATGAGCTGGAAGCGCGAATAGGTGTAGGGAACCGAAAAGTCGAAGGCCCGCTCGCGCTCGGGCGTGATGATCACCTGGCTGATGGCGGCGTCGACCTTGCCCGAGGACACCGCCGGCAGGATCGCGCTCCATTCGGTGAGCACGAACTGCGGCGCGAGTTTCAGCCCGGCGGCGACCAGGCGCCCGACTTCGACGTCGTAGCCGGTCAGCTGGCCGCTGTTCGGATCCTTGAAACTAAAGGGCGGATACGTGCCCTCGACGGCGATGCGCAGGGTGCCGCGGGCCTTCGCCCCGCTCATCAGGTCGGCGGCACGCGCCGCCGGCGGCAGCAGAACCGTGACCAATGCCGCCGCCACGAATCGGCGCCGCCGTTCCTTGCGCCGTTGCTCCTTCATTGCCTCGTCCATCGACTCCGACCCTGTACAGCCGTCAATGGCACTTTATAACCGAAAAACAGGCTCGGTGACTAGCCGCGCAGGTCGATTCGCTTCTGCTCACGCGCCGAACGGTACACAGCCTCGATGATGCGGATATCGCGCAAGCCTTCCTCGCCCGGCACGATGGTCTCGCGGTTTTCCTTCACGCATTGCGCCATATGGTCGAGCTGGCCGACCCACTGGTTGGCAGTCGGTCCCGGCGCTGGCGTGACCAGGGTCTTGTCGCTGCGCTCGGCGCCGACCCACATGCGCTGGCCGCTGTAGGCGGTAGCGGGTTCCAGTTCAATCCGTCCCTTGTCGCCCATCAGCACGAACTGGTTACGGTTGGCGCTGTACATCGACATGCACGAACCGATGACGCCGGACGGGAATTCGAGCTGGAAATCGATCATGTCTTCGACCTCGCGAAAGCGCGGGTCGCTGCGATCGGTGGTTTCCTTGGCAAATACGGCCACCGGCTCCTCGCCGGTCATGTAGCGCGCCGCCTGCAGCGCGTAGATGCCGATGTCCATCAGCGAGCCGCCGCCCGATTGCGCCTTCTTCATGCGCCAGGCGTTCGGGTCGCGCGCGACGAAACCGTGTTCGGAGCGGAAGTAGCGCAGTTTGCCGATGGCGCCGCTACGCGCCAGGCGGATCGCCTCGACGTTGTGCGGCTCGAAGCGCGAGCGATAGCCCAGCATCAGCTTTTTGCCGGCCTTGCGGCAGGCGGCAATCATCCGTTCGCATTCGGCCACGCTCAGCGCCATCGGCTTTTCGCACATCACGTGCTTGCCGGCCTGGGCGGCGCGGATCGTGTATTCGGCATGCATGAAGACCGGCAGGCAGATATAGACGATGTCGATGTCGGGATTGTCGCGGATGCCGTCATAGTTCTGGTAATCGTAGATGCCGCGCTCGGGCACGCCATATTCGAGCGCCACCTTCTTCGCCTTGGCCGGATCGCCGCTGACCAGCGCCACCAGGCGGCTGTGCCGGCATTCCTTGAACTGGGGGATGATGCGTCCCAGCCCATAACCGCCCAGGCCAACGACCGCATAACCCAGCTTGCGTTCGGGATTGGCCCAGGCCGGCATGCCCACCGCGCCGGCCGCCAGCACACCACCTGCGGCCATGACCAGGCCGCGCCGATTCAGGTCGATCATTCAGGTCTCCTTGCAGAATGTGTCGTTCGAATACCGTGCCGGTCGCGCGGCGCGGCGGGTTACCATTGCTTCCTTAGAACCTATCCCGGTAGGTGGGAGGAAGTTCATGTCGATGCATGGCGGGCGTGAGCAAGGCGCGAGGAGGCCGCATGGCGAGCCATGCAACGACGAGCAACGCAGCGCACGCTTGCCAGGCGCGGCAGGAACAACTCTCACCTACCGGGATAGGTTCTTAGTAAGGATACAATTGATTCGATTGAAATGGTAGCGTTAACACAGCGCGAGCCATCCCAAGCATTCACCAGGAGACCTATTGATGACCCGATCCCGTCCATTGCGCCGCATCCACCCCCTTCGCGTCCTGCTCGCGACTGGCCTCGCCGTCGCCCTGCCCGCCGCCGCCATGGCCGCCAGCTGCAGCGGCAGGCCGCCGGCGGGCGAACTGAAGGCCGAACGGATCGCCGCGATCAAGCCGTCGCGCAGCGAGCCCGGCCTGTACGAGGGACCGGTATGGATCAAGGATGCGCTGTACTTCTCGGACTTCGGCTTCAGCGAAGGGTTTCCTTCGCGCGTGCGCAAGTTCTCGCCCGACGGCGCGGTGAGCACGGCGCTCGAGGATGCCGGCAGCAACGGGCTGGCCGTCGACGCCAGCGGCGCCCTGGTCGCCGCGACCCACAAGTACAAGGCCATGTCGCGCTATGACATCGCGACCGGACAACGCACCGAGGTCGCCGCGCGCTACCAGGGCCGGGTCTTCAATTCGCCGAACGACATCGCGATCGCGGCCGATGGCGCCATCTACTTCACCGACCCGGATTACCAGAAGGCCGCGGCGCCCGGCGGCCAGCCGGTGACCGGCATCTACCGCATCGCACCCGACGGCGCCGTCACGCTGGTGGACGGCACGCGCAAGAATCCGAACGGCATCGCGCTGTCGCTGAACGGCGACACCCTGTACGTGAACGCGAGCGACGGCGCGGTGCGCGCCTACCCGATCAGGGACGGCGTGCCGCAGCCAGGCCACGATGTGATTCGTGGCATCGACAACGGCGACGGCATGACGCTCGACTGCCATGGCAACCTGTACGTGACCGAGCATGGACCGAAGCGCGTGCGCGTGTTCACGCCGCAGGGCCGCGAGCTGGCGACGATCCGGACCGACGCCAACGTCACCAACGTGGCCTTCGGCGGAGCCGACGGCAAGACCCTGTACATCACCGGCGCCGGCGCCGTGTGGCAGGTGCGGCTGGACGTGACCGGCCTGCCGTACTGATTACCAGGCGCGGCGGCCGGCGGCGCCGAAATGGTGGCCGGTCACCAGCGTCGTGCTCTGCACCAGCGTCGACAGGCCGAGGATCAGCTGCACCAGCGTGTCGTCCGGCAGCACCCAGATCTGTCCGCGCGGCTGCTCGGCACGGGTGGCGGCCATGATCAGCGGCGCGATCCACGCGGCGTCGTCGTCGACGTCGAGCACGATCGCGTCTTCGGTCGTCTGCATGTGCACGGTGCCGCCTTCGGCCAGCGTGAAGCAGATGCCGACGCCGGTCTCTTGCGGCCGGATCAGCTCCTGCATGGCGGCGTTGTGTTCGTCGATCCAGAGTTCGACGTCCTGCGGCGTCTCGAGATGCGTCCAGGGGCGGGGTTTGAAACGGGGTTGGTCGGACGAGAGAGTCATGTGCTGCGCGCTTGAAGAAACGGTCCCTATCTTAAGTGATTTCGGGCGGGCGCGCCCGGCCCTGGCAGCGCTTCCTGCCACACCCGGCTGTGTGACAATGCTTGTACGACAACAACAAAGGTCTTCCCGGTGAAAGCTCTCCTTGCCGCCTGTGTGTTTTCTCTCGCGGCGCTCGCCGCCGCTCCTGCCGCTGCCGCCGCCCCGCCGCCCTACGTCCTGGCCAATACCGAAGTACGCGACGTCCGCGCCGGCGCCCTGGGGCGCGACTACCAGGTCTTTGTCGCCCTGCCGGATTCCTATGCCACGAGCAAGCGTGCCTACCCGGTCGTGTTCGTGGTCGACGCCGACTACGCCTTCCCGGTCGTGCGCAATATCGCCTCGCGCCTGAGCCGGCACGCGGGCATGGAAGAAGCCATCGTGGTCGGCCTGTCGTATGCCAAAGGCGACGCCGCCGTCTTCAGCCGCCGCCGCGACTATACGCCGACCACCCCGCGCACGCATGCCTACCGCTCCGACATGCCGGGACGGGCGCCCGCCTTCGGCGAAGCGTCGGCCTATGGCCGCTACCTCACCGGCGAGGTGTTTCCCTTCATCGCCCGCCACTACCGCGCCGACATGGGGCGCAAGATCTTTGTCGGCCATTCCTACGGCAGCCTGCTCGGGCTGCAGATGATGCTCGATGCGCCGCGCAGCTTCGACCACTACATCCTCGGCAGCCCCTCGCTATGGTTCGACGCCGGCATCATGTTCGAGCGCGAACGCGCCTATGCGGCGCGCAACAAGGACTTGCCGGCCAGCGTGTCGTTCGGCATCGGCAGCCTCGAGACCCTGGCGCCCGGCAAGAAGCGCTCGCGCTCGGAAGAGGAGGCCGACATGGTGGCCGACCTGCGCGAATTCGATGCGGCGCTCAAGGGCCGCGGCTACCGGCATCTGCGCACGCGCCTCAAGGTGTTCGCCGACGAGGACCATGCCAGCGTCTTGCCGATGGTCGTCACGCATGGCTTGCGCGATTACCTGGCGACGCGCAAGCGCTGAGGTGCGCTACGACAGGTCGAGCGTGACCAGTCGCACGAGCACGCGTCCATCTTCGACCAGCAGTTCGCCGACCGAGACCGGCAGCGTGAAGCGGCGCCGTCCGGCGCTGCCGGGATTAACGTAGAGCACGCCGCCACGCTCCTCGCAGGCGCTCTTGTGCGAATGGCCGGCCACGACCACGCGCACGCCTTGCGCGGCCGGATCGATGGCGAGCTCCTTGAGGTCGTGCAGCATGTGGATGGTGACGCCGCCCAGGCGCAGGGTGACGGTGTCGGGCAAGGCGTGGGCCCAGTCGCCGTGGTCGTTATTGCCGCGCACGGCGGTCAATGGCGCCAGCCGGCGAGCTGGTCGAGAATGGCCGCGCCGACGATGTCGCCGGCATGGAGGATGTGGTCGCTGCCGCGCAGGAAATCGAGCGCCTGCGCTCGCAACAGCCCGTGCGTGTCGGAAATCAAGCCGATGCGCACGGGCCGGGTCGCGCTCAGCGCCGCTTGCTGCCGACCATCTTGGCCGTGGTATAGATCGAGTACAGCGCGGCCAGGCCGACCACCACGTAAACGATGCGGGTTGCCGGGGTGCCGGGACCGAACAGCGTGGCGACCATGTCGACGTCGAACAGGCCGACCATCGCCCAGTTGAGGCCGCCGATGATCAGGAGCGCCATCGCGATGTAGTCGACGGCAGACATGGCCGAGCGCTCGCGCGCGTGGACGTGGACGCGGCGGTCGGTATTGGACCGGCGGTCCATGGTTGGTGCATTGATAGTTGCCATCACAGCCTCCTTGGAAAGACGTGGGACAGCCGGGGCGTCCTGCCCCGGCACTTGACAACAAGTCTATCCCAAGTTATCGGACACGTTCGCACGCATCGGCGCGATGGCGAATCATCCCTTCCAGGAGCGCTCCAGGCCGGTGTCCGCATGGATCCAGCCGCCGCGCGGGCCGGAGCGGTAGTAGTAGCCGACCCCGCCGCCACGGAAGCTCTTGATCAAGCCGCCGAGCACTTCTTCGTTCAGGCCGGCGATGCGGATATCGGCCGCCTTCCCCACCATGTGCAGCGACTGGCGCGCGGCCGGGATACCCGCTTCGCGCAGGCGCGCGTTCGATGCCGGCGAGCGGTAGCCCGACAGGATCTCGAGCGGCTGCAGCAGGCCGTAGCGGGCGATGAAGGCCTGGGTGCTCCACAGCATCTCGAGCAGCTTGGGGTCGATCTTGGCGGTGGCCTTGCCGTTCACGTCGCGCAGCAGATGGCACAACTGCTCGTAGGCGGAATCGATGACTTCGCCATCTTTCCAGTACAGCACGCTGGCGCGTTCGCCGCTGGCTGGACGGGTCACGGACAGGGTGCGCGGCTTGACCCAGAAATCCAGGTCCAGCGCTTGCGAGTCGAACAGGTCGGGCGGCGGCTGGAGGTCGGTGGCGGCGGCGGCGGCGAGCGGCGCGCCGAGGGCGCCCAGCGCGGCCAGGCGGGCACTATGATGAAGAAAATCTCTGCGTGAAGCCATGGGGCGGATCCGTTACTCGACAATTGCGATAGCGCGTACTATAGCGTATCCGACAAGCGTGCAGAAGGATTCAGGAAGCGTGCAAATGTTATCGCTTTGTTGCGCGTAGGCGCCAGGCGCCGGCAGCTATCCGGCGCAGTTGCAGAAGCGCTTGCGCGCCGCCGGATCGCAGGCGCCGTCCAGGCGTTTCCACAGCAAATCGCATTCGAGGCCGAAGCAGGCCTTGTCTTTCCCGGCATTGATGTAGCCGAGGCGCTCGAAAAACATGCTCGCGCCCGCCGGGCTGTGCAGGTGCAGCTTGCTGATGTTCCAGGTGCGCGCCTGCTGCTCCACCGCATCCAGCAGCGCGCGGCCGATGCCGCGGCGCAAGGTGTCGGGCGACACGTAGCACAGCGCCAACTTGCCGGCCGGCGTCAACAGGGTGAGCCCAACCAGCACGCCATCGTTTTCGGCGACCACCGAATAATTGGAGGGCGAGGAAAACCAGGCGACGACGTTGGCCGGCGTTTTGTTGCCAAGCCAGGCGCCGAGCACGCCCGGCTGGCCCTGGTGGTCGGCACGGCAGCCCTCTTCGATCGAACGGCGCAGCAGATCGCAGGCGGCCGTTGCATCGTCAGGGACAGCCCTGCGGATTTCAATACGCGTGGACATCAATCATCAACTTGGAAACAGACATGAACGAACGATGACGGGCATCGCACGACCTCGACTATACACCGAAAGTAAGAAACCCTGCTGGCGCAACGGTCAAACGCGTTCGCCTTATAACCATATGACGAAACTATTGTTCCGTTTAACGGAAGAATTAGGGAACATGCACTCTGTCACTACTATTTTTCACAAGAGAGAACACACAATGCGCGACACCACTCCGAACATGCTGCGCCGCTCGATCCTGGCACTGACCCTGGCGCTCGGCGGCGCACTGCCCCTCCACGCCAGCGCGGCCAATGCCGAACTGCTGAACGTGTCCTATGACGTGGCGCGCGAGCTGTACAAGGAAGTCAACCCGGCCTTCATCGCCTCGTACAAACAGCAGACCGGCCAGACCGTCACCATCAAGCAGTCGCATGGCGGCTCGAGCAAGCAGGCGCGCGCCGTGGCCGATGGCCTGGCGGCGTCGGTGGTGACCATGAATCAGGCCAATGACATCGACATGCTGGCCGACCGGGGCTTGGTGGCGAAAGACTGGGCCAAGAAGTTCCCGAACAATGCGGCGCCGTATTACTCAACCATGGTGTTCCTGGTGCGCAAGGGCAATCCGAAACAGGTGCGCGACTGGCAAGACCTGGCGCGTCCGGGCGTGAGCGTCGTCATCCCGAATCCCAAGACCGCCGGCAACGGCCGCTATACCTATCTGGCGGCCTGGGGCTCGGTGATCAAGAAAGGCGGCAACGAAGCGCAGGCGCGCGACCTGGTCGCCAAGATCTTCAAGAACGTGCCGATCCTGGACGCCGGCGGCCGCGCGGCGACCACCACCTTCACCCAGCGCCAGATCGGCGACGTGCTGGTGACGTTCGAGAACGAAGTGAGCATGGTGCGCCAGGAATTCGGCAACGATTTCGAAGTCGTCTACCCAGGCACGTCGATCCTGGCCGAGTCGCCGGTCGCGGTCGTCGACAAGGTGGTCGACCGCCTCAAGATCCGCCAGCCGGCCACCGCCTACCTGAACTTCCTGTACTCGCCCGCGGGCCAGGAAATCGGCGCCAAGCACTTCATGCGCGTGCGCTCGGAAGCAGTGATGAAGAAGTATGCGGCCAACTACAAGCCGATCGCCCTGTTCACCGTGGACGAGGTGTTCGGCGGCTGGACCGCGGCCCAGAAACGCCACTTCAATGATGGCGGCGAGTTCGACAAGATCTACCAGGCCAAGTAACGACCTTCGACACGAAACAGCCCCGCCGCGTGCGGGGCTGTTTCGTTTGGTCTGCACATAAATTAGTCACTCGACATTTCTGTGCGACATACTTTGTTAATCCTTTGAATTGACAACGACACATTTCCGACAAAAAACGACTTCCCCTAGGGGAATTTGCTCGTGCGCCATAGACATACGGCTGGGATGGATGATATTGTCTTTAATCTAGTTGCCCCAGGGAAGCACTGATTTATTCTGGCGCGCTGCAATCGGTCACGAAAAATGTGCCCAGCAAGGCCTCGCCGGCCGCGCACAAACCGCAGCGATACCCCGTGGTATCGCGAGGATTTGCAACGCCGCTGGGCGCATTTTCTCGTGGCCGAGTGCGCCGCCATGAATGAATCAATGCTTCCCTAGCGATAGATGTTGATCCTGCGCCGCCCGGCGCCCTGACGTCAACTTCAACCCCAGATCCCAGACAAAGAATGATTAAGAAACTGTTCGCAACGGTCCTGATGACCTTTTCGGCTGCGGCATTCGCCGTCCCGTTCGGTTCGCAATCGGTGCTCGTGGTGGAGGACGATACCGGCAAGATCTTGCTTGAGAAAAATGCCGATGCGGTCGTGCCGATTGCCTCGCTGACCAAGCTGATGACGGCGATGGTCGTGCTCGACGCCAAGCTCGACATGGACGAGATGATCGAGATCGACCGCGACGACGTCGACCGCGTCAAGTTCAGCAGCTCGCGCGTGCCGGTCGGCGCCAGCATCACGCGCCGCGACGTGCTGCACCTGGCACTGATGTCTTCGGATAACCGCGCCGCCGCCGCCCTCGCCCGCACCTTCCCGGGTGGTAAAGAAGGCTTCAAGGCCGCCGTGCGCCGCAAGATCCGCGCACTGGGCATGAGCCAGACCGAGATCGAAGAACCGACCGGCCTGTCCCCGCACAATCGTTCGACCGCGGCCGACCTGGTCAAGATGGCGTCGGCCTCGGCCCGCTATCCGGAAATCGTGCGCATGACGACCGAGACCCGCGAGATCATCGACATCAACGGCCGCGGCGTCGAATACCGCAATACCAACCGACTGGTCGGCGCCAAGGGCTGGGACGTCGGCCTGTCCAAGACCGGCTTCACCAACGAAGCCGGCCGCTGCCTGATCATGAACATCACCGCCGCCGGCAAGAAGGCGACGCTGGTGCTGCTCAATGCCAACGCCTCGTCGGCGCGCATCCTGGATGCGCTGAACATCCGCCGCTTCATCACGGGCGACGAGCCGGTAAGCCGGGTGGCGCGCGCCGCGGGCGGGCCGCGCATCAAGGCCAGCGCCGGCAGCGCCAAGGCCAAGGCCCGCGCCAAGTCGAAGGCGTCGAAAGCCAAGGTGACCAAGAAGCGCGTCAAGGCCAAGGTCAAGGTCACGCGCAAGCGCCGCGACTAAAGTCGCATCGTCCCAATGACAAAGAGGCCGCAAGGCCTCTTCGTCATTCGAGCGGCGCGCTGCGTGCCCCGGGCGGCCGGACCGGCTTTGCCAGGCAGTGGGCGCTGAAGTTCTTCCTGTCCGTCACATCTGCGGCCCAGTCGCGCAAGTCGAACAGCAACTCCCGGCCTGCCAGCAGCGGCCTGCCGTCGCCCTTGTCGCTGTCGACCCAGCCAAGAACACGGCCCGGCGCATCATATTCGTCGGTCAACGTGTAACGCAATCTTGCGCCGTCGCGCAACTGCAGGTAGACGAGATTGCGCAGCTGGTTGGGAAACCCATCGCCCTGCGCCCCAGCCGACAGGCGCCGATTCAGGATGCCAGCCAGCGCCACCTGCCTGGCGGTGTCGCCAACCGTCTTGAACGTGCACCCCTGCAGCGCCAGCATGGCTTCGGTCAACGGTGCGCGTGTGAAGATACCGGACGGGAACAGGACGACCGTCGCGGAGGCGATCTGCTCGCCGTCGAGCGGCATATCCGGTGCTGCCCCGGCAGCCTGCGCGTCGACCATGAACGATCCCAGGCACAGCGACAGCAAGGTTGCGGCAAGTCGCATGACGAACTCCTAGGCCACCAGTTCACGCAAGCCGCTGGTGCGGTGCGTGCGGCTGGCGATCGCCTCGCGCAGCACCTCGCCGCTCGGGGTCACCAGCGTGAATTCGCGGCTGGCGCGCGTGATCCCGGTGTAGACCAGCTCGCGCGTCAGGATGGCATTGCTCTCGCGCGGCAGCGCCAGCACCGTGTGGCGGAACTCCGAACCCTGCGATTTGTGCACCGTCATCGCGAACGCCGTTTCCACGTTGCGCAGGCGCGTGGCCAGCACGCTGCGCACGTTGTCGCCTTCCAGGAAGTAGACCCGCTGCGCGCCGGGACGCGCGGGGTCGGGCAGGGTCACGCCGATGTCGCCGTTGAACACGCCGGTCGAATAGTCGTTGCGGGTGACCATCACCGGCCGGCCCACATACCATTCGGCGCCGCGGCGCAGCAGGCCGCCGGCTTCCAGGCGCTTCTCGATCGCTTCGTTCAGGCCCGACACGCCCCACTCGCCGTCGCGCACCGCGCACAGGATGCGGAAGGTCTCGAAGCGCTGCAGCACCTGGCGTATCCAGTCCACGTCGCCCGCCGCCCCGCCCTTGACCAGTTCGAGGTAGGGGGCGTAGCCGGCATGGGCCAGTTGCAGCAACTGGGATGGCTGCGCGTGCTCGATCCAGCGCACGCCATCGCCGTCTTCTGCACCGGCGCGCAAGACCGCCTCGGCGCGCGCCGTGTCGCCGGCATTGACCGCCAGCGCCAGCTGCCCGATCGGGCCGCCGAAGCGGCGGCTGTGACGCAGCATCACGGTCTGCTGCGCCAGCGCGCCGCCCTCGCCCGCATACTGCGCGGGAATCGCCTCGCCGCTCGCCGCTCGCACATAGGCGATGGTGTCGTCGTCGTAGTTGCCGGACTGCGCGTCGTGGCACAGGTCGCCCAGCACCGCGCCCGCCTCCACCGAGGCCAGCTGGTCCTTGTCGCCCAGCAGGATCAGGGTGGCGCCCGGCGGCAGCGCGTCGAGCAGGCTGGCCATCATCTCGAGATGCACCATCGAGGCTTCGTCGACGATCAACACGTCGACGTCGAGCGGGTTGCCGCGGTGGTGGGCGAAGGCGCGGGTGTCGGGCCGCGCCCCGAGCAGGCTGTGCAGGGTGCGCGCGGCGCCCATGCGCGCGGTCAATTCGCGCAGCGGCAGCGCGGCGCCGACGCGCTCGGCCAGCTCGCCCAGCGCCTTGTCGATCGACTGCTTCAGGCGCGCGGCCGCCTTGCCGGTTGGCGCGGCCAGGGCCACGCGCTGGCGTTCGGCGTCCGGCGCGGTCGCGAACAGCAGCGCCAGCAGGCGCGCCACCGTGTAGGTCTTGCCGGTGCCGGGGCCGCCCGTGATGATCGCGACCGAGCCGCGCAGGGCCACGGCGCAGGCCAGCTTTTGCCAGTCGGGACGCGGAGCGTCGGGCGCGGCCGCGAACAGCCTGTCGAGCCAGGAGCGCACCAGGCCCGCATCCACCGGATGGGTCGCCTCGGCGCGTTCACGCACGGCGCGCGCGACCTTCGTCTCGTCGCGCCAGTAGCGGCGCAGGTACAGGCGCTCGCCGTCCAGCACCAGCGGCTGGTCGTAGTCGAACTCCTCGCGCACCCACACCTGCCCGCAGCCGGCCAGGAGCTTCCTCCAGCCCGCCACGCCGCGCGGCAGCGGCGCCGCGGCCAACGCCAGCCGCGCCCATTGTTCGTCGCTCCAGCCCAGCAGGGACGCCGGGCTGGCGGCCAGGTCGGCCAGCTGGACGCAGCTGTGGCCATGGCCTTCGAGCTCGGACAGGATCGCCGCGGCCAGCACCAGCGGCGGCGGCGCGGCCCCGAGCTGCGCAATGAAGCGCGCGAAGGCGCCCGACAGGCGACGCAGTTCGCCGGCCTCGGTCAGGTTGCCGATCTCATGCCACAGGGCCGCAGGATCGGGTTCGATCCTGCGATCGGGGTCAGTCTTGCCCATGCTTGTCCTTGTCCAGCAATCGTTCCAGTCCGTCCAGCAGCGCGAGGTCGGGCGCCAGCACGCAGCAGCCGCGCGTGTCCGGGTTGGCGATCCCGCGCAGGAACATGAAGATCGTGCCGCCCAGCTGGACCTCGGGCGCGTAGGACGCGCCCAGGCGCGCGCGCAGCAGGCGGTGCAGCGCCAGCAGGTAGATGCTGCCCTGGATCTCGTAGCGGTGCTCGGCCATGCCGGCCTGCATCGCCGCCTGGCTGTAGGCGGCGTCGTTCGGCCCCAGCGCATTCGTCTTGTAGTCGAGCACCCAGTAGCGCCCGTCGTGCTCGAACACCAGGTCGGCGAAGCCCTTGAGCATGCCATGCAGGTCGCGCTCGGGCAAGACCGGGCGCTCGATGCCGCGCAACAGATGCGCGCGGCACAATTCGTCCAGCGCGGGCAGTGCGAGGCGCTCGCTGGGGAACCAGAATTCCATCTCGGGCAGCACGCCCTGCAGCGCGCGCAGCGGCGCGCCCAGCGGCGGCAGCGGCGTGTCGACGATCGCGCGCAGCCAGGACAGCGCGTCGTCGAGCCGGTGGCCCCAGCCGGCGCGCTCGATGCGCTTCACCAGCCGCGTCTGGCCATGGGGCTGGTCGAGGCAGTCGAAGCCTTCGCGCGCCAGCCATTCGAGCTGCTCGTGCATGAAGTTGCCCGGCACCGAGCCGCGCGGGAAGCGGTGCCAGGCCACGTCCTCGATGCGCGGCGGCAGCGGCGCCTGCGGCGCTTCCTCCAGCAGGGTCTGTTCCTGGGCGCGCATCGGCGTCGGCGGCGGCGCCACCGCATGCCGGGTCAGCGAGGTGAACGAGCCGATCGACCAGTCCTTCTCGAATTCGGCCCGGTACACCGGCGCGTCCAGCAGCGCGGGACGCGCATCCTGGCGCGCCAGCATGGTGACGCCGTCTTCCGCCTCCAGCTCGCGCAAGGCAATAGCGCCGGCAGCGCCGGCCACCGCCGCGAAGTGATCGCGCAAGCCGGCGGCCGGGATCGGCGCGCCGCCGGCCAGCAGGTAGCCGAGCGCCGATTCGTGCAGCCGGTTCTCGCCCTTGCGCGCGCCCGCCACCGCCGCCGCGCCCAGCCACAGGAAGTGGCGCGCCCGGGTCAGGGCCACGTACAGCAGGCGCAGGTCTTCCTCGATGCGCGCGCGGTCCACCGCCTCCAGCGCCTCGTCCGACAGCGCCAGGTCGAGACGGCGGCTGCCCTCGTCGTCCACGTAATCGAAGAAGGCGCGGTTGCGGCGGTTGGTCGCGCGCGCGGTCACCGCGAACGGCAGGTAGACCAGCGGATACTCGAGGCCTTTCGACTTGTGCACCGTCACCACCTTGACCAGCTCGGCGTCGCTTTCCAGGCGCAGCACGCGCTCGTCGCCGCCGCCGCCCAATCCCCCGATCTGCTCGGCGAACCAGCGGATCAGGGCCTGCTCGCCCTCGAGCTGGGTGCTGGCCTCTTGCAGCAGTTCGGCCAGGTGCAGCAGATTGGTCAGGCGCCGTTCGCCGCCCGGCTCTGCCAGGAGGCGCGCCGGCAGTCCCAGTTCGTGGATGAAGGTGCGCAGCATCGCCAGCACCCCGCGCCGCTGCCAGGCCCCGTGCAGGGCTTTCAGTTGCTCGACCCGCCGTTCCCACGCCAGCTCGTCGCTCGACAGCCGGGCCAGTTCGCCCATCGGCAGCCCCGCGGTGCGGGTGGCGAAGGCGGCGCGCGCAAGAACGCCGTCGAGCGGATTGGCGACCGCGTACAGCCAGCGCAGCACGTCGGCCGCCTCCTCGCTCTCGACCACCGAATCCTTGTCGGACAGGTAGACGCTGGCCACCTTGCGCCGCACCAGCGCCTGGCGCACGGCGGCCGCCTCGCGCCGGTCGCGCACCAGGATCGCGACATCGGCCGGCATCAGGCGCCGGAAGCTGCCGTCTTCCTCATCCTGAAAGCCGACCCGCTCGTCGTTCAGCAGGCGCACGATGTGCTCGGCGCAGTGGTGGGCGAAGAAGCTGCGGTAGTCCTCGGCCTTGAGGTCGTCGCGGCAGGTGGTGCACACGGACAGGGCCTCGATCTCGCCGTCGCCATCGACGCCAATCAGGCGCTCCCGGTGGCCGCGCGCCTTGACCGCCTCGAACGGCAGCGGATTGTCGTCGCCGCGCCGGAAGCGGAACGCCGCTGCCGCGTGGCCGGGCCGGCCGTCGCCGCCTTCGGCGTGCAGGAACAGCGCATTGACCGCGCCCACCAGCGCCGCCGTCGAGCGGTAATTGGTGTCGAGCTGGTAGTGGCGAGCGCCCGTGGCGCGCCGCGCGGACAGGTAGCTGTGGATGTCGGCGCCGCGAAAGCCATAGATCGACTGCTTGGGGTCGCCGATCAGGAACAGGCCCTGTCGCGGATCGTTGTCGCCTACCCGGTACAGCAGGTCGAAGATGCGGTACTGGTCGGGCGAGGTGTCCTGGAATTCGTCGACCATGGCCACCGGATACTGCTGCACGATGCGTTCGCGCAGCGCCGCGCCGTTCTCTCCTTCCAGGGCCAGCTTCAGGCGTTCGAGCATGTCGGCGAAGCCGAACTGGCGGTTGCGGCGCTTGAGTTCCCGCATGCGCGCGCCGATGTGGCCGGCGGCGTGGCGCAGCAGCGCGTGGGCGATCGGATCGATCGCGCCCAGCGCCTGCTGCAGCGCGGCGGTGGCGTCGAAGCAGGCCGGGACCTCGGCGCTGAAGTCCTTGCTGAAGGCGTCCACGATGCCGTCCGGGGTCAGGCGGCGCCAAGCGGTGTCGCTCAGGTCGGGCATGTGCCGCGCCGGGTCGCGCGCCCAGGCGCGCAGCGCCTCGAACCACTTGAGCAGCGAATCGGCGCGCATCTTGTTGCCGTTGAAGCATTTGGGCGCGCGTTCGCGGTGACCCGCGATCCAGCGCTCCATCGCGTCGGCGCGCTCGAGCCAGCCGTGCTTGAGGCGCGCCAGTTCGTCGCGCTGGGCCTCGGCCAGGCGCGTCACCAGCGCGCCCAGCGGCGCGCGCTCCACTTCGCCCAACAGCGGCCCGCGATGCACCAGCTCGCGTACGCTGGCCTTGAGCGCCTCGACGTCGCTCCAGGTGTCGAGCACGACGGCCAGGTTCTGCGCGTCGAGCGGATACACGTGCTGGCGCCAGTAGTCGTGGGCGGCGTCCTCGAACAGCATGCGCTCGTCGCTCACCAGTTCTTCGTCGAACAGGCTGCCGCTGTCGAAGGCGTGCTCGCGCAGCATGCGCTGGCACCAGGCGTCGATGGTGAAGATCGCCGCCTCGTCCATGGTTTCGGCGGCCAGCATCAGGCGGTGGGCGGCGATGCTGCGTTCGCTGCCCGGCGCATAGGCCCCGGCAAGTTCTTCCAGATAGGGATCGTCGGCCGCGGACTCGCCGCGGAAGTAGTCCGCCGCCTGCACCAGCCGTTCGCGCACCCGGTTGGCCAGCTCGCGCGTGGCGGCGCGGGTGAAGGTCATCACCAGGATTTCGGACGGCAATAGCGGACGCACGAAGGCGTCGTCGCCGCCGTGGCCCAGCACCAGGCGCACGTAGAGGGCGGCGATGGTCCAGGTCTTGCCGGTGCCGGCCGACGCCTCGATCAGGCGCGAGCCGTGCAGCGGGAACCGGATCGCTTCGAGTTTGCTGCTCATGCGGACAACTCCTGCAAGGGCTTGATCGTGACGGCGCCATCCATCCAGCGCGCCAGCGGTCCATACAATTCCTCGGCCAGCTCGGGCCAGCCGCCGGCGCCGCGCAGCGCTTCAAAATCGGGCCACAGCCGCGCCAGGCACAGGTCGTCCACTTCGCCGCTCTGCTCGAAGCCGCCGTCATAGGTGGCGCGCGGGTCGCCATCGGCCAGCTGCGCCAGCGCGGTGCGGCAGGCCACCGGCAGCGGCGCATCCAGGTTGGCGCGCCACAGGCGCACCAGGTCGCGCAGGATCTGCAGCGACTCTTCCCGGGCCAGCGGCGCCATCTCGAGCACCGCGTCGCGCGCGACCAGGTAACCGGCCACCGGATGGCCGGCCGCGCTGCTGCCCAGCTGGCGCAGCCAGGGGGCGATCAGCTTGTCGCCGCGCGGGCGGCCGTTGCGGTCCAGCACCTTCGACGACAGCTGCATCAGCCACGCGGTGCGCTCGCCATTGCTGCGCAAGCGATCGATCCAGTCGTCGAGCACGATGTCGTCCAGCCCGCCGTGGTCCAGCTCGAGATGGAGCGCCTGCTTGGGCGCAACTTCCGGGAAGCGCGCGCCCAGGCGCAGCCACTCGGTGCGCACCGGCGCCAGGCTCTCGACCAGCTGCTCCTGCCACATGCGGCCCATCAGGCCGATCGGCAGCACGCCCTCGCGCGCAAGCCGCTCGGCGCGCGTGGCCAGCGTGGCGCGCACCTCGTGCAGCTTCTCGGGCTCGCCGCTGTCGTCCAGCAGGTGGTCCTCGATCTGGTAACGCTCGAGCGCGTCGAGCGCGAAAGGTTCCTCGTCCTCTCCCACCTGGGCGGCGTCGGCGAACACCACGCCCAGGCGGCGGCGGAAGAAGTAGCGCGCCGGCTGGCGCAGGAAGCTGGCCAGCTCGCCCAGCTTGAGCACGAAGTCGGGCTCCAGCGCGTAGGGCGGCAACGCATCGCCCCCTTCCAGCTGCTCGGCGCCATGGGCCAGGCGCCATTCGCCGGCATAGGTCAACAGGCCGCCCTGCTGGAAATAGACGCGGCTGAAAGGCTGCAGCGCGTGTTCGGTCGTCAGGCTGGCCAGGTCCAGGTTCCAGCCATCGGCGAGATAGTCGCGCAGCTGCGACACCAGCACCGATGGCGGCTGCTCGCTGTTGTCGCGCACATTGCGCCCCACCCAGCTCACGTAGAACTTGTCGCGCGCCGCCAGCAGGGCTTCGAGCATCAGGTAGCGGTCGTCGTCGCGGCGCGAACGGTCGCCGGGGCGCGCCATGCCGGGCAGCGCCAGCAGGTCGAAGTCGGACTGGCGCGCGCGGCGCGGGAAGTCGCCGTCGTTCATGCCCAGCAGGCACACCACGCGAAACGGCACCGCCCGCATCGGCATCAGGGTGCAGAAGGTCACGCCGCCCGAGACGAACTGGTGGTTCAGCGTCGGCTGGTCGAGTTCGTTCATCCAGGCTTCGCGCAGCACCGCCAGCTCTACCCTCTCGTCGAAACCGGCCGCGTCGCACGTCTCGAGCCAGCACTGCAGGCCTTCGTTCAGGCTCTGCAGGGTGAGGCGGTCGGCTTCATCGCTGGCGGCGTAGAAGCACGACAGCATCTCGCGCGCTGCTTCGCCCCACGCGGCCGGCGTGCGCGGCGTGTCGAGCCGGGCGCGCCAATTCAGCAGGCAGTCGACCAGCTGCGCCAGCGCGCCGGCCAGCGCCGCGTCGAGCCCGCCGACCTCCGCATAGGGCTCGATGTCGGCGAAGCTGGCGCCGGCGCCGCTGGCGTAGCCCAGCAGCATGCGCCGCACGCCGAAGATCCAGGCGTTCTGCTCGCCCGCCATGCCCAGGCCCAGGCCGGCGCGGTGTTCACGGTCCAGGCCCCAGCGCACGCCGGCGCCCTCGATCCAGCGGCCCAGGATGGCCAGGTCGTCGTCGCCCAGGCCGAAGCGGCGCGCCACGGCCGGCACGTCCAGCAGGTCGCGCACCTCGCTCTGGCGGCAGCGCTGCTGCGGCAGGCGCAGCAGCCATTCGAGCGACACCAGCAGCGGGTTGACGCTGCGGTCGCGCACGTCGCCGATCTCGAACGGGATGCGGCGCAAGTCGCGCTGGCGATGCTGGTCGAACACCGCGTGGATCGCCGGCGAGAAGCTGTCGATGTCGGGCACCATCACCACCACGTCGCGCGGCCGCAGGCTCGGGTCTTGCGCGAACCACGACAGCAGCTGGTCGTGCAGGACCTCGACTTCGCGCTGCACGCTGTGGGTGACGTGGAATTCGATCGAGCGCTCGCCCGGCGCCGGCGGCACGCGCGGGTGCTCGGACAGCGGCAACAGGTCGCGCACCGCGGCCTGGACTTGCCCCAGCAGCGTCGCGCCGTCGTCGTCGGCGAACAGGTCGACCTTCAGCGGCGCAGTATCGGCCGAACCCGCTTCTTCGCTGCGGTCCTGGTTGTCGAATTCGTCCAGCATGCGCACGAAGTCGCGCCCCTGGCGCCCCCAGCTCGCCAGCAGCGGATGGCTGTGCGCGTGCAGCTCCTCGATCGGGATCGCGCCCAGGTCGACGCCGCCCCGCTGCGGCTGGCGCCGGCGCGCGGCCTTGAGCAGGTCGCGGCCATCGATGATGTCGCCCCAGTAGAAGCGGCACGGGTTCGGCACCGCGAACAGCACCTGGGTATGGCGCGAGAGCGCTGCGATCGCCTGCAGGGTCTGGTACGGCAGGGTCGACATCCCGAACAGCACCACGCGGCGCGGCAGGCGGCCGGCGGGCGCCTGGCCGGCCTCGATCGCGGCGAGGAACTGCTGGTGGATGGTCGCGCGCCCGCTATCGCGCTGCGACTCGTCCAGGCTGGCGTGCACGGCGCGCCACAGGCAGGCCTGCCAGCGCTGGTCGGGCGCCAGCGGCACGGCTTCATGGCCCAGCGAGCCTGCGGCGCGGCGCAACTGGTCGCCGCCCGCGGCCCAGTCGGCCAGCCAGTCGGCGCGGTAGACCTGGTACTGGTCGTACAGGTCGGCCACGCGCTCGGCCAGCTGCAGGCGGCGCTCGGCGTCGCCGTCGGCCAGGAAGCGCGCCAGCGGCTCGTAGCCGTCCTCTTGCAATAGGGTGGGCAACAGGCGCATCAGGCGCCAGGTGAGCGGATCCTTGTCGAACGGCGCGCGATTGGGCACCCGCTCGCGGCCCAGCATGCCGCGATACGCTTCCCACATGAAGCGCGCCGGCAGCGCCACCCGGGTGGCGGCGCATACGCCGATCTCCTCGGCCAGCGCGATCTTGAGCCATTCGGCCACGCCATTGGACTGCACGAGGAAGATCTCTTCTTCGAGGGGGCCGAGCGGATGGTTGCGCAGCCAGTCGAACACGGCGCTGCGCAGCAACTCCATCTGGTTGCCATGGAGGATCAGGAGGCCGGGGGTGATCGGGGAAGGCATGCGTGAAGCTCGAACGGTCGGGTCCACAGCATACCGTGTTTGGTCCGCTCGCGGTAGGGGCGCAGGCGGCCCCTGCCCTCAAGGGCACCTCGAAAGGCGCCCCTCAACGCACCTCGCCGTCCCGGCTACCGAACTGGGTCGAGACTTCGCGTTCGATCCGGATCAATAGTGCGCGCAGGCGCGCCGCCAGCGCCCGGGCCTGGGCGGTGCCGGCCGCGCCCAGGCGCGGCGAGCGCGTCGGTTGCGCCTCCAGGTCTTCGCAGATGGCGCCGAAGCTGGCGGCGCCGATCGCGCGCGCCGCCGACTTGAGCTGGTGCGCCAGGCTGGCGGTGTGGGTCAGGTCGCCGCCGGCCAGGGCGGCCTCGATCGCGGCCAGGTTCTCGCGTGCGGTATCGAGGAACAGGAACGCATATTTACGCATCCGCTCGGTGTCGCCGCCGGCGGTGCTGGCCAGGCTGGCCAGGTCGAGCACTTGCGCCTGCCCACCCTGCCCATCCCCGCACGACTCCGGCGCCGTGGCGCGGCCCAGGCAGCGCGCGATGGTGGCCGCCAGCAGTTCCGGCACCACCGGCTTGGCCAGGAACTCGTTCATGCCGGCGGCCAGGCAGCGCGCGCGGTCGTCGACGCCGGCATTGGCCGTCATCGCCACCACCAGGGTGTGCTGCAAGGCGGGATCGCGGCGGATGCGACGGGTCGCTTCCAGCCCGTCCATCACCGGCATCTGCACGTCCATCAGCACGCAGTCGAAGCGCTTGCCCCCCATCGCCGCCAGCGCTTCGAGGCCATTGTTGGCCACCTCGACCGCGGCGCCGGACTGTTCCAGCAGCTCGCGCGCGACCTGCTGGTTGAAGGGATTGTCCTCGACCAGCAGCACCGCGCAGCCGTCCAGGCGCACCTGGACCGCGGCCGGCGCGGCGCCCAGGCCCGCCCCCGAACGCGCGCCGGCGGCATCGTCCAGGGCCAGGCGCGCCGTGAACCAGAAGGTGCTGCCCTCACCCCGCGTGCTGGCCACGCCGACCTCGCCGCCCATCAGTTCGGCCAGCTGGCGGCTGATCGCCAGGCCCAGGCCAGTGCCGCCGTGGCGCCGCGTGGCCGACTGGTCGGCCTGCTGGAACGGCGTGAACAGGTGCGGCAGCGCGGCGGCGTCGATGCCCACGCCGTGGTCTTCCACCTCGAAGCGCACCAGCACTTCGGGACCGAAGGCGCGCGCAAGGCGCGCGCGCAGCGTGATCCGGCCGCGGTCGGAGAACTTGACGGCATTGCCGGCGAAGTTGAGCAGCACCTGTTCCAGCCGCAGCGAATCGCCGCACAGGGGCCGCATCAGGACCGGATCGATCTCGATGTCGAAGCCCAGGCCCTTGGCCGCGGCCGCGGTGCCCAGCTGGGCCTCGACGTTGCGCATCAGCGCGTCGAGCATGAAGCACACCCGCGACAGCTCCAGCATGCCGGCCTCGATCTTGGAGAAATCGAGGATGTCGTTGATGATGCCCAGCAGGTGCTGGCCCGAGTGGTCGATCTTTTCGAGGTAGTCGCGCTGACGCGCGTCGGGTCCGGCCTGCAGCGCCAGGTGGGTCATGCCGATGATGCTGTTCATCGGGGTGCGGATCTCGTGGCTCATGTTCGACAGGAAGTCGCTCTTGGCCTTGCTGGCGGCGTCGGCACGCGCCTTCAGGCGGTGCAGCTCGGTGACGTCGGTCGCCACGCACAGCACGGCCGCTTCCTCATCGACCTGCATCGGCACCCGCACCGTCCACAGCTGGCGCGGCGCGCCGCCCGGGGCCGGCTGCGCCACCTGGGCGCAGCTGCGGCGGCCATCCTGCAGCACCGCGCGATCGAGCTCCCAGGCGCCATCGGCCAGGT
The DNA here is from genome assembly GCF_056279385.1 of Massilia sp. UYP34. Taxonomy (NCBI): domain Bacteria; kingdom Pseudomonadati; phylum Pseudomonadota; class Betaproteobacteria; order Burkholderiales; family Oxalobacteraceae; genus Massilia; species Massilia sp. UYP34. The sequence continues at coordinate 167,841 of NZ_JBWBRF010000002.1, read as the reverse complement.
CGCGGCCCAGGGCCTCGACGTCGCGCCGGCCGACCAGCTCCGCCGCCGGCCGTCCGAAGCGCGAGGCGCCCTTGGCATTGAGGTAGCGGATGCGCCGCCCCGCATCCTTCAGGTAGACCTCGGCGTCCAGGTTGTCCAGCACCGTGTCGAGCAGCAGGCGCTGCTCGACGGCGGCCCGCCGCGAGCGGTACTGGGCCAGGAACAGCACGTAGACCAGCAGGGTGCCGGCGAAGCCGAAGGCCAGCGCCGCCATCGGCATCCAGGGATCGGCGCCCCGGAACATGGCGCGCTCGGGCGCGGCGAAATGCAACGTCCACCGGTTGCCGCCGAAATCCACGTCGAGGACGGTCGTGAGCCAGACGCCCGGGTCGAGCGGCGTGCGCCGCACGTCGGGCCCGTGCAGCAGCAGTTCGCCCCCTTCGGCATCGCGGTTCGCGCCGTAGACGCTGACCGACAGCGGCGCGCCGGCGGATGCCGCCAGCGCATTGTCGACCAGTTCGGGCACCGAAAAGGCGATGCCGAACGAACCCAGGTAGGCCGCGCGCCGCCCTTCGAGGCTCGGCGGGGTCACCCCGCCGCGATAGACCGGCATGCGCATGCCGAGGGTATAGTGCGGCGTGGGGTCGCGCAGGAATACCGGCTGTCCCGAGGCGCTGATGCCGCCAGTGTCGCGCGCCTGCTCCAGGGCGCGGGCGACGGCGGGCCTGGCGGCCATGTCGAAGCCGAGCCGGCGGCTGGGCTGGTCGACCGGATACTGGTAGGCGATCACCTCGTACCAGGGACGGCGCCCGGCAGGAAAGATCGCGAACTCCGGGTAGCCGCGGGCGTCGACGCTGCGATCGGCGCGCATGCCGGCGACGAAGCGCTCGCGCCCGGCTTCGGGCACGTGGGCGGCGTAAGTCACCCCCTCGATCGCCGGATAGCTGCGTTCGATGTCGAGCGCGGCGACATAACGGTGAAACGACGCCCGGTCGGGCACGGCGTCGCCGGCGCCGGCCGCATGCAGGGCCGCCAGCGAACGCACGGCGCGGCCATACGACGCGAGCGACACGTCGATCCGGTCGCGCGCCGCGCGGGCCAGGCCATCGAAGCGCCCGCGCGCCTCGTCCTCGATCGAGGCGCTGGCCACCGCATGCAGCAGCACGCCGACCGCCAGCGACAGCGCGATGCCGCCGCCCCACAGCACGAACGGCCGGCCCAGGCGCGCCCAAACCGCGCCGATGGCGTCGATTCCTGACATGGCGGAGCGCTTCATGCTTTCCGTGGAGGGCGGTGCCTGCCACCCAATATTGCTAGTATATCGGCGCGCCGGGCCGGCGCGATACTGATGAGGACAGCATGCAACACCACGACGATCCCTGGCTGTGGCTGGAACAGATCGACACCGAACAGGCGCGCGCCTGGGTCGACGCGCGCAACGCGGCCACCGAAGCCGAACTGGAGGCCGATCCGCGCTTCGCGCCGCTGCGCGAACGCCTGCAAGGCATCCTCGATTCGAGCGACAAGATTCCCTTCGTCGGCGTGCATGGCGGCTGGTGCTACAACTTCTGGCGCGACGCGACCCACGTGCGCGGCGTCTGGCGCCGCACCACGCTTGCCGAGTACCGCAAGCCGGCCCCCGCCTGGGAAACGGTGCTCGACCTCGACGCGCTGGCGCGCACCGAAAATGAAAACTGGGTCTGGGCCGGCGTGTCCTGGCTCGAGCCCGATGCCGCGCGCTGCCTGGTGATGCTGTCGCGCGGCGGCGGCGACGCCAGGGTGGTGCGCGAATTCGACCTCGACCGGCTCTGCTTCGTGGCCGACGGTTTCGTCTTGCCGGAGGCGAAGAGCGACGTGTCCTGGATCGATCGCGACACCCTGTTCGTCGGCACCGACTTCGGCCCCGGCAGCCTGAGCGAGTCGGGCTATCCGCGCATCGTCAAGGAGTGGAAGCGCGGCACGCCGCTGGCGGCCGCCATCACCGTGTACGAGGCGGCCCCCGGCGACATGGCGGCGTCCGGCTACCAGGACCACAGCCCCGGCTGGGAACGCGCGTTCGTGCTGCGCCAGATCGATTTCTATACGAGCGAACTGTTCTGGCGGCGCGGCGCGCAGCTGACCCGGATCGACAAGCCGCTCGACGCCAGCGCCTTCGCCCTGCGCGACCAGCTCGTGATCGAGCTGCGCTCGGACTGGACCATCGACGGCGTGACGTATCCCCAGGGCGCGCTGCTGGCGACCGGCTTCGACGCCTTCATGAGCGGCGGCCGCGCCTTCGAGGTGCTGTTCGCGCCGACGCCAACGACCTCGCTGGACGGCGTGGCGGCCACCAGGAGCAGCCTGCTGCTGACGGTGCTCGACAACGTCAAGAACCGCATCGTCGAGCTGCGCCGCGAGGATGGGGCGTGGCTGCGGCGCGAAGTCGCCGTGCCCGGCATCGGTTCGCTGGGCGTGTCGGCCGTGGATTCGGACCATTCGGACGACTACTTCCTCACCGTGACCGATTTCCTGCATCCGACCACGCTGTACCTGATGCAAAGCGGCAGCGACGCGCGCGAGCCGCTCAAGGCGATGCCGGCCTTCTTCGACGCCGAACCGTATGCAGTGAGCCAGCACGCGGCGGCGTCCAGCGACGGCACGCTCGTGCCCTATTTCGTCGTTACCCGACGGGGGGCGAGCGTCGGCACACCGAATCCGACCCTGCTGTACGGCTACGGCGGCTTCGAGGTGTCGCTCAAGCCCTTCTACAGCGGCATGACCGGCGCCGCCTGGCTCGAACAGGGCGGCACCTACGTGCTGGCGAACATCCGCGGCGGCGGCGAGTTCGGCCCACGCTGGCACCAGGCGGCGCTGCGCCAGCACCGCCAGCGCGCATTCGACGACTTCATCGCCGTCGCCCAGGACCTGGTGGCGCGCGGCGTCACCACGGCGCAACAGCTGGGCATCATGGGCGGCAGCAATGGCGGCCTGCTGGTCGGCGCGGCGCTGACCCAGCGTCCCGACCTGTTCGGCGCCGTGGTGTGCCAGGTGCCGCTGCTGGACATGCGGCGCTACCACCTGCTGCTGGCCGGCGCCTCGTGGATGGGGGAATACGGCGATCCGGACGATGCCGACGACTGGGCCTACCTGGCGCGCTACTCTCCGTACCACAACGTGCGGCCCGGCGAGCGCTACCCGCGCGTGCTGTTGACCACCTCGACCCGCGACGACCGCGTCCATCCGGCGCATGCGCGCAAGATGGCGGCGCGCATGCTGGACCAGGGACACGACGTGCTGTACTGGGAAAACACCGAGGGCGGCCATGCCGGCGCCGCCGACAACGCCCAGACCGCGCGGATGGTGGCGCTGACCTACACGTTCCTGCTGCGCCAGCTCGGTGCGCACCCGGCGTCGGATTCGTCCTCTCATGCGGCGTGATCGCGCTGCGCGTCAGGACGCCAGCCGCCTGGCGAACAGCGCTTCCCAGGTCGGCTCGATCTCCACGTAGAGCGCGACCGCGGTCTCGATCCCGACCGCCTGCGGCGACCCGATGCGGGTGGTGACCACGCCGGCCCGGCGCAGCATGCGCTCGATCGCGGTGGTGGTGACGGTGACGTAGCGCGACAGGCCGCGCTCGTGGGCGTGGCGGATGATGGCCTCGATCGATTCCATCGTCATCTCCGAAAAGCCATAGCTGCCGGCGCCTTCGGTCTCGATGGCGAAACGCGACAGTTCCCAGATGTGCGGGTCGCTCGGCGGCTCCTGGCCGTCGAGCAGCTGGGGGAAGGAATCCTTGAGCATATACGGCCCTTCGGTCGGCAGCAGGCGCCAGCAACCGCGCAGCGTCTCGCCGTCGCGCATGAGCATGTAGCGCGGCTCGAGCGCGTCGTAGCCATCGATCTCCATGCCGGACAGCACCGGCACTTCCCATCCCAGCCGCCCGCGGAATACCTTCGCGCGCAGCGTATGCATTTCCCACAGCTCTTTCGATGCGAATGCGCGCCGCGGCGCGATCGTGATTTGCATGCTCATTGCCAACCCCCTCCTGGTTGAGAAAATCGGTTCAAGAAATATGCACTACGCATAAAAGCGTCATGCAAAATGGGTAAGGTGGGTACTATCAGCATTGATAGGTGGCGATCAATATCGGCGGTGCAATACTTTTGGAAACGACGCAGTTCCCGGCGCAGCTTCCGGACTCTCCGATTCATCACCCCGAAAGGAACCATCATGGCAAACGATCTGATGTGCGACGCACTGGCAGCTGAACTGCAAGCGAACCACCTCATCCAGGCCGCCGGTACCACGCGCCTGGCGCCGCACGAGCTGCGCCGGCTGCGCATTACCAAGCGCGAGAGCCAGGAAAAATTCTGGGGTCGCTTCGGCGTCACCCAGTCCAGCGGCAGCCGCTTCGAGACCGGTCTTGCGATCCCGGCGCCGGTGTCGATTCTTCTGCGCATGTACATGAACGGCAAGCTCAGCGATGGTGATCTTCAGGGGTGATGAGCCCCAGGGCGATGGCCTTGACCACCGCCTGCTGGCGAGTGTTGACGTCAAATTTTTGACGCACATTCGCCAGGTGAAAATTGACGGTGGCTTCGGAACAACCCGTGATGCGCGCGATTTCCCATGATGACTTGCCCGCCATCACCCACTGCAGCACTTCCAGTTCGCGCCGCGTCAGGCGCGGCGTCTCGTCCGGCCGCGCCTCCTCGTCGCGGAAACGCCCGGAGGACACGAAGGCGTAGTCGCGCACCAGCGCCAGCATCGGCAGCGCTTCGCTCATGGCGCGCCGGGCATCGGCGTCGGGCCGCGCGTCGGACGCAAAACTGATCACCCCGAACTCGCCCTGCGGCCCGTGCACCGGCAAGGTCGCGCCGCTGCGGATGCCGTGGGCGCTGGCCTCTTCGTAGAGCCCAGCCTGCTGGGGGCCGGACGCGAACGTGCCCGGCTCCCACACGATGGGTATCGTGCTCGACTGACAATGGGCGACCGTGGGATCGACGTAGGCGAAGCCGTTGCGGTCGTAACGATCGCGCCAGCTTTCGGAGTAATTACTGCGCAAGAAGGCCGACTCGAAACGGGTATGACGCGAATTGACGACGCCAAACAGTACCTGGTCAAAGCCTAGCCCACGGGCAATGTTGAACAGGGACGCGCTCCAATGAGAAGCATCCTTGGCCTGCATCAGCTCGCGTAATAGCGCAGTGTCAATCATGGGGGTAAAGTTTGATATAACACCCCTATGCTAGATGGTTCACCCCGTTCACAAATTCACAGAAATTAACAACGGAGATATTTACTTTTATTATTGATGCATGCTGTCGTGCATAAACAACAACAATTTACAATCGTGCGCCTCGCCAGAGGGGAATCGGCTACCCTCCGCCGAATTACCTGCAACAAATTTCAGATTAGCAAGTATTTACTAGCCGAGATACCGTTTCGCAACTTGATTTAGATCTATAGAATCGTATCTTGTGCATGTCTAAAAACGACACTTTGCCGATTCCAACGGCTAACTAATAAACTTCCTTTCAGGATGAGGATCCAGGCGATGAACACCATGACCGATATGGGCGAACAGTTGGACGTCAAGCTGCTGCTCACCACATTGATGGCCTTGAAAAAAGGCGATTTTTCGGTACGCATGCCTGACGACTGGACTGGCGTTTCCGGCAAGATCGCCGACACCCTGAACGACATCATCGAGACCAAGCAGAAAATGGTCGAGACCGTCACGGAAGTTTCGCGGGTGGTGGGCCGCGAAGGTCACCTGACCCAGCGCGCCGACCTGCCGGGCGTGGTGGGCGGCTGGAGCACCATGATCAGCTCGGTCAACACGCTGATCGACGACCTGGTGCGCCCGACCACCGAGATGGCGCGCGTGATCGGCGCAGTGGCGAAAGGCGACCTGTCCCAGACCATGGCCCTCGAAGTCGACGGCCACCCGCTCAAGGGCCAGTACCTGCGCGCGGCGATGACGGCCAACACCATGGTCGAGCAGCTGTCCTCGTTCTCGTCCGAAGTCACGCGCGTGGCGCGCGAGGTCGGCACCGAGGGCAAACTGGGCGGCCAGGCGCAGGTCAAGGGCGTGGCCGGCACCTGGAAGGACTTGACCGATTCGGTCAACTCGATGGCGGGCAACCTGACCTCGCAGGTGCGCAACATTGCCGAAGTGACCACCGCGGTGGCCAACGGCGACCTGTCCAAGAAGATCACGGTGGACGTGCGCGGCGAGATCCTGCAACTGAAGGACACGATCAACGTCATGGTGGACCAGCTGCGCTCCTTCGCCTCGGAAGTCACGCGCGTGGCGCGCGAGGTCGGCACCGAGGGTAAGCTCGGCGGCCAGGCCTATGTGCCGGGCGTGGCGGGCACCTGGAAGGACTTGACCGACAACGTCAACTTCATGGCGTCGAACCTCACGGGCCAGGTGCGCAACATCGCGGCGGTGACCACCGCGGTGGCCAATGGCGACCTGTCCAAGAAGATCACGGTGGACGTCAAGGGCGAGATCCTGGAACTGAAGAACACCATCAACGTGATGGTCGACCAGCTGTCGTCGTTCGCCTCCGAGGTGACGCGCGTGGCGCGCGAGGTCGGCACCGAGGGGAAACTCGGCGGCCAGGCGGTGGTGAAAGGCGTGGCCGGCACCTGGAAGGACTTGACCGACTCGGTCAACTCGATGGCGGGCAACCTGACCGGCCAGGTGCGTAACATCGCCGACGTGACCACCGCGGTGGCCAACGGCGACCTGTCCAAGAAGATCACGGTGGACGTGAAAGGCGAGATTCTCGAGCTGAAGAACACCATCAACGTGATGGTCGACCAGCTGAACTCGTTCGCCTCGGAAGTCACGCGCGTGGCGCGCGAGGTCGGCACCGAAGGTAAACTCGGCGGCCAGGCGAACGTGCCGGGCGTGGCCGGCACCTGGAAGGACTTGACCGACGGCGTGAACTCGATGGCGGGCAACCTGACGGCCCAGGTGCGCAACATCGCGGAAGTGACCACCGCCGTGGCCAACGGCGACCTGTCCAAGAAGATCACGGTGGACGTCAAGGGCGAGATCCAGGAACTGAAGAACACCATCAACGTGATGGTCGACCAGCTGTCCTCGTTCGCCTCCGAGGTGACCCGGGTGGCGCGCGAAGTCGGCACCGAGGGTAAACTCGGCGGCCAGGCCTATGTGCCGGGCGTCGGCGGCACCTGGAAGGACTTGACCGACAACGTCAACTTCATGGCCTCGAACCTGACCGGCCAGGTCCGCAACATCGCGGCGGTGACCACCGCGGTGGCGCGCGGCGACCTGTCCAAGAAAATCACCGTGGACGTGAAGGGCGAGATTCTCGAGCTGAAGGACACCATCAACGTCATGGTGGACCAGCTGTCCTCGTTCGCGTCGGAAGTCACGCGCGTGGCGCGCGAGGTCGGCACCGAGGGCAAACTCGGCGGCCAGGCGAACGTGTCGGGCGTGGCCGGCACCTGGAAGGACTTGACGGAAAACGTCAACCAGCTGGCGGCCAACCTCACCAACCAGATGCGCGCGATCGGCGAAGTGGCGACCGCGGTGACGCGCGGCGACCTGTCGCGCTCGATCCAGGTGGAAGCGCGCGGCGAGGTGTCCTACCTGAAGGACAACATCAACGAGATGATCCGCAACCTGAAGGAAACCACACAGAAGAACGCGCAGCAGGACTGGCTCAAGACCAACCTGGCGCGCTTCACGCGCCTGCTGCAGGGCCAGCGCGACCTGCAGGCGGTGACCAAGCTGATTCTGTCGGAACTGGCGCCGCTGGTGTCGGCCCACCATGGCGTGTTCTACATGATGGACTCGCAGGAGACCGATGCGCGCCTGCGCATGATCGCCTCCTACGGCTACCGCTCGAGCCGCAAGCTGCCGACCTCGTTCCTGCCGGGCGAAGGCCTGGTGGGCCAGTGCGCGCTGGAAAAGACCCGCATCTGGCTGACCGACGTGCCGCGCGACTACATCGTGGTGTCCTCGGGCCTGGGCTCGGCGCCGCCGAACAATATCGTGGTGCTGCCGATCCTGTTCGAGCAGCAGGTCAAGGCCGTCATCGAGATCGCCTCGCTCGACCGCTTCACCGAAACCCACCTGTCCTTCCTCGACCAGCTGATGGAATCGATCGGCGTGGTCCTGAACACGATCGAGGCCAACAGCCGCACCGAGTCGCTGCTGACCCAGTCGCAGTCGCTGGCGCAGGAACTGCAGCAGACCAACCAGGAGCTGGGCGAGAAGGCGCGCCTGCTGTCCGAGCAGAACATCGAGGTGGAGCGCAAGAACCGCGAGGTGGAGCAGGCCAAGCTGGCGCTGGAAGAAAAAGCGACCCAGCTGGCGCTGTCTTCGAAGTACAAGTCCGAATTCCTGGCCAATATGTCGCACGAGTTGAGGACGCCCCTGAATTCGCTGCTGATCCTGGCACAGCAGCTGTCCGACAACCCGGAAGGCAACCTGTCGGGCAAGCAGGTGGAGTTCGCGAAGACGATCTACGGCTCGGGTTCGGACTTGCTGACCCTGATTAACGACATCCTCGACCTGTCCAAGATCGAGTCGGGCACCGTCACGCTGGACGTGTCGGAATACCGCTTCTCGAACCTGCGCAACTACGTCGACCGCACCTTCCGCCACATGGCCGAGGCCAAGCATCTGGGCTTCCAGGTCGAGCTGACCGAGAACCTGCCGACCGCCGTGATGACCGACACCACGCGCCTGCAGCAGGTGCTGAAGAACCTGCTGTCCAACGCCTTCAAGTTCACCAGCCATGGCCAGGTCTCGCTGGGCATCAGCCTGGTGACGAGCGGCTGGACCGCCGACCACCCGAACCTCGAGCATGCCGACGCGGTGCTGGCGTTCTCGGTGCACGACACCGGCGTGGGCATCCCGGCCGACAAGCTGCAGCTGATCTTCGAAGCGTTCCAGCAGGCCGACGGCTCGACCGCCCGCAAGTATGGCGGCACCGGCCTGGGCCTGTCGATTTCGCGCGAACTGGCGCGCCTCCTGGGCGGCGAAATCCGGGTCGAGTCGACGGTCAACGTCGGCTCGGTGTTCACGCTCTACCTGCCGTACAACCGCGCCGGCTTCATCAACTACGAACAGGCGCGCCAGCCGCAGCCGGCGCGCCTGGCCCCGCCCCTGACCATCCCCGCCCCGCTGGTGCCGGTGCTGCAGGAACACAGCGAAGTCTCGACCCTCGAGCGCACGGCGGACCTGCTCGACCCGAGCGGCGCCGTGGTCGCCTACGCGAGCGTGCTGGACGACCGCGGCCTGGTGACGCCGGGCGACCCGTCGGTGCTGATCGTCGAGGACGACGAGCGCTTCGCCAAGGTGGTGCTCGAATTCGCCCGAGAGAAAAACTTCAAAGCGATTGTGACCCACCGCGGGGATTCGACGCTGTCGCTGGCGCGCGACTACCTGCCGTCGGCGATCCTGCTCGATCTCGACCTGCCGGACATCGACGGCTTCACGGTGCTGGACCGCCTGAAACGCGACCCGAGCACGCGCCACATCCCGGTGCACGTGATGTCGTCACTGCGCGAGCGCGAACGCGCGCTGCGCCAGGGCGCCATCTCGTACATCAACAAGCCGGTCGAGCGCGAGGCGCTGAACGAGGAATTCAAGCGCATCCAGAAATTCCTGATGGGCGGCAAGCGCAGCCTGCTGGTGGTCGAGGACGATCCGGCCCAGCGCGACGCGATCGTTTCCCTGATCGGCAACAACGACATCCATATGGTGACGGTCGACCATGGCGCCGCCGCGCTCGAGGTCCTGCAATCCTCGCACTTCGACTGCATGGTGCTCGACCTGACCCTGCCCGACATCTCGGGCTTCGACCTGCTCGACCAGATCGGCCGCAACGAGCGCCTGCGCGACCTGCCGATCGTGATCTACACTTCCCAGGAGCTCAATCGCAAGGAAGTCACGAAGCTCAAGCGCTTTGCCAAGACCATCGTGATCAAGGATGCGCGCTCGCCCGAGCGCCTGCTGGACGAGACGGCGCTGTTCCTGCACCGCTCGCAGGCCAGCCTGCCCGAGACCCAGCGCCGCATGCTGGAGGAGATTCACGCCCTCGACTCGGGCCTGGCCGGGCGCAAGGTGCTGATCGTCGACGACGACCTGCGCAACATCTTCGCTCTCTCGACGCTGCTGGAGCGCCAGCAGATGCAGGTGCTGTTCGCCGAGAACGGCCGCGACGGCATCGAGGTGCTCGAGAAAGACCCGGGCATCGAGATCGTCCTGATGGACATCATGATGCCCGAGATGGACGGCTACGACACGATGCGGGCGATCCGCCGCATCCCGAAATTCCGCTCGCTGCCGATCATTACCCTGACCGCGAAGGCGATGAAGGGCGACCGCGACAAGTGCATCGCGGCCGGCGCCTCGGACTACATCACCAAGCCGGTCGACGTGGCGCAGCTGCTGTCGATGATGCGGGTTTGGCTGCATTGATGGCCGCATTGATGACCGCATCGATGGTTGCATCGATGGTTGCGCCGAGGCCGCGATGAACGCCCTGACTGGTGTGCCGGTCGATACCGGCCTGGCGGAGCTCGAGATCGAGCTGCTGCTCGAAGCGCTGTACCAGCGTTTCGGCCTGGATTACCGCAGCCATGAGCGCGCCGTCCTGCGGCGCCGGCTGCAGGAACTGGCGCGCCTGCACGCATTGCCGAATCTCACGCGGTTGCAGGAGCAGGTGCTGCATGCGCCCGGCGCGGCGCTGGGCGTGGTGCGCGCGCTGGCGGTGCAGCCGGCTTCGCTGTTCGACCGGCCCGACTGGGCGCGGCGCCAGCGCGGCGCGCTGGCCGACAGCCTGCGTCCGACCGCCCTGCCCAAGGTCTGGCTGCCCGAGGTGGCCGGCGTGGGCGAAGCCTGGACCCTGGCCGTGCTGCTGGCCGAGGAAAAGCTGTACGCACGCACCGAGGTGTTCGCGACCCTGGCCAGCGACGAATTGCTGTTCGAGGCGCGCGAAGCCACGCTGCCGGCCTCCCAGCTGATGGACGCCCAGCGCGGCTACGAAGCCAGCGGCGGCAGCGGGCGGCTGGCCGACTACTTCGAGGTCAGCGACGGCCGCGCGTGCCTGCTGCCTCGGCTGCGCGAGCGCATCACCTGGCTGCAGTACTGCCTGGTGACGGACGGCTCGTTCAACGAGTTCCACACGATCGTCTGCTGTCGCGCCCTGCCCGACTTCGGCCCGCTGCTGCGCCAGCGCGTGCTGCGCCTGTTCAGGGACAGCCTGGCCCTGTTCGGGGTGCTCGGGCTCGACCGCGCGCTGGGGGCAGGCGACGCCGGCGCGGCCGACTACCAGAGCTTGTTCGAGGATGGGACCTGGTACAAGCGGGTGCGTTAATAACGAATGCCGACGCCCGTAGGGTTGGCGGCTTCGCCGCCGACGCGGCGGTCGTTATCGGCCGCGATGTCGCGCCGGATGATGCTGGCGCCAACCATCGCCGCGTCGGCGGCATGGCCGCCGACCCTGCCCGCCATCCAGGCATCGATCCGGTCTGCCAAGCCCGGCCGCAAGTGCAGGCCCAGCTTGGTCCTGCGCCACAAGACATCCTGCGCACACGTGGCCCACTCGTGCGTCATCAGGTAACGCAGCTCGGCCTCGTACAGGCCAGGGGCCACTTCAGGGCCGAGATCGGCCAGCGCCCGGCAGTCGTCCAGTAAAACGTCCACCCGGGTGCCGTAGGCGCGCGCATAGCGCAGCGCCAAGGGCTTCGGCAGCCAGGCATGGCGGCGCTGCAGCGCCGCCACCCAGCGGTCGAACTCCAGCACCCCACGGCTGTCGGGCTGCGGCCCGAACAGGTCGCCGCCCGGCAGTACGGCGCCCGCCGTCCACGCCCCGGCCGGGGCCGTGCCCAGCAGCGGCGCGATCCAGTCGACGGCTTCCTCGGCCAGCTTGCGGTAGGTCGTGATCTTGCCGCCGAAGACGGACAGCAGCGGCGGTCCATCGGCGTCGCGTTCGAGGAAATAGTCGCGCGTGATCGCCGCCGCCTTGCCGGCATCGTCGTCCAGCAGCGGACGCACGCCCGAATAGCTCCACACCACGTCGCCAGGCGCCAGCTGGCGCTTGAAGTATTGGTTGGCCAGCGCGCACAGGTAGCGCGTCTCGCCCTCGCCGATCGCGGCCGCGCCGGGGTCGCCCGTGAAATCGACGTCGGTGGTCCCGACCAGGGTGAACGCTTCTTCGTACGGGAGCGCGAACACGACCCGGCCATCGGCATGCTGGAACAGGTAGGCGCAGCCGTGCTCGAACAGGCTCGGCACGACGATATGGCTGCCCTTGATCAGGCGCAGCGCGCGGTGCGGCGCGTCCCGGTTGGCGCGCCCGGCGAAGCGCGCCGCCCACGGGCCGGCGGCATTGACCAGGCCGCGCGCGCGCACGGTCAGGGGCGCGCCGCCCCGATCGATCCGCGCCTCCCAGTGCGCGGCGCGGCGGACCACGTCGTCGCAGGCCGCATGGGTGAGCACCCGCGCCCCGCGCTCGTGGGCATCGAGGGCGTTGAGCACCACCAGCCGCGCATCGTCGACCCAGCCGTCCGAATAAGCGAAGCCGCGCGCAAACTCGGGCTTGAGCGGCGCGCCGGCGGGATGGCCGGCCAGCTCGATCGCGCTGGACGCCGGCAGGAAATCGCGCGGCGCCAGCCGGTCGTAGAGGAACAGCCCGGCGCGAATCAGCCAGGCCGGACGCTGGCCCGCCACGTGCGGCATCACGAAGCGCAGCGGGCGCATGATGTGCGGCGCGCTCCTGAGCAGGGTCTCGCGCTCGGCCAGCGCCTTGCGCACCAGGCCGAATTCGCGGTATTCGAGGTAGCGCAGGCCGCCATGGATCAACTTGCTGGAGGCGGACGAGGTATGCGCGCCCAGGTCGTCCTTCTCGCACAGCACCACGGCCAGCCCGCGCCCGGCCGCGTCGCGCGCGATCCCGGCGCCGTTGATGCCGCCGCCGACCACCAGCAGGTCGCAATCGATCGTCGTGTCCCCGCCCATCGCCTCTCCTCCACGCTCATCCGCCCAGCGCACCCGCCCAGCGCATCCGATCCACTTTACGCGCGCGCGCGAACCCGGCGTTCGCCTGCATCAATTATGCGGAGAATCGACAGGCCGGTGTGTAAAATCGCCACATGTCCATCCCGTCCACGCCCGACCGGACCCGCGCCTGGGTCCGCATGCCATCCGGCCGCCGTCTCGACCTGCTCGACCCGACACCCTTCGACTGGGACGACGCCGACCTGGCGCTCGGCCTGGCCCGCACCTACCGCTGGGGCGGCCACTCGGCCTGGCCACTGCCGCTGTCGGTGGCCCAGCACTCGATCACGGTGATGCTGCTGCGCCGCGCTGCCACGCCGGCCATCACGCCGCTGGAAGAATTGCGCGAACTGCTGCACGACGCCGAGGAAGGTCTGCTCGGCTTCGATGCGATCTCGGTCATCAAGCCTTTCCTGGGCGACGCCTTCCGCGCGCTGACGACACGCCTGGAACACATGGTATTCCTGCGCTATGGCCTGCCGGCCTGGGATGCGCGCGGCCACGCGGCGCACAAGCGCGCCGACCGCCTGGCCGCCGCCAGCGAAGCGGTGCACGTGGCCGGCTGGTCGCGCGACGAGGTGCGGCGCACGCTCAAGATCCGCGCCGGGGTGCTGGCCGAGGATCCGCTTGCCGCCTACTATGATTGCCGGCCGTGGGAACCGTGGGCGCCTGGCGTGGCCTCTGAGCGCTTCCTGGCCGAGCTCGCGCGGCTGACCGGGCCCAACCAAGCTTGAGTCCGTCTGCGCCTGCGACTTGCCGCAGTGGGACGACGCCGTGCAAGGTGCTGCGCGGAAATCTAAGTTTCGCACAGGTATTATTGAACACTAAGTGGCTGATTTCATTCAGCCTTTTGGTCTATCCACAAGAAATGTGGATAAGTGTGTGGAAAAGCGCCACTTGACAAGCCGCAAGCGCAGCATTGATGCGGGTTTCAACAAAATGCCCGTTCAAAAGGCAAAAAAATATCCTTGTAAAATCAGTAACTTGCACGTGCACCACTTCTGCGCGTCCATGTTATAGGTGGCAAAGTCCTACAAATGTGGGGCACGGGGGATAAGTCGTCAACGTGCCCCCATCTGTCGTCATTTCCACGCGTTCCGGGCGCGGTCGCGCACCATCATGCGGATGCTGTCGGGCATCGGCGTGCGCAGCGCGCGCTTGTCGGCGCTGAGCCAGGCACATTCCTCGAAATGCTTGAGCATGGCCGGGGTAATGAAGCGCGTGCGCGCCGCATACACGTGGCGGTCGCCCATGCTCGACTGCTGCTTGATGAAGAAGCGGTTCGGCACCACCAGGTGCAGGTGCTCGCGCGCCCGCGTCATCGCCACATAGAGCAGGCGCCGCTCTTCCTCGATGTCTTCCGGGCTGCCGGTCGCCATGTCCGACGGAATGCAGCCGTCGACGACATTAAGCACATGCACCGACTTCCATTCCTGCCCCTTGCTCGAATGGATGGTGGACAGGATCACGTAGTCTTCGTCCAGCAGCGGCGCGCCGGCGCGGTCGCTGGTGGCTTCGGGCGGATCGAGCGTGATCTCGGCCAGGAAGCTCTCGCGGTTGCCATAGCCGCCGGACAGCGCCACCAACTGGTCGAGATCGGCCGCGCGCACCTGGGCGTCGTCATGCAGGCGCTCCAGATGCGGCTGGTACCACGCGCGCGCCAGCTCGAGGTCCATCGGCCAGCGCAGGCCCGGCGTGCGCAGGCGCCGGTACAGCGCGCAGAACGTCTGCCAGTCGGCCTTGCAGCGCGCCGGCACCGCGAACGCTTCCAGCGCCGCGACCGCATCGTCGCCGCTGCCCGCGGCCTCGACCAGGCGGCTGGCGGTTGCCTGGCCGATGCCGGGAACGAGTTGCAGGGCACGAAAGCCCGCCAGCCGCCCGCTCGGGTTCTGGGCGAAGCGCAACACGGCCAGCACGTCCTTGATGTGGGCCGCTTCCAGGAATTTCAGGCCGCCGAACTTGACGAAGGGGATGTTGCGGCGCATGAGCTCGAGTTCGAGCGCGGCGCTGTGGCTGGCTGCGCGAAACAGCACCGCCTGGCTCTTGAGCGCGACGCCGGTTTCGCGCTGTTCGAGGATGCGATTGCAGACCCAGCGCGCCTGCTCGGCTTCGTCGGGAATCAAGACCAGCTGCGGCTTGATGTTCGACGCCTTGTCGGTCCATAACGTCTTGGCGTGGCGCTCGAGCGCGGCGCCGATCACCGCGTTCGACGCGTCCAGGATCGGCTGCGTGGAGCGGTAGTTGCGGGCCAACGTGATCAATTGCGCCGGCTGCGAGAACTGGGCGGGAAAGTCGAGGATGTTGCGCACGGTGGCGCCGCGAAAGCCATAGATCGATTGCGCATCGTCGCCCACCACCAGCACGCCGCGGCCGTCGGGCTTCATGCCGGTCACGATGGCCGCCTGCAGGCGGTTGGTGTCCTGGTATTCGTCGACCAGCACGTGGTCGAACAGCGCGCCCAGTTCCGGCCCCAGCACCGGGTCGGCCGCCATCTCGGCCCAGAACAGGAGCAGGTCGTCGTAGTCGAGCACGTTCTGCTCCTGCTTGGCGTCGACGTAGGCGCCGAACAGCGTCTTGAGCTGGGCTTCCCACTCGCTGCACCACGGGAAAAATGCCTGCAGCACCGCGTCGAGCGGCTCGCGGCCATTGACCACGCGCGAATAGATCGACAGGCAGGTGCCTTTCAGCGGAAAGCGTTTTTCGGTCCGGCTCAGGCCAATCTCGTGACGCACCATGCCCATCAGGTCTTCGGCGTCGCCGCGGTCGTGGATCGTGAACCCCGCGTCCAGTCCGATGCGGCCGGCGAACTCGCGCAGCAGGCGCGCGCCGATGCTGTGGAACGTGCCGGCCCAGGGCAGCGTGACCGGCGCCTGGCCGCCCCTGAGCCCGAAGATCCGGTGCAGCACGCCGCCGGCGCGCTGGGTCATCTCGGTGGCGGCGCGGCGCGAAAACGTCAGCAGCAGGATGCGCTGCGGATCGGCGCCCGCCTGGATCAGGCGCGCCACCCGGTGCGCCAGCGTATTGGTCTTGCCGGAACCGGCGCCGGCCACCACCAGCAGCGGACGCGGCGCCTCACGCCCCACGTCGTGCTCGACCGCCGCCCGCTGTTCGGGGTTCAGGCTGGCGAACGGGTCATCGGTGGCGGACGGGGCGGCGATCGGATCGGCGACGGCGGACATGGGCGGAATCTGGAAATGCCATACTGTACATTTATCCAGTCCGGCCCGGCAAGGGGAAAATGCGGATGCCGTGCGGCCGCGTCAGGAAGTGCAAACATGACATCAGCCATAACCTCAACAATCGCTGCCAAGTCCCGGAATATCAAGGCATTTCATGGATATCCACAAAGTCTGTGAATAAGTGTGTGGAAAAGCGGGGGCTTGACACGCTATACGCGGCCTCCCGTGCGGCTTTCAACAATTTGCCTATTGGGAAGGCAATCCTGTATTCGCCAAGAATCAAGGGCTTACACGCTGTATCCCCGATCTGCACAGTATGCACCAAAAATAATTCTCGCGACCACGTTGTGGCCGAACCGGCGCGCCAGTCACGCTCAGGGGGGCGCCCGGCGGCGCTCCGGCTCGAGCAGCACGCGCTCGATCACCTGCCGGCACACGCCGTGCGCCTTGAGGTATTCGAGCGCCGGCATGGTGCCGCTCTCGCCCAGGGTGGCGATGCCGCGTGCCACGATGTCACGCTGGAGGATGTTGCGCCTGAGCGCGGACGATCCGGAGAGGCGTTGGTCGTTATCCTGGGCTCGGCATGGACTCATGGCGCGGATCTCCGGTAGGTTATGTCGCTGACGCATCACGAGTATTGACGATGGCGGAACGAAGTCAATGTCAAACCTGTATCAATACGCAAAAACCATATTTACGGCAGATAGCGGCGCCCGCCGCCTGCGCTGCGCCGCCCGGCCGCGATCCTGCCTACAATCGGCTCAACGAATCAGACGCGAGGATTACCATGAGCATCCAATCCACCCCCGACCTGAATCCCGGCGACGTCGCCGCGCCCGGCACCCCTGGCGCCGGCGAGGACATCTGCGACGCCTGCGCCGGCCGCGGCACGCTGGCCGACGGCAAGCCATGCCCGCAATGCGGCGGCAGCGGCCGCGTGATGGAAGGAATCGGCGGCGGCTGAGCCCCTGTCCCGGCAGGTCGGCGGCGTTGTGGACAGGTGCGTAGGCGACATGCGCGTGGGCGACATGCGCGTAGGCGACGTGCGCGTAGGCGACCTGCGCAGCCGCTGCATGACGGGCGTGAGCAACGCAGCGCGCGCCCGCCGGGCGCGGCACGCACGATGCTCGCCCGCCTGTGCGGCCCCATGCCGCTACCCGGCCCGGGTAGCGCATGGACACGGCGCGCGCGCTGCGGCGATAATCGCGGGATGAGCGCCTCTCCCCTGCCAACGCCGCCTTCCGCACCGCAGTGCGCACCGTACGGTGCGCCACTTCCGCCTCCGGCCGAACCCGATCGTCCCCGTCCGACGTCGCTGACCGACCTGTTCCTGTCATTCACGCTGATTGCCCTGCAGGGCTTCGGCGGGGTACTGGCCGTGATCCAGCAGCAAGTTGTCGAGCGCAAGCGCTGGATGAGCAACGAAGAATTCATCGAGGAATGGTCGGTGGCCCAGGTCATGCCGGGCCCCAACGTCTGCAACCTGGCCATGATGATCGGCACCCGCCACTTCGGCCTGGCCGGCGCCATGAGCGCCCTGGCCGGCATCCTCACCGTGCCGCTGATCCTGGTGCTGTGCCTGGCCCTGGTCTACGCGCAGTTCGCCACCCAGCCCCAGGTGCAGGGCGCCCTGCGCGGCATGGCCGCCGTCGCTGCCGGCCTGATCGCCGCCACCGGCCTGCGCATGTCCAGCGCGCTGGCCCGGAACGTCATCCCGCTCGCGGCCTGCATCGCGATCGCCGCCACCGGGTTCGTGCTGCTGGCCTGGATCCGCTTGCCGCTGGCGGCCGTGGTCGGCCTCCTCGGCGGCCTCGGCTGCGTGCTGGCCTGGCGCGGGCTCAAGCCATGAACGCGCCGGTCCTGGCGTTCGGCTGGCATGACTGGCTGAACCTGTTCGTCCATTTCCTGATGCTGTCCATGATGTCGCTCGGCGGCGCGATCTCGACCACCTCCGAGATGCAGCGCTACCTGGTCGAGCGCCAGGGCTGGCTCAGCCAGACCCAGTTCGCCGATTCGGTGGCCCTGGCCCAATCGTCGCCCGGGCCCAACGTCCTGTTCGTGGCCCTGCTGGGCTGGAACGTGGGCCTCAACTCCCGCAGCATGACGGCCGCGCTCTCCGGCGTCGCGATCTCGATGATCGGCATCATGCTGCCCTCCACCGTATTCACTTACCAGGTGGCGCGCTGGGCCCAGCGCAACCACGCTCTGCGCGCCGTGCGCGCCTTCAAGCAGGGCATGGCGCCGCTGGTGATCGCGATGCTGCTGTCGACCGCCTGGCTGCTGGCCAGCGGCGGCGGCAAGGGAGGCGAACACATGGACAACTGGCCCCTGTGGCTGTTGACGGCGGCCACCGCCATCGTCGTCTGGCGCACCCGCCTGCACCTGCTGTGGATGCTGGCGCTCGGCGCGCTGCTGGGGGCGCTGGGCGTGGTCTAGTTGGCAAGCGGCGCCGGGACGCGGCATACTGACGCTTTCCTTGTAAACCGCGTATCCACTGCGATCGACACCAACATGCCCCAACTCCTCAATGAGCACGCCTGCTTCGGCGGCGTGCAGCGCTTCTACCAGCACGACTCGGCCGCCATCGGGCTGCCGATGAAATTCTCGGTCTACCTGCCGCCGGCGGCGGGCGAGAAGACGCTGCCGGTCCTGTTCTACCTGGCCGGCCTGACCTGCACCGAAGAAACCTTCACGATCAAGGCCGGCGCCCAGCGCGTGGCCAGCGAACTGGGCATCATCCTGGTCGCGCCCGACACCAGCCCGCGCGGCGCCAACGTGCCGGGAGAAAGCGACAGCTGGGACTTCGGCGTCGGCGCCGGCTTCTACCTCGACGCCATCCAGGAACCGTGGGCGCGCCACTACCGCATGCACAGCTACCTGCTGGAGTTGCATGCGCTGGTGCTGGCCACCTTCCAGGCCGACCCGGCGCGGGTGGGCATCTTCGGGCACTCGATGGGCGGCCATGGCGCGCTGACCATGGCGCTCAAGCATCCCGACCTGTTCCGCTCGGTCTCGGCCTTCGCGCCGATCGCCGCGCCCAGCCGCTGCCCGTGGGGCAAGAAGGCCTTCAGTGGCTACCTCGGTCCCGACGAAAGCGTCTGGCAGCAACATGACGCCAGCGCCCTGATGGCGTCGCATGCGAGCGCGCCATTCCCTGGCGGCATCCTGATCGATCAGGGCCTGGGCGACAAATTCCTGGCCGAGCAGCTGTTGCCCGAGGCGTTCGAAGAAGCCTGCGCCAAGGCCGGGCAGCCGCTCACCCTGCGCCGCCATCCGGGCTACGACCACGGCTATTACTTCATCTCGACTTTCGTCGAAGACCATCTGCGTTTCCACAGCCGCCAGCTCGGCTGATCCACGCGCGGCCCCGTCCGGGGCCGCCGCCCTCGCTGCATCATTCCGCACGGCAAACGAACGACGGCCACGCCCGTCCCTGTGTATGCTGGAAGTTAACAACTTCTTCATCATGCGAGAGTTCGAACCATTCATCGACCGTGCCGACGCGGGCACGAAGTTGGCAACGGCGCTGGCGCAGGCGTTGGCGTTGGCGCCCGCATCGGCACGCTGCAGCCACGACGTGCTCGTGCTGGCGCTGCCGCGCGGCGGGGTGCCGGTCGCGTTTCCGGTCGCGCAGGCGCTGGGGGCCGAACTCGACCTGATGCTGGTGCGCAAGCTCGGCTTGCCGGGCCAGCCCGAGTTCGCCATGGGCGCCATCGCCAGTGGCGGCGTGCTGGTGCTCCAGCCTGGCGTGCCGGGCCTGATGGGCGTGACCCAGTCCGAAGTCGACGCGGTCATTGCAGCGGAACGGGCCGAGCTGGCGCGGCGCGAGCGGCGTTATCGCGGCGAGCGTGCTCCATGCCGGGTCGCGGGACGCTGCGTGATCCTGGTCGACGACGGCATCGCCACCGGCTCGACGATGCTGGCGGCGGTCGAAGTCGCGCGCCGCCAGCGGCCGTCCCGGCTGGTGGTTGCGGTGCCGGCGGCGGCCCGGGATTCGCTGGACGCATTGCGCGGCGTGGTCGACGACGTGGTATGCCTGGTGGCCCCGGCCCGCTTTCGTTCCGTCGGGCAGTGGTATCGCCGCTTCGACCAGACGGGCGATGAAGAAGTGCAGACCCTGCTGGCACAAGCGTGGGCGCCGACGCGCGACGCCGCCAGCCAACCCCACCCAAAGGAGCCGACATGAACGATACGAATGAAAAATCGACCAACGCAGGCAAATGGATCGGCGCAGCAGTCGCGGGCGCCTTGCTGATGTACGCATTCGACCCGGAGCGCGGCGCCAGGCGCCGCGCCAACGCCCGCGGCGCACTGCGCGACGCGCGCGTGCGCACCGGCGACCGCCTCGAACATGCCTTGCACAATGCGGGCGATCGCCTCGACTCGGCGCGCCTGCGCGCCACCGGCGCCGCGGCCCGCGCCGGCGAGCGCCTGGCCGGCGCCGCCCATGCGGCGGGTGACCGCCTGACCGAGGCCTCGCACCGCACGCGCGACCGGCTCGACCATGCGCGCGAGCGCCTGGCCGACGCCTCATACGAAGCGCGAGACCGCGCCAGCCACGTCGCGCACGAGACGCGCGACCGCGTGAAGCACGCCGCCTACGAGGCGCGCGACCGCGCCGGCCATGTGGCCCATGAGGCGCGCGAACATGCCGAATATGCCGCCGCCAAGGCGCGCGACCGCGCCGAGTACACGGCAGCGGCCTCGGCCGACGCCGCCGAACGCGCCCGCATCCGCGCCGACCAGGCGCGCGAACGCCTGGAACAGAGCGCCCACAGCCTCAAAACCGACGCCCGCGCGCGCGCCAACGCCGCCGGCAATCAGGTCCGCGCATGGACCGACCACCTGAGCCAGGTGTTCGGCGCGCGCAGCCCGACGCTCACCAATTCGGCCCTGCTGGGCACCGGCGCCCTGAGCGTGGTCGGCCTGGCGCGCCGCTCGCCGCTGGCCGCCCTGCTCGGCCTGGGCGCGCTGGCGGTGCTGCTGCGCAGCGACCGCGGCCGCCACCTGGTCGATTCGCTGCGTCAGCGCGGCGCCGCCGGCCAGGTCAAGGTGGAAAACTCGATCCACATCGACGCCGCGCCGAAGGAGGTGTTCGACGCCTGGTCCGAAGTCGAGAACTTCCCGCGCTTCATGTCGCACGTGACCGAGGTGCGCGACCTCGGCCACCGCCGCTCGCACTGGGTGGTGCGCGGTCCCGGCGGCATGGAATACGCCTGGAACGCGGTCATGACCGAGCAGTCGCGTCCCGAGCGCCTGTCGTGGCGCAGCGAACCGGGCTCGGAGATCGAGCAGGAAGGCACGGTGACCTTCGAGCCATCCGGCAACGGCACGCGCGTCACGGTGCGCATGACCTACTCGCCGCCGGCCGGCGCGCTGGGCCACGGCATCGCACGCATGCTCGGCGCCGATCCGCAGCGCCAGATGGACGACGACCTGGCGCGCATGAAGGAATTCATCGAACGCGGCGGCGCCCACTACGCCGGCCGCCAGGCGGCGCCGGACCACAGCTTCCTGCACTGATGTGACCATCCTCACCAGCGCCACCCTCGACGCGGTGCGCGCGTCGGCCCGCCCCCTCACGGGGGGCGCGGACGACTACGACGCCCTGCTCGAGATGGTGGGCAGCGCCCGCTTCGTGCTGCTCGGGGAAGCCACCCACGGCAGCCACGAGTTCTATGCCGAGCGCGCGCGCATCACCCGGCGCCTGATCACCGAAAAAGGCTTCACCGCGGTCGCGGTCGAAGCCGACTGGCCCGACGCCTGGCGCGTCAACCGCTATGTGCGCGGCGAAGGCGCGGACGAGCATGGCCGCGCCGCACTCATGGGATTCGAGCGCTTCCCGGCCTGGATGTGGCGCAACACGGCGGTGCTCGACTTCGTCGAGTGGCTGCGCGCGCACAACGATGGCCTGGACGCCGATGCCAAAACCGGCTTCTACGGCCTGGACCTGTACAGTATGTATACCTCGATCCATGAGGTGCTGCACTACCTGGACCAGGTCGACCCCGATGCCGCGCGCGACGCGCGCAAGGTCTACGCCTGCTTCGACCACTACGAGCGGGACAGCCAGCAATACGGCTACGAGGCCAGCTTCGGCATGTCGCCTTCCTGCCAGGACGGCGTGATCGCCACCCTGCGCACGCTGCAGCAGCGCGCCTTCGACTACGTGCGGCCCGAGGCACCCGGCGCCGCAGACGCCTACTTTTACGCCCAGCAGAACGCGCGCCTGGTCAAGAACGCCGAGGAGTACTACCGCACCATGTTCAAGGGCCGCATCTCGTCCTGGAACCTGCGCGACAGCCACATGGCCGAGACCTTGGACGCGGTGGCGCGCCACCTGTCGCGCGGCGGCGAACCCGCGCGCGTCGTGGTGTGGGAACACAATTCGCACATCGGCGACGCGCGCGCGACCGAGATCGGGCGCCACGGCGAATGGACGGTGGGCGAGCTGGCGCGCAAGGCCCATGGCGCCGACACGGTCCTGATCGGCTTCACCACCTACGAAGGCCGGGTCACTGCGGCCTCCGAATGGGATGGCGAAGGCCTGCACAAGCACGTGCGGCCGGCCCTGCAGAACAGCTACGAGCACCTGCTGCACTGCACCGGCATCGGGCGCTTCTTCCTGCCGCTCCAGGCGCCGTCGCCGGCGCGCGACGCACTGATGGAAGAGCGGCTGGAGCGCGCCATCGGCGTGCTGTACCTGCCGCGCAGCGAGCGCCGCAGCCACTACTTCATGGCCCAGCTGCCGCGCCAGTTCGACGCCGTGATCCACATCGACCGCACCACGGCGGTCGAGCCGCTCGACGCGACGGGCGGCTGGCACTCGGGCGAGCCGCCGGAGACGTATCCGGAAGGGCTGTAGGGTCGGCAGCTTCGCTGCCGACGCGGCGGCCGGCTGCGGTGATCGTTATCGGCTCCGCTTTCGCGCCGGATGATCTTGCTGCCAACTATCACCGCGTCGGCGGCGAAGCCGCCAACCCTACCGCGTACCCATCGCGGCCATTCGCCTTGGCCACGTACAAGGCCGCATCCGCCGCCGCCAGCAGCGCGTCTTCATCCTGCCCCGGCCGCCACAAGGCGACGCCGACGCTGGCCGACACCGCCAGCATCCCGGCGCCGGTGGCGAAGGGCGCGCGCATCGTGGACACGATCTTGGCCGCGATCCGGGCCACGATATGTTCGGCCTCGGCCTCGGCGCCGCCGATCTCTTCGAGGATCACCACGAACTCGTCGCCCGAGAGCCGCGCAGGCAGGTCGCTGGCGCGCACGCAGGCGCACAGGCGCACGCCGAATTCCTTCAGCACCTCGTCGCCCACGCCATGGCCGTGGCTGTCGTTGATGCGCTTGAAGTGGTCGACGTCCAGGTAGGCCAGCGCCAGCGCCCGGCCGTGGCGCGCGGCGCGCGCCAGCGCCTGCTGCAGGGTCTCGTTGAAGCTGCGCCGGTTGGCCAGGCCAGTCAGGGTATCGATGCGCGCGAGCCGGCTCAACTGCTCCTCGACCTCTTTCACGTGCGTCATGTCATGCTTGAGCGCGTACACGCCGGCGACGCTGCCGTCCGGCTGCAGGTCGGGGATGTAGACGCCTTCCAGCACCCGCGGCGCCCCATTGATCACCAGCCGCATCTGGCAGGTGGCGGCGCGGCCGGCGAACGCGTTGTCCAGGCCCTCGGCCCCCTGGCGCGCGGCATCCTCGCCCATCAACTGGGCGATCGACATGCCGACCAGCCGCTCGGGCGCGACCCCGAACCAGCGCTCGAAGGTCGCGTTCCCGAACCTGAAGCGCCGGTCGCGGTCGACGTAGGCGATCAGCACGGGCAGGTTGTCGGTGATCAGGCGCAGGCGCTTCTCGCTGGCCGCGCGCAGGCCTTCGGCGTTCTCGCGCTCGGCCATCAGCTGGTAGAAGGCGTTGCCCAGCTCCCCGATCTCGTCGCGCCGGGTGTCGTGCAGCACCGCGATGTCGGCGCCGTCATGACGGATCGCGCGGATGCGGTCGCGCAGCCGCTGCAGCGGGGCCAGCAGCCGGAACACCAGCACCCAGGCCAGCACGCCCGAGGCCAGCGCCAGCGCGGTCGCGCCGAAGATGGCGTTCCTGCACATCTGCGCCAGCGGCGCGAAAGCTTCCTCGGTGGGGTAGCGCGCCCCCAGTATCCAGCCGGTGGTGCGCAGGCGCTGGTAGGCGTAGATCGATGCGCGCCCATCGGGGCCGTCCGCCTCGATCCACCCCTCCAGGCCGCGCAGGGCGCGCTCCAGGCCCGCGGTGTGCGGCCCGGCCCGCTGCAGCACGCGGCGCGGGTCGGGATGGTCGATCATGACCCCGTCGGGCGTCATCAGGAACAGGTAGCCCGAGGCGCCCGGCTTGAGGGCGCTGATCTGGCGCAGGAAGCCGGTCGCCTGCAAGTCCATGCTGGCCGTCAGCACGCCGGTCAGGTTGCCGCCCTGGTCGAGCACGGGCGCGCTGACGATGACCACCTGCCGTGCGGAGACGCGGCTGACGAAAGGCTGCGACATGAAGCCGAGCAGGGTCGCCCGGGGGCGCTCGAAGTACTCGCGCCCCGCGGCGTCCAGCGGCTTGTCGTGGCCGAACGAGCGCAGCGACACCACCTGCCGGCCGCGCGCATCGAGCAGGAGCAGATTCAGGTACTCGTGTTCCCAGATCGGCCCCTGGGCGTCGAGAAAGCGACGCGCGGCCTGCGGATCGTCCAGCGCCGCCGGCGGCAGGCTGGCCGCCAGCGACTCCAGCTGCGCCACGCGCGCCACGATGCGGTCGTCCATGAAGGAGGCGGCGCTGGCCAGCATCGCATATTGCTGGTTGCCGATCACCGACTTCATGCCGCGTTCGGCGACCGCCAGGGTGGCCAGCGTGACGAGCAAGGTCGCCACGAACACCAGGAGGGCGGCAACGCAGGCGATGCGCAGCTTCAGGGTCGCCGGCATCAGGCGCCGACCGCGTTTAGGCATATCAATATTTGTCGACCGCAAGGCGGCAAAGTATTACATATTAAGCCATCCCGACCAAGAACTATGGACGAAACGATACATGAGGTATATGAATGGCAACATCCCTCGCCCGGTAATGCTGTTGAAAAGATGAAATATCAGCTAGCATTGGCAGCCTGTCCGGACCGTCTTGAAGGAGCGTCATGAGTACATACACCCTGAATGTCAACGGCAAGGCGCAGGCCGTCGACGTCGAAGCCGATACCCCGCTGCTGTGGGCCCTGCGCGATACCCTGGGCCTGGTCGGCACCAAGTATGGCTGCGGCCTGGGCCAGTGCGGCGCCTGCACCATCCACCTCGACGGGGTGGCGACCCGCTCCTGCGTGCTGCCGGTGTCAAGCATCGGCAACGCGAAGATCACCACCATCGAGGGCCTGGACGCCAACGCCCGCCATCCGCTGCAGCTGGCCTGGCAAGAGCTGGACGTGCCGCAATGCGGCTACTGCCAGTCGGGACAGATCATGAGCGCCTGCGCCCTGCTCGAGCAGCATCCGAAGCCGACCGACGCCCAGATCGACGACGCCATGGCCGGCAACCTGTGCCGCTGCGCTACCTATATGCGGATCCGCAAGGGCATCCACCGCGCCGCCGAGATCGCATCGACGCAAGGGAAAAAAGCATGACGCGCGCATCCACCTCGCGCCGCGACTTCCTGCGCGCCGGCGCCGCCGGCGGCGCCCTCCTGATCGGCATGTCGGCGCAGGGCGTGCTGGCCGCCGTGAGCGGGGCCGGGACCGGGGCCGGCGCCGCTCAAGGGGACTTCGTGCCGAACGCCTTCATCCGCATCGCGCGCGACGGCAGCGTGACCCTGATTTCCAAGCAGCCCGAGATCGGCCAGGGCATCAAGACCTCGCTGCCGATGGTGATCGCCGAGGAACTCGACGTCGCCTGGGAAAGCGTGCGCGTGGTCCAGGGCGACCTCGACCTGGAAGCGTATGGCAGCCAGGGTGCGGGCGGCTCGAACTCGACCCCGAACAACTACGAGAACTTCCGCCGCCTGGGCGCCACCGCACGCGCCGTGCTGGTGCAGGCCGCGGCCCAGGCCTGGAAAGTGCCGGCCGGCGAATGCACGACCGACGGCGGCCATGTCCTGCACATGGCCGGCAAGCGGCGCCTGGCTTACGGCGAGCTGGTCGGGGCGGCGGCAAAGCTGCCGCTGCCGGACGCCGCGAGCGTGGCGGTCAAGGACCCGGCCACCTTCAGGCTGCTGGGCAAGCGCATCGGCGGCGTCGACAACCCCGCCATCGTCAGCGGCAAGCCGCTGTTCGGCATCGACGTCCAGCTGCCGGGCATGCTGCACGCGCAATACGTCAAGTGCCCGGTGTTCGGCGGCAAGCCGCTGCGCGCCAACCTGGACGCGGTGCGCGCCCTGCCCGGCGTCAAGGACGCCTTCATCGTCGAAGGGACCGGCAACCTGAACGGCCTGCGTCCCGGCGTGGCGATCGTCGCCACCTCCACCTGGGCCGCGATCCGCGCCCGCCGCGCGCTCGAAGTGACCTGGGACGAAGGCGGCGCCGCGCGGCACAGCTGGGCCGACTTCACGGCCCAGGCAAGAAAAGCCGCGAAACAGCCCGGCGCCACCGTGCTGCGCAGCGATGGCGACGTCGGCGCCGCCCTCGAGGGCGCGGCGAAGACGGTGGAAGCGGCCTACAGCTATCCCTTCATCTCGCATGCCAGCATGGAGCCGCAGAACTGCACCGCCTGGATCAAGCCCGACGGCGCGCTCGAACTGTGGGCCCCGACCCAGAATCCGAACGCGGGCCAGGCGCTGGTATCGAGCACCTGCGGCATCCCCAAAGAGAAGATCACGATGCACATCATCCGCAGCGGCGGCGGCTTCGGCCGGCGCCTGAGCTCGGACTTCATCGTCGAAGCCACCGCGATCGCCCAGCGCATGCGGGACAAGGCGCCGGTCAAGCTGACCTGGACCCGCGAGGACGACCTGCAGCACGACCACTTCCGTCCGGGCGGCTTTCATTTCCTGCGCGGCGGCGTCGACAAGGCCGGCAAGGTCGTCGGCTGGCACGACCACTTCGTCACCTTCGCCAACCGGGTGGAACAGGACGGCAAGAGCACCCTGCGCCCCGGCAGCGGCGGCAGCCTGTCGCCCGACGAGTTCCCGGGCCGCTGGCTCGCCAACTGCCGGCTGGAGCAGACCGCGCTGGAATGCAGCGTGCCGATGGGACCGTGGCGCGCGCCGGGCAGCTGCGTGTTCGCCTGGGCCTTCCACAGCTTCATCGACGAGCTGGCGCATGCGGGCGGGCGCGATCCGCTCGCCTTCCGTCTCGAACTGCTGGGCGACAAGGACATCGTGGCGCCGAGCGTCGAGCGCGGCCAGCCCTACAACGTGGCGCGCATGCGCGCGGTGCTGCAGGCCGCCGCCGACAAGGCCGGCTGGGGCAAGAAGACGTTCGCACGCGGCCAGGGACAAGGCATCGCCTTCCACTTCAGCCATCGCGGCTACGTGGCGCAGGTGGCCGAGGTCACCGTCTCGAAGGACGGCAAGGTGAAGGTGGACCGCGTCGTGGTGGCAGTGGATGTCGGCCCGACCATCATCAACCTGTCGGGCGCCGAAAACCAGGTCGAGGGGTCGGTGATCGACGGCCTGTCGACCCTGATGTTCCCCGAACTGAACCTCGAGAATGGTCGCATCGTGCAGAGCAACTTCCACGATTACCAGCTGCTGCGCATCGGCGACGCGCCGGCGAGGATCGAGATGCACTTCGTGAAGTCGGACCACCCGGTGACCGGCCTGGGGGAGCCGCCCCTGCCGCCGCTGGCCCCGGCGGTGTGCAATGCGATCTTCGCCGCCACCGGCAAGCGGGTGCGCGAACTCCCGCTCAGCAAGACGGATCTGAGCTGGAGCTAAGTACTCACCCGTCATTCCCGCCGGGGCGCCCGGCGGGACGTCATGGTTCGCGCTGCTTGCTCAGCGCGTGCGGGGCCGCGATGCGATGGCGTTCGACGATGGCCAGCGCCAGCTCTTCCTCACGGCGATCCTGGGTCAGGACCCTGAGGATGCAGGCGCCTTGCATATCGCCATCCGGCCGATAGACGTCGTTGTAGTCGGTGCCGCCCTTGGCCGACGGCGAGTCGCCGACCGTGAAGTTGGACTGGCCTGGACCCGCCTCGTCTCCGATGGGCGACAGGACCACGCTGTCCTGCGAAAGGCCGGCCGCCAGCAGGTCGGCCCGCAGGCGCTCGGCGATGGCGAAGTCCTGGATGACGTGTACGATGGGATTGTTCATGTGCTGCTCCTTGGTTCACTATCGAACCAAGTTACCAGAATGGCCGGCGCGGTGGCGCTCGGTCGACACCAGCACTTGCAGACCGGAATTGACATGCGCCGTGAGGCAGCGAAGAATCCGGCATGCAGGGTGGCGAACCCGGCGTCGTCACGGCGAGTCGGCCCCCCGCGAGGTCAAGCGTGTGCGTCGCTGCACCGTCTCTTCCTCACGGATCGGGTATGACCGCGGTCGCCTCGATCTCGACCCGCGCCCGGTCTTCCATCAACGCCGCCACCTGGACCGCGCTCATGGCCGGATAGTGGCTTCCCAGCACCTCGCGGTAGGCGGCGCCGAGTTCGCGTCCAGCGTCGAGGTACTCGCGCCGGTCGACCACATACCAGGTCATGCGCACGATGTGCTCCGGTCCGGCGCCCGCTTCGCGCAGCACGGTCACGATGTTGTGCAGGGCCTGGCGCGCCTGGCCGACGAAGTCGTCGGTGTGAAAGCGCCCTTCGGCGTCCCAGCCGATCATGCCGCTCACAAAGACCTGGCGCCCACGGCAGGCCACGCCATTGGCATAGCCGCGGGGACGCGGCCAGAGCGGCGGTTGAAGAATGTCCATCCCTGCTCCAAACCTTGGATTAAACCTTCGGCGCGAGCAGCTCGCGCGCGATGATCAGGAGCTGCACTTCGCTGGCTCCCTCGTAGATGCGCAGCGCGCGGATTTCGCGGTACAGGCTTTCGACCACCTGCCCACTGCGCACGCCCTCGCCGCCGAACAGCTGCACCGCGCCGTCGATGACGCGCTGCGCCGATTCGGTGGCCGCCAGCTTGGCCATCGCCGCTTCCTTCGTCACCCGTTTGCCGCTGTCGCGCAGCCAGGCGGCGCGGTAGGTCAGCAGCGCGGCGGCGTCGACCTCCAGCGCCATCTGGGCCAGCTTCGCCTGGGTGAGCTGGAAATCGGAAAGCAGCTTGCCGAACATCGGCCGCGCCTGGGCGCGCGCCAGCGCTTCTTCCATCGCGCGCCGCGCGAAGCCCAGCGCGGCGGCGGCGACCGAGGTGCGAAACACGTCCAGCGTCGCCATCGCCACCTTGAAGCCCTGGCCTTCGGCGCCGATCAGGCAGCCGGCCGGCACCCGGCAGCCGGCGAAACGCAGGCGCGCCAGCGGATGCGGGGCGATCACGTCGATGCGCTCGGCGATCTCGAGGCCGGGGGTGGCGGCGTCGACGATGAAGGCCGAAATGCCTTTCGAGCCGCGCCCGCCGCCCTCGCCACCCTTGCCGCCGTCCCCGGTCCGGGCGAACACGACGTAGAAATCGGCGATCCCGCCGTTCGAGATCCAGGTCTTCTCGCCATCGAGCACCCAGTCGTCGCCATCGCGCCGCGCAGCGCAGCGCATGGCGGCGACGTCGGAGCCGGCGTCCGGTTCCGACAGCGCGAATGCCGCGATCGCGTCCCCATTGGCCACCGGCGGCAGCCAGCGCCGCTTCTGGTCCGGCGTGCCGAACAGCGAAATCGCCCCGCTCCCCAGGCCCTGCATCGCGAAGGCGAAGTCGGCCAGGCCGGCATGGCGCGCCAGGGTTTCGCGGATCAGGCAGATGGCGCGGGTGTCGATGGCTTCCTCACCCACGGCGTGGCGCAGCCAGCCGGCGCGGCCCAGGCGCGCGACCAGCGCGCGGCAGATCGCGTCGACGTCGCTTCCATGCGCGTCGTGAAGATTGTCCGCCGCCCAGGCGTCGAGTTCGCGCGCCAGCGCGCCATGACGCTCTTCGAAAAAGGGCCAGTCCAGGTAGTCCATCAATCCCCCTCGAAGCGCGGCCGTTCCTTGGCCACGAAGGCGTGGTAGGCGCGATGAAAATCATTGGTCGCCATGCAGATCGCCTGGGCCTGGGCCTCGGCTTCGATCGCCTCGTCCACGCCCATGTTCCACTCCTGCTGCAGCATCTTCTTGGTCATGCCATGGGCGAAGGTCGGGCCGCTGGCCAGCATGGCGGCAAACGCGCTCGCTTCGCCGAGCAGCCGTTCGGGCGCGCACAGGCGGTTGAAAAAGCCCCAGCGCTCCCCTTCCTCGCCATCCATCGAGCGCCCCGTGTACAGCAGCTCGGCGGCCCGACCCTGCCCGATCATGCGTGGCAGCAATGCACAGGCGCCCATGTCGCAGCCGGCCAGGCCAACCCGGGTGAACAGGAAAGCGGTGCGGCTGCGCGCCGTGCCGTAGCGGATGTCCGAGGCCAGCGCCAGCATCGCCCCGGCGCCGGCGCACACGCCGTCGACCGCCGCCACGATCGGCTGCGGGCAGGCGCGCATCGCCTTGACCAGGTCGCCCGTCATGCGGGTGAAGGCCAGCAGGCCGGGCATGTCCAGCTTCGTCAGCGGGCCGATAATCTCGTGCACGTCGCCGCCGGAGCAGAAGTTCTCGCCGGCGCCGGCGATCACGACCGCCTTCACGTCGTCGGCATACGCCAGCGCGCGAAACAGGTCGCGCAGCTCGGCGTAGGAATCGAAGGTCAGCGGATTCTTGCGCTCGGGACGGTCCAGGGTGAGGGTGGCGACGCCGGCCTCGAGCGCGAAGCCGAAGTGCTGCGCCGCATGGCCCGCAAAACTGTTTCGCCCGCCCGGCAGGCGGTGCGCCTGCCCCGGTAGATAATGCATTCGTATGACTCCTGATGATATGTGGTCAGCCTTCGGACAGGCGCGCGGCCGCTTGCTGTGGCGACAGGCCGCTGGAGGCCGCCTGCAGCTGGCGTTCGCGCTCCATATTGCGCTCCAACTGCTGCTTGCCGGCCAGGTACTGGCGCGGCCAGGCAGCGCCAGTGTAGCCGATGCGCGCCGCTTCCATCAGCGTCCAGGCCGGATTGGCCAGGTGTGGGCGCGCCACCGCGCACAGGTCGGCGCGGCCGGCGGCGATGATGCCGTTCACGTGGTCGGCCTCGACGATGCCGCCGACGGCGATGGTCGGGATGCCGGCCTCGTTGCGGATCCGGTCCGCGAACGGGGCCTGGTACATGCGGCCGTACACGGGCTTTTCGTGCTTGCTGACCTGGCCCGAGGAACAGTCGATCATGTCGGCGCCCGCCGCGCGGAACAGGCGCGCGATGTCCACCGCGTCGCGCGGCGTGATGCCGCCCTCGACCCAGTCGTGGCTCGAGATGCGCACGCTGATCGGCAAGTGGTCCGGCCAGGCCGCGCGCACCGCCGCGAACACCGCGAGCGGATAGCGGCAGCGCTGTTCGAGACTGCCGCCGTAGGCATCCTGGCGCCGGTTGGTCAAGGGCGAGATGAAGCTCGACAGCAGGTAGCCGTGCGCGCAGTGCAGTTCGAGCCAGTCGAAGCCGGCGTCAACGGCGGCCCGGGTGGCGCGCACGAAGTCGTCCCTGATGCGCTCCAGGTCGTCCTGGCTCGCCTCGACCGCGATCTGCGAGACCCCGGCGAGGTACTGCTGGCGCGAGGCCGACAGCAGCGGCCAGTTGCCGCTTTCCAAAGGCAGGTCGATGCCGTCCCACATCGGCCGGGTCGAGCCCTTGGCCCCCGCATGGCCGAGCTGGACGCCGATCTTCGCGTCGCTGGCCGTGTGCACGAAGTCGACGATGCGGCGCCAAGCCAGCATCTGCTCTTGCGTGTACAGGCCCGGGCAGCCGGGCGTGATGCGGGCGTCGGCCGAGACGCAGGTCATCTCCGCCATCACCAGCGCCGCCCCGCCCAGGGCCCGCGCCCCGAGGTGGGCCAGGTGGAAGTCGCCGACCACGCCATCCACGGCGGCGTATTGCGCCATTGGCGAAACCACCACCCGGTTCTTCAGCACCACGCCGCGCACCCGGTAGGGCGTGAACATCGGCGGCATGGCCCCGGAGGGCGGCGCCACGCCGGCCTGCCGCGCCGCCGCCATGGCGAAACGGCGCTCGAAGCCGTCGACATAGGCGGCGTCGCGCAGGCGCAGGTTTTCGTGCGACAGGCGCTGGCTGCGCGTGAGCAGCGAATAGGCGAACTGTTCGGCCTCCATCGCCGTGTAGCGCGCCACGTTCTCGAACCATTCCATCGAGTTGCGCGCGGCGCTCTGCAGTTTCAGCACCTCCACCTGGCGCGCCTCCTGGTAGCGCGCCAGGGCGGCCGACAGTTCGCCTTCGCGTCCGAGCTCGTCGGCCAGCCCGATCGCATCCTCCAGCGCCAGCCTGGTGCCGGAGCCGATCGAGAAGTGCGCCGTGTGGGCGGCGTCGCCCATCAGCACGAGCGGCACCTGGCGCCCGTCGACCCCAACCGCATGCACCCAGTGGCGACAGGCCAGGCGCGGAAAACGGATCCACATGCCGGAGCCGCGCACGTGCGCGGCGTTCGCCATCAGCGGCTGCCCGTCCAGGTGGCGCGCGAACAGCCGCTCGCAGAACGCCAGCGCAGCGCTCTGGGCCATGTCGGCCAGGCCGCTCGCGCGCCAGGTGGCGTCCAGCGTCTCGATGATGAAGGTCGAGGTCGCGCCATCGTACTGGTAGGCGTGGGCCTGGAACCAGCCGTGTTCAGTTTCCTCAAAAGCAAAAGTGAAGGCGTCGAAGCGCTTGCGCGTGCCCAGCCACACGAAGCGGCACAGGCGCTCCTCGACCTCGGGCTGGAACGCCTCGCTGTAGCGCTGGCGTAGCGCGCTGTTCACGCCGTCTGCGGCCACCACCAGGTCGGCGCCGTAACGGCGCGCGAGGTCAGGCACGTCCTCGACCTTCGTCTCGAACACCAGCTCCACGCCCAGCGCGCGGCAGCGCGCCGAGAGGATGTCGAGCAGGCGCTTGCGCCCGATGCCGCAAAAGCCGTGGCCATGCGAGGTGACGGTGGCGCCCTTGAAGTGGACGTCGATCGCGTCCCAGTGGTTGAACGATTGCAGGATGGCGCGCGCGCTCGGTTCGTCGGCCCGGGCCAGATGGCCCAGCGTCTGGTCCGAGAACACCACGCCCCAGCCGAAGGTGTCCCCTGGCCGGTTGCGCTCGATGACCGTCACCGCATGCGTCGGGTGGCGCAGTTTCATGAGCAGGCCAAAGTAGAGCCCGGCAGGACCGCCGCCCACGCAAACGATGTTCATTATCTCTCCCGGTGCTGGTGTGGGAGATAGTTTACCCGCCCCCTTGCTCGCGCTGTCAATGACTTGTTGCGCACGAAATAATCCTCCGATTGAAATCGCCAGTTTTTAGTACAATCCAGAAAGAACATACCGAGAGCCCGGATGATGCGCCTCCGGCCACCCAACTTGGATAAATGCCACCGACAAGATGAAGATCTCAGACCGAATCGCGCGCTCCCGCCCTCTTGCCACCACCGCCATGCATGGTCGCGCCGAGGCGCTGCGCAATGCCGGTGAGCGCGTCATCGATTTCTCGATCGCGATTTCGCACTTCCCGGCCCCGGCCGGCGTGCTGGACGCGGTCTCCGGGACCATCGAGCGCGAGCGCACACTGCCGTATACCGAGGTGGGCGGCGCGCTGAAGGTGCGCGAGGCGCTGCGCGCCAAGCTCGCCGGCGAGAATCGGGTCGAGGCGCAGGTCGATGAGATCATCGTGACCAATGGCTGCAAGCAGGCGTATTACCAGGCGCTGTACGCGATGACCGATCCGGGCGACCGCATCGCCGTGTTCCGTCCGCACTGGCCGGCCTATCTCGCGACCGCCGAACTGCTGGGACTCGAGGTGGTGCTGGCCGACCTGCCGGAGACGCTGACCGAAGCCTGCCTGGCGGGCCTCGGCAAGGTCAAGGTGCTGGTCCTGAACAATCCGCACAACCCGACCGGCAAGGTGTTCACCCGGCGCGAGCTGGAACTGGTGCGCGACTGGGCGGCGGCCGGCGCGGTGCACGTGATCGTCGACGAGAGCTACGAACACCTGATCTATGACGGCGAGCACGTCACGCTGGCGGCGCTGTGCGACTGGCGCGCTCTGGGCGTGGTCACCCTGTTCTCGGCCTCGCAGAGCTATGCCATGATGGGCTGGCGGGTCGGTTTCGCGCTCGCGCCGTCCGCGCTGGTGAATGCGATGCAGACCCTGCAGGGACCGATCACGGCCGCCGCGCCGCACCTGTCGCAGGTGGCGGCGGCGGCGGCCTTCGCCACCGGCGCCCCGCACGACCTGTTGCGCGACTATCGCGCGCGGCGCGACCTGGTGGTGCGCCGGTTCGCCGCGGCGCCCTGGATCTCCATGCAGGCGCCGGCTTCCGGTCCCTATCTGTGGGGCGACGTGCGTGGGCTCACCATGGACACGGTCGGCTTCGCCGAGCGCCTGCTGGACGAGGAACGGGTGGCGCTGATGCCCGGCGACGCGCTCGGCGCGCCCGGCTTCATCCGCATCGGCTACATCTCGGACGACGAAGACACCCTGATGGAAGGCGTGCGCCGCATCCTTGCGTTCGGTGCGCGGCTGGCGGAGCCTCGATGAGCAGTCTGCTGGGACGCTTTCGCCTGAACAGCCTGCGCAGCCGCCTGATGCTGCTGGTGCTGCTGGCGATCACGCCGATCGCCGTCGTCACCATATTGGGCGGCCTGCGCGAGCGCGAGGCGGCGATCCGCGCCTCGGAAGAAAACCTCAAGCGCCTCACCGTCCTGGCGGCCGCCAACGAAGCGCAGTCGATCGACCGCGCGCGCCAGATCCTGGTCGACCTGGTCAGCGTGCCCGACCTGATGGGCGACACCGCCGACTGCAATGCCCTGCTGGCCAATGTCCTCGACCGCAACGAGGGCTACGTCAACTTCGGCCTGATCCAGCTGAACGGCGACATCACCTGCAGCGCGGTGCCGATGCTCCACCCGGTCAACCTGGGCGACCGCAGCCATTTCAAGCGCGCGATCGCCGAACGCCGCTTCATCGCCAGCGACTACGTGTTCGGGCGCGTGATCCGCAAGCACACGATCAATCTCACCTATCCCGTCATCGACCGCTCGGGCGACGTGGTGGCGGTGGTGTTCGCGGCCATGGACCTGGCGAGCCTCGACACCTTCGTCAACAACATCAGCATGCCGCCGGGCTCGATCCTGGAGACGGCCGACGCCTCGGGCAACCTGATCTCGCGCCGCCCCGAGCCCGAGCGCTGGTTCGGCAAGCGCATCAGCGGTGCGCTGCTGGACGCCATGCGCGGGCCGCATGACCGCGCGGTGGTGGTGCCCGGCGAGGACGGGATCGAGCGCTTGCACGCCTTCGCCCGCGTCGGCTCGCCGGCCCTCACCGACTACACCATTACCATCGGGATGCCGACCGACCTGATCACCCAGGTAGCCCGCGACGCCCAGTTCATGTCCCTGCTCGGCCTGGGCGCCACCACCGTGCTGGCGCTGCTGGCTGCCTGGCTGGCCGGCGAAAAACTGATCGTGCAGCGGGTGCGCGGCCTGACCACGGTAGCGCGCCGTATCGCCGCCGGCGAACTCGATGCGCGCACCCGGATCGATTACGGCAACGAGGAGATCGGGCGGCTGGCGGCGGCGCTGGACGAAATGGCCGAAAACCTGCAGAAGAAGGAAGCCGCGCGCAGCCAGGCCGAGCGCGAGCTGCGTGCCGCCGACCAGCGCAAGGACGAATTCCTGGCGATGCTGGCGCACGAGCTGAGAAATCCGCTGGCGCCGATCAGCACCGGCGCCCACCTGCTCAAGCTGCTGCACTCGGATAACGCCCAGATCACCCAGACTTGCGCCATCATCGCGCGCCAGGTCGAGCACATGACCAGCCTGGTGGACGACCTGCTGGACGTGTCGCGCGTGACGCGCGGCCTGGTGTCGCTGTCGACCCAGGTGCTGGACCTGCGCAACGTGGTCGACGACGCCGCCGAGCAGATCCGTCCACTGATCGGCGCGCGGCGCCACAAGGTGGTGCTCGACCTGCCGGCCGGCCCGGCCCACGTCAAGGGCGACCACAAGCGCCTGGTGCAGGTAGTGGCCAACCTGCTGGGCAACGCCACCAAGTACACGCCCGAGGGCGGGCACATCCAGCTCCAGCTGCTGGAGGTCGACGGCGACTGGGAATTGAGCGTGAGCGACGACGGCATCGGCATGGAGGCGAGCCTGGTCGAGCGGGTATTCGACCTGTTCACCCAGGCCGAGCGCACCCCTGACCGCTCGCAGGGCGGCCTGGGCCTGGGACTGGCGCTGGCCAAGAGCCTGGTCGAGCTGCATGGCGGCAGCGTCGGCGCGCGCAGCGCGGGCCTGGGCCACGGCAGCACCTTCAGCGTGCGCCTGCCGCGCCACCGGCAGGAGAGCGTGCCCCTGCCCGCGCAACTGCCGGGCCACCTCCCCGCGGGCAGCCCGATCCTGGATGCGCCGCCGCCGAACGCGCTGCGCATCCTGGTGGTGGACGACAACCTCGACGCCGCGCACACGCTCAACCTGTTCCTGCGCGCCACCGGCTACGAGGTCGAGGTCGCCTATTGCGGCGTCGACGCGATCGAGATCGCCAAGGTGTTCGCGCCCCAGGTCTGCATCCTCGACATCGGCCTGCCCGACATGGACGGCAACGAACTGGCGCGCCGCCTGCGCCGGCTGCCGCAGACCAGCGACGCGACCCTGGTCGCCGCCACCGGCTATGGGCGCCAG
Organism: Massilia sp. UYP34; assembly: GCF_056279385.1. Classification (NCBI taxonomy): domain Bacteria; kingdom Pseudomonadati; phylum Pseudomonadota; class Betaproteobacteria; order Burkholderiales; family Oxalobacteraceae; genus Massilia; species Massilia sp. UYP34. The sequence continues at coordinate 130,884 of NZ_JBWBRF010000002.1, read as the reverse complement.
CAAGACCGCGAGGCGGCCAGCCAGGCCGGCTTCGACCATTACCTGGTCAAGCCGGTCAATACGCTGCAACTGGGCGAGCTGCTGACCACCGCCGCCGCGCGCTGAACCACCAGCGGGCCCGCAGCGCGGCGGCGCGGGCCCGTCGCCATGTCACATGTGGTCGTCTCGGAACAACATCATCGTAAATATCGCGTGACAGGCTCCATGCAATCTACATAGAATTGCCACTGAGCAAATTTATGCACTTTGGAGAAATTCTGTGGGCATGCTGACCTGGATGCTGCCTGATGGTTGCGCCTGACGATATCGCGCAATGGCGCGTTCGCGTTTTCTCTACCTTGCTGCCGATCGTGCTGGTGCTGGGCACCAGCGCCGCATTGCCGAGCATCGCCCTGGCGCTGCGCCAGGGCCTGTGGCAGATCGCGGTGATGGATGCGGTGGCGCTGGCCTGGATCTTCGCCATCTGGCGCCTCGACCGCCTGCCCCACACCTTCCGCGTGCTGAACTTCCTGGCCATGCTGTTCATGGTCGCCATCGGCCTGATGCTGGCGGTGGGGCCGGTGAGCCTGAACTACCTGATGGCGCCGCCGATCATGGCCGTGATCCTGCTCGGCAACCGGCACGGCATCCTCGCGCTGGCCCTCGGCGCGCTATGCATCGTGGTATTCGGCATGAACGGTTATGCGCGACTGTACGTGCCGGGAGTGGAAACCGATCCGCTGCTGTCCTCGCTGGTGGTGGCGATCAACTTCAGCTGCGTGGGCGGCCTCATCACCTTTGCCGCCGGCACCCTGCTCAAGGGCCTGGCGCGCTCGGCGCAGGAAGCGCGCACCGCCGCCGACGCCGTCAACCGCCTGGCTTTCTACGACATGCTCACCGGCCTGCCGAACCGGCGCCTGCTGATGGACCGCCTGGCCGAACTGGCCGAGCGTACGCGCCACAGCAACAGCCGGGGCGCCGTGCTGTACGTCGACCTCGATAATTTCAAGAACGTCAATGACGCGCGCGGCCATGCCGTCGGCGACCAGATGCTGCGTCAGGCGGCCACGCGCCTGGCGGCGGCGGCCGGAGCGCAGGCCTGCGTGGCGCGCCTGGGGGGCGACGAATTCGTGGTGCTGCTGGACGACCTGGGCGCGGACGCCGGCGCCGCCGCCACGCGCGCGCTGGCGCTGGCAGAAAACGTCCGCGCGGCGCTGTGCGAAAAGATGATCATCGACGGCCAGGGCTACTACGCCACCACCAGCATCGGCGTCGCGCTGACCGCGGCGGCAGGCGCGCCGCTCCCGGTGCACGACCTGCTGCGCGAGGCCGATACCGCCATGTACCACGCCAAGGCGCGCGGCCGCAACGGCGTGGCCCTGTTCGAGGCCGGCATGCTGCGCGACGCCGAGCGCCGCCTGACCCTCGAGCGCGACCTGGGCCAGGCCCTCGAGCACGGCGAGCTGTCGCTGCACCTGCAGCTGCAGGTCGACGGCGCACGGCGCCCGAGCGGGGCCGAGCTCCTGACGCGCTGGCGCCGCCAGGACGGCAGCAGCGTACCGCCCGACCAGTTCATCCCGATCGCCGAGTCGAGCGGCCTGATCGTGCCGCTGGGCGAGTGGGTGCTGCGCGAAGCCTGCCTGGCCTGGCATGCGCTGGCGCGCGCCGGCCATCGGCTGCCGCTGTCGGTCAACGTCAGCCCGGTGCAGTTTCGCCAGCCCGACTTCGTGGCGCGGGTGGAAAGCATCCTGCGAGACACCGGCGTGCCGCCCGGCCAGCTGGTGTTCGAGGTGACCGAAGGCCTGCTGGTCGACCGCCTCGACCAGACCATCGACCGCATGCACGCGCTGGCGGCGCTGGGCGTGCGCATCTCGGTCGACGATTTCGGCACCGGCTACTCGAGCCTGGCCTACCTGACCCGCATGCCGCTGTACGAGCTCAAGATCGACAAGAGCTTCATCCGTGACACCCCGCACGACAAGGACGGCACCGCGATCGTGCAATCGATCCTGTCGATGGCCGGTCACCTGGGGCTGCGCGTGGTCGCCGAAGGCGTCGAGACCGAGGCCCAGGCCAGGTATCTCGCACGCCACGGCAATGCCAGCATGCAGGGCTTCCTGTTCCATCGGCCGATGCCGCTGGCAGCTCTGCTCGAGCATCTGCGCGTTTCAGCCTGAGCCTCGCCGTACCCGCCGCGCAAGCGCTGCAGACGGCGCATGTCGCCATCCGGCGCAAGCTGGTCTCGTGCGCAAGGACGACGACGAGCGTACGCAACTGCAGCGCGTACCCGCGATGGTGGAGCAAGGAGAAACCGGGAAGCCGGTGCACATGCTCAGGGGGACAGCTGACCGGAGCCCGGCGCAGGCACTGCCGTCCAACGCGATCGTCCCGCATCCCTTATCATGCTTTTTTTGAACGGGAGCGATATCGATGGATGAGGTGGGCATCGTACTGGCAATGCTGCTGGCGGTGGTGGCAAGCGGCTACCTGGTGCGGATACTGCCGTTCGCCGTTCCCCTGCCGCTGGTCCAGATCGCGCTCGGCGCCGCCATTTCCGGCGCCACGGGTCACGGCGCGCGGCTCGAACCGCACATCTTCTTCCTCGTGTTCCTGCCGCCGTTGCTGTTCCTCGATGGCTGGCGCATCCCCAAGGTGGGCCTGTTCCGCGACCGCTCGACCATCCTCGAGCTGGCGCTCGGCCTGGTGCTGTTCACCGTGATCGGCGCGGGCTTCCTGATCCACTGGCTGATCCCGTCGCTGCCGCTGGCCGTGTCGTTCGCGCTGGCCGCGATCCTGGCGCCCACCGACCCGGTCGCGGTGTCGTCGATCGCGGCGCGGGTGCCGATTCCGCCGCGCCTGATGCACATCCTCGAGGGCGAGTCGCTGCTCAACGACGCCAGCGGCCTGGTGTGCTTCCGGTTCGCGGTGGCGGCCGCGCTCACCGGCACCTTCTCGCTGGGCGACGCCGCCCTCACCTTCCTGTGGGTGGCGCTCGCGGGCATCGCGATCGGCGTCGGCCTGACGGTCGCCGTCAGCTGGGCCCAGCGCACGCTGGCGGCGCGCATCGGCGAGGAAAGCGGCTCGCCGATCCTGGTCAACCTGCTGCTGCCTTTCGGCGCCTACCTGGCGGCCGAGCACCTGCAAGCCTCGGGCATCCTGGCGGCGGTGGCGGCCGGCATCACGATGAGCTACGTCGAACTCAGCGGCCGCGCGCTGGCGACCACCCGCGTGCGCCGCGCCGTGGTGTGGGATACCGTCCAGTTCGCGCTGAACGGCGTGATGTTCGTGCTGCTGGGCGAGCAGCTGCCGTCCATCGTCAGCGCCGCGCTCGGTGCGCCCGAATTGCCGGCGGCCAACGATGTCTGGTGGCTGCTGGGCAATGCGCTGGCCATCAGCGTCGGCCTGATCCTGCTGCGCTTCATCTGGGTCTGGGTCTCGCTGCGCCTGACCCTGCTTGCCGCGCGGCGCCAGCAGCAGGCCGTCTACCGTCCGAATCCGCGCCTGATCCTGGCCACCTCGCTGGCCGGCGTGCGCGGCGCGATCACCCTGGCCGGCGTGCTCACCCTGCCGCTGGCGATGCCGAACGGGACGCCGTTCCCGGGGCGCGACCTGGTGATCTTCCTGGCCAGCGCCGTGATCGTGGTGTCGCTGGTGCTGGCCAGCGTCGGCTTGCCGCGCGTGCTGCGCGGCCTCGAACTGCCGGCCGAAGCGGCCCACGAAAGCGAGGAAGACCAGGCGCGCCATGCCGCCGCGCTGGCGGCGCTGGAGGCGATCGCGGCGGCTCCGCCGCCGGCGCCGCCCCCGGGGTGCGACGCCGACGGCGCGGCCGAGATGCACGCCAGCGCGGCCGACCAGGTGCGCAGCCTGTACCAGTACCGTCTCGACGGCTGGCAGGGCAACGCCGGCGGCGCCGGCATCGCGCCGGCGCGCGCCCGCGCCGCCGAGGATGCGGAGCGCCACTACCGACTGGCCGCGCTCGAGCAGGAGCGCGCCGTGCTGCTGCGCATGGCGCGCCACAACCAGCTGTCGGACGAGATCGCGCGCAAGCTGCTGCGCGAGATCGACCTGGTCGAGGCGCGTTACCGCTGAGCGCACGGTCTGCCGCGGAGCGCGCCTGCGTTACTTCGCGTACAGTGTGCATAGGAATGCACGGGTAGCATCGGCTGGACGATCCACCTTCCAGCGAACCTGCCATGCCCAGCAAAAAAGCCGATGCCGACGCCGTCCCCAGCGATCCACCCGCCGCCGCGCGCGCGGCCGGCCTGCGCTACGTCCATGACGACCGGCCCGGCATCCGGCGCGAGGCCGTCAGGGATGGCTTTCGCTATCTCGACGCCCGCGGCGAAACGGTCACGGACGACAACACGCTGGCGCGCATCAAGCGCCTCGTGATTCCCCCGGCCTGGCAAGACGTCTGGATCTGCCCGCAAGCGAACGGTCACCTGCAAGCGACGGGGCGCGACGCCCGCGGCCGCAAGCAATACCGCTATCACCCCAAGTGGCGCGAAGCGCGCGACGAAGTCAAGTACGAGCGCATGCTCAAGTTCGGGCAGGCCCTGCCGGCCATCCGCGCCGAGGTCGACCGCGCCCTGCGCCTGCCCGGCCTGCCGCGCGAAAAAGTGCTGGCCACCATCGTCTACCTGCTCGAGACGACCATGATGCGCGTCGGTAATGAGGAATACGCGCGCACCAACAAATCGTTCGGGCTGACGACGCTGCGCAACCGGCACGCCAGGGTCGACGGCAGCGACGTCGAGTTCAGCTTCCGCGGCAAGAGCGGCGTCTATCACAAGGTCAGGGTGCACGACCGGCGCCTGGCGCGCATCGTCGCGCGCTCGCGCGACCTGCCGGGCCAGGAACTGTTCCAGTACGTGGACGAGGACGGCGCGACCCACGCCATCGATTCGAGCGACGTCAACGACTACCTGCGCGCCATCAGCGGCGAAGACTATACCGCCAAGGATTTCCGCACCTGGTCGGGCACCGTGCTGGCGGCGCTGGCCCTGCAGGAGTTCGAAAAATTCGATTCCGAGACCCAGGCCAAGAAGAACATCGTGCGCGCGATCGAATCGGTGGCCGAGAAGCTCGGCAATACGCCGTCGGTCTGCCGCAAGTGCTACGTGCACCCGGCGGTGCTGGACGCCTATCTCGACGGCGCCGCGATCGAGGTGTTGCGCGAGCGCACCGAGGAGACGCTGCAGGAAGACCTGCACGCCCTGCAACCGGAGGAAGCCGCGGTGCTGGCCATGCTGCAGCAGCGCCTGCGCCACGAGCAGGCGCAGTTGCAAGATCATCCGCGGCCCCCGGCGCCACGCGGCAAGCCTGCGCCGAAGAAGGCCGCGACCCGCAAACCATCGCGCCCGGCCGCCCGCGCGGCCGCTTGAGCGCATCACGAAAGGACTGGCATGACCACACACAAGATCGAACTCGTCGCCCGTTTCGACCATCAGGTCACCGGCGTCTCGGTGTCCGAGGATAACCGCATCTTCGTCAACTTCCCGCGCTGGACCGAGGACAACGCCGTTTCGGTGGCCGAACTGACAGCGGATGGTTCGCTGCGGCCCTACCCGGACCAGGAATGGAACGCCTGGCGCAATGCGCGCAAGGACGAGGTCTCCCCGAACGACCACTGGGTCTGCGTGCAGAGCGTCGTGGCCGACGGCCGCGGCAGCCTGTGGGTGCTCGACCCGGCGGCGCCGGCCCAGGCCCACCTGGTGTCCGGCGGCGCCAAGCTGGTGCAGGTCGACCTGGCGAACGACAAGGTCGTGCGCACGATCGCCTTCGACGAGGACACGGCGCCGCAGGGCTCCTACCTGAACGACGTGCGCTTCTCGAACGACGGCAACTATGCCTACATCACCGACTCGGGCGTGGTCGGCGCCATCCTGGTGGTCGACCTCGCCAACGACAAGACCGCGCGCCTGCTCGACGGCCATCCGTCGACCCAGATGAAGAAGGGCTTGAACGTGAAAGCCGACGGCCAGGTGCTGCGCCGGCCGGACGGACGCGGGGTGGAGTTCTCGGCCGACGGCATCGAACTGTCTGGCGACGGCGCCTGGCTGTACTGGCAGGCGATCAAGGGCGATACCCTGTACCGCATCCCCACGCAAGTGCTGATCGAGCGCGGATTGAAAGGCGGCGACGTAGGCGACGCAGTGGAGGAATACGGCCACAACGGCGTCAACGACGGCCTGCTGTTCGACCGTGGCAGCAACCGCCTGTTCCTGACCTCGGTGCAGGACGACGCGATCAAGATGCGCGACCTCGACGCCGGACCGCAGGCCGAGGTGCGGATGGTGGTGCAGGATCCGCGCCTGCGCTGGCCGGACACCTTCACTCAGGGGCCGGACGGCACGATCTACGTGACGACCTCGCACATCCAGGATTCGAGTTTCTTCAAGCCGGACGCGCCGGCGGCGCTGCCGAGTTGTGGAAGCTTACTGAATCAGATAGGTAATGACCTTCCAGCCGTCCGCCTCGCGGGTCGTGACCACGGTCTCGGTCACGCCCGGACGGTTGGCGTACACGGCGCCGTACTGGATCACGACGTAGTCGGCTTCCGGCGCGCCGGGAAGCGTGCGGGTATGGCGCGCGTTGGCCAGGGTGCGCGATGCGAGTTCGCCCAGCGGCGCGCGGGCCGCCGCCAGCATGCCGCTCCACTGCTCGGCGGTGACGGCGGCGCGAAACACCGCGCCGGCGCTGCTCCAGGTCTCGGCTGCCTTGCTCGCGTCGGCGAGCGCGAGCCAGTGCCCGGCGGCGGCCACCCCCGCCTTGCTGTGTTCGGTTTCCTGCGCATGCACGGCGGCGACGGGCAGCGCGAACATCATGGCGAGGGCGATCGGTGCGAGCTGTTTCATGGCGGACTCCGTGTGGAAAGGATCGAACGCCGACAGCATAGCGCGTCCCGGCGCCGCACAATCTCACACAATTGCGCACGCCAGGGCTCAGTCACCCCTCAGTCGCTCCTCAGTCCCCCGCATCGTACTTGTTGAACACCTGGCGCAGGTAGGCGATGAAGGTCTCGTCGGTGCTCTGCGACTTGCCCTTGGTGTCGGACAGCTTGGCCACCGGCTGGCCGTTGCAGCGCACCAGCTTCATGACGATGTTCAGCGGCTTGTGGGGCGTGTCATTGGTCAGCTTGGTGCCAATGCCGAAGCCGGTCATCACGCGGTCGGCGAAGTGACGGTACAGCTCCAGCGCCTTGGGCACGGTGAGCGAGTCGGAAAACACCAGGCGCTTGGTGCGCGCATCGATGCGCAGCTTGGCGTAGTGCGCCAGCGCCTTCTCGCCCCACACGAACGGGTCGCCCGAATCCTGGCGCAGGCCGTCGAACAGCTTGGCGAAATACAGGTCGAAGTCCGCCAGGAAGGCGTCCATGCCCACCACGTCGGTCAGGGCCGTGCCCAGGTCGCCGCGGTATTCCTGCACCCAGTTCTCGAGCGCCGCCTTCTGGAAGTCGCGCAGGCGGGTGCCGAAGGACTGGTGGGCCTGCAGGTATTCATGGGCCATGGTGCCGATCGGCGTCAGCCTGAGCTTATACGCGAGATACACGTTCGAGGTGCCCTTGAAGTACTGCGGCAGCTCGCCCGCCATGGTCGTCACCACTTCGTCGTGCCACTCGCCGGAATAGCGGCGGCGCACGCCGAAGTCGAAGAACTCGAAGGGATTGGCGCGCGGCGCCTCGTCGCCGAAGGCGCGCAGTTCGTCGATCTTCAACTGCAGGCGGCGCCGCGCCTCGAGCAACGCTTCCTGCTGGTCGAAGCGGCGGAAGTACAGCTCGTTGACGATGTAGAGCACGAAGATCTCGAAGCCCATCACGTGCACCAGCGGGCCGCTGGCGCGGATCACCAGGCGCGGGCCCTCGGTGTCGACCCGGATGAACTTGCGCTGGAAGCGGAACAGGGTGAGGAAGTCGGCGAAGTCGCTCTTGATGAAGCGCAGGCCGCGCAGGTAGGCAACCTCGCCTTCGGTGAACATCATGCCGCACAGGTAGTCAAGCTCGCGCTCGACGTCGTCCTTGAGTTCGGCCAGCGGGTAGGCCGGCTCGTTACGGCAGCGGAATTCGTATTCGCCGGTGGCGCCGGGGTGGCTGTGAAGCAAGGCCTGCCACATCGTGAACTTGTAAAGATCGGTCTCCAGCAGGCTGCGGACTACGGGTTTCATCAAGGCTCCAGGCATGTGCGCAACGGGCGCGACAAGCGGTATTGTCGCCTACTTCCCGGCGCGGCGCTTTGAAGATCGCTTTGGCGCCAGCATGGTGCCGGTGCAACCGGGGGTGCCGCAGCGGCAGGCGAACAGCTTCTTGAGCTTGGGCGTGTGGCGCTCGTCGTAGATCAGCGCATAATTGTAGTTCAGCTCTGCGCCGGCCTCGATGTCCTGCATGGCGTGGATATAGACCTTGCCGTCGTCCTCGAAGGCTTCGCAGTTGGGCGTGCAGGCGTGGTTGATCCAGCGCGCGTCGTTGCCGTCGCGGCCGCCGTCGATCACGCGGCCGTCGGCCAGGCTGAAATAGAAGGTATGGTTGATCGGCCCACCCGCCTTCTCGGCGCGCCGGGTCGCCTCGTCCCATTCGATGCGCTGGCCCTTGTACTCGATGATGCGTTCGCCGGCGGCGATCGGGCGCAGTGCAAAGACGCCGTTGCCGTGGACGCTCGACTGGCGTACCTCGACCATCGGGTCGGTGTCGGCGGGTTTGCCGCCGCCCTTGGTGGAGCTCTTCTTGTTGGTCATCTGGGTGCCGAATGGACGATTGAATGAATGCATCCATTATGGCGTCAATCGGCGCGCACTGGCCGCACGCTTCATCGGGAAAGTCCGGCCGCGGCGCGCAAGGCGGCGACGTCGATCCTCTTCATCGGCAGCAGCGCCGTCATGACGGCGTCGGCGTGCGGACCGGCCATCAACGACATGATGTCGGTCGGCGTCACCTGCCACGACAGCCCGTACCGGTCCTTCAGCCAGCCGCACTGGCGCGCCGCCTCATCCCCGCCCTCGCCCAGGCGCTCCCAGTAATAATCGATCTGCTCCTGGTTGTCGCACATCACCATGAAGGAGACGGCTTCGGTGAAGCGAAACAGCGGCCCGCCGTTCATGGCGATGCAGGGCTGGCCGTCGATTTCGAACTGCACCGCCATCACGCTGCCGGGCGTCATGCGGTGCACGTCCCGGCCGGCCGCGCCGTAGTGCGACACGTGCGTGATGCGCGAGTCGGGGAAGATCGAGATGTAGTGCTTGGCCGCTTCTTCGGCCTGGGTATCGAACCACAGGCAGGGCTGGATCGGCGCGTGCAGTTGCATGGTCGTTCTCCTGTCAGGACGGCTAAGCCGGAAAATCCTCCGCGCAGTACTCGGCCGTGTCCCCGGCGCCGGCGCTGCGCCCCGCTTCCTCGCGGCGCAGTTCGACGCGCCGGATCTTGCCCGAGATGGTCTTGGGCAGCTCGCGGAAGGCGATGCGCCGGATCCGCTTGTACGGCGCCAGCCGCTCGCGCGTGAAGGCGAACAGCGCCGCGGCCATCTCGCGGCTCGGCTCCACCCCGGCGCGCAGCGTCACGAAGGCCTTCGGCACGGCCAGGCGCAGCGGGTCGGGACTGGGCACGATGGCGGCCTCCAGCACGCTCTCGTGCTCGATCAGCACGCTCTCGAGCTCGAATGGGCTGATACGGTAGTCGGATGACTTGAACACGTCGTCGTTGCGGCCGACATAGAAATAATACCCGTCGCCGTCCACGCTCGCCGTGTCGCCCGTGTGGTAGTAGCCGGCCCGCATCACTTCCCGCGTCTTTTCCTCGTTGCCTTCGTAGCCGACCATGAGACCGATCGGATTCGACGCAAGTTCCACCGAGATTTCGCCCTCCGCCGCCGGCCGGTCGTCGAGATCGAGCAGCGCGACGCGGTAGCCCGGCAACGGACGGCCCATCGAGCCCGGCTTGATCGGCTGGCCCGGCGAGTTCCCGATCTGGCAGCTCGACTCGGACTGGCCGAAGCCGTCGCGGATGCGTATGCCCCAGGCGCGCTCGACCTGCTCGATCACTTCGGGATTGAGCGGTTCGCCGGCGCCGACCAGTTCGCGCAACGCGGGCTTCCAGGCGGCCAGGTCTTCCTTGATCAGCATGCGCCAGGCGGTCGGCGGCGCGCACAGCGAGGTCACGCCGCACCGCACCAGCGTGTCGAGCACGGCGCGGCTGCTGAAGCGTTCGAAATTGAACACGAACACGGTGGCGCCCGCGTTCCACGGCGCGAAGAAGCAGCTCCAGGCATGCTTGGCCCAGCCGGGCGCGCTGATGTTCCAGTGGACGTCGCCCGGCTGCAGGCCGATCCAGTACATGGTCGACAGGTGGCCGACCGGATAACTCTGGTGGGTGTGCAGCACCAGCTTCGGTTTCGCGGTGGTGCCGGAGGTGAAGTACAGCAGCAGCGTATCGGTGGCGCGGGTCTCGCCCTCGGGGACGAAGACGCTGGCCACGTCGTGGCTGTCCTCGTAATCGTGCCAGCCGGTCGGCGCGCCATGCGCGCACCCGACCGCGATCCGGGTGTAGCTGCCGGGGATTGCCGCGAATTTGTGGGCTTCGCCGGCCTCGGCAACCACGTGTTTCACTTGTCCGCGCTCCAGGCGGTCGGCCAGGTCGTCGCCCGCCAGCGCGATCGTGGTCGGCACCAGCACCGCGCCCAGCTTGATCCCGGCCAGCATGATTTCCCACAGCTCGACCCGGTTCGGCAGCATCAGGAGCACCCGTTCGCCGCGCCGCACGCCGAGATTGCGCAGGTATTCGGCCACCTGGCTCGAGCGCGCGGCCATGTCGGCGAAGGAGATCTTGCGTTCGCTGCCGTCTTCCTCGACCACCCACAGGGCGGGAGCGTGATTATTTCGGGCCTGGTGGTCGAAGAAGTCGAGCGCCCAGTTGAAGCGGTCGAGCGCGGGTTGCTCGAAATCGCGGTAGGCGGTGTCGTAGTCGAGCCGGTGCCGCTGGAGGAAGTCGCGCGCCTGCACGAAGCGCTGGGTTGGCGTCATGGGTGTCTCCTGGTCGCTATGCCATGTGGATGGCGGGGTGCATCGGTTGATGCCCCCGCCTTGCGACCATTCTGCCACCGATTCGGCCGGCGGTGACGCCTGACGGTTGGGTAATATCTAGTTGCGCCGCAGCGGCGTCACCTGCATCTCGTCGCCGGGCGTCATCATGTCGATCACGCGGCAGTCGCCGCACATGCGCAGGCGATCGAGGTTGGCCGCGAACGCCGGGTGGGCCCCCAGGCGCCCAAGCATGTTCTCGACCATCTGCAATGTGCCGAAAGGCTTGCTGCAGCGGATGCAGTGGAAGGGCTGCGATGCGTTCAGCACCACCGCCTGCAAGCGCTCCGGCGCGAACGAGATGCGCGGCGTCAGCGCGATCGCGTCCTCGGGGCAGGTATTGGCGCACAGGCCGCACTGGACGCAGTTCTTTTCGATGAAGCGCAGCTGCGGCGCGCCCTGCCCGTCCTGCAGCGCATTGGCCGGGCAGACGCCGGCACAGGACATGCACAGGGTGCAGGCCTGGCGGTCGATGGCCAGCGCGCCGAACGGCGCTTTCATGGGCAGCTCGATGTGCAGCGGCTGCACCGGCGCGTGGTGGTGCAGGTGGTCGAGCGCGTAGTCCAGGGTGGTGCGCTTCTCGACCGACAGGTGGAACACCGCCGGCGCCGATGGGGCCTCGCCGCGCGGCGCATGACGCAGCGCGAGCGCCAGTTCCTCGGCTGCGGAAAGTGCCGAGTTCCGCAGCTGGAGCAGCTGGAAGTGCGGCCCGGCATAGCCCAGGCCATCGAGCACGGCCTGGGCGATGCCCATCTGCTCGCCCAGCGCCTGCACGTATTGGGGCGCTTCAGTGCCCGTCGTCAGCACGGCGACGCCGGCCGCGCCATAGGCCAGCGCCGCCAGCCAGACGTCGATGCCGGTCGAGGCGACGTGGTGCAGCGAGAACGGCAGGATGCGCCCCGGCAGGCGCTCGGCCAGCAGCGCGATCGCGTCCCGTCCCTGCGCATCGTGCAGCAGCAGCACCGGCTGCGCGCCGCCCGCCGCGCGGAACGCGCGCAGGGCGGCCTGGATGCGCTTGCCCGTCAGCGGCACCGGCGGATAGACATAGCTCATGGCCCCGGTCGGGCATACGGCGCCGCAGGCGCCGCAGCCGGCGCACAGATACGGGTTGACCTTCACCCGGTCGCCGTCGCTCACGATCGCCTGCGCCGAGCAGATGTCGACGCAGGCGCTGCAGGCGTGGATGCCGTTGCGGCCATGGGCGCAGATGCGCTCCTTGTAGCTGAAGTATTTCGGCTTCTCGAAGTCGCCGACCATGCCCTGCAGGGCCTCGACCGCGGCCAGGCGCGCCGCCTCGTCGCGCCCGGGTGCGTAATAACCGTGCGGGCGCTGGTGGCTGGCGATCAGGCGCGCCGGGCACAGGTCGAGCACCAGGTCGAACCGGCCCTTTCCGCTCTCCCTGACCGGCTCGCCGGCCGCGCGCCAGCGCGCTTCGAAGGCGCCCAGCCAGCCGGCCACGGCCACGTTCTCCACCTTGTGCACCGGATACGGGCGCGGCTGCCCGCCTGGCTCGTCCAGCAGCAGCGCGGTGACCGGCAAGGTGCCGGCCAGCCGGTCGGCCAGGGCCAGCGCGTCAAGCGCGCTGCCCACCACCAGCGTGCGTCCGTGCGAACGGTAGTCGACCGTGACGGCCGCCTCGACGTCGGGAACATCCCGGGCCGCCTGCAGCGCGGCCTGGCGGGCGGCCCGGTCGCGGCCGTCCTGGACGGGGTCGAAAGCTGCGGCGTCGTCGAATCGGCTAGTCATGGGGTCCCTTGTGTCGGCGTGCCCGGCGCGCCTTCGGCCGCCGGGCCAAGCTCGTCCTTGTGCTCGTCCTCGTGCTCGTGCTTGTCCTCATTTGCGTGCTCGTGCTCATCCTCGTGCTCGCCCAGCAGCCGGTTCAGCACCCCCGGTGCGTGCCTGAGCGAAGCCAGCATGGCGTCGGTGAGCGGCGCGGACTGGGTGTAGTCGGCGATGTAGATGTCCAGGCCGTCCATCACCGCAAAGCCCGGATCGGCGAACAGTTTTTTGAGCGCCATGCGCTGCACCGTCTTGTCGACGCCCTTGGCGACGAAGACCGAGTAATCGGATTGCGGCGTGAGCCGGGCCACGTCGTCCAGGGTGGGAAGCGCCCGTTCGTCCTCCAGCGCGGCAAGGGGCGGCGCGGCGCTGCCGGCCGGCTCCGCAACGCTGGCCGGCGCCGGCTCGGGCGCCGGCGCGGGCGCCGCCTTCAGGCGCGCCCAGCGGCGCAGGAATCCTTCCTCGGCCATGACGTCCGCGCTCATCCGTGCTGCCTGCCCTTGCGCGGGCGCGGCGTGAAATGCTCGCGCAGGTAGCCCGCGACCCAGCTGTAGATCTCGGCCGGCATGGTCACGCCGTCGGCCGCTTCGCCCGAATCGAACATGCGCGTGCCCTCGACATAGCTCACCGAGGCGCGCGCCGGCATCGCGCGGCCGTCTTCCATGCGCCACAGCACGAACACCTTCGATTCCGGCGCCATCACGTTCTCGTAATAGCCTTCGTTCTCGTCGGTGTACAGTTCGAGTTCGAGGCCGCGCACCAGGTAGTCGTCGCGTTCCGCGCTCTGGCTCAGCACCGACAGGCGCGGCAGCTCGCCGCGGTCCGGCACGATGCCCACCGCAGCCCAGCTGTCCATGTCGCCCCAGCGGTGCCGCACCGCGCGCCGCTGCATGATGATGGCGACCGGCATGCTTCCCATTTTCATCGCGGCCCCTTCACTGCTTCGTGGCGTCGTCGGGGACGCCATGCTTGTTGACGGTCGGCGCGGCGCCGGCCGGCAGGGACCGGGTCGGCCCCTGCTTGACGTCCTCGCTTGGCCGCGCCGTGCCCAGCTTCTCGCTCTTGACCGGCACTTCGGCCGCGTGCAGCGCACGCGCCCCGCGCGGCGCGGCGGCCGTGGCCGGCGCGGCGCCCGAGGTGCCGGGGGCGCCGCCGGCAGGGGCCGGCGCCGGCACGCCGGCGCCGGCCGGGGTGGGATCGGAGGCGGCGACACCCAGCGGCCCGGTCACGGGCGGCGGCGGCCTGATCGTCCAGCCCTCCTGCGCGGCGCGCTGGCGCCACTGGGCGCTGATCCGGTCCATCGACGCGTGCAATGCGTCCTTGTCCCTGGCCGCCTTGGCGTCGGCCTCGGCCTTCTTCGCCGCCGCGGCCTGGGCCTGGGCCGGCGAAGGCGGCGGCAGGGCCGCCCAGGATGCGCCGGCCAGGCTCAAGCCGAACGCCAGCGCCGGCAAGGCGCGCAATCGCCTGGTCATCATCGTGTCCCTCCTGACTGCCCCTGGGGCGCGGCATTGCTGGCCGCTGGCGCTTCGGTGCTTCCCGGCGCCGGCGCGCTGGGACGATGCTCGCCCGACGGCAGATTGCTGCCTTCCCGCCCGGCGCTAGAGGGCTGGGTGACGCCGCTCGACGGCCCCTGGCCGGTTTCCCGGGTCGCGCCGCCGGTCTCGGCGCCGCTGGTATTGCCGCCCGAGCCGCCGGCGGTGCCCGGCGTGCCGCCGGCATAGGTGGCGTCGGTTTCCGGCCGCGCCGTACGCGCCATGATCTGGCCGCTGGTCATGCCGCCGGCCGAGACCTGGCCGGGGTAGTTGGTCTGGATCACGCCGTTGGCGGCAGGCGCCTGGTCGCGGTCGCAGGCGGCCAGCACGATGGCCGCCAGGGCCATGCCGCCGATCGTCGATGCAGTGCGTCGTTTCATCACCATTCCTCAGTGCGCCGGACCGGGTCGCGGTTGGCCGCCCTGGCCAGGCACCATGTTGCCGTCCTTGTCCATGCCGGGCGGGACGCCGGTCTTCATCTGTTCGTACCACAACCGGTGGTGGGCCTTGGCCCAGTTCTCGTCCACCGTGCCGTAGCGCATCGCCTCATAGGCGCCCGGCGTGCCCCAGGTGCCGATGTACGCGTGGCCCATCGCGGCCGCCATGTACAGCGCCGCGGCGCCCACATGCAGGACGTTGGCCACCTGCATCACGTAGCGGGTCTGGCCGACGGCGAAGTCGAGCACCAGGCCAGTGACCGACATGATCAGGCCCAGCAGCGCCACGCCGCCCCAGAACCAGGTTTTTTCGCCGGCATTGAAGAAGCCCGCCGGGACGTGCTTGTGGCTGACGATGCCCCCGCCCTGCTTGACCCATTGCCAGTCGGCGCGGTTGTAGAAGTTGCGCTTCAGGAAGGTGAGGAACATCAGGATCGAGCACAGGATGAACAGCGGCCCGACGAAGTTGTGCAGGTATTTCGAGATGATCGCCACCCACGAGAACAGGTCGTGCCCCATCCATGGCAGCAGGATCTTCTTGCCATACATGATGATGATGCCGGTGACGCCGAGGGCGATGAAGCTGAAGGCGGTGGCCCAGTGCACCTGGCGTTCCCAGCGATTGAAGCGCTGCAGCTTGCGCCCGGCCTCGGCCACCTGGCTGGCCGGGCCGATCGTGCGGTAGAACACGAAGATCGCCAGCGGCGCCGCCAGCAGGAGGAAGCCGGCGATGCTCGCCAGCGGCCCGTTGCGCAAGTGGCGCCAGGTGTTGCCGCCGCGCTGGACGATGACGTTGCCCTCCGTGCTGCCGTACTGGCCCAGGTAATGGCGGTCCATGTGCACGCGGCCCGATTCGGACTGCAGCAGGCCCGGATCCGGCACCGCCGAATCGGCCTCGATCTGCAGCATGGTCTGCTCTTCGGCATACGCCGGCGTGGCGCGCTCGTTCTTGACGCCGGCCCAGCTGGACGACAAGGCCAGCGCCGCCGCCAGGAACAGCATGGCGCGCAGCGCCAGGAGTGGCGCGGCGCGGGACGCCTTGGTGTTCGCTCGCATGTCGCCTCCTCAGGGGTTGGCCCGGTTGTATTCGTTCTGCTTGCCGTTGCGGTTCTCGATCGTGGCCCACCAGGCCAGCCGGTCGTTGTGGAAGCGGCGCTGGTAGTGGCGATCGTCCTTCTTGCCGGCGTACTCGCCGTGCAGCCACAGCGGGTGCTGGTCCACTTCGAGGCAGCCGGCCAGCAGCACGGCCGGCAGCACGGTCAGCAGGATCGGGACCAGGCGCACCGGGCACGATGTTGAGGGCTTCATGTCGGGAACCTCCGCGGATTGTTCTGCGCATCGCGCAGGTCCTGGTTGACGCGCGGCAAGTTGCCCTCGGCCTTGTACGCGCCGCCGCGTTTCGGCCTGCCGTAGGCGATCTTCCAGCCCCACAGCTGCGGGCCATAGCCGCGCGTCTCGACCCGCTGGCGATAGATGTCGGC
Organism: Massilia sp. UYP34; assembly: GCF_056279385.1. NCBI lineage: Bacteria > Pseudomonadati > Pseudomonadota > Betaproteobacteria > Burkholderiales > Oxalobacteraceae > Massilia > Massilia sp. UYP34. Next base: position 114,612 of record NZ_JBWBRF010000002.1, on the reverse strand, counting down.
GATGATGTCGGCGTCGCCGCCCAGCAGCGCCTTGGTGCCGCACTGCTCGGCGCAGGCCGGCAGCTTGCCTTCGGCGATGCGGTTGCGGCCATATTTCTTGAACTCGGCTTCCGAGGTGTCCGGTTCCGGGCCGCCGGCGCAGAACGTGCATTTGTCCATCTTGCCGCGGTGGTTGAACAGGCCCGACTCGGGAAATTGCGGCGCGCCGAACGGGCAGGCGTAATAGCAGTATCCGCAGCCGATGCACTGGTCCTTGCTGTGCAGGACGATGCCGTCCTCGGTGTGGTAGATGCAGTTGGTGGGGCACACGGCCAGGCACGGTGCGTCGGTGCAATGCATGCAGGCGACCGACACCGAGCGCTCGCCCGGGATGCCGTCGTTGATGGTCACCACGCGGCGCCGGTTGATGCCCCAGGCCAGTTCGTGCTCGTTCTTGCAGGCGGTCACGCAGCCGTTGCAGTCGATGCAGCGCTCGGTGTCGCAGATGAATTTCATTCTTGCTGGCATGTCGGTCTCCTCAGCTCAGGCGCGCACCACGCGGCACAGCGATACCTTGGTTTCCTGCATCATGGTCACGGCGTCATAGCCATAGGTCCAGCCAGTGTTGATGGCCTCGCCGCGCACGATCGGCGCCCCATGTTCGGGATAATGCTGCTCCAGGTCTTCGCCCATCCACCAGCCGCCGAAGTGGAACGGCGCCCATACCAGGCCCACCGGCACGCGCTCGGTGACCATCGCCATCATCTTCATGCGCGCCCCGGTCGGCGTCTCGAGCCACACGTACTCGCCCAGCCTGGCGCCGATCTGGACCGCGTCGCGCGGGTTGATCTCGACGAACATGTGTTGCTGCAGCTCGGCCAGCCAGGGATTGGAACGGGTTTCCTCGCCGCCGCCCTCGTACTCGACCAGGCGGCCCGACGTCATGATCAGCGGGAAGTCTTTCGAAAAGTCGACCGCCTGCACCGATTGATACAGCGTCGGCAGGCGCCAGTGGTTGGCCTTGTCGTCGTAGGTCGGGTACTGCGCCACCAGGTCGCGCCGCGGCGTGGCCAGCGGTTCGCGGTGCACGGGCACCGGATCGGGGAAGTTCCAGACGTTGCAGCGCGCCCGCGCATTGCCGAATGGCGCGCAGCCGTGGGCGATGGCGACCCGGATGATGCCGCCCGACAGGTCGGTCTTCCAGTTCTTGCCATCGGCCATGGCCTGCTCGGCCGGGGTCAGCTCGGCCCACCAGCCCAGTTTTTTCAGGAACACGTGGTCGAACTCCGGGTAGCCGAAGTCCAGCTCGCTGTGCTTGTTGGCCGAGCCGTCGGCCGCCAGCAGGCTCGAGCCGTTATGCTCGACGCCCCAGTTGGCGCGAAACGGCAGGCCGCCCTCGGCCACGCTCTTGCTCAGGTCGTACAAGATCGGCGTGCCGGGGTGCTTCATTTCCGGCGTGCCCCAGCATGGCCAGGGCAGGCCGTAGTAGTCGCCCTTGCACGGGCCGGAATCGGCGCGCAGCGTCGTCGGGTTGAACGTGTGCTTGTTTTCCATGTGCAGCTTGAGCCGCTCGGGCGAGCAGCCCGTGTAGCCGATGGTCCAGCACGAGCGGTTGATCTCGCGCAGGATGTCCTCGATCACCGGCTCGTTGTGCACTACCTTGATGTTCTTGCACAGTTCCTCGGCGAAGCCCAGCTTGCGCGCGAACAGGTACATGATCTCCTGGTCGGTCTTGCATTCGAACAGCGGCTGGATCACGCGCTCGCGCCACTGGATCGAACGGTTCGAGGCGGTGCACGAGCCCTGGGTCTCGAACTGCGACGCCGCCGGCAGCAGGTAGACGCCGTCCGTGCGGCCGTGCATCGCCGCCGTCATGCTCGGATAGGGGTCGATCACGACCATCATGTCGAGCTTCTGCATGGCCGCCTTCATGTCCGGCAGGCGGGTCTGGCTGTTCGGCGCGTGGCCCCAGTACAGCACGGCGCGCAGATTGCTCGGCTGGTCGATGAACTGGTTCTGCTCGTTGACCGCGTCGAACCAGCGCGACACCGTGATTCCGGGCTTTTCCATCAGCTCACGGGAACCGTAGCGCGACTTGATCCATTCGTAGTCGACGCCCCAGACCGCGGCGAAGTGCTTCCAGGCGCCTTCGGCCAGGCCGTAGTAGCCGGGCAGCGAATCGGCATTGGGGCCGACGTCGGTCGCGCCCTGGACGTTGTCGTGGCCGCGGTAGATGTTGGCGCCGCCGCCCGGGATGCCAATATTGCCCAGCACCAGTTGCAGGATCGACAGCGCGCGCACATTGGCGGTGCCGACATGGTGCTGGGTAATGCCCATGCACCAGACCACCGACGAAGGACGGTTGGTGGCCAGCATCTCGGCCGCCATGCGCACGGCCGATTCCGGCACGCCGGTCACGTCCGACACCTTCGCCGGCGGCCACTTCATGACCTCGGCGCGCACGTCCTCCATGCCCCAGGTGCGCTCTTCGATGAACTTCTTGTCTTCCCAGCCGTTATTGAAGATATGCCACAGCATGCCCCACACCAGCGGAATATCGGTGCCGGGCCGCACGCGCACGTAGTGGTCGGCGAACCGCGCGGTGCGGGTAAAGCGCGGATCGATGACGATCATCTTGGCGCCCAGCTCCTTGGCGTGCAGGAAGTGCAGCATCGAGATCGGGTGCGCCTCGGCCGGGTTGGATCCGATGAACAGCACCGCCTTGCTGTAGTGCAGATCGTTGAACGAGTTGGTCATCGCCCCGTAGCCGAAGGTCTGGGCCACGCCCGCGACCGTGGTCGAGTGGCAGATGCGCGCCTGGTGGTCGCAGTTGTTGGTGCCGAAGAACGACACCCATTTGCGCAGCAGGTAGGCCTGCTCGTTGTTGTGCTTGGAGCTGCCGATCACCATCAGCGCATCCGGCCCCGCGTCCTTGCGCAGCTGCAGCAGCTTGTCGCCGATCTCGTCGATCGCCTGGTCCCAGGAGATGCGCTGGTACTTGCCGTTCACCAGCTTCATCGGATAGCGCAGGCGGTGTTCGCCGAAGGCGTGCTCGCGCACCGAGGCGCCCTTGGCGCAGTGGGCGCCCATATTGATGGGCGAATCGAAGGCGGCCTCCTGCCGCACCCAGACGCCGTTGGCGACCACCGCGTCCACCGAGCAGCCGACCGAGCAGTGGCTGCATACGGTGCGCTTGACCTCGGTGGGCACCGGGGTATTCGGCACCGGATCGGCCTGGGCCGCTTCGATCACGTTCAGCGGCAGGTGGCGCGCCAGGGCGCCGGCGCCGGCGGCGACGCCGGCCCCGACCAGGAAGTGGCGCCGCTTCAGGGCGCTGTCGCGCGTAGACTTGACCAGTGACATGGGATACCTCGGCTTGCCTACCAGTAGGCGGCGGTCTCGTAGTAGCGGCGGATGTGCTCCGTCTCGTGGTAGCCGCGCTTGACCCTGGGGTCGGGCGCCGCCGGGGCGGCCTCCAGGGCCGCGCTTGCCGGGGCGGCGGCGGCCACCGCCAGCGCGCCCAGCGGAGCCGCCTTCAGGAAGCAGCGCCGCGCCGGATCGGGCTGGCCCGGCGTCTGTTGGTCATGCTTGCTCATCGGTCTCCCCTTCCACTTCAAAGCTTTCCGCCTCGATTGCCAGGAATGCCTGCGCGAAGCGCGCGACCAGGCGGTAATAGTTGGCGCCGTCGGCAGCGGCGATGTCGTCCAGCGCGCGCATGCACCAGCCGCCGATGTGGGCCTCGAAGAACCGCCGCTGCAGCGCCAGCGGCTGGCGCCGGATGCCGGGGGCGCCGGCGGCCAGCACGCGCATGGTCTCGCACAGCGCGCCAAGGTGGTCCTCGAACTCGCCCCGGCCGCGCATGCGCGCGAGGCCAAGCCGCGCCAGGTCTGCGCGCAGCAGCGCCAGCGGCGTGTCGTTCATGTAGCCGGCCAGGTAGCGCGAGCCATACGGGTCGACCGGCGGCGTGCCGATGCTGACGAAGAGCGCGTTGAATTCAGCGTGGACGGTCTCGGCGTCCATGACGCCGGACGCCAGGGTCAATGGCTCCCACGCGCGTTCCAGCGCCGGATCGCCGCCCTCGGCCAGGATCGGATCGCTGGTGGCGAGCGCGGCGAGCAAGGCGGCGTCGGGCGCCGCGAGGAGCAGGCGCGAGAGCAAGGCGTAGAGGTCGGCCCTGGCCTGGTCTTCGCCGCTGGGCGGTGCGGCCGGCGCGGCAACCGCGAAGAAGGCGGTATCGGCGGACCCGCTCGCACTTGAAGATGACACTGTCGATCACTCCAGTTGTCCAAGTTGTGGACCAAGTGTAGACGCCGATTCATATCGAGCGCGCACAGTTGCGGCCAACGCATTCCGGCAGCGTGCATCACAATTCTTGCAAGAAATTCGACGAGCGGCAGTGCAGGAGGATCAGCCAGGCAAGGCGTCTATAATTCCCGGTGTGCCGAACAACAACGACCATTCCTGATGAGCCAGCCCCTGCCCCGGCAAGCCGAGCCGCACCTGAACCTCCATGCGCTCAAGTCCTGCGCCCAGTGCAGCATGCACCGGTTGTGCCTGCCGATGGGCCTCGACGACGCCGAGATCGATCGCCTGGACCAGATCATCGGCCGGCGCCGCCGGCTCGCGCGCGACGAGCGCCTGTACGGCGTGGGCGAGCCGTTTCGCAACCTGTACGCGGTGCGCTTCGGCCACTTCAAGACCAGCCTGGTGAACGCCGCCGGCGCTGCCCACATCACCGGCTTCCAGATGGCCGGCGAACTGCTGGGCATGGACGCGATCAGCGGCACCCACCACTGCGACGCGGTGGCGCTGGAAGACTCGGAGGTGTGCGAGATTCCATTCACGCGGCTGGAAGACCTGTTCGGCGAGGTGCCGACCCTGCTGCGTCACTTTCACCGCATCATGAGCCAGGAAATCACGCGCGAGCAGAACGTCATGCTCCTGCTCGGGAACATGCGCGCCGAGCAGCGCTTCGCCGTATTCCTGGTGAACCTGTCGGCGCGCTACGCCACCCGCGGCTATGCCGCCGACCGCTTCCAGCTGCGCATGTCGCGCGAAGACATCGGCAACTACCTGGGCCTGACCATCGAGAGCGTCAGCCGCCTGCTGTCGCGCTTTCGGAAGCAGGGCTGGCTCCACGTCGACAGGCGCGAAGTGACGCTGCTCGATCCGGTCAAGCTCAAGGCGCTGGCGGCCGGCACCGACGCCTGCAGCCCGATGGCGTGAAGCCATGACGCCGCGGCTCTCTTGCGAGCTGCACCTGCGCAGTGACGACCGCGTGCGCCGGGGCGATCGGCTGCACCGCGGATGACCGATGCAACCGCTGCGGCCTCAGCGTCGCACCGATAACCCGAACGCCAGGCCCAGATCGGGCGTATGCCGATTCAGCCCATGCACCACCATCGCATCGACCTGGCAATTCCTGTTCAGTCGCCAGCTCACGCCCGCGTCGACCTGCACCCGATCGCAGCCATGCGACGCCGAGGCGATCTGCGGCGCCGCCACTTCAAAAAATCCCTGGACGCGTTCAGTGAATTTCTTGCCCAGCGACGCCGCCAGGATTGCGTAGCGGTAACGCGCGCCGTCATCGTCCACATCGGCGCCGGCGCCCGGCGTCACGGCCAGCGACCAGCCGTTTGGCAGCTCCCATTCCGCTGCCAGCACCATCTGCGGCAGGACACCCTTGGCCCGCAGTGCCGCGCTGCCGGTCGGCAGCGCGATGGCGCCGATCAGCCCCAGCGCAGGACGCACGCCCTCGCCGTCGGCAAAACGCCATTTGAATCCGATCGACGTGGCGTTCCAGCCCGCGCTCGTGGTGCGTGCGCGCGTCGCCGGATCGACGGCGTGCTCGATGCTGCGGCCGTCGGTCTCGACGCGCAGTTCCGTCGTGTCTCCCAGGCCGATACGCAGCAGCGCCGGCGTGCTCAAGGTGCGCACGTGCAGGTCGTCGTTGCGCTGGCGAGCCCAGTCGACGCCGATCTCGAGCTGCAAGCGGCCATGGCCGACCACCTGGCTGGAGTTGGCGACGTCGGGGCGGTCGGGATTGATGGCGTCGCCGTCATCGGCGAGGGCCGCCCCGGCACTGCAAGCCAGCACGAGGAGCGCTGCCTGACGGCGCGGGCGCGTAAGGGATGGTGGAAAAATCATGCGGTCGGATAGGCGAGATTGGACACAGGATGCGAAGGCAGGGCCGGCGCCGTCGCAACCCGGCCATTCTACGCCGTCGGCGCCCGCGCCAGCTACACCGTCAGGGCAGCCATTTTGCAGCGCGCAGCCGCTCGAGGGCGGTGACGATCGTCGCGCCGGGCTCCACCGCTTCGGTAAACCCGGCGCGCCGGATCTTGCCCATGTCCGACACCATGTCGAACTCGGTATTGAACACGAAGTCGCCGAACCACCAGCCGACCTGCTTCTCGAAAGGCATCGACTGCAGGCCGTGGCGCTGCACGATGCGCTCCCACGCCGCCGCCTTGAGCGGCATCTGCCTGGCCAGCGAGAATGGCTGCGTGGGTCCCACTTCCATGTCGAAGGCCGCCGCCACCTGGCGCCACACGCGCTCCCAGCGGAACGGTTCATTGACCAGGTTGAACGCTTCGCCGCGCGCCGCCGGATCGAGCGCCGCCCAGACGCTGGCGCGCGCCATCCAGTCGGCATCGGTGGTCTGGGCCAGCACCCCCGAATACACCTTGTCGGTTCCCGGGAAGCGCAGCGGCGCGCCGGCGTCCTTGCTGAGCGCGGCGAACATGCCCATTACCATCGCGATATTCATCGGATTGCCGGCGATGTCGCCCACCACCACGTCGGGCCGCAGGATCGACCATTCGAGCTCGCCGGCGGCGGCGCGCTCGCGCAGCAGGTCTTCCTGGGCATAATAGAAGTTGGGCGTCATGTGGCGCGGGTCGTCCTCGTAGAACGGCGCCTGCGCGTGGCCCAGGTGCACGCCGTACACCTTGGCCCCTTGATAGTGCACCACGCGCTGCAGCGGGGCGCCGACCGCCTTCAGGCCGTCGAGCAGGTTGCGCAGCATGCCGGCGTTGATCCGCTCCTCGTCGAGCAGGTCGGTCCCGCCCTTGAGCGCGGCGTAGAACACGTGGGTGGTATCGCGCGCCGCTTCCAGGGCGCTGGCGCTGGCCTGGGCGTCGGTCAGGTCGGCCTTGACGGTCTCGACGCCGTCCACGAAGGTGCGCGGCAAGGCCCGCACCTTCCAGTCGGGTCGTCCGTGCAGCTCGCGCACGACCGCATGGCCGATGATGCCGCTGGCGCCGACGACCAGTGCGCTGTATTTGGTGTTCATCCATCTCTCCTGATTAAAATCGACTGGCGCAAGGATACCCGTTCCGTGCGACCCGCGTCGGCCCCTGCCCCGAATGCGCCGCCCACCGACGGCGCTACCAAGGTAGCGCCAGACGCTGCGCTCTGGGGCATGTCGCGCTACCTGGGCCTTTGCGCATGACCCGGGCGGCGCGCGACAGTAAGATCGGCCGCGTTCGACCAACCGTCCACGAAGCCGTCATGAAATCACCCCGCTCCCTCGTCATCCTGTTCTGCTCCCTGCTGCTCGCGACCGCCCCTCGCGTGGCCGGCGCCTCCATCCTGCCGGAGGTCCCCGACATCAAGGCCGTCACCGACTACCGTCCGAAGATCCCGCTGCGCGTGTACACCGCCGACCAGGTCCTGATCGGCGAATTCGGCGCCGAGCGGCGCGAGTTCGTCCCCGTATCCAGGGTGCCGGCGCTGCTCAAGGCGGCCGTGCTGGCGATCGAGGACACCCGTTTCTACGAGCACGGCGGGGTCGACTGGATCCGCGCGCTCGGCGCGGCCAAGGCCAATATCGGCGACTTCGGCAGCCAGGGCGCCTCGACCATCACGATGCAGGTGGCGCGCAACTTCTTCCTGTCGCGCGACAAGACCCTGCCGCGCAAGCTGCGCGAGGTCGCCCTCGCCTACAAGATCGAGCAGGCGCTGTCCAAGGACCAGATCCTCGAGGTCTACCTGAACCAGATCTACCTCGGCCAGCGCGCCTACGGCTTCGCCAGCGCGGCGCGCACGTATTTCGGCAAGCCGCTGCCCGAACTGTCCCTGGCCGAGATCGCGATGCTGGCCGGCCTGCCGCAGAACCCTTCCAGCAGCAACCCGGTATCGAATCCGCAGGCGGCCCGCAAGCGCCAGCAGGTCGTGCTGGGGCGCATGCGCGAACTGGCGCTGATCACCGAACCGCAGTACCGCCACGCCCTGGCCGAGCGCCTGCAGGTGCGCAGCGACGGCGCCACCCTGAATCGGCGCGCGGCCTGGGTCGCCGAGCTCGCGCGCCAGGCCGTCCATGCCCGGTTCGGCCAGGCGGCCTACGAGCGCGGCATCACGGTGACGACCACCATCGTGGCCGCCGAGCAGGATGCGGCCTACGCAGCGGTACGTCGCAACGTGCTCGCCTATGACCGCCGCCACGGCTACCGTGGCCCGGAAGCGCGCATCGCGCTGCCGGCCGGCGCCGGCGAAAGACTGGACGCGATCGCCGCCGCCCTGCAGAAACGCCCCTTTGTCGACGGCTTGAGCGCGGCGGTGGTCGTCGCCGCTTCGCCCAGGCGGGTGCGCGCCCTGCTTGCCAACGGCGAGGCCGTCGAGATCACCGGAGCGGGGCTGGCCTTCGCCGCTGGCGCCCTGTCGGGCAAGGCCAGGCCGGCGACGCGACTGGCGCCCGGCGCCGTCATCCGGCTGGCCAGGCCCGCCGGCGGCGCCCCGTCGATCGCCCAGCTGCCCGAGGTGGCGGCCGCCTTCGTGGCACTCGACACCGACACCGGCGCCTACCGCGCGCTGGTCGGCGGCTTCGATTACTCGGTCCACCAGTTCAACCACGTGACCCAGGCCTGGCGCCAGCCGGGATCGAGCATCAAGCCCTTCGTCTATTCGGCGGGCCTGGAACGCGGCTTCTTCCCGGGCACGCAGATCCTCGACGAACCGCTCGAGCTGAACGCCGGGCAGGCCCATGCCAACTGGTCGCCGCGCAACGACGACAATGTGTTCGAGGGTCCGGTCACGGTGCGCCACGCGCTGTCGCGCTCGCGCAATGTGCCCACCGTGCGGATGCTGCACGCGCTGGACGTCGACTATGCCCGCGCGCACCTGGCGCGCTTCGGCTTCGACGCCGCGCGCCAGCCGCGCAACCTGACGCTTGGCCTCGGCACCGGCGCCGTCACGCCGCTGCAGATGGCCGGCGCCTATGCGGTGCTGGCCAATGGCGGCTACCGGGTGCAGCCGTGGCTGATCGCGCGCATCCAGGATGGCGACGGCAAGGTCCTGTTCGAGCATGCGGCGCCACGGCCGCGCCAGGAAAGCGCCCGGGTGCTGGACGAGCGCAATGCCTTCATCGTCGACAGCATGCTGCGCGACGTCACCCGCGTCGGCACCGCGGCGGCGGCCTCGCGCCAACTGCAAAGGCATGACCTGGCCGGAAAGACCGGCACCACCAGCAACGCGGTCGACGGCTGGTTCGCCGGCTACGGCGGCGGGGTGGCGGCGGTCGCGTGGATGGGCTACGACGAGCCGCGCTCGCTCGGCGGCCGCGAATTCGGCTCGACCCTGGCGCTGCCGATGTGGATCGACTTCATGCGCGTGGCGCTGGCGAAGACAGCGCAGCACGAGCCGCTGCCGCCGCAAGGCGTGGCGCGCGCCGGCGGCGACTGGGTGTATGCCGAGTATGCCGACCATGCGGAACAGGAACGCCCGCCAGAGGCAGGCGACGGATTCGAGGCCCTGATGGGCACCCTCTCGTCGGCCGGCGAGGCGACGCAGTAGCAGGATTGCCTACAGCTCGATCACCAGCTCGGGCCGGAAACCCTCCTGCTCGCCCTTGCTCAGGTAGCCGAGCGGATTGGCCACCACGCGGCATGACCAGGACAGGGGGCCGTCGCGGCCCTCGACCACGTAGTCGTTCAGGCAGTGCAGGTGGCCGTGCATCCACAGCTGCGCGTGCTTGAACAGGCCGTCGAGCGCATTGCAGAAGCCCGCCGTGCCGGCCGAGAGGCCGTAGCGCGGATCGGCGCTCATCAGGCTCGGCGCGAAATGGGTGACGACGGCCGTCTTGCCTTCGAACGGCGTGGCCAGCGCCGCGCCCAGCCAGGCCTGGCAATCGAGCGACATGGCGCGGATGCCCTCGGCCAGCACCTGCTCGCCATCCTTCAGGGTCGTGTTCTTGCTCAGGTAATAGTTCGCCGCGCGGAACGCCTTGTTGCGCTGCTGCAGCTGCCTGGTGAGGTCGGCCTCGCGCAGCGCCAGCGCGTCGAAATCGCTCCACAAGGTGGTGCCGATGAAGCGCACGTGATCGATGACCACGATCTCGCGGTCGAGCCAGACGATGCCGAGCCGCTCGCAGGTGGCGCGCAGCCGGTCATAGGCGGCGGCATGGTCGAGCGCATCGAACTCGTGGTTGCCGGGAATGAACAGCACCCGCTTGCCGGCCAGCGCCGGCAATGCGGGAGAGAAGCGCTCGAGTCCGAAATCCTGGGTTTCCAGGCGCGAGCCGGCCTGGTAGGAACCGATGTCGCCGGCCAGCACCACGACGTCGGTGTCCGGCAGGATGAGCGGCTGGAAGCCGGGGTAGCGTTCGAGGTGCAGGTCGGAGAAAAGCTGGATGCGCATGGGCGCCGAGTATACCGCAGGCGCCGCCCGGCTTCAGGCCGCGCCGGCCCCGGCCCCCAGCCGCGCGATCTCGACCGAGCCGCGCTCGTCGAAGATCGGGCAATCCTGCGCCAGGCGCACCACCGCGTCGAAGTCCGCCGCCTCGATCACCGAGTAGCCCGACAGCGAGCCGCCGGACGGCTTGGGGCCGAGAAGGCGGCTCGGGATCTCGATGCTGTCCTGCGTCAGGCTGCCCGGATCGAGCAAGGCCGGGCCCAGGGCCTCGAACCAGGCGGCCCAGCGGTCTTCCTGGCGCTCGCCCGGTTCGGATGCGCCGCGATAGATGATCAGGAATCGTTCCATGTCGTCCCTCCATGAAGGTGGACTCAACATAGCAGAAGCGGACCGGCGGTGACGCACCGCAGGCCCGCCCCTGCCATCGAACGCCTCAGAAGCGCACGTTCGCCGTCAGGCTGGCCGAGCGCGGCGTGCCCGGCGTGTAGCGGTAACCGCTCTTGTTGATGGCCGCGACATACTTCTCGTCGCCGATGTTGTACAGGTTCAGGCGCAGGTCGACGTTCTTGCTCACCTTGTAGCCGAGCATGGCGTCGAACACCCAGTACGAATCGGTATGGGCCGGGGTGCCGATCGCGCCGTCGGTGCCGCGCGCCAGCTTGTCGGAAAAACGCGCGCCGCCGCCGATGCGCAGGCCCCAAGGCAGGTCGTACGAGGTCCAGGCGGTGAACGACTGCTTCGGCGTGTAGGTCAGGCTGTTCTCGCCGGCGGCGGTGACGTTGCGGCCACGCTCGACGCTGGTGTCCAAGTACAGGTAGCCGGCGCTGATCAGCCAGTGCGGCGCCAGCGCGCCGGTCGCGCCCAGCTCGACGCCCTGCACCCGCTTCTCGCCGGTCTGGTAGTACTGCAGGTCGGCCGGATCCTGCTCGACCTCGTTCTCGACGTCGGTGCGAAACAGCGCGGCCGACAGCGACAGTCTGGACTTGAGCAGGTCGAGCTTGCCGCCGAACTCGGTGGTGACCGTCTTTTGCGGCTCGTAGATCGGGTTCTGGGCGCTGTTGGCGTTGCCCGACACGGTGAAACTGGCGCCCGGCGGCTGCCTGGAGCTGGCCACCATCGCATACACGCTGCTGTTGGCGGTCGGCTTGTACAGGGCCGACAGCTTGCCGTTGACGAGGTTCTCGCCGACCTTGAAGCGGGTCGGGGTCAGCACGTTATTGGTCAGCGCCACCACCGAATAGTCGCCGCGGAAGTGGTCCAGGCGCACGCCGCCATTGAAGATCCAGCGTTCGCCGACCTTGACGGTGTCGAACACGTAGACGCTCTGGGTGTCGACCTGGCCCTCGTTGTAGGCACCGGTGCGGCGCACGTCGACCGGCGTGATCGGCGCCTGGCGCGGATCGGGGCGGTAGATGTTCGCGGCCGGCAGCGTGCCCAGGCCGCTCAAGCCCCGGGTGGTCTGGCGTTCGCTGGTCAATTCCAGGCCCGTCACCAGGGTGTGCGACACGGCGCCGGTGTCGAACTGGCTGGTCAGGGTCGTGACGTTGGTGAGAATCCTGTTTTCCTGGTCCTTGCCGGTGCGGATGCTGCGCGCCAGGGTCCAGGTGCGGGGGTCGCCCTGCACCGGCGTGGCCAGGTTGGCGGCGCTGGTGAGGAAGGCGGTCAGCAGGTAGTCCTGGCTGGTCTTGCCGTAGCGGCTCGTGTTGTGCAGCTTCATGGTCGGCGAGAAGTCGTGCTCGATGCGCACGGTGGCCATGTCGGCTTTCACGTCGTCGTAGTCGTCGACCGAGCCGTAGAAGTTCTTGGGGTCGACCTTGGGGGCATCGGCGACCCAGGGCCTGGCGCGGTCCGGGCTGGTGTAGCCGGGCAGGCCGATCACGTACACGCCGCCGTCGGGGATGTTGTCCTGGTCGACGTGCAGGTAGTCCAGGTGCACGCGGGTCGGGCCGTTCAGGCCGAAGCCGATGCTCGGCGCCACCGCCCAGCGCTTGTTCTCGACCACGTCGCGCGCCGCGCTGCCCGAATCCTGGGCCAGCACGTTCAGGCGCACGGCGATGCCGCGCTGTTCATCCAGCACCTGGTTGGCATCAAACGTGATGCGTTTCTGGTCGCCGCTGCCGCCGGTGATGGCGGTGGTCACCAGGTCGGTGAGATTCGCCTTCTTGGTCACCAGGTTGACCGAGCCGGTCGGCGCGCCGCGCCCGTTGTCGGTGCCGGCCGGGCCCTTCAGCACGTCGATCTGCTCCACGTTGAACACGTCGCGCGCGATCGAGCCGACGTCGCGCACGCCGTCGACGTAGATGCTGCCCGAGGTGTCGAAGCCGCGCATGAAGATCGCGTCGCCGGTATTCGTGTTGCCGTTCTCGCCCAGGAAGAAGGCGCCGACGCCGGGGGTGCTGCGCAGCGCCTCGGTCAGGGTCAGGGCGCCCTGCTGCTCGAACAGCTCCTTCTTGATCACTTGCACCGTCTGGGCGGTGTCGACCAGGCGCTCGGTGTACTTGGGCGACGAGGCACGCTCGGCGCGGAAGGCGGTCTCGTTCTTGCCGACGATTTCGACGGTCGATTGCGGGGCGACGCTGGCAGGCGCTGCAGTGGCGGCGGCAGTGGTGGCGGCGGCGTCGGCGGCGGCATGCGCGCCGAGCGGCATCAGCGCCGCGGCCAGCGCGGTGCCCGCGAGCTGGCTGCGGGTGATGGGATGCTTGCGGCTTTTGATTGCTTTCATGGCGAGACGGTCTCTTTCGGATGAGTGGTACGAGAGGAAACACTGCTAGGAACACAATGATTCTACCGAGAACGTCATTACATGTAAACGATAATCATTATCATTCGCGTTCGCACAACGCTTCCGCCCCACTTCCCGATGCATCTACTTGAGCGTCGAAAGCAGACATCCCCACTCGTGGCGGTAAAGACGTTGAGTTAAGGCGAAAGTCTTCTTGAGTTGGCATAAAAACGTCGTCCCCACGAAGGTGGGGACCCAATCTTGCAAGCGTTTCGAGGACGCTTGGAGAACTTGGGTCCCCGCCTGCGCGGGGACGACGTATTTGACGGCTAGCTCAGCAGCTTAACTTAACGGTATTACGCTCCTGGCGGGGATATTTGTCGGACACTCGCGCCGTGCTCACCGCACGCCGGTCGGCGTCAAGCCTTCTTTTGCTGCGCGATCCAGTTGTCGACCAGCTCGCCCAGCACGTCGAGCGGCACCGAGCCGGCGCCCAGCACCAGGTCGTGGAAGGCCGGCAGCGAGTACTTGTCGCCCAGTTCCTGCTGCGCTTTCTGGCGCAGTTCGAGGATGCGCAGCATGCCGATCATGTAGGCATTGGCCTGGCCCGGCCACACGACGTAGCGCTCGGTCTCCTGGGCGCCCATGCCGTAGTCGATCGCCTGCTGGCGGGTCCAGCCCTTGGTGTGCAGGCCCGTGTCGACCACCAGGCGGCGGGCGCGGAACAGTTCCGAGCCGAGGGCGCCCAACAGGCCCGGGACGTCGTCCGCATACCAGCCCTGCTCCGCCGCCAGGCGCTCGGTGTACAGCGCCCAGCCTTCGGAGTGCGCGCTGCCGCCGCTGAAGATGCGCTGGCTGCGGAACTTCGGCAGGTCGTTCATCTCTTGCTGGATGGCGAGCTGGAAGTGGTGTCCCGGCACGGCCTCGTGGTAGGCCAGGCTGCGCATGCGGATCATGTCGAAGGTCGGGCCGCGCAGCGGCACCCAGAAGATGCCGGGACGGCTGCCGTCCGGCGCCGGCAAGGTGTAATGGGCGGCGGCCGACGGCTCGGTCAGCGGCGGCACGCGGCGCACGTCGACCGGCGCGCGCGGCTTGAGGTTGAACAGCGTGCTGCTCCTGCGCTCGGCGTCGCGCACCATCTCGTTGTAGCTGGCGATGATCGCCGGGCGCGGATCGCCCTCGCCCTTCGGCTGGAAGCGCGCGTCGAGCTGCTTCATGCGGGTTTCGATATTCCCTTCGGCCAGGCCAAGCGAGCGCAGGTGCTTGTCCATCTCGGCTTCGATGCGCGCCACTTCGCGCAAGCCGATCGTGTGGATCTCGTCGGCCGTGAGCTGGGTGCTGGTGAAGTTCTCGATCGCGCGCTTGTAGGCGGCGGCGCCGTTCGGCAGGCGCGAAATGCCGGCCACGTCACCGGTCTTCGGGTGGATCTCGGCCATGAAGGCCTGCACGCGGGTGTAGGAAGGACGGATCTTCTGCTCGACGATGCCGGTCGCGCGCGCAATGGCGGCGCTGCGCGCCTGCGGCGACAGGTCCTTCATCTCGGCGGTGCGCTGGGCCAGCGTGGTCACCAGCACGTTCTCGACCGCGACCGGCTTGAGGAAGTGGTCGACCTGGAACTGGGCGCGCTCGAGGATGAAGCGCGGCGGAATCAACTGCTTGCTTGCTGCTCCCTTGGCGCGCACCAGCGCTTCGTCGAGGCGGACCGCCACCTGGTCCAGGCGGGCCAGGTAGCTGTCGACGTCGGCCGCATTGCGCATCGGGTGCGTGTTGGTCAGGAAGTTGACCAGGCCGATCTGCGGACCGCTGAACTGCGAGAACACGAAGGCGTGGTCCTCGAACGGCTCGTTGGCGATCACGTTCTGCAGCGACCAGCGCATCACCGCCGCCGAGATCTTCTGGGTCTCGTTCAGCGGCTGCGCCTTGAAGCCGTCGAGGCGCTCGAGCCCTTCGCGCGCCATGGCGACCGACTTCTTGCGGTGCGCCGCGGTCAGCGGGGTCAGCTCGCGGTCCAGCCTGGCCTGCTCGGCGCCGCTGAAGTACTGTGTCGAGGTCGCCAGCTGCGGGCTCAGGCGTACCCAGTCTTCGGCGAACTTGTCGCTCCAGGCATCGAAGGCCTTGTAGGGGGCGACGGCGGCGGCCTGGGTGGCGGCTGGCGCAGCCACCGCCGGCAGCGACGCGCCGGCGAGCATGGCGGGAATGAACAGGGCGGCGATGGTGGCGCGCAGGCTGCGCTGGCGGGTCGATGGCATCTCGGGTAGTTTCCTTGTGGTTGATCTCTGCGGCGGGTGGTGCAATTGCGCCAAGGAATCTAACATGTAAGTAACAGTTCAACAACGAGTTCAACGGTTCGGATGTTGTTGGACTGCGTACGTACGAGGCCCGACGATGACGGAGATACGCGCTGCCGGACGGCTCGGTGGGCGGCGCGGGCCTCGCCTTCGTGTCGCCAATGACGCGTCATTCGGCGGCGACGATCATCCGGTCCTTGAGCTCGATCTCGCCGCAGTAATACAGCACCGCCGCGCCGAGGCAGGCCAGCACCTTCCACCCCAGCAGCAGGCTGCCGACGCACACCACCGCGGCCACCAGCGCGAGCCGGATCGCGAAGGCGCGCCGCGTCATGCCGAACACCGTGCGACTGTATGGACGCTGGTGGAAGAACACCAGGAAAAGCAGCCAGTAAGCAATCGCGTAGACGAAGTAGAGCAGCGCGCCGATGCCAAGCGCAAAGCCGACCACGGGCACGCGAAACGCCAGCATCCCGCCCACGCCGATCGCCAGCCAGTACAACGACAAGTTCCGGTACCGCACTACCTCTCCCCGCTGAATCGCACTGGACGGCATCTTACCTCACGGCCACCTGGCGTCAGCCCAGCGCTCCGTATAATGCCCGCTTGGCGGGTCTGCAAGGGCGTGCCTTCCTTCACGAAGAAAGCGATGACAGCGCATGCAGCACATCCGGGACAAGCTGGAAAACACGCAGATCGGCATCTATTTCGCGGCCGTGGCGTTGGCCGCGCTGGCGGCGCTGGCGCTGCCGGGGACCACCGCGCTGGAGCCCGCGGTCAACCCGGCCCTGGCCTTCATGCTGTTCGTGACCTTCCTGCAGGTGCCGCTGGCCGAACTGGGACGCGCCTTCACCCACACGCGCTTCCTGGGCGCCCTCCTGGTGACCAACTTCGTCGTCATTCCCCTGCTGGTCGCCGGCCTGCTGCCCTTCGTGCCGGCCGACCCATTGGTGCGGCTGGGCGTGCTGCTGGTGCTGCTGGCGCCCTGCATCGACTATGTGGTCACCTTTTCCCACCTCGGCCGCGCCGA
Source organism: Massilia sp. UYP34 (assembly GCF_056279385.1). Lineage (NCBI taxonomy): Bacteria > Pseudomonadati > Pseudomonadota > Betaproteobacteria > Burkholderiales > Oxalobacteraceae > Massilia > Massilia sp. UYP34. The sequence continues at coordinate 97,964 of NZ_JBWBRF010000002.1, read as the reverse complement.
TGCGCGCCTGCTGCTGGCGGCAACGCCCGTCCTGCTGGTGGCGCAGATGCTGATGCTGCCGGTGTACCTGCGCATCCTCCTCGGAGACGGCGCGGCCGGTCTGGTCCAGCCCGGCCCCTTCATCGACGCCTTCGCGTGGCTGATCGCCGCGCCGCTGCTGCTGGCGGTCGCGCTGCAGCTCTGTGCCGCACGCCATCCGACCGGCGCGCGCGCGTCAATCGTGCTCGGCTTGTTGCCGGTGCCGGCGACGGCCCTGGTGCTGTTCATCGTGGTGGCGTCGGTGCTGCCGCAGCTCGGCCAGGCGCTGGATGCGGCGCTGCGGGTGGCGCCGGTCTACGCCGCCTTCGCGCTGCTGGCCCCGCCCGCCGGCTGGCTCGTGGCGCGCCTGTTCCGCCTGGCCGCGCCCGCCGGGCGCGCGGTCGCCTTCAGCGGCGCCACCCGCAACTCGCTGGTGGTGCTGCCGCTGGCGCTGGCGGTGCCGGGCGCGGTGCCGCTGCTGCCGGCGATCATCGTGACGCAGACGCTGGTCGAACTGGTGGCGGAGCTGGTCTACGTGCGCGCCATCGCGCGCCTCGGACGGCGCTGACAGCCGGCCTGGCGGAGGTCGGCCTCGACCAGTCGCGCGGTTCGGCAAACTGGCGCGCGGTCTTGTCGTTATCGTTTAGACTGCCCTTCAAGATGCTCTCCTGAAATGACACGATTGCGTGACCGTCGGGAGTGGGCGTTTACGACGCTCAACAATCCTTGATGTGTATCAAAATGTTCCTTGATGGATAGATTATTGGAACGACGGTTGTCGCCCGGTTGTGCGCCCGGCTGCGACGCTTTCTTCCCCGATTCCACGGACATCGTTTTGAGATGAATCAAGTCCAAACCGACGGCCCGCCATCTTCCGGAGGGCTTTTCCTCACCAACCAATCAGGAATCGCCATGCCGCCTCTTTCCCAATCCGTTCACGAAGAAATGTCCAAGCGCCTGAATGCAGCGCGTGAGGACCTGCTCGGCGCCGTCCGTGCGCGCACCACGGCCGACGAGGGCGATGCGCCGCCGATCGGTCCGCTCGCGCATGAAGCGCAGGGCGATGACGGCAATACCGCCGAGATGATCGGCCACGACGAAGTCCACCTGGCCGAACACGATGCGAACCTGCTGCACGAGATCGACGTCGCCCTCGGCAAGCTCGAAGCTGGCGGCGCCGGCATCTGCGAGTCGTGCGGTTGCGCGATCCCCGACGCGCGCCTGCTGGCCACGCCGACGGTGCGCACCTGCATCGAATGCCAGAACCGCATCGAAAAGGAAACCCACACCGGGCGCGGTCCGACCATGTGATCACCGGCCGGGCCCCGCGGGTGGGCGCGCAATCCGTCCACCCACGGCGACCCCTGCATCATCGGCCGCGATCATCGTCCCGCAAGACGCGCCACGCCGGCCCTTCCAGCTCGTCGAACCGGCCGCCATGCCGATCCCCGCCGGCCACGGATCGAGCGTCAACCCTGGCTCGGCCGCACGCCCTGCCTGAACTTGAACACCGACAACGCCAGCGACAGGCGGGCCGCCTCGTCGGCCACGCTGCCCGACGACATGGCCGATTCCTCGACCTGGGCGGCGTTCTTCCGCGTGATCGCGTCCAGTGCGTTCATCGCGGCGTTGACGTCGAGGATGTCGCGGGCCTGTTCGCGGCTGGCGGCGGTGATGGCGCCCATGATCGCGGCCGCCTCGGCCACCTTGTCGACCACCGCGCGCATGGTCTGGCCGGCCTGGCCCACCAGTTCGGCCCCCTCGCCCACATGGCCGCTGGAGTCCTCGATCAGTCCCTTGATCTCCTTGGCGGCGCCGGCGGTGCGCTGGGCCAGGCTGCGCACTTCGCCGGCCACGACGGCGAAGCCGCGCCCCTGTTCGCCGGCCCTGGCCGCCTCCACCGCCGCGTTCAGCGCCAGCAGATTGGTCTGGAAGGCGATGCCGTCGATCAGGCCGATGATGTCGCCGATGCGGTTGGCCGAGCCGCTGATCCGGTCCATGGTCTGGCCGATGCGCACGGCGGCCTGGCCGCCCTGGCCGGCCACCGCGCTGGCGGCCAGCACCATGCCGTCGGCCTGCACCGCGCTGTCGGTGTTGCGGCCGGCGGCGCGCGCGATATTGCCGAGGCTGCTCGCGGTCTGCTCGAGGCTGGCGGCCTGGGCTTCGGTACGGCTGGCCAGGTCGGCATTGCCGGCGGCGATCGCGCGGGTGGCCAGCTCGATCGAGCTGACGTTGTCGCGCACGTCACCGATGATCGCGGTCAGGTTGATGTTGAGCTGGCGCAGCGCCAGCTGCAGGCGGCCGATTTCCCCGCCGCCGGGCGCCGGAAGCGGACGCGCCAGGTCGCCGCCGGCCAGCGCGTGGACGGTCGCGACGGCATCCTGCAAGGGCCGCGCGATGCCGCGGTCGAGCGCATGCCAGAGCGCCAGCGCGGCCAGCACGCCGGCGCCGGCCAGTATGCGCCAGAGCGCGCCATCGGCCGCCGCCGCGAGCGCGGCCAGCAGCAGGGCCTGGGCTCCCATCGTCCATCCCAGGCGCTGGCGCAGCGGCAGCTCGCGCAGGGCGAGCAGGATGTTCAGGCGCCGGCGCCAGCCGGTCCGCACCACCTGGCCGCGCACGATGCCCAGGCCGCGCGCCCGGCCGGCGCGGATCTGGCGGTACAAAAGGTCGGCCTGCTCGACCTGGGCCCGGGTGGGCGCGGTGCGAACCGACATGTAGCCGGTGACGCGGCCGTGCTCCTGGATCGGCACCACGTTCGCCACCACCCAGTAGAAGTCGCCGTTCTTGCGGCGGTTCTTGACCATGCCGGTCCAGGGCTCGCCCGCCTGCAGGGTCGCCCACAGGTCGGCGAAGGCTTCGGGCGGCATGTCGGGATGGCGCACCAGGTTGTGGGCCTTGCCCAGCAATTCGTCCTCGCTGAAGCCGCTGACGTCGACGAAACGCGGATTGACGTAGGTGATGCGGCCCCTGGTGTCGGTCTTCGAGACGATCGATTGTCCCGCCTGCATCAGGTATTCAGTCCCCGTGACCGGCTGGTTGTTGCGCACTGTGCACTCCTCGTGTTGCATTTAAGAAATATCGTTTCTTGCATTCTAATGACGAGGAAATGCAAAAAATATGACCTACATCAAAAACATGATGGTTGACCAAGCGATATAACTGAAAAAGTCTTGATTTGGATCAATTTCGTGCTTTCACGGTAAACTCGTGGGATGGACAATCTGACCCACTCCCTGCTGGGGCTGGCGCTGGGCGAACTCGCCCACCGCGCCCTGCCCGCCCATCCCGATCCGCAGCAGGCGCGCACGCGCCGCCGCGTCCTGCTCGCCACCGGCGCGCTGGCCAGTAATTTCCCCGACCTGGACTTGGTGCTCACGCCCCTGCTGGCGCCGCCGCTCGGCTATCTGCTGCACCATCGCGGCCATACGCACACGCTGCTGTATGCCCTGCCCCAGATCGCACTGCTGCTCGGCCTGCTCTGGCTGCTGTGGCCGGGGGCACGGCGCCTGATGCGCGACGACCGCGTGGCGCGCCATGCGGTGCTGGCCACCGCCGCGCTCGGGATGGTGCTGCACCTGTCGCTCGACTTCCTGAACGTGTATGGCGTGCACCCGTTCCACCCGCTCGATTCAACCTGGCTGTACGGCGACATGGTGTTCATCATCGAACCGGTGTTCTGGACCGCGCTCGGGGTCGCGCTCGCCCTCCTGGCGCCGAACCGGGTGCTGCGCGCGCTGTTCCTGGGCCTGATCCTGGCCGCGCCGCTGCTGTTTACCTGGATGGGCTTCCTGCAGTGGGGTTCGCTGGCCGGCCTGCTGCTGCTCGCTGGCGTCGTGGCCGTCATGGCGCGGCGCGGGGGATCGACCGGCGTCGTCGCCGCGCTCGTGGCGTGCCTGGGCTTCATCGCGGTGCAGGGCGTGGCCGGCCACCTCGCGCGCGAGCAGATCCGGACGGCCCTGGCCCAGGTCGAGCCGGGCAGCCGCATCCTCGACATGCCGCTGTCGGCCTTCCCCTCGAATCCCCTGTGCTGGTCGTTCGCGACCATCACCGACAACGGCGCCGCCGGCAGCTATGCGGTGCGCCTGGGCGTGCTGAGCCTGGCCCCGGGCGTGACCGACGTCGCCGCCTGCCCGACGCGCTTCGGCGGCGAACCCGGCGCCGAAGCGCGCACGCTGGCCTGGAAATACAAGGAAGACGGCAGCCTGCCCAGCCTGCGCGCGCTGCAGCGGGATAACTGCCACGTCGACGGCTGGCTGCGCTTTGCCCGGGTGCCCTCCCTGATCGACGGCAAGGCCACCGATATCCGCTTCAGCGCGCCGGGAGTCGATAACTTCTCGACCCTGCCCTACGCCAGGATGGCCGACCGGCCCTGCCCCGCGCCGGTGCCGCAGTGGGAGCGGCCGCGCCAGGACTTGCTGGATGGAGAGCGGGCTGGAGAGCGGGCGCTTCGTCCGTGAGCGAGGTCCCGAGGCAAAGCGGACCGATGCACTCTCTGACGCATGAGCGACCGCAGCCCGCCCGCGACCGGGAAAGGAAGCGATCGGCCGCGCCGAGCCTGGATCATATGACGATGCCGCGCCCGCTGGCGGCCCAGTAGATGCCGCCGTACAGGTGGTGCAGGAAGACCGGATCGCGGTAGGTCGCTGCCATGTGGCCCATCCCGGTGTAAAAGGCGCGGCCGCCGTCGTAATGCTGGTACCAGCTGATCGGGTGAAAAGCGCCCATGCCCTTGCCCGCGCGGTCGGGCCAGGTGGCCTGCGGACGATCGGTACTCTCGTCCACGCTCAGCAGGTAAACCAGGTCGGTCGAGCGCGCCGGCCCGAATTCATACCATTCGTCGGTGAACAGATTGCGCGGCGCGAAGCGTTCCATGCCGGGGAAACGCGCGTCCTCGACCTTCACGATCGCGGTCTGCACCGCGGGATGCACGTGGAACATATGGCCCACCATCCTGGTGTACCACGGCCAGTCATACTCGGTGTCGGCCGCGCTGTGCACGCCGACGTAGCCGCCGCCGCGCTGGATGAAGCGCTCGAAGGCCGCCTGCTGGGCCTCGTCGAGGACGTCGCCGGTGGTGAGCAGGAAGATCACCGCCTGGTATCTGGACAGCTCGGCATCGTTCATCACGCGCCCGGCGTCGGCGCTCCAGAACACCTCAAAGTCGTGCAACTTGCCGAGCTCTTGCACCGCCGTCACGCCGGCGTGCACCGCATCGTGGTGCCAGGCCGTGGATTTCGTAAACAACAGCACGTTGAACTGGGCCGCCCGCAGCGGGGTTGCCAAGGCGAGCGTGCAGACGAGAAAGAAGACGGCGAACGGACGGATCATCGGCGTGGGCTGGCAAGTGGCGAAGCGGTCAACGCTAATCCTTCACTTCTTTCTTGTCAACAAACCATTCCAGCCAAGGTCGCCCGGATATTTCACCCATGTTTGATCGCAATCAAATGTGTGCCTGACAGGCCCTCTTGCGCCGCGTATAGTCAAATGTAGTGCGCCGCGTTCCAGACCACCGAACGGAGTCTGCATATGTTCAAGACCATACTCGTCCACGTCGATGGCAGCCCCCGCCAGGAGAGCCGCCTGCGCGCTGCCTTGCTGCTCGCCAGCGCGCACGGCGCCCACCTGGTCGGCAGCGCCGCCACCGGGTTGTCGATGGCCAGTTACGCGGTGCTGAACGGCTCGATGGCCATGCCGGTCTCGAACCGCGAATTCCAGGCCTTGCGCGATGCCGTGGCCAGCCAGCTCGACGAGTTCGTGGCCCAGGCCGAGCGCCTCGGCATCCACGGCGCCGAGACGCGCATGGTCGAGGACGCCGACCGCGACGGCCTGCTGCTGCAAGCGCGTTATGCCGACCTGGTGGTGGTCAGCCAGGACCATGGCCGCGCCTGGGCCGAACGGGGCCTGCCGCAATACCTCGCCCTGCACGGCGTCCGCCCGGTGCTGGTGGTGCCCGACACCTACCACGGCAAGCCGATCCCCGGCGATGCGCTGGTCGGCTGGGACGGCAGCATGCCGGCGGAGCGCGCGATCAATGCGGCCCTGCCCCTGCTGGCCCACGCCGGCACCGTGCATCTGGCGCTGGTCAACCCCGATCTGCAATCCGGTCTGCACGGCGACGAACCGGGCGCCGACATGGCGCACTACCTGGCGCGCCATGGCCTGAAGGTCGACGTCGACGTCGCGCATACCCGCGCCAGCGAGGGCGACGCCCTGATCGACATGGCGCGCGACTGCCACGCCGGGCTGATGGTCACCGGCGCCTTCGGCCACAGCCGCTACCGCGAATGGATCCTCGGCGGCGTCACGCGCGACGTGCTCGACCACGCGCCGACGCCGCTCCTCATCGCCCATTGAATCTCACCGACCACCTTTGCCACTATTTTCCGCCATGACTTTCCACCACTATCCAGGAGGCAACGCTGGCGCCGTCGGCGCCGCGATCCGCCATGCCCGCCGCCACCTGTGCGCCCGCCTGGCCGACACGGCCGACAGCAGCTGCACGCCGGACGACCGCTTCGTGCAGGCCTTCCCGGCCATCGTCACTGCGGTCGAGGTCGGGTTCCGGCACGAGGAAAGCGTCATGGAATCGCTCGACTACGAACGCCTGCACGAGCACCGCGCCGAGAACGCCACCATCCTGGCCGCCCTGCACCGCGCCATGCCGCTGGTCGAGGATGGCGACGTCGCGCTCGGCCGCCAGCTGGTGGCGGCGCTGCACGACCTGCTGTCGCTGCACCGGATCAGCACCGATCTGGCGCTGGCCACGGCGTCGCGCGCGCCGGCCGGCCGGCCCGGCGGACGGGTGCCGCGCATCCTGCTGCATCGGGGCGGTCACGCCGGGTCGCGGTCGCGGTAGGGTCGGCAGCTGTGCTGCCGACGCGGTGATGGTTGGCGGCAGAAGCATCCGGCACGAGATCGACATCGATCGCGATCGCGATCGCCGCGTCGGCGTCAATCCGCCAACCTTTACTTCAGCCCGGCGCGCCGGCGCCGGATCACCTTGCCCGACACCATGAACGTGCCGTCACCCTTGTAGTGCAGGGTTTCGGGATGGCGGGGCCGCGCGGAGGCGCGCGCCGCCACCACTTCCCAGATGAAGAAATCATAGCGCCCGACCAGGCTGTCGTCGTGCAGCCGGCACTCGAACTGGGCGTGGCACTCGCGGATCGACGGCGCCGCCACCTGCTCGCTCGCCTCCGGCGTAAGGCCGAAGGCGGCGAACTTGTCGATCCCGGCGCCGGAAGTCGAACCGACGCCCAGCACCGCGTCGAGCTGCCGCGTCGTCGGCAGGTTGATCACGCATTCGCCGCTGGCGCGGATCAGGCCGTGGCTGTGGTTGCCCGATGAGATCACGCAGCCGATCAGCGACGGACTGAATTCCATCACCGTGTGCCACCCCATCACCATGACGTCGCGCTCGCCGCGGTGGCATGAAGTCACCAGCACCACCGGTCCCGGTTCCAGGTAGCGCCGCACCTCGTGCAGCGGCAGGTCGTGCTTGCGCGCCATCCATCCTCCCGTCGTGACCCCGTCCGGTGAGCCCGTCCCGCGACCCCGTCTCTATTATCGCCCCGCCCCGACCGCGCACGGCGCACGGCGCACGGCGCCGAGGTTGGCCGCGACCCTGGCCGCGACCCTGGCCTGACTTCGCCACGAAGCCGGCAGGACGCTCAGGCGCCAGCCGGCGCCACCGCGTCCTGCAGCGCTCCGATGGTCGCCGGCTTGGTCAGGTGCACGTCGAAGTCGGCCGCCAGCGCACGCGCCACGTCGGCCTGCTGGCCGTAGCCGGTCAGCGCCACCAGTCGTAGTCCGCCTCCCTGCGCGGCGCCTTCCTCCGGCTCGCCCGCATCGGCGCGCAAGGCCGCGGCCAGCGCATAGCCGTCCATGTCGGGCAGGCCGATGTCGAGGATCGCCACCTCGGGCGGTTCGGCCAGGGCCAGCGCGCGCGCCTCCCCCGCGCTGTGGGCGACGCGCACCGCATGGCCCAGGTGGCGCAGCAGCAGCGCGCCGGCCGCGGCCGCATCCTCGTTGTCGTCGACCAGCAGGATGCGGCGTCCCGGCGCCGCCTGCGCCGGCAGGGCCGCGCCAGCCGACGCAGGCGGCGCGCCGAGCGGCAGGCTCACCTCGAAGCGGCTGCCGGCGCCGGGACCGGCGCTGTAGGCCACGACCCGGCCGCCATGCAGATGCGCGATCTCGCGCACGATCGCCAACCCGAGCCCCAGGCCGCCGGTACGCCGCGCCAGCGTCTGCGGCGCCTGGTAGAACGGTTCGAACACGCGCGCCAGCAGTTCCGGCGCCATGCCGGTGCCGTTGTCGCTCACGCTCAACACCGCCTCGCCGTCGCGCGCCGCCAGCGTGACGCGCGTGTCGCTGCTGCCGAAGCGGGCCGCGTTCGACAGCAGGTTGCCCAGCACCTGGGCCAGGCGGGTCTCGTCACCGATGACCCAGACCTGCGCCGGCGCTTCCAGGGTGATGGGCTCGCCGGGCAGGGCCGCCACCGCGTGGCGCGCCAGTTCGGCCAGGTTCAGCGGCCGGGTGTCGATCGCCAGCTTGCCGGAGGCGATGCGCGAGACGTCCAGCAGGTCGTCGACCAGGCGCCGCAGGTGGGTCACCTGGCGCCGCATGACGGCGCGCTCGCGCTGGCTGCCCGGCTCATTGCGCAAGTCCATCAGGTCGAGCGAGGTCAGGATCGGGCTGAGCGGATTGCGCAGTTCGTGGCCCAGCATGGCCAGGAAGGCGTCCTTGGACTGGCCGGCCTGGCGCGCCTGGGCCAGCGCTTCCTCGAGCGACGCCAGCAGGCGCGAACGTTCCGCTTCCTGGGTGGCGCGCCGGTCGGCCGCGGCCTCCAGTGCCTGGCCCATCTCGCGGATTTCCTTGATCCGCGACGGCGCCACCCGCACCGCGCGCGCGTTGCCCAGGGCGGCGGCGCCGGCCTGCACGCTCTCGATGCGGCGCACGATGCGGCCGGAGAGCCACGAGGCCAGCGCGATGCAGGCGGTCAGCACCGCCCAGGCGCCCAGCACGTACACCGCGAAGCGCTGGAAGAAGGCCACCCCGAAACCGGCGCTGGGGGCGCCCACCGCCACCACCCAGCCATAGCGCGGCGAAGTGGTGTAGGCGCTGATCAGCTGGTCGCCCTCGAGCGTGCGGGTGGCGCCTACGCCTTCCGGGCCGCCGCTCTTCATCAGCGCCGCGAGCGAGGCGCTGGGCGCGCCGACCACGGTGCGCTCCTGGTCGCGCGAGCGCACCACCAGCGCACCGCCGTGGTTGATCACCGCGATCACCGACTCGGGCGGCGTCTGCTGGCGCACGATCACGTCCAGGAAGCGGTCCGGCCGGACCACGGCGCTCAAGACCCAGGGCTGGCCATCGGGCCCGCGCACCGGGATCCGCACCGGCACCGCCGGGCGTCCGCCCGGCCCGCGCACGACGCGGCCGGCCATCGGGCGGCGCTGCTCCATCGCCTGGTGCAGGCTGTCCGGGTCGGCGACCCGCGCCGCCGGCGCCCCGTAGGGCGCCATGGTGCGAAACAGCGTACGGCCGGTGGCGTCGGAGAGCACCACCCCCAGCCAGTCGGCGCGCGACAGGCGTTTGGCGGTCTCATGGAAGCCGCGCAGGTCGCCGGCCGCCAGTTGCGGACTCTTGGCGATGCCGCTCAGGGCGGCCACGGTGGCGTCGAGCTCGGCGTCGACGGCGCTCGACAGCGCGCGCGCATGGCCGACCATCATCCTTTCCTGTTCCTGCTCCAGGTACCGCCCGGCGCCGTGGATGGTCCAGACGCCGAGCAGTACGAGCGGCAGCAGGCCGATCGCGTTGAGCAGGATCAAAAGGTGGCGAAGGGACAGGACGGGGCCGGCAACGGCGCGCATGGTCGTTCCAATGAGGAACCAGCCATTATAGATTCCGCCGCCTCAAGCCCTCCCGTTTACCGGATTGGCGCCGGATACTAGCGTGGAATCGACAACGCCAGGGTTTCCTTCAGCTCTTCCATCACCACATAGCTCTTCGACTGGCCGGCGTCGGCCACGTGCAGGATTTCACCCAGCAGGCGCCGGTATTCGGACATCTCGGGGATGCGCGCCTTGATCAGGTAGTCGAAGTCGCCCGACACCAGGTGGCATTCCATCACCTCGGGAATCGCCAGCATCGCGCGCCGGAAGCGTTCGAACGCCTTGTCGGATTTCTGGTGCAGGTTGATCTCGACGAACACCAGGATCTGCATGCCCAGCGCCTGCGGATTGATGCGCGCATAGTAGCCCTGGATCACGCCGTCGCGCTCCATGCGCTTGACCCGCTCGATGCAGGGTGTGAGCGACAGGCCGACCTGCTCGGCCAGGTCCTTCATCACGATCCGCGCGTCCTGCTGCAGGATGGACAGGATGTGCAGGTCGATCCGGTCCAGGATACGGTTCGAGGCTTTTTGTACGCGCACGGGGGAATCCAGATTATTTTCTGAAAATTGAACTATTAACAGAAACAATTATCCCCTTACCCGCGCTACGATGGCAACATTTTCTGGATTCAGCTTTCGAGGGAACGTATGCGAGTCATTGTATTGGGCAGCGGCGTGGTCGGCGTCACCACCGCGTATTACCTGGCGCAGGCCGGCCATGAGGTGACCGTGATCGACCGCCAGCCCGGTCCGGCGCGCGAGACCAGTTTCGCCAATGCCGGCCAGATCTCGCCCGGCTATGCGTCGCCCTGGGCCGCGCCCGGCATTCCGCTCAAGGCCGCCAAGTGGCTGTTCCAGCGCCACGCGCCACTGGCGATCCGTCCCGACGGCTCGCTGTTCCAGTTGCAGTGGATGTGGGAGATGTACCGCAACTGCGATCCGGGCCGCTACACCGTCAACAAGGAACGCATGGTGCGCCTGGCCGAATACAGCCGCGATTGCATGCGCGCGCTGCGGCGCGACACCGGCATCGCCTACGAAGGCCGCCAGCAGGGCACGGTGCAGCTGTTCCGCACCCGCCAGCAGTTCGACGGCGCGGCCAAGGACATCGAGGTGCTGCGCGACGCCGGCGTGGCCTATGAGGTGCTGGAGGGCGCGCAGCTGGCCATGGCCGAACCGGCGCTGGCCAACGTGGCCGACAAGCTGGTCGGCGGCCTGCGCCTGCCGAACGACGAAACCGGCGACTGCCAGCTGTTCACCACGCGCCTGGCCGCGATGGCGCGCGACCTGGGCGTGCGCTTCGAATTCGATACCGCGATCCTGCGCCTGGAAGAAGCGGGCGGCGAGATCGTCTCGGTCATGACCGACAAGGGCGAGTTCAAGGCCGACCGCTACGTCCTTGCCCTGGGCAGCCACTCGCGCCTGCTGCTGCAGCGCTGGTTCCCGCTGCCGGTCTATCCGATGAAGGGCTATTCGCTGACGGTGCCGATCCTCGATCCGGCGCGCGCCCCGGTGTCGACCATCCTCGACGAAACCTACAAGATCGCCGTGACCCGTTTCGACGACCGCATCCGCGTCGGCGGCATGGCCGAGCTCTCCGGCTACAACCTCGGCCTGAATCCACGCCGCCGTGAAACCCTGGAGCTGGTCGTCAACGACCTGTTCCCGGGCGCGGGCGACACCGCCCGCGCCAGCTTCTGGACCGGACTGCGCCCGATGACGCCGGACAGTACCCCGGTGGTGGGCGCCACGCCGCTGCGCAACCTCTACCTGAACACCGGCCACGGCACCCTGGGCTGGACCATGGCGGCCGGCTCGGCCAGCGTGATCGCCGACCTGGTGGGCGGCAAGGCGCCGTCGATCCGGGCCGACGACCTGGCCGTGTTCCGCTACGCGGGCAGCGGCGCCGCCGCCGGCGGCAAGCTGGCGCAGGCCTGAGCGCATGGAGCAGCGCACCGATCAGCACATGCACCAGCACCAGCACCAGCACATCGACCAGCATGCCGCCGCGACGCGGGCCGGCGCCACGCTCACGATCGACCTGGGCGCGGTGCGCGCCAACTACCGCCTGCTGCGCGAGCGCGGCGCCGCCGCGAAGGCGGCCTGCGGCGCGGTCCTGAAAGCCGACGCCTACGGTCTCGGCATGGACCGGGTCGCGCCGGCGCTGGTGCGCGAAGGCTGCCGCAGCTTCTTCGTGGCCCACCTCGACGAAGGCATCCGCCTGCGCCCGCTGCTGCCGGGCGACTGCACCATCTACGTGATGCACGGCGCCATGCCGGGCGCGGCGCGCGACTGCCTGGCGCACGACCTGGTGCCGGTGCTGAACGATCCCGGCCAGCTCGCCGAGTGGCGCGCGCTGGCGCGCAGCCTGGACCGCGCGCTGCCGGCCGCGCTCCAGGTGGACACCGGCATGGCGCGCATGGGCCTGGCCCCGGCCGATCTCGCACGCCTGCGCCAGGATCCGGACTGGCTCGCTGGCCTGCGCCTGCACCTGCTGATGAGCCATCTGGCCTGCGCCGACGAGCCGGCGCACCCGCTCAACGAGCGCCAGCGCCGGCGCTTCGACGAGATGCGCGCGCTGTTGCCCGGCGTGCCGGCCAGCCTGGCCAATTCCTCGGGCGTGTTCCTGGGCGGCGCCTGGCACTTCGACCTGCTGCGCCCGGGTTGCGCGCTGTACGGCATCCATCCCCAGCCCGGCCATCCCAATCCGCTGGCGCAGGCGGTGTCGCTGACGGCGCGCGTGGTGCAGCTGCGCACAGTGGCCGCCGGCGACGTGGTCGGCTATGGCGCGCGCTACGTGGCGCCGGGCCCGCGCCGCATCGCCACCATCGCCATCGGCTACGCCGACGGCTGGCTGCGCGCCCTCACCGGCCGCTCCCAGGCTTTCGTCGACGGCGTGGCCGTGCCCTTCGTCGGCACCGTGTCGATGGACAGCATCACGCTCGACGTCACCGGCATCCCGGAACAGCGGATCGCGCCGGGCCAGGCGGTCGACCTCCTGTGCCCGCAGCAGACGGTGGACGACGTCGCGATCCAGGCCGGCACCATCGGCTACGAGGTGCTGACCCGCCTGGGGTCGCGTTTCAAGCGCGAGTACATCGGCGAATGCGTCGGCGAATACGTCGGCGAATCCATCGGCTAGAGCAGCTCTCCGTTCAGGGATGGCGGCGCCGCCCGCCGCGGCGAGAGCGGCGCCGGCCATGCTTTCATGGCCTCGGCCGGATAATGCCGCAGGAAGCTGCGCGCGACGTCCGTATCGCGGCAGGCCAGCCAGTCCCCCACTTCCTCCTGCGCCAGCAGCACCAGTGAGCGCTTCTCGTCGCCCGGCTTGTGCATGCGCCGCATCAGGGGATGGTCGTCGGCGTTGATCGTGATCTGGGTGAAGGCGGTGGACACCGCGCCATCGGCCTCCTGCCACTCGCGCCACAGGCCCGCTGCCCAGAACAGGGCGTCGTCGGCCGGGCCGATCGCGGTGCGCTCGGCGCGTCCGCTCTCGTAGCACGGCTCGTAGAACCACAGCATCGGCACCGCGCACAGCTGCAGGCGGCGAAAGGCGAAGGCGAACGAGCGCCGCTCGAGCAGCGATTCGGCGCGCGCATTCATGGTGTCGAAGGGCTTCACCCCGGGCGGGATGTGGCGCCGCGGCACCATGCCATAGCTGGCCACGCAGGCCTCGAGCGCCAGGCTGGGCGCCGCGCGCAGGATCGGCGCCGCGTAATCCTTCCAGGTCTCCTCGGGCCAGCGCCAGTCGCGCGGGAGGATGCTGAAGGCGCCAATGCGGCCGTTGAATTGCTCGGGCGTCGGAGGACGATAATTAACGCACATGGGGAAAACCTGGTGATTGTTGCCTGAAAATAACAGCGCCGACGAACCCGGCGTGCCCCATGTTAGCTCAAGTGTAGAATGCGGCGTCCACCTTTCAGCATGCGCACCGATGCCGCCAGCCAGCCTTCCCTTCCTGCCCGCCACCGACGAAACATCGCGACTGATTCTGGCGTTCCCCTGGGACACCACGGGCCTGGGCGCCATCGAAGGCTGGCCGACCGTGCTCAAGACGACGGTGGCCCTGATCATGGCCACCCCGACGCCGATCGTCACCTTGTGGGGCGAGGACGGCTACATGATCTACAACGACGCCTACCGGGTGTTCGCCGGCGCTCGCCACCCGGTGCTGCTCGGCTCGAAGGTGCGCGAAGGCTGGCCCGAGGTGGCCGACTTCAACGACCGGGTGATGAAGGTGGGCCTGGCCGGCGACACCCTCAGCTACCGGGACCAGGAACTGACCCTGCACCGCAGCGGCCAGCCCGAGCAGGTCTGGATGAACCTCGACTATTCGCCGATCCGCGACCAGGACGGCGCCATCGCCGGCGTGATGTCGGTGGTGGTGGAAACCTCGAGCATGGTCAAGGCCGAGCGCCACGTGCGCGCCGAGCGCGAGCGCTTGAGCACGATGTTCGAGCAGGCGCCCGGCTTCATCTGCCTGCTCGAGGGCAGCCAGCACCGCTACGCCCTGGCCAACGACGCCTACCGCGCGCTGACCGGCAATCGCCCCCTGCTCGGCATGCCGGTGGCGCAGGCGGTGCCGGAACTGGCCGAACGCGGCATCGTCGAGGTGCTCGACCGCTGCTTCGCCGAAGGCACGACCTTCCGCGCCGAGGCCGTCGAACTCACGCTGCGCAATCCGGGCCTGGACGCGCCGGTGCACTTCTTCATCGACTTCGTGCTGCAGCCGCTGCGGGACGCGAACGGCGCCGTGTTTGCCACCTTCGTGGAAGGCAACGACGTCACCGAACGGGTAAGCGCCGAGCGCGCGCTGCGAGCGAGCGAGGCGCGCTTTCGCACCTTCGCCCAGGCCATGCCCAATCACGTGTGGGCGGCACGCGAGGACGGCAGCGTCGACTGGATCAACGACCGCGTGCACGAATATGCCAGCGCCGGCGCCGCGCCCCTGTCCATGCTGGGCGATGGCTGGGGCCCGCTGGTGCACCCGGACGACGCGCCGCGCTACCGCGCGCTGTGGGACGCCAGCATGGCGTCCGGCGCCCCGCTCGACGCCGAGATCCGGCTGCGCCGCCATGACGGCCAATACCGCTGGCACCTGGTGCGCGCGCGCCGCTCCGAGGCCGACGACAGCGCCCTGTGGATCGGCAGCAGCATCGACATCGAGGAGCAAAAGCGCGCCAGCGAGGCGCTGGCCGCGGTCAACGCCACCCTGGAGCAACGGGTCGCGCACCGCACCGCCGAACGCGATCGCATGTGGCGGCTGTCGAAGGACATCATGCTGGTGGCCGACTTGCAAGGAATCCTGTTCGCCGTAAACCCGGCCTTCACGACCATCCTTGGCTGGACCGAGGCCGAGGTGCTCGCCACCCCGCTGCTCGACCTGGTGCATCCGGACGACCACGAACCCACCATGCGCCAGATCGAGGCCCTGCGCCTGGGCGGCCAGGTGAACCGCTTCGAGAACCGCTACCGGCGCAGGAACGGCAGCTGGTGCCACCTGTCCTGGACCGCCTCGCCCGACCAGCACTACATCCACGCGGTGGGCCGCGACATCAGCGCCGACCTGGCCCGGGCGGAAGCCATGCGCCGCACCGAGGCCGCACTGCAGCAGGCGCAAAAGATGGAAACCATCGGCAAGCTGACCGGCGGCGTGGCGCACGACTTCAACAACCTGCTGCAGGTCATCGGCGGCAACCTGCAACTGATCGCGCGCCGCGCCGACGGCCTGCCCGAGATCAGGAAGCGCGTCGAGAACGCGATGAACGGCGTCGAGCGCGGCGCCAAGCTGGCCAGCTCCCTGCTGTCGTTCGCGCGCCGCCAACCGCTCGAGCCGAAGGCGGTCAAGATCGGCCGCCTGCTCGGCGGCATGGAAGACATGATGCGGCGCGCCCTGGGCGAGGAGATCGACATCGCGCTGGTGACACCGGGCGGCCTGTGGACCACCGAGGTCGACCCGGCCCAGCTCGAGAACGCGATCCTGAACCTGGCGATCAACGCGCGCGACGCCATGGACGGCGCCGGCAAGCTCACCATCGAGGTAGCCAACGCCGCCCTGGACGCCGGCTACTGCGCCGCGCACCCGGAGGTCGCGCCCGGCCAGTACGTGCTGCTCGCCGTCAGCGACACCGGCAGCGGCATGCCGCAGGAAGTCATCGACCAGGCCTTCGAGCCCTTCTTCTCGACCAAGCCCGAGGGCAAGGGCACGGGGCTGGGGCTGTCGATGGTGTACGGCCTGGTCAAGCAGTCGGGCGGCCACGTCAAGATCTACAGCGAGGTCGACGAAGGCACTGCGGTCAAGATCTACCTGCCACGCTCGCTGCAGGCCGAGGATCTCGCCAGCGAGCCGCCGGCGCAGCCGGCCAGCGGCGGCCACGAGACCGTGCTGGTGGTCGAGGACGACGAGCAGGTGCGCCTGACCGTGGTCGACATGCTGGCCGACCTCGGCTACCGCGTGCTGCGCGCCGGCGACGCCGCCTCGGCCCTGACCGTGATCGACAGCGGCGTCCACATCGACCTGCTGTTCACCGACGTCGTGATGCCGGGGCCGCTACGCAGCCCGGAGCTGGCGCAGAAGGCGCGCGCGCGCTTGCCGAACGTCGCGGTGCTGTTCACCTCGGGCTACACCGAGAACGCGATCGTGCACGGCGGGCGCCTCGACCCGGGCGTGGAACTGCTCGGCAAGCCCTATACCCGCGACGCCCTGGCGCGCAAGATCCGGCACGTGCTGGCCAACGAGCAGCAGAAGAACGCGGCCCCGCCGCAGCCCACTGCCGGCGCCGCGGCGCCGGCCGGCCCGAAGGCGCGCGTGCTGCTGGTGGAAGACGAGGACGACATCCGCGGCAACACCGCCGAACTGATGCGCTTCATGGGGTACGACGTGCTGGAGGCGGCCAGCGCCGAAGCGGCGCTGGCGCTGCTGGACGAGCAGCCGGACATCGTGCTGACCGACCTGCAGCTGCCGGGCATGAAGGGTGAAGCGCTGGCACACGCGGTGCGACAGCGCCTGCCGCGCGCGCGGATCGCCTTCGTGAGCGGGGCCAGCCACGCATCGAGCGTCGCCGACGCACTGCTGCCCAAGCCCTACGACGCCGGGCAGCTGCAGGCGCTGCTGGAAAAACTGGGCTGATCCGGGCGCTCGCCCGGGCGCGGCGTCGACCGCTGCATAGGTCGCCACGCGCGCCACCTTTTCCAGCAAGGCATCCAATCCGGCTTTCTCCTTGCTACCAAAAGTTACGGTTAAGAAACAAATTATTGCGTTTCGCTATCGCAAAGTGTGAGAATTTGATAGATTGTTGACTTGCCCGTGCGTATTTTGTTGCGCATGTGGCATGCTCGCATGATGTCCGCCCTGCATGCTTGTCCATCCGGCGCGCGGGCGCTGCGCATTTTCGCCCGCTTGCCGGTAGGGTACTTAACCATATGCACACCTGAATCCATGAAATCGCACAGCAGTCCAGCGCCGGCGCAGCCAGATCCCGTTTCCTCGCAAGTCTGTTCGACCAAGGAGGCCGCGAGCCTGCTCGGTGTCTCGCATCGCACGGTGCAGTTGTGGGTCGAGAGCGGCGTGCTGCAGGCATGGAAGACGGCGGGCGGCCACCGCCGCATCCTGCTCTCCTCGGTGCACCGGCTGGTAGACCAGCGCAACCAGGCAATGACGGGCGGCGCGGCCGCCTCCCTGGCGAGCGCGCCGGCGGCGCCGCCTACGGCGCGCCGCATCGTGATCGCCGAAGACGACGCCACCCTGCTGCGCCTGTACGAGCTCGAGATATCGGGCTGGGGCCTGGATGCCGAACTGATCAAGGCGCACGACGGCTTCGACGCCCTGATCCGCATTGGCGAAGCAAAACCCGACCTGTTGATCAGCGACCTGAACATGCCGGGCATGGATGGTTTCCGCATGGTACGCACGCTGCGTGCCGATCCGCGTTACGGCAAGATGGCAATCATCGTCATCAGCGGGCTGGACCCGGCAACGATCGCTTCGATGGGGTTACCGGCCGACATACCGGTGTTCTCCAAACCGGTGCATTTCCCCGAATTGCGCGCCAGGGTCGAACAGATCCTGGGCGCGGGCGACCGGACCATGGAGAGGTAACCAGGACCAGGCAGGCACGCGACACGCGCCGCAACTGCTCGACACCCCGCCTGGGGAAGGCTTCGACCGCATCACCCGGCTGACCCTTCAGTCCAGAGGCGCTGGCGGCAGTGGCAGGCCTGCCGAATGGCTCAGTCGCGTACTGACGTATCATGACGTCTCCCATTCCCCCTGGAGACGACAATGAGCGCACCAGTCCATCACCATCAGATCGACAACATCGAATTCAACGTCGCCGACATCGCGCGCAGCAAGGCGTTCTATGGCGAGGTGTTCGGCTGGTCCTTCGTCGACTACGGCCCCGGCTACACCGAGTTTCGCGACGGCCGTCTGGCCGGCGGCTTCACGACCGACGCGCCGGTGCGCGCCGGCGGACCGCTGGTGATCCTGTATTCGGCCGAACTGGAAGCGACCCGGCGCCGGATCGTCGCCGCCGGCGCCCGCATCAGCAAGGACACGTTTTCCTTCCCCGGCGGACGGCGCTTCCACTTCATCGATCCGGACGGCTACGAGCTGGCCGTATGGACGGCCGACGCAGGCGCCTGACACGCCACGCCGCGAGCGCGCGCAACGCGGGCGGGATGCCCGGCCCGCGACCGGCCACGGTGATGCGCAGGCGGCTGCTGCCCGCCAGCGTCACCTCCACCGCCCCGGGGGCGGCGAATAGATCGTGTTCGGACTGCGCCACCAGTTCTGATCCTTGATCCGATCGGCAATGCCTTCGCGCCGATGCGGAACAATCGACGAGGCCCGGCGTCTGATCCATGCCGAGCCCCCACCACCACGTCGAAAGGAAGCACGATGGCCTATTTCACCACCCGCGATGGCGTCGACATCTATTACAAGGATTGGGGCCACGGCCGCCCGGTCGTGTTCTGCCATGGCTGGCCGCTGGGCGCGGACAGCTGGGAAGCGCAGATGCTGCACCTGGCGCACAACGGTTTCCGCACGATCGCGCACGACCGGCGCGGCCATATGCGCTCGAGCCAGCCCTGGGACGGCAACGACATGGACCATTACGCCGACGACCTGGCCCAGTTGCTCGAACTGCTCGACCTCAACGACGTGTGTCTGGTCGGCTTCTCGACCGGCGGCGGCGAGGTGGCGCGCTACGTCGGCCGCCATGGCACCAGCCGCATCGCCCGGCTGGCCCTGATCGGCGCCGTGCCGCCGCTGATGGTGCAGCGCCCCGATAATCCGGACGGCGTGCCGCGCGAGGTGTTCGACGCCATCCGCGCCAGCCAGCTCGAAAACCGGGCCCAGCTCTACCTCGACATTCCGTCCGGCCCCTTCTATGGCTTCAACCGGCCGGGCGCGACGGCCTCGCCGGGGCTGATCCAGTCGTGGTTCTTGCAGGGAATGCTAGGCGGACACAAGAATACCTACGACTCGATCGCGGCGTTTTCCGAAACCGATTTTCGCGATGACCTCAAGAAATTCGACAAGCCGACCCTGATCATCCACGGCGACGACGACCAGGTGGTGCCGATCGACGTCGGCGGCCGGGCCTCGGCGCGGCTGGTGCCGCATGCGACCTTCATCGCCTACGCCGGCGCCCCGCATGGCTTGACCGACACGCACAAGGACCGGGTCAACGCCGACCTGCTGGCCTTCGCGCGCGGCGACACCGTCGGACATTAGGCGCGGATACCGCCCTGCCTCGACGTGGCCGGCGCGCATTGCCCCTGCGCGCAGGCGGGCGATGCGGCCCGGCCGCGGTGCGGCCGGCATCCGTAAAATGCTATCGCTCATCCGTGCGCTGAGCCGGCATGGCGGGAAAGTCGACGCTCACCGTCAGTCCCCTTCCCTCCAGGCCGGGGCCGAGCCCGATGCGCGCTTCATGGCGCTCGGCGATCCGGCGTACGATCGACAGGCCGAGGCCGCTGCCCGGCTGGTGGGAACCGGCCAGGCGCACGAAGCGCTCGAACACCCGCTCCTGCATGGCCGCCGGAATGCCCGGCCCGGAGTCAACCACGCGCAGGAAGCTGCGGCCGTCCTCCAGGCCGCAGGCGATGCGCACCGTGCCCGGCGCCGGCGTGTAGCGCAAGGCGTTGTCGACCAGGTTACGGATCAGCATGCGTACGCTATCCACCTCCAGCGCGCATGGCGCGGCCGCGATGTCCAGCTGCACCATCAGCGCGCCCCTGGCGCCGGCCACGCGCCAGCCGGCCTGCCCTTCGCGCAGCAGGTCGGCCAGGTCGCCCGGCGCCAGGGCGAGCCCGGTCTCGCCCTGGGGGTCGAGGCGCGCCAGCGTCAGGAGCTGGTCGACCAGCCGGCCGGCGCGGTCGACGCTCACGCCCAGGGCCGCGATGAACTCGTCGCGCTCGGCCACGCTGCGCGCCCGCTGCAGCACCTGCAGATTGGTCTTGATCGCGGCCAGCGGCGTGCGCAGCTCGTGCGCGGCGTCGGCCGTGAAGCGCTGCTCGTATTCCATGGTGCGGCGCACCCGGGCGAACAGGCGGTTGATCGACTCGATCAGGGGCAGCGCCTCGCTCGGGACGCCGTCGAGATTAACGTCGAGCAAGTCGTTCGGCGTGCGCCGCGCCACCTCGTCCGCCGAGCCCTGCAGCACACGGAACACGCGGTTGACGCTCCACCAGATCACGGCCGCCGCCAGCACCACCAGCAAGGTGCCGAAGGCCAGTATCTTGTAGAAGAAGCGGCTGCTGATGTCTTCGCGGTGGGTGATGGGCTCGGCCACCACCAGTTGCAGCGAGCGCGCGTTGTCCCACAGCGAATGGAAGCGCCAGCGCTGGCCGCCGATCTCGCCCCACGAAAATCCGTCCGGCAAGCTCGACGCCAGCGTGGCGTCCGGGGAGCCGGCATTCCGGTACAGCACCTTGCCGTGTGCATCCAGCACCTGGAACAGCAGGTAGCGCTCCGGATTCGGATGCCCCTGCAGCGGCAGCTTGATGTAGCCGTGCTCGCGCACTTCGTTGCCGACCAGCGACAGCAGCAGATTGGCGGTCTCCGCCAGCGACTGGTCGAACAGCTCGTGGCTTTCCTGCTCCGCCTCGACGTAGACGATGGCGGCGCTGCTGGCCCACAGGGCGATCGTCAGGCCCAGCAGTACCGACAGCAGGGTGCGCCGCAGCGACCAGCGCCCGCCTGTCACCGGCCGCATGCGTGCGCCGCCGGCTGGTCGATGCAGTAGCCGAGCGCGTGCACGGTGCGGATCAGCGCGCGGCCCAGCTTCTTGCGCAGGTGGTGGATGTGCACCTGCACCGCATTGCTTTCCACTTCGTCGCCCCAGCCATACAGGTTCTTCTCCAGTTGCTCGCGGCTGAGCACGCGGCCGCGGTTCTCGATCAGCAGCAGCAGGATACGGAATTCCTTGACGGTGAGCGTGACCGGCCGGCCATCCTGCGTGACCCGGCGCTCGGCGACGTCCAGCACCAGGTCGCCATGCGCCACCGTTTCGCGCAGCCGGCCGGCGGCGCGCCGGCTGGCGCTGCGGATGCGCGCCGCCAGTTCGTCCAGGTCGAAGGGCTTGACGAGGAAATCGTCGGCGCCGCCGTCCAGTCCGGCAATGCGGTCGGGAATCTTGTCGCGCGCGGTGACGATCACGATCGTGCCCGCGTAGCCGCTTGCGCGCAATTGCGCGAGCGCCTCCATGCCGTCCTGGGCCGGCAGGCCGAGGTCGAGCACGACGCAACCGTAGTCGTGCAGCCTGACCGCCGTATGCATCTGCTCGGCGGCACTGACCCAGTCCACCGCGTAGCCGGCCTGCTCCAGGCCGATCTGGGTGGCGCGGCCGAGTTGGGGGTCGTCTTCGGTCAACAGGATGCGCATCGGTAGTAAATGTAATTACGGAAAGAACGGAAACGATCGTGATTCGATGGTAGTGGGCACTTGTTAAGAACCTCTTAAGAACCTCTGAGCAACATCGCCGGATGTCTTCTGTGCAACTTCCAACAAACCCATGACTCTTCTCTCATCCGGCCCGCGTGGCCGGCGCACGGCCGCGCAGGCTGCCATCTTACTCGCAAGCACGCTGGCGGTGGCCGGCGCCCTGGCCCAGCCGGCCGGGCAGCGCATCCGCCTGTCCCCGGCCCAGGTCGAACGGGCCGGCATCGCCACCGCGCCGGCCCTGGCCACCCTGACCGGCCAGGCGGCGGGCGGCAACGGCGTCGTCTTGCCGGGCACCGTCGTGGCGCCGACCACGGCCATGGTGGTCAGCGCCAGCGCCTGGGAAGGCGTGGTGCAGCAGGTGCACGCCACCCCGCTGCAGAGGGTCAAGGCCGGGACGCCGCTGGCGACGCTGTTCAGCCAGGATTGGATGGCGGCCCAGCGCGACTACGTGCAGCTGGCGGCGCAGTCGCGCCTGGCGGCCGACAAGCTGGCGCGCGACGAAAGCCTGTTCAACGACGGCATCGTCGCCCGGGTGCGCGTGGACGAAAGCCGCGCCGCCGCCCAGCTGGCGGCGCTGTCCGCGCGCCAGGCGGCCCAGGCGCTGCGCGCCGGCGGCATGACCCAGGCCGACATCGCCGCCCTGCCCCGGCCCGGCGGCCAACCGGCCTCCCTGCTGACGGTGCGCGCCGGCGCCGCCGGCACCGTGCTGGAGCTGCCGCTGGCGATCGGCCAGCACGCCGGCGCCGGCACGGCGCTGGCGAAAATCGTGCGCGACGGCCCGCTGTGGGTCGAGCTGCAGGCCACGCGCCAGCAGTTGCCGCTGTTGCGGCCGGGCGCCGAGCTCGAGGTGGCCGCGGGCTGCCGCCTGAAGGTCGCCGCCGTGTCGCCGGCGATCAACGGCGCCAACCAGACCGCGCAGGTGCGCGCCGAGCAGGTCGGGCGCCAACCGTGCCTGACCCTGAACGCCTTCGTCGAGGCGCGCCTGCTGCTGCCGCCGAGCCAGCCGGGCGCCCTGGCCGTGCCGGCCGGCGCCCTCGTGCGGCGCGGCGGCGCCAGCCATGTGTTCGTGCGCGATGCGCAGGGCTTCACGGCGGTGCCGGTCACGGTCGGCGCGAGCGCGGGCGACCAGGTCTGGATCCGCGGCGCGCTGGCCGCGGGCGCGCCGGTCGCGGTGCGCGGCCTGGCCGCCCTCAAGGGCGCCTGGAGCGGCCTGGGCGAACAGGCCGGACCAGCCGGGACCGACGAGAAAGGACGGCCGTGATGCTGGGCCGTCTCATCGCCTTGTCGCTGTCCCAGCGCCTCTTGGTGCTGGTGCTGGCGCTCCTGATGGTCGGCGCCGGGCTCAGGGCCGCGGGCGCGCTGTCGATCGACGCCTTCACCGACGTCTCCAGCACCCAGGTCAAGCTGATCCTCAAGGCGCCCGGCATGACGCCCGAGGAAGTCGAGGCGCGCGTGGTGGCGCCGATCGAACAGGAATTGCTGGGCATCGCGCGCCAGAGCATGCTGCGCTCGCAGTCGAAGTACGCCATCGCCGACATCACGCTCGACTTCCAGGAAGGCACCGACGTCTACTGGGCGCGCCAGCAGGTCAGCGAGCGCCTGGGCGCCGTCATGGGCGACCTGCCGCCGTCGGTCAGCGGCGGCCTGGCGCCGATCACCACGCCGCTGGGCGAAATCTTCATGTTCACCATCGAAGGGCCCCTGAGCCTGATGGAAAAACGCACCCTGCTCGACTGGACCATCCGTCCGCAGCTGCGCAACATCCCCGGCGTGGCCGACGTCAACGCGCTGGGCGGCCAGGTCAGGAGTTTCGAGGTGGTGCCCGACCTGGCGGCGCTCGGCGCGCGCCGCATCTCGCTGGCCCAGCTGGAACAAGCGCTGCAAGCCAACAACCGCAGCGACGGCGCCGGCCGCCTGGGCGACGGCGAAGAATCGTTCCTGATCCGCAGCGACGCCGGCGTGCGCACGCTGGACGACGTGCGCGCGATCGCCATCGCCCAGCGCGACGGCGCCGCGGTCACGGTCGGCCAGGTGGCCACGGTGCGCATCGGCGCCCTGACCCGCTACGGCGCCGTGACCCAGGACGGCAAGGGCGAGGGCGTGCAAGGGCTGGTGCTGGCCATGCGCGGCGCCAATGCGCTGGACGTGGTCGACCAGGTGCGGGCGCGGCTGGCCGAGATCGAGCCGACCCTGCCGCAGGGGACGACCCTGAACACTTTCTACGACCGCGGCAACCTGGTCGAGCGCGCGGTCGACACCGTCACCCGGGCGCTGCTGGAAGCGACCGTGCTCGTGATCGTGCTGCTGTACGTCTTTCTCGGCAACGTGCGCGCCGCGCTGGTGGTGGCCTGCATCCTGCCGCTGTCGGCGCTGGCCACCTTCCTCCTGATGCGCCACTTCGGCCTGTCGGCCAACCTGATGTCGCTGGGCGGCCTGGCGATCGCGATCGGCATGCTGGTCGACGCCGCCGTGGTGGTGGTCGAGAACATCGAGGCCCATGGCGCGCGGGTCGCGCCCGGCATGTCCAGGTTGCACGTCATCTACCGCGCGGTGCGCGACGTGGCGGTGCCGGTCACCGCCGGCATGGCCGTGATCATGATCGTGTTCGTGCCGCTCCTGATGCTGGAAGGCCTCGAAGGCAAGCTGTTCGCTCCGGTGGCGCTGACCATCATCTTCGCCCTGGGCGCTTCGCTGCTGCTGTCGCTGACGGTGATCCCGGTGCTCGCTTCGCTCATGCTGAAGGAGCACCACGGTCCGGCGCCGAAGATCGTCCAGCGCATCGAGGCCGGCTACGCCCGCCTGCTGGAGCAGGCGATGACGCGCGAACGCCTGGTGGTCGGCGCCGCGCTGGCCGCGCTGGCGCTGGCGGTTGGCCTGTTCATGGTGGTCGGCAAATCCTTCATGCCGGTGCTGGACGAAGGCGACATCATCATGCAGATTGAAAAGCTGCCGTCGGTGGACCTGGACGAATCGGCGCGCCAGGACCTGGCGATCCAGCGCCGCATCCTGGAGCAGGTGCCGGAAGTGCGGCGCATCGTGGCGCGCCTGGGCTCGGACGAGCTCGGGCTGGACCCGATGGGGCCGAACGAGACCGACACCTTCCTGGTGCTGGCGCCGCCGGATGAATGGCGCAGCCCGCGCAAGGAAGACCTGGTCGACGCCCTGCGCGCCGCCACCGCCGACTTCCCCGGCATTAACCTGAGCTTTACCCAGCCGATCGAGATGCGCACCTCCGAGATGCTGTCCGGCGTGCGCGGCGACCTGGCGGTCAAGATCTACGGCCCGGATTCGAAGGTGCTGGGCGAGCTGGCCGGGCGCATCGTGACGGTGCTGGAACACATCGACGGCAGCGAAGACGTCCTGACGGTCAAGAACGAGGGCGTGCAGTACCTGGAAGTGGACATCGACCGGGTCGCCGCCGGGCGGCTGGGGCTGTCGGTCGAAGAGGTGCAGGCCGACCTGCGCGCCATGATCGAGGGCCGCGTCGCCGGCGTGGTGATCGACGGCGCCCAGCGCCTGCCGCTGCTGGTGCGCGGCGGCGACGCGCTGCGCCTGTCGGGCGAGCTGTTCGCCCAGCTGCGCCTGCCGCTGGCGGACGGCCAGTCGGTGCCGCTGAGCCAGGTGGCCACGCTGCGCCACCAGGATGGTCCGGTCAAGGTCGAGCGCGAAAACGGCAGCCGGCTGGCGACCGTGCGCGCCAACGTGCGCGGACGCGACCTGGTCGGCTTCGTCGACGAGGCGCGCGCCGCCGTGGCGAGCCAGGTGCCGCTGCCGCCCGGCTACCGGCTGGGCTGGGGCGGCCAGTTCGAGAACCAGCAGCGCGCCGCCGCCCGCCTGGCCCTGGTGGTGCCGGTGGCCCTGGGCCTGATCTTCCTGCTGTTGTTTTCCACCCTGCGCAGCATCCGCCAGGCGCTGCTGGTGTTCGTCAACATCCCGTTCGCCCTGATCGGCGGCGTGGCGGCGCTGGCCCTGACCGGCGAATACCTGTCGGTGCCGGCCTCGGTCGGCTTCATCGCCCTGATGGGCATCGCGGTGCTCAACGGCCTGGTGATGATCAACGGCTTCAACGGCCTGGCCGCGCGCGGCGTGGCGCTCGACCAGGTGGTGCGCCAGGGCGCGCTACGCCGCGTGCGGCCGGTGCTGATGACCGCCTGCATCGCCGGCCTGGGCCTGGTTCCGCTGCTGCTGGCGACCGGCCCCGGCTCCGAGATCCAGAAACCGCTCGCCATCGTCGTCATCGGCGGCCTGCTGAGCGCGACCGCGCTGACCCTGATCCTGCTGCCGCTGCTGTTCCGCCGTTTCGGCATGCCCGGCGCCCCGCGTTCCGATACCTCCACTGTGACCGAACCCGCATGAAAGAACTGAACCACGATACCCTCCTGACGCTGACCATCCCGCTGGCGCTGGAGGAAGACATCCTCGACTTCCTGCTGCTGCACCCGGTCTGGGCCAGCGGTTTCTCGATCATCGACGCCCAGGGCATGGGCCAGGGCGCCCTGCTGCGCTCGAACATGGAGCTGGTCCATGGCCGCAGCCGGCGCAAGCTGGTGCTGGTGGCCGGCCTCTTGGGCGACCTGCAGCAGTTGCTGGCGACCCTGGCGCAGGAAATCCCGAACCCGGAGGTGGCGTACTGGATGACGCCGCTGCTGGCGAGCGGGAGGCTGGCATGAAGGCGCGCGCCTTGCTGGCCGCCCACGCCCTGGCCGCCCACGCTCTGGCCGCCATCACACTGGCCGCCTCCCCGCACGCGCTGGCCGGTCCCGCCCTGCCGCTGGCCGGCGCGCCCCTGTACGCGCTGCCGCCCGAAGCGAGCGTGCGGCGCGCCCTGGAGGCGCTGCCCACTCTGCGCCAGCACGGCCTGCAGCGCGAGCTGGCCGGCGCCGAGCACGCCCGGCTCGATGCCGGCCCGCACGAATGGGTGGCGCGCGCCGGCGTGCTGCGGCGCGAGGTGCGCGCCGCCGAACCCGGCCGCGACCGCTACCGCGAGCAGGAAGCCAGCCTCGAACGGGGTCTGCGCTGGTTCGGCAAGGCCGACCAGGACCGCGCCATCGGCCGCCAGGGCATCGCGGTCGCCGAGGCGCGCCGCGCCGATGCCTGGCACGAGGCCGGACGCGCCCTGATGCAGGACTGGTACGCGGCCTTGCGGACCGAGGCCGGCGTGCGCACGCTGGAACGGCAGCATGCACTGGTCGGGCAACTGGCCGCAGCGGCCGCGCGCCGGGTCCAGGCCGGCGAGGCGCCGGCGCTGGAGCGCATGCAGGCCGACACCGAACTGCTGCGCGCGGCGACCCGGCTGGCCGAGGCGCGCCGGGAAGCCGAGCAGGCGCTGGCGCTGCTGGCCGCCACCTACCGCGACCTGCCGGCGCCGCAGGGCGCGGCGCTGCCGGACCCACAGCCGAACCTGCCGCCGGCCGGCGCCGATCCGGGGGCGCGGGCCGCGCTGGAGGCCGGACTCGAAACCGACAACCACGAGCTGGCGCTGGCGCGCAGCGAAGCCGAATGGGAAGGCTTGCGCGCGCGCCGCGCCGCCAGCGAACGCATGCCCGACCCCACCGTCGGCCTGCACCTGGTGCGCGAGCGCGACGGCGAGGAACGCACCGTCGGCCTGAGCCTGGCCATTCCCCTGCCCGGCGCGGCCCGCTCGGCCGAGCGAGACGCGGCGGTGCTGCGCGCGCGCATCGCCGACGAGCAGGTGGCGCTGGTCGCCCAGCGGGTGCGGCTGGCGAGCCGCCGCAGCCTTGCCGAGCGCGAGCACAGCTACCGCATCTGGACCGGGCTGCGCGAAGTCGAGGCGCAAAGCACGCGCCAGGCCGACCTGATGGCGCGCGCCTGGGAAGCGGGCGAATGCACGCTGGCCGAGGCCCTGCTCGGCCGGCGCCAGGCGCTGGAAGCGAGCCTGGCGGCGCAGGCGGCGCACATCGATGCGCTGGCGGCGGCGGCCCGGGTCGCGCTCGACGCGCACGCGCTGTGGGCCAGGGATTGACGGCCGAACGTTGAACATTAACGAAAATTAATCATTCAACCACCCCCGCTTAAGCCGGCGCCGGGCATGATCGAAGGTAGGGAAAATACCGTTCTCAACCTTGCAATCCGGATCCGACCACATGCCCTCGATCACTTCCTTGCGCCGGCGCCAGCCGGCTCTTGGCGCCGCCGTGCTGGCGGCGCTGCTGCTGTCCGCCTGCGCCAAAGAACCGCAACCCGCCGCGCCCACCGTGCCGGAGGTGGCCGTCATGACGATGAACACGTCCGACGTGGCGCTCGACATCGCCCTGCCGGGCCGCACCTCGCCGTTCCTGCTGGCCGAGGTCCGGGCCCGGGTCGACGGCATCGTGCAGGAGCGCCGGTTCACCGAAGGGGCCGACGTCAGGAAAGGCGACCCGCTGTACCTGATCGACCCGGCGCCCTACCGCGCGGCGCTGGCCAGCGCCGAGGCCGAACTGCAGCGGGCCCAGGCCACCCTGGCCAGCAACACATCCCAGCTCAGGCGCAACCAGGTGCTGGTCAAGGAAAACGCGGTCAGCAAGCAGGAATTCGAAAACGCGCAGGCAGCCCAGCTCGAAGCCGCGGCCGACGTCGCCGCCGCCAGGGCGGCCGTCGAGACCGCGCGCATCAACCTCGGTTACACCAGCGTCAGCGCGCCGATCACCGGCCGCAGCAGCGTCTCGGCGGTGACGCAGGGCGCCTACGTGCAGGGCGGCGCCGCGACCCTGATGACCACCATCCAGCAGATCGATCCGATGTACGTCGACCTGCAGCAGTCCAGCGTCGAAGGACTGGCGCTGCGGCGCGAGATCGCCGCCGGCAAGGTGCGCATGGACGGCGCCAATGCCGCCCGGGTGGTCCTGACGCTGGAAGACGGCAGCACCTATGCGCGCGAAGGCACGCTGGAATTCAGCGGCGTGACGGTCGACCCGGCCACCGGCTCGGTCACCATGCGCGCGCGTTTCCCGAATCCCGACCGCCTGCTGCTGCCCGGCATGTTCGTGCGCGCCGCCGTCAGCCAGGGCGTGCGTCAGTCGGTGATGCGCGTGCCGGCCCAGGCCGTGACGCGCAATCCGCAGGGCGCGGGCACCGTGATGGTGGTCGGCGCCGACAACAAGACCCAGCTGCGCATCGTGCGCACCGGGCCGCTGGTCGACGGCCACTGGCTGGTCGAGGAAGGCCTGAAGGAAGGCGAACGCGTGATCGTCGGCGGCGTCCAGAAACTCAAGCCGGGCATGGCGGTCAGGGTGCGTGCGGCGGCGCCGGCGGCAGCGGCAGCAACGGCTGGCGCCGCCGCGGCGCCAGCGGCGCGAGGTTGAGCGGCGATGGCACGATTCTTCATCTTCCGCCCGATCTTCGCGATCGTCATCTCGCTCCTGATCATGCTGGGCGGCGGCATCGCCCTGTTCCAGTTGCCGATCGAGCAATACCCGGCCGTGCAGCCGCCGGCGGTGCAGATCCGCGCCAACTTCCCGGGCGCGTCCGCCGAGACCATGCAGAACACGGTCATCCAGGTGATCGAGCAGCAGCTCACCGCGATCGACAACCTGCTGTACATGGATTCGTCGAGCGACGACACGGGCCAGTCGACCACCACCCTCACCTTCGCCGCCGGCACCGATCCGGACATCGCCCAGGTCCAGGTGCAGAACCAGTTGCAGGCGGCCGTGCCGCGCCTGCCGGCCGAGGTCCAGCAGAACGGCTTGCGCGTGACCAAGTCGACCAGCGACTTCCTGATGGTGGCCGCCTTCGTGTCCGACGACGACAGCATGAGCAAGTTCGACATCGCCAACTACGTGTCGTCGAACATCCAGGACCCGATCAGCCGCGTCCCCGGCGTCGGTGACCTGAACGTGTTCGGCACGCAGTATGCGATGCGGATCTGGATCGATCCGGTCAAGCTCACGGGCTACGCGCTCACGCCGATCGACGTGACCAACGCGATCCGCGCCCAGAACGTGCAGATCTCCGGCGGCCAGCTGGGCGCGACGCCGGCGGTGCCGGGCCAGGCGCTCAACGCCACCATCACCCAGGCCACCCTGCTGCGCACGCCCGACGAGTTCCGCCGCATCCTGCTCAAGGTGCAGCCGGACGGCGCCAGCGTGCGCATCGGCGACGTGGCGCGGGTCGAGCTGGGGCCCGAGAACTATTTCGTCGACGTGCGCTACAACGGCAAGTCGGCCTCCGGCCTGGGCGTCCAGATGGCGCCCGGCGCCAACGCCCTCGACACCGCGGTCGCGGTGCGCGCCCGCCTGGCCGAGCTGGGCGAATTCTTCCCGCCCGGCCTGCGCACCGTGTATCCGAACGACGTCACGCCCTTCATCGAGTCCTCGATCGAGGAGGTGATCAAGACCCTGATCGAAGGCATCGTGCTGGTGTTCCTGGTCATGTACCTGTTCCTGCAGAACTTCCGCGCCACCCTGATCCCCTCGATCACGGTGCCGATCGTGCTGCTCGGCACCTTCGGCATCATGGCGACGCTCGGGTTCACGGTCAATACGCTGTCGATGTTCGGCCTGGTGCTGTCCATCGGCCTGCTGGTCGACGACGCCATCGTCGTGGTCGAGAACGTCGAGCGCGTGATGCAGGAGGACGGGCTGTCGCCGAAGGAAGCCACGCTCAAGGCCATGGGCCAGATCAGCAGCGCGCTGGTCGGCGTGGCGCTGGTGCTGTCGGCGGTGTTCGTGCCGGTGGCCTTCTCCAGCGGCACCGTGGGCGCGATCTACCGCGAGTTCTCGCTGACCGTGGTGTCCTCGATGCTGCTGTCGGTGTTCATCGCGCTGAGCCTGACCCCGGCCCTGTGCGCCACCATGCTCAAGCCCGTCGATCCCGGCCACCACGAGAAAAAAGGCTTCTTCGGCTGGTTCAACCGCTCGTTCGACAACACGCGCGACCGCTACCTGGGCGCGGTGTCGAGCATCCTCGGCCGGCGCGCGCTCTGGATGGTGGTCTACCTGGTCATGATCGGCGTCGTGGTGGCGCTGTTCCTGCGCCTGCCGGGGGGCTTCTTGCCCAAGGAAGACCAGGGCTACATGCTGGTCCAGGTCCAGGCCCCGGCCGGCACCACCCAGGAAACGACCGGCAAGGTGCTGGAAGAGATCAGCCAGTACCTGCTGGTCGACGAAAAAGCGATGGTCGAGGCGACCATGATCATCAACGGCGCGGCCCAGGGACAGCGCGGCCAGAACGTGGGCCGCATGTTCGTGCGCCTGCGTCCGTGGGACGAGCGCGGCGACGACGAGCTGCACGTCTCGAGCCTGAGCGAACGCATCGCCGCGCGCTACCAGGACTTCCAGGGCGCCCAGGTGGTGCCGATCGAGCCGCCGTCGATCCGCGGCCTGGGCTCGGCCACGGGCTTTACCATGCAGCTGCAGGACCGCGGCGGCCTGGGACGGGCGGCGCTGTCCGACGCGCGCGACCAGTTGCTGGCGCTGGCGGCGAACGAACCCGCCCTGACCCGGGTGCGCTTCACCGGCCTGTCCGACAACCCGATGTACAAGATCGACATCGACCGCGAAAAGGCGGCGGCGCTGGGCGTGGACCTGACCGAGGTCGACGCGGCCTTCTCCACCGCCTGGGGTTCGCGCTACGTGAACAACTTCCTCGACACCGACGACCGCATCAAGCGCGTGTATGTGCAGGCCGAGGCCGAGTACCGGATGAATCCGGACGACATCCGCCTGCTGCACGTGCGCAACCGCGACGGCGAAATGGTCCCGTTCTCGTCGTTCTCGAGCGCGCGCTGGACCTGGGGCGCGCCGTCGGTGCAGCGCTACAACGGCCTGACTTCGGCCGAGATCGTGGGCCAGCCGGCGCCCGGCTACAGCACCGGCGAAGCGATGGAGATCATGGACCGCCTGAGCCAGCAGCTGCCGCAGGGCATCGGCTACGAATGGAGCGGCATCTCGCTGCAGGAATCCCAGGCCGGGGCCCAGGCGCCGCTGCTGTACGGCCTGTCGATCCTGGTCGTGTTCCTGTGCCTGGCCGCGCTGTACGAGAGCTGGGCGATCCCGGTCTCGGTGATCATGGTGGTGCCGATCGGGGTGCTGGGCGCGCTGGGCGCGGCCACCGCCTTCGGCATGGAAAACGACGTGTTCTTCCAGGTCGGCCTGTTGACCACCATCGGCCTGTCGGCCAAGAACGCGATCCTGATCGCCGAATTCGCGCGCGAGCTGCAGTTGCAGGGCAAGGGCGCGCTCGAGGCGGCGCTCGAAGCGTCGAAGGTGCGTCTGCGTCCGATCATCATGACCTCGCTGGCCTTCATGCTCGGCGTGACGCCGCTGGCGATTGCCAGCGGGGCCGGCTCCGGCGCCCAGAATGCGCTCGGCATCGGCGTGATCGGTGGCATGATGACCGCGACCTTCCTGGCAACCTTCATGATCCCGCTGTTCTACGTGATCGTCGCCGGACGCTCGAAGCCGCCGGTGGCCCACACGCCGCCGCCCGCGGCCCCCGCGACCAAGGCCGAGGCCGAGGCCGAGGCATCGGATACAATGCCGGCATCCCAATGAGACTCCCGTGAAACTGCTACTCGTCGAAGACAATGAACGCGTGGCCCGCTTCGTCAGGAAGGGGCTGACCGAGGCCGGGCATACGGTCGACCACGCCGACAATGGCCGCGACGGCATGTACCATGCAGTCAGCGAGCCCTACGACGCGATCGTGATGGACCGCATGCTGCCGGGCGGGATCGACGGTCTCGGCATCGTCGAAGCCCTGCGCCAGCAGGGCAACCGGGTGCCGATCCTGATCCTGTCCGCGCTGGACGGCGTGGACGAGCGCATCCGCGGCCTGCGCGCCGGCGGCGACGACTACCTGACCAAACCGTTCGCTTTCGGCGAGCTGCTGGCGCGGCTCGACGCCCTGCTGCGCCGCTCGCAGAGCCAGGCCGTGGAAACCGTGATGAGCCTGGGCGACCTGTCGGTCGACATGCTGTCGCACCGCGTCACGCGCGCCGGCCGCCCGGTGGCGCTGCAGCCGCGCGAATTCAAGCTGCTCACCTACCTGCTGCGCCACGCGAACCAGGTGGTGACGCGCACCATGCTGCTCGAAAACGTGTGGGACTACCACTTTGACCCGCAGACCAACGTCATCGACGTCCACATCAGCAAGCTGCGGCAAAAGATCGACGCCGGCTTTTCGACGCCGCTGCTGCGCACCGTGCGCAATGCCGGCTACATGCTGACCGACCAGCCTTGACGCACGTCGTGAGACACCTGCCCTGAACCTGCGCCTGCCCAGCTTTTCCGCCCGCACCATCGCGATCGGCTACGCCGTCGTCACCCTGCTGGTGCTGGCGATGTTCGCCGCGCCGCTGTGGTTCGCCTGGCACAAGAACATCGGCGAGGTGCGCAGCCAGCTGCTCAAAACGGACGCGCGGCACCTGAGCAACCTGTTCGAGCGCCAGGGGCCGCCGGCGCTGGCGGCGGCGATCGACAGCCAGGTCCATGGCGTCAACGACGGCGTGCGCAAGATCATGCTGTTCGCGGCGCCCGACGGCGCCAAGCTGGCCGGCAACCTGCCGGAGTGGCCCGAGGGCGTGCCCGATCGCGACGGCCTGTGCCGGGTGACGATTCGGGTCGACGACAAGCCGCGCAACGTGGAGCTGGTGCGGGTGACCCTGGAAGACCGCTACATGCTGCTGGTGGCCAGCAACCTGGATCGCTTCCAGCAGCTCGAGCGCCTGTTCGCCTACGGCCTGCTGGGCTGCGCGCTGGTGGTGCTGGTGGGAGCGGCGCTGGGCGGCGTGTTGATCCGGCGCGCGCTGCTGGGACGGGTGCAGCGCATCAGCCAGACCACCGCCTCGATCATCGAAGGCAAGCTGTCGCACCGCCTGGTGGAGCCGCGCGACGGCGAAGAGCTGCAGCAGTTGACCCGCACCGTCAACCGCATGCTGGACCAGATCGAGCACCTGGTGACGGGGGTGCAGGACGTCTCGAATGCGATCGCGCACGACCTGCGCACGCCGCTGTCTGAGCTGCGCGCGCGGCTCGAAGAACTGTCGGTGGCGCGTCCGGCCGCCGACGAAACCTTCGCCGAGATCGACGCCGCCATCGACGACGTCGACCGCGTGATGGGCATCTTCAATGCGCTGTTGCGCCTGGCCGAGATCGACAGCGGCAGCCGGCGCGGCGGTTTCGTCGAGGTCGACCTGGCCGCGCTGGGCGCCGAGGTCACCGAATTCTACGGCCCGGTGGCCGAACTGAAGGACATCGACCTCGGCTTCGACGCCCCCGAGGATTTGCGGGTGGTGGGCGACCCGGTGCTGCTGGCCCAGGCCCTGGGCAATATGGTCGACAACGCCCTGAAATTCGCGCCGGCGCGCGGCGCGATCGCGATCACCGCGCGCCGCGTCGACGCCGACCGGGTGGCAGTGGTGGTGGCCGACAACGGCCCGGGCATTGCGCAGCACGAGCGCACGCGCGTGATCGAGCGCTTCTACCGGGTCGACGCCAGCCGCGGCACGCCGGGCGTGGGCCTGGGCCTGAGCGTGGTCTCGGCCGTGGCGCGCCTGCATGGCGGCAGCCTGACCTTGGAAGACAACCATCCGGGCCTGCGCGCCACCCTGCTGCTGCACGCCAATCCGGCTGCGCAGACCTACTGAGGTCTTATCGGGAAGCCCCCTCGGCGCGTTCGAAGATGGCGTCGATCGAGGCGCGCGCCTCGTTCATCAGCCGTGGCACGTCGACGCCGAGCAGGCGCCCGCCGCGCTTGCGAACCACGCCGTCGACGATCACGGTGTCGACGTTGGCGGGCGTGGCCGAGTACACGATCAGGGCATAGGGATCGGCATCGCCCGCCAGGGACATGTTCAGGGCGCCGGGGTCGAGCAGGATCAGGTCGGCGCGCTTGCCGGGCGTGATCGAGCCGATCTGGTCGTCCATCCCGATCGAGCGCGCCGCCTCGATCGTCGCCAATTCGAGGATGCGGCGCGGCGCGACCGCCGTTTCCTTCTTGCGCGCGCCGGATTCGGTGAGCGCGAGCAGGCGCATATTGGCGAACAGGTCGGCGCTACCGGCGAGCGCAGTGCCGTCGATGCCCAGGCCGATGCGGCCCACGGCCGCGTAGTCGCTCAGGACGGTCAGGCCATAGCCGACCCGCTGCTCGGTGACCGGCGTCAGCGACAGCGCGCTGCCGGCCTGTCGAAACGCCGCCAGCTCGGCGGGCGTGGCGCCGGTGGCGTGCACGATCTGCACGTCCGCACCTAACAGGCCGCTGGCGGCCAGGGCGCCATTGCGCTTGCCGCCGGAATGCACCGAGACCGGCAGGCCGAGCTTGCGCGCGGCGGCGATCTCGCGCCGGCCGGTCGCGACGACGTCGGCCTTGCCCTCGCCCACGCCGCGCCAGCCCAGCCCGAGGGTGACGCGCCCGGGGCGCGCCCGCGCCGCCACGGCGGCGAGCAGGTCGAGGTCGATGCTCTCGGTCGCGCCAAGGTCGTCATGCGCGCCGGCCAGCAGCCTGGCGCGGATGCCGCTTTGCAGCAGCGCCTGTTCGGCCGCCTCCAGGTGCGCGGGACTACGCAGGTTATGGAAGAAATCGACGGTGGTCGTGACGCCCGACGCCAGCGTCTCAACGGCGCCGACATACGTGCCGATGCGGATATCCTCGGGCGTGTAATGCCGCCCCAAACGTTTCTTGAGCGCGAAGTAATCGGTGTCGGGGGTATTGCGAAACTGGCCGCGCGCCGCGCTCAGCCACAGATGGGTATGGGTATCGACCAGCCCCGGCAGCAGGATCATGCCGCGCGCATCGATCCGCTCGGCCCCTGCCGCCTCGAGCTTGCGCCCGACGGCGACGATCCGCCCGTCGCGCACCAGCACGTCGGCATCGCGCCGGTCGCCCTGCTGCGGGTCGAGGCTGACGACGTGGGCATTCTGGATCAGCAAGGCGCCCGACTGGCCGAAGGCGGCCTGGCACGACGCCAACAACAGGGCGAACACGACACAATGCAAGAAAGGCGGCATGGCAATTTCCAGACAATGGGATTGCTGCCAATTCTACAATCCAATACCGCCGAGCCGCGCGCGCTTACGCCCGCCACCGAATCGTCAATCATTAATTAGGGTCAGAGTAAAATTGTTTGACAACTTCAGTAAATCAATTGGCGAATAATTTGACTCTGACCCTAATTGCTAGACAATATCTCTGAGCGAGCCGAGAAATTGGTGGCGAACTGATCGATAAGCTGAAAAATTGCTCAACAAATCGACTCTGACCCTATTTATTTACACCGGGTTTAGCGCCCTGTGCGTTATACAGGGAGAACAAGTTAGAACAGAGAACTATTTTCATTGATGATAGCGATCGCACGAGGCCAAAACAAAGAGGGTCAGTGTCGAATTGTTTGCCAATTTTTGAAAATCAATTGGAAAACAATTCGACACTGACCCTCATTATTCCGCTACCTGATTCCTGGCAGCTGCTCATCGCGAATAGCCGCTAGTCAATCTGGGAAATTGCTCAATAATTCTACTCTGACCCTAATTAGGATGGGTTAGCTGCCGAAGTAGCGGCCGGCGCGGTGCCAGACCATGACCATGCTGCTCATGGCGACCGCGCTCAGCGCCGACCAGCCGACCAGGTGCGGGGCCACCAGACCGAGGGCCAGCAACAGGATGACGCTGTCGATCATGACCTGGCTGCGGCCGGCGTTGATGCCGTACTTCTTTTGCAGCCACAGGGTGACGATGCCGGTGCCGCCGACGCCGGCGCCGTGGCGCGCCATGGCCAGGACGCCCATGCCGCAGAAGGTGCCGCCGCCCAGCGCCGCCACTGCGGGGTGGATGTGATCGATCACCAGGACGTAGGGCATGATCTTGAGCAGGCCCATGACCAGCGCGCTGCCGGCCAGCGACTTGAAGGTGAAGAGCGGCCCCATGAACAGGTAGCCGAACAGGAAGAACGGCACGTTGATCATCATGAACAGGGTGCCGACCGGCAGCCCGCTCGCGTAGGACGTCAGCAGCGCGATGCCGGCCACGCCGCCAGTGAGCAGCTGGGCCGCCTGCAGCAGCACGATACCGATCACGACGAAGAGCACACCGACGGTGATGCCATAGACGTCGTCCAGTGGCGAATGCGGCTTGACCACCACCGCGCTCGGGGCTGGCGACGACGGGCCGGGGAACATGGCAGACTGGCTCATCCGCGCACCGCCGCATCGACGACGATGAAAGCGTTTGCCACGCGAGCGGACGGGGTCCGCCGGGTGACCGTGCAGGG
The DNA here is from genome assembly GCF_056279385.1 of Massilia sp. UYP34. NCBI lineage: Bacteria > Pseudomonadati > Pseudomonadota > Betaproteobacteria > Burkholderiales > Oxalobacteraceae > Massilia > Massilia sp. UYP34. Next base: position 60,897 of record NZ_JBWBRF010000002.1, on the reverse strand, counting down.
GGTAGCGACGAGCGAAGAGCTGAGTTTCATGTTCCTTGCGATATGGTAGTAACAGGGATGCCGGGCGCGCCGGGTAGGCGCAGATGCGCGAAACGCACGGGGTACGGTGTGCTTCGGGTCGCTATTATCGCTCATGTTGCGGCGCAATGTCGATACGCCACGCATCGGGACGTACCAGATGAGAAACACCCGACGCAATACCCTTGTGCAGCGCACTATCACGGTGCATCCTTCGTCTGTTCCAGTGCGGATTCGACGGCAGGCATCCCTATTTTCGGCGCCTGCGTCGCCAGCTCGCGCTCCAGGAACTCGACGCACACCCGCACCTTCGCCGAATTGCCCAGCCGCTGCGGATACACGGCCCAGACATTGGCCTCCTGGGTGAAGTCGGGCAGCAGCTGCACCAGCCGCCCGGCATCGAGATGGGGCTGGGCATGCCAGCGCGAGCGCAGGATGATGCCGGCGCCGTCGAGCGCCCAGCGCAGCGCGATCTCGCCATGGTTGGTCGACAGCGCGCCCGACACCTTCACCGTCTCTTCGCCCGCGCGCGCGCGCAGCCGCCAGACGCCGAACGGATGGTCGCGCTCCTTGATCACCAGGCACTGGTGGCCGGACAGCTCCTGCAGCGAGCGCGGCGCGCCATGGCGTGCCAGGTAGTCCGGCGCCGCGCACAGGATGCGGTGGTTCGCCATCAAACGGCGCGCGATCAGCTGCGGCGCGATCTCGTCGCCGATGCGCACGTCGAGATCGAACCCCTCGGCCACCGGATCGACCAGGCGGTCGAACACCTCGAACCGGATCTGCAGCGCCGGATAAGCGCGCACCAGCTTGGCAATCGCCGGCGCCACCACATTGCGCCCGAAGCCGAAGCTGCTGCAGATGCGCACCCGGCCACTGGGCTCGCGGCGCCGCTCGGATACCTCGTCGACCAGGTCGTCCAGGCTCTCCAGGATGGCCTGGGCCCGGCCGAAGGCCTGCTCGCCCTCCTCGGTAATGACGATGCGGCGCGTGGTGCGCTCGAACAGCCGCGCGCCCAGCGCCTCTTCCAGCACGCCGATGCGCTTGCTGACATAGGCCGCCGACATGCCCAGCTCCGCGGCGGCCTGGGCGAACGAGCCCTTCCTCACGACGGTCACAAAGACACGCAGATCAGCATGCTCCACCAGATTATTCACGATTCGTGTTCCTTGATGCCACGCAATGCCATATTATATACAGCGCGTTTTGGATTATGCTGGTTGCACTTACCCAGCAATCAGGAGCACGCATGAAGACCCACAAGATCGCAGTCATCGCCGGCGACGGCATCGGCAAGGAAGTCATGCCCGAGGGCCTGCGCGCCCTCGAAGTGACCGCCCGCCGCTTCGGCATCGGGCTCGAGTTCACCAACTTCGCCTGGGCCGACTGCGACTATTACGCGCAGCACGGCAAGATGATGCCGGACGACTGGCGCCAGCAACTGGACGGCTTCGAGGCCATCTATTTCGGCGCCGTCGGCTGGCCCGACACGGTGCCCGACCATATCTCGCTGTGGGGGTCGCTCCTGAAGTTCCGCCGCGAATTCGACCAGTACGTCAACCTGCGCCCGGTGCGGCTGATGCCCGGCGTGCCCTGCCCGCTGGCGAACAAGAAGCCCGGCGACATCGACTTCTACGTGGTGCGCGAAAACACCGAAGGCGAATATTCCTCGGTCGGCGGCAAGATGTTCGAGGGGACCGAGCGCGAGTTCGTGCTGCAGGAATCGGTCTTCACCCGCCACGGCACCGACCGCATCCTCAAGTACGCGTTCGACCTGGCCCAGCGCCGCCCGAAAAAACACCTGACCGCCGCGACCAAGTCGAACGGCATCTCGATCTCGATGCCGTATTGGGACGAGCGCGTGGCCGCCGTCGGCCAGGACTACGGCGACGTCAAATGGGACAAGTACCACATCGACATCCTGTGCGCGCGCTTCGTGATCTCGCCCGAACGCTTCGACGTGGTGGTGGCCTCGAACCTGTTCGGCGACATCCTGTCCGACCTCGGCCCGGCCTGCACCGGCACCATCGGCATCGCGCCATCGGCCAACCTGAATCCGGAACGCACCTTCCCGTCGCTGTTCGAACCGGTGCACGGCTCGGCGCCCGACATCTACGGCAAGAACATCGCCAACCCGATCGCGATGATCTGGTCCGGCGCGATGATGCTCGAGTTCCTGGGCCAGGGCGACGCCACCTATACCGCGGCCCACGACGCCATGCTGGCCGCCATCGAGAAATGCCTGGTCGAGGGTCCGCGCACGCCGGACATGGGCGGCGCCGCCAATACGACCGAAGTGGGCCAGGCGGTCGCACGCTACCTCGACACGCAAGGCTGACCCAGCCGGACGAGGACGATTCTTGCACCATGCTACGCTGGCCCCGACGAGCAATCGAAGGAGCCAGCAATGACAGAACGAACCCAACGTCCACTGGCGCTGATCACCGGCGCCTCCAGCGGCATCGGCTACGAACTGGCCCACCAGTTCGCGGCCGACGGCCATGACCTCATCATCACCGCCACCACGCAGGCCGGCCTGGACGCCGCGGCCGGAGAGCTGGAAAGCCGCGGCGCGCAAGTGACCACCGTGGTGGCCGACCTCACCGACTTCGACGGCGTCGAAACCCTGTACGCGGCGGTGCGCGCCGCTGGCCGCCCGCTGGCCGCCGCCGCGCTCAATGCCGGCGTCGGCCTGGGCGGCCACTTCGTCGGCGGCACCGACCTGCAACGCGAAATCGCGATGATCCAGCTGAACACGATCTCGCAAGTCCACCTGACCAAGCGCATCCTGCCAGACATGGTCGCGCAAGGCGCGGGCAAGCTGCTGTTTACCGCGTCGATTTCCGGCACCATGCCGACGCCGTACGAGGCCGTGTACGGCGCGACCAAGGCCTTCCTGGTGTCGTTCGCCGAGGCTGTCAAGTCCGAGCTCAAGGACAGTGGCGTCAGCGGCGTCACCATCACGCTCTTGATGCCGGGCCAGGTCGACACCAATTTCTGGCCGCGCGCCGACATGCTCACCAACAAGCTCGGCGTGGGAGAAAAGGCCTCGCCGGCGAAAGTGGCCGAGGAAGGCTACGCCGCGTTCAAGGAAGGCAAGGATCGCATCGTCGCGGGTCTGACGAGCAGCAAGTTCATCGGCAACGTCGTCAACAACCTGGCGCCCGATACGGTCAAGGCCGACCTGCACGCGGCCCAGGCCAGGCCGGGGTCGGGCCTGAAGGATTGACGCTTAGGTCCGCGCGCATTCGTCCGCGCATTCGACCTCGCATTCGTCTGCTCAATCGGTCAGGCGCCGCATCTCGGCAATGAGGTCGGCCTTGCCCTCGAAGCCGATACCCGGGAGGTCCGGCATCGTGATGAACCCATTCTCGACCTTCACGCCATCCGGAAAGCCGCCATACGGCTGGAACAGGTCGGGATAGGACTCGTTGCCGCCGAGTCCCAGCCCGGCCGCGATATTGAGCGACATCTGGTGCCCGCCATGGGGAATGCAGCGGCTGCTCGACCAGCCATGCTGGCGCAGCATATCGAGGGTGCGCAGGTACTCCACCAGGCCGTAACTGAGCGCGCAGTCGAACTGCAGCCAGTCCCGGTCGGCTCGCATGCCGCCGTGGCGGATCAGGTTGCGCGCATCCTGCATCGAGAACAGGTTCTCGCCGGTGGCCATCGGCTTGTCGTAATAGTTGCGCAGCGTGGCCTGCAGCTCGTAGTCGAGCGGGTCGCCGGCTTCCTCGTACCAGAACAGGTCGTACTGCGACAGCGCCTTGGCGTAGCGGATCGCGGTGTCCAGGTCGAAGCGGCCGTTGGCGTCCACCGCCAGCTTCTGGCCATCGCCCAGCACAGAGAGGATCGAGTCGATGCGGCGCAGGTCTTCGTCGAGCGAGGCGCCGCCGATCTTCTTCTTGACCACCGTGTAGCCGCGGTCGAGATAGCTGCGCATCTCGTCCTTCAGCTTGCCGTGGTCCTGGCCCGGATAATAATAGCCGCCGGCCGCGTACACGAACACCTTCCGGTCAGGCTCGCCGTTGCCGTAACGCTCGGCCAGCAGCTGGAACAGCGGCTTGCCGGCGATCTTGGCGGTCGCGTCCCATATCGCCATGTCGATGGTGCCGATGGCCACCGAGCGCTCGCCATGCCCGCCCGGCTTCTCGTTGGTAAACATCGCCTGCCACACCTTGTGCGGGTCGAGGTTGGCGCCGTCCTCGAGCAGCGCGCCGGGTTCGGCCTCGAGGATGCGCGGGATGAAGCGCTCGCGCATCAGCGTGCCCTGGCCATAGCGGCCGTTGGAATTGAAGCCGTAGCCGATCACCGGCTTCCCGTCGCGCACGACGTCGGTGACGACGGCCACCACGCTCAGCGTCATCTTGCTGAAGTCGATGTAGGCGTTGCGGATCGGGGAGCTGATCGGGACGGTTTTTTCGCGGATGTCGACGATTCTCATCTGGTGTTCCTTCGCTTGCGGTTGAACCAGCCACCAGATTATTCGCTCCAAAGGCGGTTATGATTGAGTCGGATTCACTAGATTATTAACCTGCGGTGAAAAACGACCTCGCCTCCCACCTCGCATTCTTCGTCCTGCTGGCGCGCCACGGCAGTTTGTCGGCGGCCGCCCGCGAACTCGACCTGACCCCGCCCGCCGCCACCAAGCGCCTGGCGCAGCTGGAAGAACACCTGGGCGTGCGCCTGGTGAACCGCACCACCCGCACCAGCAGCCTGACGCCGGAAGGCGAAACCTATCTGCACTACGCGACCCGGATTCTCGCCGAGCTGCGCGAGATGGAAGAAGCGGTATCCGGCACGCGCTCGGTGCCGCGGGGCCTCTTGAAGGTGAACGCGTCGCTGGGCTTCGGGCGCACCACGATCGCGCCGCTGGTCTCCAGCTTCGCCCAGCGCTATCCGCAGGTCGAAGTGCAGCTCGACGTCACCGACCGCCCGGTCGACCTGGTCGCGGACGGGATCGACCTGGCGATCCGCTTCGGCGAGTTGCCCGACCAGCGCCTGGTGGCGCGCCGCATCATGTCGAACCGGCGCTTCCTGTGCGCCTCGCCGCGCTACCTCGAACGGCATGGAGAGCCGGGCAGCCTGGCCGACCTGGCCCGGCACCGCTGCATCGTCCACCGCCAGAACGAGGATGCGCACGGCGTCTGGCGCCTGGTGCACGAGGGGCGCAATGTGTCGGTCAAGGTGCAGGGCGCGCTGTCGAGCAACGACGGCGACATCGCCCTCGGCTGGGCGCTGGACGGCCACGGCATCCTGGTGCGCTCGGAATGGGATCTGAACAAATACCTCGACAGCGGGCGCCTGCGCATCGTGCTGCCGCAGTACGTGCAGCCGGCGGCCGACCTGTACGTGGTCTATCCGGGCGGACGCCGGCAGTCGGCGCGGGCGCGCGCCTTCATCGATTTCCTGGCCGCGCAGTTCGCGCCGGCTTGAAGCCGCCCATGCGGCGCATTCGTTTCATGCGGCTCAGGCGCCGCCGGTCACCAGCATCGTGACCGCGGCCACCAGCAGCACCGTGCTGAACGCCGCCCGCAACAGGCGTGGCGGCAGGGAGTGCGCCAGGTGCACGCCCCACGACACGGTCAGCACGCCGCCCAGCGCCAGCGGCAGGCCGACCTCCCAGTCGACCGCGCCGCCGTGGCCATAGGTGGCCAGCGCCACGAAGGCGCCCGGCGCCACCAGCGCCAGCGCCATGCCCTGGGCGCGCGTCTGCGGCATCCTGAACAGGCTCACCAGCGCCGGCACCACCACCATGCCGCCGCCGATCGTGAAGAAGCCCGACACCGCGCCACTGGCGATACCGATCGCCGGCATCAGCCGGCGCGGCACTTCCTTCACCGGCGCGGGCGGCGCGCCGGTCTTGCGCCGCGACGGCCAGCCGAAGTACAGCGCCAGCGCGAGCAGGAACAGCGCGAAGGCATAGTGCAGCGCCTGGGCGTCGATCGCCACGGCGCAGCGCGCCGCCAGCCAGGCGGTCCCGATCGAGAACAGGCCGGCCACGCCGACCGAACGCAGGTCCACCGGGTGCTTCTGGTGATAGCGCCAGAAGCCGATCGCCACGTTGGGCGCGATCATCACCAGCGCCGTGCCCTGGGCCAGGTGCTGGTTCATGCCGTACAGCAGGCCCAGCACCGGAATGGCGATCAGGCCACCGCCGATGCCCAGCATGCCGCCGGCGACGCCGAGCGAGGCGCCCAGGCCGAAGTTCAATGCGAGGTCGATCACGGAAATCATGGTTGGCGCCAAAACACAGCGGCCCCTCGCAAGGGGCCGCCGGATGGGAAAGGTTACCGCCTTAAACGACCTGCGCCGCCGCCAGCGCCGTCATGTTGACGATCCGGCGCACGGTGGCGCTCGGGCTCAGGATGTGCACCGACTTGGCCGCGCCCAGGAGGATCGGACCCACCGTCACGCCCTTGCCGCTGGCGACCTTGAGCACATTGAACAGGATGTTGGCCGCGTCCAGCGACGGCATCACCAGCAGGTTGGCGCTGCCCGTATAGCCGGCGTCGATCCCGTAGATGTCGCGGATTTCCTGCGACAGCGCGGCGTCGCCGTGGATCTCGCCGACCACCGCCAGATCAGGGGCCTGTTCGGCCAGCAGCGCGCGCGCCTCGCGCATGCGGCGCGCCGATGGACGCTCGGACGAGCCTTGCGACGAATGCGACAGCAGCGCCGCCTTCGGCTCCAGGCCGAAGTGCTGCAGGGTCTCGGCCGCCAGGCGGGTGATCGCCGCCAGTTCCTGCGCGCTCGGGGTCTCGTTGACGTAGGTGTCGGTGATGAACAGGGTCAGCTTGTCGAGCACCAGCGCATTCATCGCGGCCAGCACTTCGGCGCCCGGCGCCACGCCGATCTCGTTCCGGACGTGTTCCAGGTGGCTGTCGTAGCTGCCGGTCATGCCGCAGATCAGGGCGTCAACCTGGCCCGACTTGAGCAGGCGCGTGCCTTGCAGCGTGGTGTCGCTTTCCGCCGCGATGACCGTGTAGTCCACGCCCGCCTGCAGGCGCAGGCCGGCCTGCTTGACGGCGCGCGCGATCGCGGTCTCGTCGCCGATCAGCACCGGCCGGGCGAGGCCCTCGTCCACCACCGCCTGCACCGCACGCAGCACGCGCGGCTCGCCCGCTTCGGCGTAGGCCACCTTGCGCACCTTGGCGCGCGCCTTGTTGAACACCGGCTTCATGAAGAAACCGGTGTGATAGATCATCTGGCCCAGCTTGTCGCGGTAGGCGTCCATGTCCTCGATCGGACGGGTCGCCACGCCCGATGCGGCGGCGGCTTCGGCCACGCGCGGCGCGATCGCCGCCAGCAGGCGCGGATCGAACGGCTTCGGGATGATGTAGTCGGGGCCGAAGGTCAGGTCCTGGCCTTCGTAGGCCAGCGCCACCACGTCGCTCGCCTCGGCCTCGGCCAGCTCGGCGATCGCGGTCACGCAGGCCAGCTTCATCTCGTCGGTGATGCGCGTGGCGCCGCAGTCGAGGGCGCCGCGGAAGATGTAAGGGAAGCAGAGGACGTTGTTGACCTGGTTCGGATAGTCCGAACGGCCGGTGGCGATGATGACGTCCGGACGCGCGGCCTTCGCCACTTCTGGACGGATCTCGGGTTCCGGATTGGCCAGGGCCAGGATCACCGGCTTGTCGGCCATGGTCTTGACCATGTCGGCGCTGAGCACGCCGGCGGTCGAGCAGCCCAGGAACACGTCGGCGTCCTTGACGATGTCGGCAAGAACGCGCGCATCGGTCGCCTGCGCATAGCGCGCCTTGTTGGCTTCCATGTTCGCTTCGCGGCCCTGCCAGATCACGCCCTTCGAGTCGGTGACGTAGATGTTCGACTGCTTCACGCCCAGCAGCACCATCATGTCCAGGCAGGCGATGGCCGCCGCGCCGGCGCCGGAGGCGACCAGCTTGATCTGGCCGATGTCCTTGCCGACCACCTTCAGCGCGTTGAGCAGCGCGGCGGTCGAGATGATCGCGGTGCCGTGCTGGTCGTCGTGGAAGACCGGGATGTTCATGCGCTCGCGCAGCTTCTTCTCGATGTAGAAGCATTCCGGCGCCTTGATGTCTTCGAGATTGATGCCGCCCACGGTCGGCTCGAGCATAGCGATGGCGTCGACCAGCTTGTCCGGATCCATTTCGTCCAGCTCCAGGTCGAACACGTCGACGCCGGCGAACTTCTTGAACAGGCAGCCCTTGCCTTCCATGACCGGCTTCGACGCCAGCGGGCCGATGTTACCCAGGCCCAGCACCGCGGTGCCGTTCGTGATCACGGCCACCAGGTTGCCGCGCGAGGTGTAATCGAAGGCGGTCGCCGGGTCGGCGGCGATTTCCTCGCAGGCGTAGGCCACGCCCGGCGAGTAGGCCAGCGACAGGTCGCGCTGGTTCGACAACGGCTTGGTGGCCACCACTTCGATCTTGCCGCGGGTCGGGCTGCGGTGATATTCGAGCGCGTCGATGCGCAACTGGGTGTTCTGGGCTTCGTTCAGATTACTATCGGTACTCATGGTCTTCCTATAACTTGGGTGTCGCGGCATGGAAGGTGGCCTTCCATTCATGGGCAAACATTCTAGCCGAAGCGACACCATCGCGTGCGGACGCGGTCACGTATGGATTCGACATCCGGGGTCACGCCGTGCAGGCCCAGGCCCATGGACGCCGGCAGGCACCGCGCGCAGCCCGCATCGCGTGCTTCGACATGTGCGAAAAGCATGCCGCCCACCTTCATGCGGCAACGGATGCCGAGCTAGATGCTGCTCAGGTAATCGGCCGCATCCGGCCTCGGGCGCGGCGGCTTGTCGGTCGCGGCCGTGCCCAGGCCGATGAAACAGATGGCGCGCTCGTGCGGCGCCAGGCGCAGCAGGCGGCGCATGCCGGGGACGTCCATCGCGGCGCCGCTGGCCAGCCCGGTCGCGAAGCCGGCGCTGCCCGCCGCGAGCAGCAGGTTCTGCAGTGCGCAGCCGAGCGACACCAGCTTTTCGGCCACCGGAATCGCCTTGGCCGCCGGATCGTCGCGCAGCACCGCCACCAGCAGGCAGGGCGCGCGCCGGGCCTTGTCGCGCGCGGTGGCCAGCGCTTCTTCGCCGCAGCCGGGATCGCGCTCGGCCAGGGCGTCGGCAAACACCTCGCCCAGGTCGGCGCGCCGCTCTTGCGGGATGAGCACGAAGCGCCACGGCCGCAGCAGGCCATGGTCGGGCGCGTGCGCGGCCGCTTCGATGATGCGTGCGAGCGCCTGCGGATCGGGTCCGGGCGCCTGCAGGCGCCGCAGCGTGAAATTGCGGCGCGCCGCCAGGAGGGCCTGGAAATCGCCGCCGGCGTCGGGTTGGGGGGTAGTCATGCGCGCAGTATAGCGAGAGCGGCGCCACCCTGCAGGCGCCGCGCGGCGGCGTCCGAATGGCTGCCTGCCGCATACGGCTGGCGCGCCACGCAACGACGAGCAACGCAGCGCACGCTTGCCAGGCCTTCTCGGCCCGACTCTCACCCATCAGGACTGGTTCAGCGGTGCAAGTCCATGCCCAGCTTGAGCGCGGCGGCGATATTGCGCGCCGTGCACTGCAGGTTGAACTGCGCGCCCGCCAGCACCTCAGCCACCGTCCCCGCCTTCATGACGGTGCTGAAGGTCGCCGCGATGCCGTGCGCGTGCACCGCGCTGGCGTCGTTCGCGAGGCACCCGCCGATGGCGATCACCGGCTTGCCGTGGCGCGCGGCCACGCGCGCCACGCCAATCGGCGTCTTGCCGTTGACGGTCTGGCTGTCGATGCGCCCTTCGCCCGTGACCACCAGGTCGGCGTCGCGGACGACAGCGTCCAGGCCGACCGCGTCGGCCACGATCTCGCTGCCGGGACGCAGGCGCCCTTTCAGGAACACCAGCATCGCCGCGGCGATGCCGCCGCCGGCGCCGGCGCCGGGTACGTCGGCCACGTCCTGGCCCAGGTCGCGCGCGATCACGTCCGCATAGTGGCGCAGGCTGGCGTCGAGCTGCTCGACCATCGCGGGCGTGGCGCCCTTCTGCGGCCCGAAGATCGCGGACGCGCCCGTGGGGCCCACCAGCGGATTGCTGACGTCGCAGGCCACCTCGAACACGCAGTCCGCGATGCGCGGATCGAGCTTTGACACGTCGATGCGCGCGAGCGAGGCAAGCGCGGCGCCGCCCGGCGCCAGCTGCGCGCCGTGCGCATCGAGCAGCTGGATGCCGAGCGCCTGCAGCATGCCGGCGCCGCCATCGTTGGTGGCGCTGCCGCCCACGCCCAGGATGAAGCGGCGCGCGCCGGCATCGAGCGCGGCGCGGATCAGTTCACCGGTGCCGCGGGTGGTCGCCACCCGCGGATCGCGCTCGGCGGGCGCCACCAGTTCGAGGCCGCTGGCGGCCGCCATCTCGATCACGGCGGTCGACTCGTCACCGGTCAAGCCATAGAAAGCCGCGACCGGCCGGCCCAGCGGACCGGTGACCTGCAACGCCACCTGCCGACCGCCGGTGGCGGCGACCATGGCCTCGACCGTGCCTTCGCCGCCGTCGGCCACCGGCACTTTGACGTAGGTCGCAGCGGGGAAGACCTCACGAAACCCGGCCTCGATGGCGCTGGCCGCTTCCAGCGCCGACAAGCTTTCCTTGAACGAATCTGGAGCGATGACGATGTTCATTGTGTCTCCTTTAGCGATTGACCAGGCGCGCCGGCACGACCAGCACCAGCATGGCGCCGATGAACAGGACGGTCGACAGGATGTACAGCGCGATATCGGTGCTGCCGGTGGCGTCCTTGATCCAGCCCACCAGGAACGGGCTGACGAAGCCTGCCACCTGGCCCATCGAGTTGATCAGGGCCAGGCCGCCGGCCGCCGCCGCGCTGCCCAGGAAAGCCGCCGGCAAGGGCCAGAACATCGGCAGGCCGGTCAGCGCGCCCATCGTCGCCAGGGAGAGGCCGACCAGCACGATCACCGCGTTGTCCGAGAAATTCGCGGCCATGAGCAGGCCCACCAGCGCCATCAGCAGCGGCGCCGACAGGTGCCAGCGGCGCTCGCGCCGGCGGTCGGCCGAGCGGCCGATCAGCACCATGAACACCCCCGCGAACAGGTAGGGAATCGCGCTCAGCCAGCCGACCGTAGTCGCGTTCTCGAAGCCGAGCGACTTGATGATCGAGGGCAGCCAGAAGTTGATCGCGTAGACGCCCATCTGGATGCTGAAGTAGATGAAGCCCAGCATCCACACATGCCAGTCGCGCAGCACGGCGCCGAACGAATGCACCGCGTGCACGCCTTTCGAGCGCTGCTGTTCGTCCTGGTCGAGCGCGTCCTGCATCGCCGTTTTCTCGGCCTCGCTCAGCCAGCCGGCCTGCTTGATGCCGTCGTTCAGGTAGAACCATACGGCCACGCCCAGGAACACGGTCGGCAGGCCCTGCAGCAGGAACAGCCACTGCCAGCCGTCCATGCCGCCCTGGCCGTGCGCGAAGTGGCTCAGCATCCAGCCCGAGAGCGGACCGCCGATCAGGCCCGACACGGGGATCGCCGACATGAACAGCGCCATCACCTGGCCGCGCTTGTGCGACGGGAACCACTTGGTGAAGTACAGGACCATGCCGGGGAAGAACCCGGCTTCGGCCACGCCGGTGAAGAAGCGCAGCACATAGAATTCCATCGGCGTGGTCACGAACAGCATGCAGGCCGACAGCGAACCCCAGGCCATCATCATGACGGCGATCCAGCGCCGCGCGCCCAGCCGGTGCAGGATCAGGTTGCTCGGCACCCCGAAGGTCACGTAACCGATGAAGAAGATGCCGGCCCCCAGGCCATACACGGTTTCGCTGAGCTGCAGCGCGTCGAGCATCTCGAGCTTGGCGAAGCCGACGTTGACCCGGTCCAGGTAGTTGAAAAAGTAGCAGACGAAAATGAAGGGAATCAAACGCCAGGTGGCCTTGCGGTAGGCGCCATCCAACAGGGCCGCGCCGGCGGCGCCGCCCTGGATGCCGGATGTGCTTGCGGTGGTGCTCATGCTGTCTCCGAGTTTCTAATAGGTTGATCTGCAAGATTATCGGCCAAACATGGGACATCGGGCGTCGGCGACACACACAAACCCGAAGGGAGAATGGGCGGCATTTTTCGTGCAAATTCACAATACGCGCGATCGTCCGCCGAAGAATCCTTCCTCGGCGCATGCGGATTTGTGCATAATCACAAGGATCGTTCCCCCTCCAGACCACACCCATGCAGATCCTCGACACCCGGCTCGCCCAGGAAATCGTCACCCGCACCATGCGGATCATTCCGTTCAACGTCAATGTGATGGACGCCAGCGGCGTGATCCTGGCCAGCGGCAACCGCGAGCGGGTCGGCGAACTGCATGCGGGCGCCCTGCTCGCGCTGGCCAAGAAGCTGACCGTGGAAATCGACGCGGCGGCCGCGCGCAAGCTGCATGGCGCGCAGCCGGGCACCAACCTGCCGCTGAGCCTGGGCGGACAGCTATGCGGCGCGGTGGGCCTCTCCGGCGCGCCGGACGACGTGCGCCAGTTCGGCGAACTGGTGCGTCTGACGGCCGAGATGATCCTGGAACAGGCGGCGCTGGCGAACGAATTGCAGAACAATTCGCGCTACCGCGAAGCCTTCGTGCTGAACCTGATCCGCAACGACAGCGCGCAGCGGCCCGGGCTCGAAGGCTGGGCGCGGCGCCTGGGGCTGGACCTCGAGCGCATGCAGCTGGTATTCCTGCTCGAGCTGCAGCCGCCGGACGGCGCCGACGCCGGTGCCGCGCTGCACGACATCCAGCGCCTGCAGATGCGCCTCCTGGCGCGGCGCGAGGATGCGCTGACCGCCACCGTCGGCCCGTCCGAGATGGTGCTGCTCGATTCCTGGGACCCGGCGCGCAAGGGCTTCGAGACCACGCCGCAGCGGCGCCTGGACCTGCTGGCCCAGCTGGTGCGCGAGGAATGCGAGCTGCCTTTCACGCTGGCGATGGGCATCGCCCTGCCCGGCCTGGACGGCGCCGCCGTCTCTTACCAGAGCGCGCGCAGCGCCAGCCGGCTGGGGCGCCTGCGCCTGCCGCGCCAGCAGGTGTTCAGCTATTACGACCTGGCCCTGCCGGTCCTGCTGTCCGGGCTGGACAGCGGCTGGCAGGCGCACCAGCTGCGCATGCCGATCGCGCGCCTGGCGGGCGACAAGAGCCGCGCCATGCTGCGCGCCACGCTCGACGCCTGGTTCGCCCAGGACGAAAACTCGGCCGCCACCGCGGCCACGCTCGGCATCCACCGCAACACGCTCGACTACCGCCTGCGCCGCATCGGCGAATTGACGGGCCTGGACCTGGGGCGCAGCGAAGACAAGCTGCTGCTGTACGTGTCGGCGCTGCTCAGCCCCGCCTGAGCGCCCGGTTTTGTTGCGCTCAGCGCGCAGTGCTCACCGCGCAGTGCTTACCGCGCAGTGCTCACCGATTCACCAGCCGCGCCGGCACGGTCAGCACCAGCAAGGCCCCGACCAGCATCACGCTCGACAGGATGTACAGCGCGACGTCGGTGCTCCCGGTGAGGTCCTTGATCCAGCCGACCAGGAAGGGGCTGGCGAACCCCGCCACCTGTCCCATCGAGTTGATCAGGGCCAGGCCGCCGGCCGCCGCCGCGCTGCTCAGGAAGGCGGCCGGCAGCGGCCAGAACATCGGCAGGCCGGCGAGCGCGCCCATCGTGGCCAGGCACAGGCCGATCATGGCGACGATGGCGTTGTCCGAGAAATACGCGGCCATCGCCAGCCCCGCCAGCGCCATCAGGAGCGGCGCCGACAGGTGCCAGCGGCGCTCGCGCAGGCGGTCGGCCGAGCGCCCCACCAGCACCATGAACACGCAGGCGAACAGGTAGGGAATGGCGCTCAGCCAGCCGATCGTGCCGACGTCCTCGAAGCCGAGCTCCTGGATGATCGACGGCAGCCAGAAGTTGATCGCATACGCCCCCATCTTGATGCTGAAATAGATAAAGCCGAGCATCCACACGTGGCGGTCGAGCAGCAGCGCGCGCAGCGAATGCACGGTGGCCGCGCCGGGCGGACGTTCGCGCTCGTCGCGCGCAAGCTCCTCTTGCAAGGCGGCCTTTTCATGGGCGCCGAGCCAGCCGGCCTGCGTAACCCCGTCGTTCAGGTAGAACAGCGCCACCAGCCCCAGGAACACGGTGGGCAGGCCCTGCAGCAGGAACAGCCACTGCCAGGCAGCCATGCCGCCCTGGCCGTCGGCGAAGTGGCCCAGCATCCAGCCCGAGAGCGGGCCGCCGATCAGGCCCGACACGGGGATCGCCGACATGAACAAGGCCATCACCTGGCCGCGCTTGTGCGACGGGAACCACTTGGTGAAGTACAGGACCATGCCGGGGAAGAAGCCGGCTTCGGCCACGCCGGTGAAGAAGCGCAGCAGGTAGAACTCCAGCGGTGTGGTCACGAACAGCATGCAGGCCGACAGCGAGCCCCAGGCCATCATCATGATGGCGATCCAGCGCCGCGCACCCAGCCGGTGCAGGATCAGGTTGCCCGGCACCCCGAAGCTGACGTAGCCGATGAAGAAGATGCCGGCGCCCAGGCCATAGATGGTCTCGCTGAACTGCAGCGCGTCGAGCATCTCGAGCTTGGCGAAGCCGACGTTGACGCGGTCCAGGTAGTTGAACAGGTAGCAGACGAAGATGAAGGGGATCAGGCGCCAGGTGGCCTTGCGGTACGCCCCTTCCAACGTGGCCGGGCCGGTCCCCGCCGCGAACGCGCCGGGCCGGCCTGCGGTGTCGAGCATGCTGTCTCCAAGTTTGCTAGATGAACCCCGACATTATCGTCTGAACCGGAGACGGCAGGAAGCCCGCTTGCCCGGCGCGCGCGCGAGCGGTCGCGCGGCGGGCAACCCGACGCTCACAGCCCCAGGTCGGACAGCCCCGGATGGTCGTCGGGCCGGCGTCCCAGCGGCCAGCGGAACTTGCGCTCTTCTTCCCTGATCGGCATGTCGTTGATGCTGGCGTAGCGGTTGACCATCAGGCCGTCCGGGCCGAATTCCCAGTTCTCGTTGCCATACGAGCGGTACCAGTTACCGGAATCGTCGCGGCTCTCGTAGGCGTAGCGCACCGCGATGCGATTGTCGGCGAAGGCCCACAGCTCCTTGATCAGGCGGTACTCGAGCTCCTTTTTCCATTTGCGCTCGAGGAAGGCGCGCGCTTCGTCGCGGTTGTTGACGAATTCGGCGCGGTTGCGCCAGCGCGTATCGAGGCTGTAGGCCAGCGCTACCCTGGCGGCGTCGCGCGTGTTCCAGCCGTCTTCGGCCAGGCGGACCTTCTCGATCGCCGATTCGCGCGTAAACGGCGGCAGCGGCGGGCGCACTTCGTTGGACGTTGTCATGGTGGACCTCATGGTTAGTGGTGGAAAAGGCGGCTCACGGGTCGAGCTCCGGCAGCGGCTCCCGGCCCGGCCGACGCCATGCCAGCATAGCAGTTGCCGCGTTCAATCACGCCCGCCTTCGTCGGGCACGAGCACGCCGGCCTCGATCATCGCGTTTCTGGACCGCGGGGCCGTGGCCGAATGATGCGAACGCATGGAACCGCTGCAACCCGTAATGCATGATTTCTCCAAACCGAATGCCGGGCCGGATCGCCCCCACGTATCAGATTCGCAACATCCTTCGTTTCCCGCAACGATAGTCGTCTTGACGGCTCGCCGCGCGATTACACTCGTCGATATTGACGAAGTTTTACAAGGATAATTGATGAATATGAAGTTGAAGGCGGCTGCGCGCGCCGTGCGCGGCGCCCTGCTGGCGGGCGCCTGGATGGCGGCGGGGGTATCGGGCAGCGCGCTGGCGCAGCAAACGCCGGCGCAGGCGAGCGACATCGCGCCGGCGGCGGCGCCGGCCGAGATGCCGAAGGTCGAAGTCACCGGCTCCGCCATCCGCCGGGTGCAGTCCGAGACCGCGCTGCCGGTGCAGATCGTCTCGCGCGCCGAGATCGAGAAGGCCGGCGTGACCACCGCCTCCGAGCTGATGGCCCGGGTATCGAGCAACGTCAACGGCCTGACCGACGGCGCCAGCATCAACGTCGGCGGCGACCAGCGGGGCTTCAACAGCGCCAACCTGCGCGGCATCGGCACCTCGTCGACCCTGGTCCTGCTCAATGGCCGGCGCATGGCCAACTTCGCCTCGCCCGGCGACGACAGCGGCGTCGACCTGAACAACATCCCGGCCGCCGCGCTGGAACGGGTCGAGGTGCTGCTCGATGGCGCCTCGGCGCTGTACGGCACCGATGCGATCGGCGGCGTCATCAACTTCATCACCCGCAAGGATTTCCAGGGCCTGGAACTGAACGCCTACGGCAGCACCACCGACGAGGGCGGCGCCGGCAAGCGCACCGCCAGCATCAGCGCCGGCAAGGGTGACCTGGAGCGCGACGGCTACAACGTGTTCGCGGTGGCCGACTTCCAGCGCACCAACGCGCTCAATACCTCGCAGCGCAGCTTCATCCCGGGCCTGCGGGTCGAGGAGCGCCTGGGCCATCTGCTGTCGGGCTACACCGGCCCGGCCAACATCCGCCTGACCTCGAACCAGCGCGACCACCTGCAGGAACGCGGCTTCACCATCAACGGGCGCCCGCTCACCAACCGCCTGATCAACCTGGCGGCGCCCGATTGCGCACCGCCGGCCAATGTCTACCTGCCCGACGGCACTGGCGGCGTGGACGCCTGCACCTATAACTACATGGGCGACACCGAGCTCTATCCCAGGACCGAAAAAGCGAGCCTGCTAAGCCGCGGCGTGCTCAAGCTCGGCGGCGGCCACCAAGCCTATGCCGAGGTCGCGCTCAGCCGCGCCAAGTCGTGGTACACCGGCTCGTCGGCGCGCGTGACCGGCTATATCGACTACCGCCTGGTGCCGCAGCTGGCCGGCACGGGCCTCCATGAACTCGACGACGACTATCCGGGCGAACTGGAACTGCGCATGCGCCTGTCCGAAGCCGGCCAGCGCACCAGCGAACTGACCAGCGAAGGCATGCGCTTCGTGGTCGGCGTCAGCGGCGCCGTGGGCGGCTGGGACTACGACGCCGCGCTCAACCACAGCGTCAACACGGTCAAGGACCGCGACACCAACGGCTACGTGCTGTACAACGAACTGATGGAAGGCATCATGGACGGCCGCATCAATCCCTTCGGCCCATCCAGCCCCGAGGGCCGCGCCCTCATCGACAGCATCCAGGTCGACGACGTCGTGCGCCGCGCGCGCGGCACGCTCGACGCGGTCGACTTCAAGTTCGCGCGCGCGCTCATGCCGCTGGCCGGCGGCGAGCTGGCCGTCGCCATCGGCGGCGAAGTGCGGCGCGAAAAGAACGCCTTCACGCCTTCCGCCCTGCTCCTCTCCGACAACATCAACAACGATGCCGCGCCGGAAGGCGGCCGCGCCACCAGCGACAAGCGCGACGTCGCCGGCCTGTATGGCGAACTGCTGGTGCCATTCGCGCAGCGGTGGGAGGCGCAGCTGTCGGCGCGCTACGATCATTACGAAGAAGTCGGCGGCGCGGCCAGCCCCAAGATCGGCCTCTCCTACCGCCCGACCGACGCCGTGCTGCTGCGCGCATCGGGCGGCCGGGGTTTCCGCGCGCCGACGATGACGGAGCTGTTCCGCCCCACCGTCTACAGCAGCACCGCGACCCTGCCCGATCCGGTGTATTGCGCCACCGTCGAGAACAACTACGCCGACTGCGCCGACAACTGGGATACGCGCCGCTACAGCAATGCCGACCTGAAACCCGAGCGCAGCCGCCAGTTCTCGGTCGGCGCCGTGGTCGCGGCCGGGCGCAACGTGAGCGCCTCGCTCGACTACTGGAACATCAAGCGCACCGACTTGATCAGCGAGATCGGCGACGACATCATCCTGGGCAACCTGGCCAGGTATGGCGACCTGGTGCACCGCGATGAGGACGACGTGATCGACTACATCGAGCTGCGCAAGGAAAACCGCGGCGCCCAGGTGGCCAAGGGCCTGGACCTGGCGGTCACGGTGCGCGGCGTCGACACGCCGTTGGGGCGCCTCGGTGGACGCCTGAACGGCACGTATGTGTTGTCGTCCGAAATCCAGAACGCGCCGGGCGACCTTTTTGTGAGCAACCTGAACAAGTTCGTGACCGATGGCGTGGTGCAGCGCTGGCGCCATACGGTCAGCTTCGACTGGGAGCGCGGCCCCGTCTCGGCCAGCCTGCAGAACGCCTGGTCGAGCGGCTACGACGACCAGAACACGGCGATCAATATCGACGACGGTTCGGTGGTGGCGGCCAACAAGGTCAAGTCGTACTCGCTGTGGGATCTGTCGGCGGCATATCAGGCGACGCCGCGCCTGAAGCTGCGCGCCGGCGTGCAGAACCTGTTCGACGAGAGCCCGCCGTATTCGAACCAGGCCTATTTCTTCCTGTCCGGCTACGATCCGAGCTACACCGATCCGCGCGGGCGGCGGTTCTATGCCAGCGTGAATTACGCGTTCGATTGAGCTGGCTTGGAGGTTGGTGCCGCATACCACGGGCGCCAACCCTATCTTGCGAAATCACTGGTGGCCTTGCCAATATCGCTCTATCTCCCACAATGCAAGGTGAGGAATTGCAATGCGGATATTGTGAATGATTGTTTCGTATTGGTCAGAATCCAGCTTCGACCAGCGCCACGCCTGAGCATCAACCCAGACCTGGCGCGCGCCACCGATATTCCTCCGTGCGAGTTCTTTCAGCAATATGCTGTCGATTGGAGGATGCAGCGCGCGCACCCGTTCATGCGTATCGTACCCGCCACACACGAACCCGGCCTTCAGATAAATATTGATCAGCTTGGCCGCTACGCCGTGGGTGAAGTTCAGCTTGTGTAGTGCAGCCGAAGCAAGGACATCATGTCGCCACTGACGATGTGCCGCATCCATCGCATCTGGTGCTGGCAACCTTGTAGGGCCAGCCAACAATGCATGCATGCCCGCTTCTTCCAGAATCGCTTTTCCTTGCTCGACCGAGAATCTGCAACCAATGACGTTCGCAGCCCTTCCTGCGGCCCAGGCAGAAAATCGATGTCGATGTTCTTGGATGGTGTAGCTCATTTTTTGCTTGACTGGGGATGGATCGCATTCACCCGATGCCTGTGCCGCTACCGCATATTCCCTGCAACGAATCAGGCCAGCGGCACGACCGCGCCGCTCTTATTCTTAACCACAACGCCACCATCGGCATCGAAGGTCGCCTTGTACTCGCTCCGGAAGATGCGCTCGGCTGCCTGACGCAGCATCGCCTGTTTCAAGTAATGCACCATCTCCTCGTTCGTGCCACTGCCATTCGCGTGTATGGCGTAGCCTAGCGCCGTCCGTCCGCGGTGGCATTGGACCAGGGTATCCGCGCCGCTCTCCAGCAAGAATCGCGCAACGCTGCGGTTACCAGCTTTGGTATTGACAGCATTGTGTCCTTTGGCCGCATACATGAGCGCGGTCTTGCCCGCGCTGTCTTGGCAGTTAACCGCCTCCGCAAGAATTTCAGACAAGGACTGCGTCAACGTGCGGTTCATCGCGGCATGTATCAACGGAGTGCGGCCACCGAGATCCCCTTGCGTGGGCATCGCACCGAGATCAAGCAAGCATCTGACCAGCTCCAGCCGGCGCTTGCCCGGAACCGATGAACTGCTCGCTGCAAATGACAGCGGGGACCTGCCCGAACGGTCTCGCTGTGCATTGATGTCCTGCCCATGTGCGTGATGGAGGTAGTCCACCGCATCCAGGTCACCGCGCTCGATTGCGCTGAACAGCGAGTAGGGAAACACGTCATTGCGACGTCCGAGCTTGCCGCCACACCCAGGACAGGACTGATCCGCACAGGCCTCGCACAAGCGGTCCAAATTGGTAAGGCACCCGCTGCAAACGCGACAGGCTTCCAACACCGCGCCATTCGTTTCGCAAGCGCTGCATTGGCCAAGGTTGATATGAAACATCATGAACTTCCTGGAGAATGTACACGAACCCTCGTGATGCATCACGATGGCTACCCCACGGTCGTGGCAAGCGATGAGACGTCAAATCGTGCCCAAGGCGTATCGATCGACCGAATGTCCGCGTATCATTCTAGCAGAATGGTTTCCAGCAAGAAACCATACTTAAAATGGTTTGGATGGCGATGCACACTTCGGCAGCGCATCCCATCCAACCCACTCGCGTGGTCCAGAAAGTCGTGCTGATGATTAAGCGCTGTACATCCGTGCGTACTTCGTCCCAAAGTACAGAATGAAGCAATAGCACGCCGCCGGCAGCAGGAACGATACCTGCACGTTGAACGCATCGGCCAGCGCCCCTTGCGCGAACGGCACCAGCGCCCCGCCCACGATCGCCATGCACAGGATGCCCGAGGCCTGCCCCGTGTGCCTGCCCAGCCCATGCAGCGCCATGCTGAAGATGGTCGGGAACATGATCGAATTGCACAGGCCGACCGCCAGGATCGCCCACATCGCCAGGTCGCCTTCGGCAAACGTCCCCACCAGCACCAGCGCGATCGCCGCCAGCGAGTTGAAGGCCAGCGTCTTGCCGGGGCTGACCACGCGCATCACGGCGAAGCCGATGAAGCGCCCCACCATCGCTCCGCCCCAGTAGATGCTGACGTAGTGCGCGGCGTCGGCATGCGACAGCCCGGCGATGTGCGGCTCGCCGATGAAGTTGATCAGGAAGCTGCCGATGCTCACTTCGGCGCCCACGTACAGGAAGATGCCGATCGCGCCGAGCACCAGGTGGCGGTGCGCCAGCGCCGAGCCTTGGCTTTCGGCCGCCAGCGGCAGGTCATCGGTGTCGGCGATCGCCGGCAGGCGCGCGAGCCAGAACAGCACCGCCAGCAGCACCAGCACGCCGGCCAGCACCAGGTAGGGCCCGCGCACCGATGCCGCTTCTGCCGCCGCCTCGGCGACCGCATCGACACCGGTGACCGCGACCGCCCCCGCCGCCGACAGGATCAACAGGCCGCCGACGGCCGGCCCGATCGTCGTGCCCAGCGAATTGAAGGCCTGGGTCAGGGTCAGGCGGCTCGACGCCGTGCGCGCCGGACCGAGCACCGCCACGTAAGGGTTGGCCGCCACCTGCAGCACCGTGATGCCCGAGGCCAGCACGAACAGCGCCAGCAGGAACAGGCCATAGCCGCCGAACGAGGCCGGATAGAACAGGCTGCAGCCGGCAGCGGCCACCAGCAGGCCGGCCACCGCCCCCTTCTGGTAGCCGATGCGGCGGATCAGCGCCCCGGCCGGCAGCGAAACGATGGCGTAGGCCCCGAAGAAGCAGAACTGCACCAGCATGGCCTGGACATAGGTCAGGGTGTAGACCGCCTTCAGGTGCGGGATCAGCACGTCGTTGAGCGACGTGATCAGCCCCCACATGAAGAACAGGATCGTCACGATGACGAGCGCGCTCGTATTGTTGTCCAGCTGCGTCGCCGCGCCCTGGTTAGGGGCGGCAGGCGCCGCCTTGTATGGCATATTGGCCATGCTGTCTCCTTATATATTTTTTTTGTGGCGCTTAGTGTGCCAGGCCGGCCGGTGGATGCGGCAGGTCACGCCCGCGCGAGCCCCAGCCTTGCGTGTCCGGCTGGGTCGTGAGCCGATACTGCAGGACGCCGCCCGACTGCAGCTGCTCCCAGTCCAGCCACACGCGCTCGACCGCGCGGCCGCCATAGTTCACCGACTTGACGAAGCGGCGCTCGCCCGGCCTGGCGCCCGGCGCCTCGATGCGCAGGATGCGGCCTTGCGGCAGGTCGATCTCGGCCTTGGCGAAGCGCGGCGCATGCAGCAGGAAGCGGCCGCTGCCCGGCATGTCCGGGTAGATGCCCAGCGCGCTGAACAGGTACCAGGACGACATGGTGCCCAGGTCGTCGTTGCCGGTCACGCCGCCGGGACCGTTGGTAAACAGGGTCTCGGCCGCGCGCACCACGGTGGTGGTTTTCCACGGCTGGCCCATCAGGGTGTACATCCACGGCGCGTGCAGGTCGGGCTCGTTGTTCGGGTTGTAGCGGAACTGGGCGTAGTAGCTGTACGGTCCCACCACCCACGACTTGCGCACCGCGTTCGGGTCGGCCAGCACCGCCGGATAGTCGAAGAACTGGTCCAGGCGCCCCAGCGCCGGCGCGACACCCCCCATCGCGGCGGCCAGGCCCGGCACGTCCTGCGGCACCAGCCACTGGTATTGCCAGGCCGTGCCTTCATGAAAGCCATGGTCACCGCGCGGATCGTAGCCGCTGCCGACGTCGCCGAACCAGCTGCCGTTCTCCAGGCGCGGACGCGGGAAGCCTTTCTGGCCGGTCTCGGCGTCGACCACGCTCGGGTCCCAGATCGTCTTCCAGTTCAGGGCGCGCTGCGCCAGCACTTTCGCATCATCCAGATGGCCGAGCGCCTGGGCCATGCCGGCCAGCGCGCCGTCGGCCGCCGCGTATTCGAGCGTCGCCGACGCGCCGTGGTGCGGATCGGTGTCCATGCCCTTCGAGATGAAGCTGCGGTCGTACTGCACGAAGCCCTGCTCCATGTAGCTCGGGTTGCCCGAACGGCCTTGCGGACGGATGCCGTGCGCCGGCACGCCGAAGGCGTTCTCGCGCAGGGCGGCGTAGGCCTCGGCCTCGCGGCCCTTCAGTGCGCCGTAGCGCCACAGGTCAACCAGGAACGGCGTCACCGGGTCGCCGGTCATGATGTTGGTCTCGAAATTGGCATAGCCCCAGCGCGGCAGCCATCCGCCCTGCTCGCGGATCTTGAGCACCGAGGTCGCGATGTCGCGCGCGCGCTCCGGACGCAATAGCGCCAGCATCTGGTTCTGGGCGCGGTAGGTGTCCCACAGCGAGAAGAATTCGTAATAGGTCCAGTCCCTGGCCGTATGGATGGCGTCGTCGTAGCCGCGGTAGCGGCCGTCGGCGTCGTTGCCGGTCAGTGGCTGCAGCAGTGCATGGTAGAGCGCGGTGTAGAACACGGTGCGGTCATCCTTGCTGCCGCCCTCGACGCGCACGCTGGCCAGCTCGCGCTGCCAGTTGGCCTGGGCCTTCGCTCGCATGGCATCGAAGCTCGTCAAGCGGCCGCCCTCCATGCCCTCGGCCTTCAGGTTGATGCGCGCCCCTTCGGCGTCGACGTGCGAGATCGCACTGACGGCGGTCACCGCCTGGCCTTTCGCGAGGTCGAAGCTCAGCCACACGCCGTGCGGCTTGGCCTCGCCCTGCTGGCTCGGGCCGTCGACGTCCGGCCAGCCGGCGCGGTCGTCCCAGATGCCGCGCCTGGCGAACGGCTGGTCGAACTCCATGCGGAACCAGGTCGTGTACTTGGCGCCGCCGCAGAAGCTGCGGGTGACGATCCGGCCCTCGACGCTGCGCTCGCCCACGATCCTGACTTCGCTGCCGATGACGCCATGGCGCTCATTGGCCTGTCCCAGGTTGAGCAGCAGGTGGCCGGTCGTCGTCCCCGGCGCAAAGGTATAGCGCTCGGCGGCGGCGCGGGTCAGCGCGGTGGCTTCGGCCGTGATGCCGCCGTAGCTGGTCAGCCTGACCTTGTAGTAGCCGGCCTCGCCGACTTCGCCGTCGTGCGTGTACTCGGCGGCGTACTTCTTGTGGTCGAACGTCCCCTTCTTGCTGGTGTCGAAGTCGCCGCCGGGGCCGATGGCGCCGGTCACCGGCAACACCGACAGCTGCCCGCCCTGTTCCCAGCAGCCGGCGCCGGAAATGAAGGAGTGGCCGAAGCCGCGGATCTTCTTGTCGGTGTAGCGGTAGCCGGCGTAGTGGTCGGCGATCGGGCTGACCTGGATCATGCCGAACGGGGCCGAGGCGCCAGGGAAGGTATTGCCTTCGTCCTGAGTGCCGATGAAGGTATTGACCGGCATGGCGCCAGCTGCGATCGTCGCCTTGGCCGGTGCGCCAGCCGCCGTCGCGTCGATGGCGGACAGCGGCAGCAGGCAGGCGGCCAGGGCGAAGCAGAATCCCCGGATCGCGGGTTGGAATGGGTTGGTGCGGGGTTGATTCGTCACGCTGCGTCTCCTTCGAGCTGTTCGAACAGTTGTTGCATGGCTGCGGGCGGCGGCGGCGTGGCGCCGGCCTGCAGGCAGGCGGCGGAGCCGGCGGCCAGCGCCGCGTGCAGGTGCGATTGCAGGCGGCGCTGCGGATGGCGCACCAGGCTGCTCAAGAGGCCGGCGGCGCTGGCGTCGCCGGCGCCGACGGTGTCCACCACCGTGACATTTGGCGCCTGCGCATCGCAGCGCTCGGCGCCGTGGAACAGGCTCGCGCCCTGGCTCCCCCGCGTCAGCAGGCAATACGCCGCCGGATTGAAGGCGCGCAGGCGCGCCAGCGCGTCGTCCAGGTCGACGCCGGGGAACAGGCCGCGCAAGTCGTCGTCCGACACTTTCACCAGGTCGGCGATCGACGCCATCGCTTCGAGCGTCGGCGTATAGCGCTCGTCCATCAGGTTGCGGTAGTTGGGGTCGTAGCTGATCGCCACGCCCTGGGCCTTGAGCTGGCGCGCCAGCGCAGTAAGCCTAGAAGCAAGTGGCTCGCGCGCCAGGCTGATGCCGCCGAAATGGGCCCAGCAGAGGCCCTCGGCCCAGCCGGCCGGCAACAGCGCCGGCTCGAAGTGCAGGTCGGCGGAATCGGACCCGATGAAGAAGTAGCGCGGCGGCTCGCCCTGTTCGACCACGGCGAGCAGCGGCGCACGGTCGACCCGCTGCAGCAGCCGCGTGTCCAGGCCGACGGCCTCGCTGGCGCGCCACAGCGCGTCGCCGAAGCGGTCCAGGCTGATGGCGCCGGCGAAAGCGGTCGGTTCGCCCAGCGCCGCCAGCGCGCGCGCCACGTTCCAGGTCGATCCGCCCACGCGGCTCACCCACCGTTCGTCGCCCTGGTGGATCATGTCGGTCAGCGCCTCGCCGGCGCACAGCATCCGGGGAGGATTAAGCACGCGCACCACCCTTCAGCACGGCCACGATGTCGTAGGCGGCGCCCATGGTGTGATAGTCGACCTTGCCGGCCGGGCTCTTCTCGTCGCTGAGCTTGCGGTTCTCGCGGTCGAGGATGCGGTACCAGGCGCCATGCTCGTGGTCGACGAAATGGGTCCAGCTGTATTGCCACAGGCGGTCGTACCAGGTCCAGTACTCCCGGTTGCCGGTGCGCGCGGCCAGCATGGCCGCCGCCGCGGCGCTTTCTGCCTGCACCCAGAAGTATTTGTGGAAGTCGCACACGCTCAGGTCCGGCGCCAGCGAGTAGCACAGGCCGCCATGTTCCGGGTCCCAGCCCTGCTCCACCGCCACCTTGAACAGCTTTTCCGCGGTCGGCAGCAGCCAGTTGAGGTCGTGCTCCAGCACGTCCTTGCCGCGCGCTTCCAGCTGCAACAGCAGCTTGGCCCATTCGGTGAAGTGGCCCGGCTGGTAGCCCCAGGGACGGAACAGGTTTTCCGGGTCGTCGATATTGAACTTCCAGTCGGGCTGCCAGTTCGTGTCGTAGTGCTCCCAGATCAGGCCACCGCAACGCCCGGCCTGGCGCTGGGTGATGTTATGGGCCACCGTGTACGCGCGCTCGATGTAGCGCCGTTCGCCGGTCGCGGCATGCGCGGCCAGCAGCGCTTCGCAGGCGTGCATGTTCGCGTTCTGGCCGCGGTAGGTCGACAGCGCGCGCCAGTCCTGGCTCGCCTCGTCGGCGTACAGGCCATCTGCTGCGATCCAGAAGCGCTTTTCCATCAGCTCGAAGGCTTCGGCGATCCAGGGCCGCGCATCGATCATGCCGGCCATCGCGGCATGCGCATAGGCCAGCAGCACGAAGGCCTCGCCATACGCATGCTGGGTGCCGTCCTCGATCTCGCGGCCGTCCAGCATCCAGGCATAGCCGTCGCCATCGGGGGCGCGGTGCGCCTCGCGCACGAAGCGCACCGCGTGCTCCAGGCCCGCGCGATAGGCCGGATCCTCGAAGTGGCGCCAGGCCATGGCATAGGTGAACACGAAGCGCGTGCTGCTGACCAGGTGGCGGTGGCGCGGGTCGTAGACCGCGCCGTCGT
Organism: Massilia sp. UYP34; assembly: GCF_056279385.1. Taxonomy (NCBI): domain Bacteria; kingdom Pseudomonadati; phylum Pseudomonadota; class Betaproteobacteria; order Burkholderiales; family Oxalobacteraceae; genus Massilia; species Massilia sp. UYP34. Next base: position 34,906 of record NZ_JBWBRF010000002.1, on the reverse strand, counting down.
CCTTGAAGTAGTGGTACATGCCGCCGGCGGGATCGACCGCGCGCGGATGATAGAAGCGCATCGTGTGGCGCGCATGGTCGAGCAGCACGTCCGGGCTGCGAAAGTTCGGGAAAGGGGTCATGGTGGCTAAGGTTGCTGTGCGCTAGTCGTCGTAGCTGCTCTCGCGCACGATCATCTCGACTGGCAGGGTTATCTGGGATGGGTTGTCGTCGGTTTTGTGCAGCAGGGAGTCGACCCCGGCGCGCCCCAGCGCTTCCTTGTCCACGTGGACGGTGGACAGCGGCGGAATGGCGGCGGCCGAGGCGGCGATATCGTCGAAGCCGACGATCGCGAGGTCGTAGGGGATCTTGAGCCCCTCGGCCAGGCAGGTCTTCATGGCGACCAGTGCGGTGCTGTCGTTGTAGCAGAACAGCGCATCCGGCCGCTTCGGCAGCGCGAGCAGGCTGCGCACGGCCTCGATCACGCCCTCCTCGCCCTCGCCCATGGTGGGCACGATCACTTCCAGGCTCGGATCGGCATGCACCCTGGCGTCGAACAGCGCCTGGCGGAAGCCCCGGTTGCGCTGCTGGATGCTGTAGTGGGCCAGGGAGCCGGACAACATGGCGATGCGCTTCTTGCCGCAGCGCAGCAGGTGCTGGGTGGCGAGGTAGCCGCCGCACATATTGTCCGGATTGATCGAGGTGAAGCCGCGCCGGTGCATGTCCACCAGCACCATTGGCCGGCCCGTCTGCTGCAGCGCGCTCAGGACCTCGGGCTCGAAGAAGCCGGCGCACAGGATCGCGTCGGGCTGGTGCAGGCGGATCTGTTCGAGCACCGGCTCGGCCGGGCCGACCACGATCAGCGACAGCGCGATGCCCTCGCGCCGGCAGGCTTCTTCGGCGCCGTGCAGCACCGGCGTGAAAAACGGGCTGGAGGTGAGCGTGTTGTGCTGGCTGTGCAGCAGGAACGCGATGCGGCGGATGCGGCCCTTCTTCAGTAGCGAGAAATCGTAGCCCAGCCGGATGGCGGCCTCGCGCACCACGCCGCGGGTCGCCTCGGTCATGCCGCCCTGGTTCTTGAGCGCGCGCGAGACCGTGCCGATCGACAGCCCGGTCTCGCTCGCGATGTCGCGCAGCGTGACCTGGCTCACCGCGCCACCCATGGTCCCGGCATCGGGATCGTGTGCATGATCGTCTCCAGAAGTTGGTTTAATAAACGCTTATGGTCGCGTTCTTGTAATTCAATTTATAGCAGCCGCGTTTCGGCGCGGTCAACAAAGCAGGGCAAAACGCCGGTCGTTTTAGCAATTTTTAGTAAACACCGTGTATTGGCTGTAAACACGGAGGTTTGCCCGCTTCGCTGCACGCGCGCCTGCCTACTTCGGCGCGGCGACGGGACCGGCCTCCAGCAACTCGAGCTCGGCCAGCTCGAACGCCGCGCCCTGGGCGAAACGCAGGCGGTATTCGCGGTAGGCGCCGGGCCTGGCGATGCCGAACGGCCGCAGCTGGCGCTCCCAGGCGAACACCTCGTCCTCGCGCGCATCCAGCGCCACCCAGGCGCCCTTGCCGTCGCGCCCCTCGAGCGTCCACGTCGCCTTGCCCAGCGCCGCCTTGCCGCCGGTGATGGTGTAGTGGCTGATCGTCGTGGGCCTGGCGAAGGCGAAGCCGATGGCGGCCCTGGCCGGGAGCTGCGCCGTGGTCATCGCATCGTCGTCGACCAGCGCGGCGTCAAGACGCTTGCCGTCCAGCGTGCCGGTCGCGCCCTTGCTGCGGTCGATCAGGCCGGCGGGACGCTGGCCGGCGGCGGTCATCGACGCCGGCAAGGCGCCGGCCGCGCTGCCCCAGGTCGAGGGCTTGCTGCCCATCGTGAATTCCAGCGTGGCGCCGGCGGCGATGTCGGCGTGGCGAATCCAGGGCTGGTTCCACGGCTTGCCGTTGACCTTCAGCGACTGCACGTAGACGTTGTCCTGGCTGTTGCCATGGGCGACGACGGTGAGCGTGCGGCCATTTTCGAGCTTGACCTCGCTGCGCGCGAACGCCGGCGAGCCGATCACGTACTCGGGAGAGCCCATCCGCAGCGGATACAGGCCCAGCATGGCGAAGGTGTACCAGGCCGACATCTCGCCATTGTCCTCGTCGCCCGCATAGCCCTGGCCGATCTCGCTGCCCAGGTACAGGCGGCGCAGGATCTCCCGGGTGATCTGCTGCGTCTTCCACGGCTGGCCGGCGGCGACGTACATCCACGGGATGTGGTGGGCCGGCTGGTTGCTGTGGGCGTACATGCCCATGCGCACGTCGCGCGTCTCGGTCATCTCGTGGATCACCTGGCGGTAGCTGCCCGAGTACTTCGCCTCCGCCGTCTCCTGGGTGGCGAAGAACTCGTCGAGCCGGCTGGCCAGCACCTGGCGCCCGCCCATCAGGCTCGCCAGCCCTTGCGCGTCGTGCGGCACGGTGAAGGCGAAGGTCCAGGCATTGGCCTCGGTGTAGTCGCCGCCCCAGCGGCGCGGATCGAATTGCCTGGCCGGCACGCGCCACCCGCCCTTGGCGTCGCGGCCACGGAAGAACATGGTCGCCGGGTCGTAGACGTGGACGTAATCCGCGGCGCGGGCGCGGAAGTAGGCGGCTTCCTCGCGGTAGCGGCGGCCGCGCGCGCTGTCGTTGCCATCCTTGCCTTCTTCGGCGGCCAGGGCGGTGGCAAGCTGCGCCAGGCCGAAGTCGTTCAATGCGCCTTCCAGCGTCCACGACATGCCTTCGTGGACCGAGGTGTCGGCGTAGCCCCGGTACATCGACTGCGCCAGGCCCTTGCGGCCGACGTTCGAGACCGGCGGGACTGCGGTCGCGTTCTTCAGCGCCGCCTCGTACGCCTGGTGGGCGTCGAAGCCGCGCACGCCCTTGAGCCAGGCGTCGGTGAAGGCCACGTCGGAACTGGTGCCGACCATCAGGTCGGCGTAGCCCGGCGACGACCAGCGCGCCACCCAGCCGCCGTCGCGGTACTGCTGCAGGAAGCCGTCGACCATCTCGCCGGCGCGCTTCGGCGCGAACAGCGCATAGGCCGGCCAGGTGGTGCGGAAGGTATCCCAGAAGCCGTTGTTGACATACACCTGGCCGGGGAGCACGGGCGCCGACGTGCGCATCGCATCGCCGCCGGCCTTGTCCTTCGACCAGCCGCTCTGGTCGGCATGGCGCCAGTCGGGCCTGGCGGCGGTGCCGACGTTCTCGTGGGCGACGTTCGGATACAGGAACAGGCGGTACAGGTTCGAATAGACGGTGGTCAGCTGGTCTTCGCTGGCGCCGTCGACCTTCACCCGGCCGAGCTCCGCATCCCACGCCGCCTGCGCGCGTTCGCGCACGGCGTCAAAGCCAGCGTCGCCGATCTCGAGGTCCAGGTTGCGCTGCGCCTGCTCGACCGAGATCAGCGAGGTGGCGATGCGCATCCGCACCTCGCCCTTGTCGGCGAATTTCACGTAGCCGGTCGGACGGCCGGTCTCGATCAGGCCGCTGTCCTGCCAGCGCTGGTCGAAACGCGCGAACACGAACATGCGCGTGGCGCCGTTCGACAGGCCGCTGCGGGTGTCGGTATAGCCGCGCAGGGTCTGGGTCGCCGCGTCGAGGGTGAAGCCGCCGCGCTCGTCGACGTTGTCGAACAGCAGGTTGGCGTCGCCGTTCTCGGGGAAGCGGAAGCGGAAGATCGCGGCGCGCGAGGTCGGCGCCACCTCGGCGCGGATGCCGTTGTCGAAGTCCACCCGGTAGGTGTAGGGCCGCGCGAGCTCCTGGTCGTGCGAGAACGGCAGCGCGCGGCGCTGGCGGTCGGCGTCGGGGCGGCCTTGGGCGCTGGAGGGCATCACCTGGAAGGTCTGGCGGTCGGCCATCCATGGGCTGGGCTGGTGGCTGAGCGACAGCGCCTGCAGGCGCGGACGGTTGTTCGCGTCGTTCTGCTCGTTCCAGCGATACAGCCAGCTCAGGGTGCCGGCGTCGGTGGCCGGGGTCCAGAAGTTGAAGCCGTGCGGCACGGCCGTGGCCGGGATGTTGTTACCGCGCGAGAAAGTGCCGTTGGCCTGGGTGCCGCGCGTGGTCAGCACGTGGTCGGACAGCCGCGCGACCCTGGCGACGGCCTGTTCCTTGACCTCGACGTCGTCGATCCAGCCACTGGCGCCGCCCCTGGCGGTGGGCCGCAGCTCCAGTTCGATCGCCTTGATGCGGCGTCCTTCCAGGCTGCCCAGCCGCACCGCCTTGCGCGCCCACTGCTGCGGATACAGCGTCTTCGACTGGCCCTGGGCGGCGGCGCCCAGGCGCACGCCATGGTTGTCGCGCAAGTCGAGGCTCGAGAGCCGGCGGCCATCGTCCAGCACCAGGTCGAGCGAGACGTTGGTCGACGTGTCGATGTCGCCGTCGACGATCTCGGGCAGCACCATCCACGACAGCACCGTATCGGGCTTGACGTCGATATCGACCGCGTACAGCCGCAGGCGGCCGCCCTGGCCTTCGGCATGGTAGTGCAAGGCCCGGGCGCCGGTATAGCCGGCTTTCTTCTTGGCGGCGTAGGGGCGTTCCGGGCCCTCTCCCAGGGCCACCTTCACGCCCTCGCCCGCCAGCGAGGCGGGCGAGGGCTGGCCGGATTCGAAGGAAGACGAGAAGCGGAGTTGTGCGGTGTCGGCGCCGGCGGCGGCGGCGGCGAACAGCAGCGCCACGGCGGCGGATATGGTGTGCGTCTTCTTCATGTGAGGACGGTCTCCTATGGTGTTGTTGTAGTGGCCCGCACGGCGTCGGACAGCGAGCGGATGTTCATGGCGGCGCGCAGCGCGCCTTCATTGGCGGTGGCGGTCAAGCGCAACCGGACGCGCTCGCCCGGCAGCAGCGTCAGGGCGTTGTCGGACAGCTCGGCGTCCAGCGCGCCGAAATCGATCCAGACGGCGCGCGCGAGCCGGGCGGCCTCGATCTCGACCACGTAGCCATCGCCGTCGCGGCGCAACTCAGCGTGCAGTTGAGCGCGCAGGCCGGCGTCAACCCAGGCGATGTCCTTGGCCGGCGCGAAATACACGACCCCGCGCGAGGGAGCTTCACCCGCGGCGCGCAGCTCGAACACGGCGACGGTGGACGCCGGATCGGCGCCGCCGAGCAGGTCGGCGTCTGGGTAGCCGGCCGCATCGAACGCCGACAGCGGCGCGATCTCGACCGCCTTGCGCTCGTCGCGCAGCACCCGGCCGCCAAGCGTCATCACGCGCGTGCGCAGCTCGCCGCGCGCGGGATGCGTGCGGTCGTTGAGCAGGCTGACCCGGGTCATGCCCGTGCGGTCGCGCAGCGCCGCCAGCGCGACCGGCGCGAAGAAGCGCCGGGCGTGGAACTGCAGCGCCTTGGGCCGGCCGAACCAGTCGATGCCCGACCATGAGGCCCCCGGCCACACGTCGTTGAGCTGCCAGTAGAGCGAGCCCATGGTGGTCGGACGGCTGCGCCGGTGGTGCAGCGCGGCCAGTTCGATGCCCTCGGCCTGCATCGCCTGGCTCAGGTAGGCGAAGCCCGAAAAATCGGCCGGCTCGCCGAACTCCTCGCGCACGTATTTCAGCAGGCGCTCGTTGCCCCGGCCGGCCATGAATTTCTGGTGCGCCTCGATCACCGGATGGTCGATGCGCTGCTGCGCGCGGTGGGCGAAGGCGTCGATGGTGCGCTGGACCGGCCAGGCCTGCAGGCCATACTCGGACATGAAGCGCGGCGTGACGTCCAGGTAGGCCGACACGGGATGGGCCGGATTGCCCCACACTTCCCAGTAGTGCATGTCGCCGGCGGCCGGCGTGTTGGCCACTTCCTGCAGGTCGTTGCCGGGAGAGCTGGACCAGTAGCCGATGCCGCCGCCTTCTTGCGCCACCACCTTGCGCAGGTCGACGCCGAACAGCTGCACATAGCCTTTCCATACCCGGTCGGCGAAGGCCGGGTCGGCCTGTTCCAGGGTCTTGCGGTGGCCCCAGTACTTCCACGCGATCTCTTCCTCGTTGTTGCCGCACCAGAGCACGACGCTGGGGCGGTTGCGCAGGCGCCGCACCTGGTCGCGCGCCTCGTGCACCACGCTGGCGCGGAAAGCCTCGTCGTAGGCCGGCTGCATGCCGCCGCCGAACATGAAGTCCTGCCACACCATCAGCCCCAGCTCGTCGGCCAGGTCGTAGTAATCCTCGCCCTCGTAATAGCCGCCGCCCCAGCTGCGCAGCATGTTCATATTGGCGTTCTTCGCCGCTTCCAGCACGCGCCGCAGCTGCGCGCGGCTCACGCGCGGCTGGAACATGTCGAAGGGGATGGTGTTGGCGCCCTTGGCGAACACCGGGATGCCGTTGACGACGAAGTAGAAGCTGCTGCCGCGATCGTCCGGGTCGCGCCGCAGTTCGACGCTGCGCAGGCCCGTGCGCGCGGTATGCGTGGCCAGCGGCGCCTTGCCGCCGCCGACCTCGCGCACCTCCAGTTCGTAACGGTACAGCGGCTGGGCGCCATACCCGTTGGGGAACCAGCGCTGCGGGTAGTCGACCCGCACCGGCAGCGCGATCCGGTTGGCGCCGGCGTCCAGCGCGACGCGCCTGGACGCCGCCAGCGTGCGCTTGCCGTCGGGCGCCGTCTGCCACAGACGCAGTTCGGCGCGCCCCGTGTGCACGACGTCGAGCGAAGCGATGGCGGTGACCTCGGCGCGCGCGGCATCGACCCGGTCCTGGCGCAGCTGCAGGTCGTCGATGCGCACCGCATCCCAGCTGTGCAGCGTTACCGGCTTCGTGATCCCGGCGCCGACGTAGCGCGGGCCCCAGTCCCAGCCATAGTGATAGCCGGGTTTACGCACGAAGTTGCCGGTCATGGCGTCCTTCGGCTCGTCGCCGTACGGAGACGGGTAGTTGCCGGCGATCTTGTGCGGCATCGCGGCCACCTGCGGCAGCATCTTCGCGATCGGCGAGCGCAGCACGACGCGCAGGATGTTGCCCTCGGCGCGCAGCCGCCCTTCGACCGGCACGCGCCAGGTGCGGAAGGCATTGTCGGCCTCGAACAGCTTGACGCCGTTGAGCCAGACCTCGGCGAAGGTGTCGAGGCCCTCGAACACCAGGTCGCTGCGCGCGGCGCGCAAGGTGGCGGCCGGGACGTCGAAGCTGGTGCGGTATTCCCAGTCGGCCAGGCCGATCCATTGCAGGCCGGCTTCGGGCGCGCCGACGTAAGGGTCCGGAATCACGCCGTGCGCGAGCAGGTCGGTATGCACCGTGCCCGGCACGGTCGCGGCGCGCGACGGCAGCGCTTCGACATGGGTGTTGCCCTGGGCGTGGCCGGGCAGCAGACGGAAGGTCCAGCCCTGGTCGAGCGCTAGCCGGGAGGCGGCGGCTGGCGCGGCCGCCATGGCGGCCGCCAGGGCGACGATCAATGCCGACACAAGGCGCGCGCACCATCGCCCCGGCCAGGGCGCGGCTGCGCGGGCCCGTTCGTGCATGTTCATGGCGTGCATGGCTTGCATGGCTTGTCCAGAATGAGAAAATCCTCCCCGGCCGTGGCGGCGCGGGGAGGATGGAACGGGGATCAGAACTTGTAGTTCAGGCCCATGTACGCGACCCGGCCCGCGTAGCTGTTGGAGTAGAAGCGCTGCTTGGTGCCGTTGCCCAGGTGCGAGCGCGACTCTTCCTCGGTCAGGTTCAGGACCGACGCCGTCAGGCTCAGTTGCGGCGTGAAGTTGTAGGCGGCGTTCAGGTCGACCTGGCTGTAAGGTTCCTCGTACACGTTCAAGCCGTTCATCAGGCCGTTGACCACTTCGCCGCGGCGGTTGTACGAGGCGCGCAGCATCAGCCTGTCGTTCGAGTAGAACACCGTCAGGTTTGCCTGGTTCCTGGCGCTGCCGACCAGCGGCGAGGTGCCGATCTCGGTGCCGTTCGCCAGCGTGATCGCGGCCTGGTTGGTCTTGTTGTACGTGTAGTTGGCCTGGATGCCGAAGCCGTTGTCGAAGGTGTGCTGGCCATACAGCTCGATGCCCTTCGACACCGCGTCGCGCCCGCCGGCGCTGGTCGCGTAGTTCTGGACCGCGATCGCGTCGCCGCCGATGTTCAGGGTCACGTCGCGCACCACCGGCACCGCGAAGTTCTGCACGTTCTTGCGGAACAGGCCCATGCCGAGCACCGAGCCGCGCTGGAAGTACCACTCCAGTCCCACGTCGTACTGGGTCGCCTGGTAGGGCTCCAGGTCCTTGTTGCTGCCCGAGCCATACCAGCCCTGGCGGTCGCCGCCGCCGATCAGGCGGCGGTCTTCGACGTATTCCTGGCTGTAGTAGTTCAGGGCGCCCGGCGCGCCGATGTCGTTGTAGCTCGGACGCGCCACCACTTTCGAGGCCGCCGCGCGCAGCAGCAGCGTGTCGGTCAGGTCGTACGCGATGTTCAGGCTCGGCAGCACGTCGGTGTAGTTGCGGTCGAGCGAGCTGACCACATAGGTCGAGACATGGCCGGTGGCCGGATTGGTCTGGCTGTCCGGCACCACGGTAAAGCCGCTGGTGCAGCCCGAGCCCGCGGGCGCGCCGGCCGCCGGCAGGCCGCCGGCCTGGCAAGGCGCCGGGGTGCCGTCGGGACCGTCGAAGAAGTAGTCGTTGAAGTAGTCGACCTTGTCGGTCGAATCGGCATGCTGCTTCGTGCGGACCACGCGCACGCCGAAGTTGCCGCGCAGGCGGTCGGTCTTGATGTTGGCCTGCAGGTACATCGAGGTGATCTTCTCGTCCACGTTGTAGATGAAGTTGTCCTCGTTGCGGGTCTGCATGGCGCCGTAGGTCTGGTTCAGGTACGAGATGTAGGCCGGGTAGTCGATGCCGGGGAAGGCGCTGGCCTTCAGGCCGTTCGTCAGGTTGCCCAGCGATGCGTTGTACAGGAACTCGGGACGGAACTTGTTGGCGTTGGCGTCGCAGCCGTTCTGGTAGCGGCTGTCGTAGTCGCCCGGGTCGGCGCCCTGGCACACCCAGTAGTTGTTGCCGGTGCTGCGGCTGGTGCCGCCGTCGCGGTACTTGGCGCCAAACTGGATCGAATCGAGCCAGTTGCTGTCGGCATGCCAGGTCAGGTCGGTCTGGGCGTAATTCTGCTCGGTGCTGTTGCGGGTCCACGAGGACGAGGTCGAGCCCAGGTCGATCTCGCCGATGCCGTTACGCAGGTTCTGCATCAGTTCCGGCGCGAAGGTCATGGTCGGCGTTCCCGACACGTCCCACGACGTCGCGGTGTTGCCGAGGGTCCAGCTGCCGTCGGCGTTCTGCACGCGCGGCTTGATCGGCATGCCGAACTGCAGCGCGGGACCGCCCTTGGCCCAGGTGCGGCCGGCCTTGAAGCTGGCGTCGATCGAATCGCCCTTCCATTCGACTTCGAAGTCGGCGGTCTGCGACAGCGCCTTCTCGCGGCTGTAGCTGCCGGTGATCTGCGGGGTCGGGATGGTGCAGTCGTCCGGACCGAAGCCGCCGGTATTGGTCAGGCCGCCCGCGCCGGCCTGGGCGCTGTTGCAGTAATAGGCCTTGCCGGGGTGAACGCTGTACTGGGCGCCGGTGACCACGGTGCCGCTCGGGTCGAAGCTCAAGCCGTCGAGCAGGCGTCCGCCCGGCCAGTTGCCGTCGCCGTCGTAGCGCGCGATATTCCATTCCGGGACCTTCAGCTGGTTCAGCTGGCTGTTCTGCTGCAGGTCGAAGCGGAAGTAATTCGCCGTCATGTTCAGGTTGCGCAGCGGCTTGAACTGCAGGGTGATCTGGCCGCCCTTGCGTTCGCGCTCGGTCTCGCGCACGTCCATATTGACCGAGGTCGGCATCGCGAACTTGCTGTAGTACTTGCCCGACTGGTCATAGAAGCCCGACTGGCCCCACCAGAACGAATTCAGGCCCGAGGGGTTGCCGTTGACGTCGACCGGCCGCTGCGTCCTGTAGTCGTCGGCATACCACTGCCAGTTCTCGGTGCTGGCGCCCATGGTGCGCGTGGTGCGTTTCTGCTGGGTGAAGCCGACCAGGACGCCGATGCGGTTGCTCTCGTCGTGCCAGGCGTACTGGCCCGAATACTGCGGGTCGGTCTTCTTGGTGGTGTCGGCCCAGGTGCCTTCGACGTTGACGAAGCCGGAACCGGACTCGACGTCCAGCGGACGGCGGGTGCGCAGGATCACGGTGCCGCCGATGCCGCCCTCGTCGAAGCGCGCCTCGGACGTCTTGTACAGCTCCGCGCTGGCCAGCATGTTCGACGGCATCAGCATGTAGTTGAACGAGCGGCTCGGATCGCCGTTCGATTCGGCGGTGGCGACGTAGTTGCCGTTCAGCTGGGTCAGGGTGAGATCGGACGACAGGCCGCGCACGCTGACGTTCTTGCCTTCGCCGCCGCTGCGGGTGACGACCACGCCCGGCACGCGCTGCAGCGCGTCGGCCACGTTCTTGTCGGGGAATTTGCCGACGTCTTCGGCGGTGACCACCTCGACGATCGAGTTGGCCTCGCGCTTCTGGTCGAGGCTTTTCTCGATCGCATAGCGGTAGCCGGTCACCATGACCGTCGCTGCCGGGCTGGCGGCGTTCTGCTGGGCCGGGGTCGGCAGCGCAGATCCGGCCGGCGACTGCACGGCGGGCTGGACCGGCTGGTCGGCCGGCGGCGCGGACGCGGCGCCGGTCTGCGCATAGGCGTTGGAAAGCGACAGCAGCGCGACGCCGACCGCCATGGCGATGGGCGTGACGCGGCAGCTCGGCTGCCGGGAAGCGGCTTGGGTTCTTGAAGTCATCGTGCGTCTCCTGATCGTGCCCTGTAGCGGGCTTTCTTTTAGGCGGAACCTGTCGGGGCTCCATGAAGCGACTTGCCCTGCTCTCCCCGGATGCGACACGCTGGAATGATAGCGTTCACAGGGATTTACTAAACGGCAGTGATGCCGCGCGCATAGCAGGGGTCTTCGTGTAACAACAAGCGAATTTATACAAAGGAAAGAACTTACACTCAACATTCTTTCGCGGAAGCGGCGAAGTTTAGCGAAGTTTAGTAAACGCCGATAAACCGTGCGCACCCCCGGTCCATGGCAACGAGTGCGATATCATCGCGGCAACTTAACCAGAGACAAGAGTGCCTCCGCTGTGTTTTTCCCCTATGTTTACGTTGCCTACCTGTACCTCGTCCTGCGCCTGATCGTTCCCCTTCCCCTGCACCGCGCCACCCGGATCGGCCTGGGACTGGCCCTGCTGCTGGTGTGCCAGCACCACATGATCCAGCGCTGGGTCTACGGCACGATGTTTTCGCCCGAGATCCCGCGCATCTTCATCATCCTGCTGGGCTGGTTGTACTGCGGCTTTTTACTGGTTCTTCTGCTGCAGCTGCTGGCCGACCTGGCCCTGCTGGCCGCGTGGGCGCTGCGCCGCGGGCGCGCCATCGATGCGCGCGTGACCATGCGCCTGCGCTACGCCGTGGTCGCCGCCGGCGCGCTGCTGTCGGCCGTCGGCGTGGGCCAGGCGATCCAGGCGCCCGAGGTGCGCCGGGTCGAGCTGGCGATCCGCGACCTGCCGCCGGCCCTGACTGGCTTCCGGATGGTGCAACTGACCGACCTGCACATCAGCCGCCTGATGCACGGTGACTGGGTGCGCGAGGTGGTCGAGCGCAGCAATGCGCTGCGGCCCGACCTGGTCGTCATCACCGGCGACCTGATCGACGGCTCGCCGCAGGCGCGCGCGGGCGACGTGCGGCCGCTGGCCGGCCTCGTGGCCCGCCACGGCGTCATCGCGAGCCTGGGCAACCACGAATACTATTTCGGCGCCGAGCGCTGGACGGGCGCCTTCGAAGCGCTCGGGATGCGCGTGCTGGCCAACCGCCACATCACGATCGACCACGCGGGCGGGCGCCTGACCATCGCCGGCGTCACCGACCGGGTGGCGCCGCGCTTCGGCATGGAAGGACCAAGCACGCGCCGCGCGCTCGAAGGCGCGGCGCCGGATGTCCCGGTCGTGCTGCTCAGCCACCAGCCGATCGGCATCGCCGCCAATGCCGGAACGGGGATCGACGTCCAGCTGTCGGGCCATACCCATGGCGGCATGATCCGGGGCGTCGACCAGGTCGTGAAGCGCGCCAACGGCGGCTACGTCTCGGGCAGTTACCGCATCGGGGGCATGCAGCTGTACGTCAGCAACGGTACCGGCCTGTGGAACGGCTTCCCGATCCGGCTCGGCGTGCCGGCCGAGATCACCGAATTCATCCTCAGGCCGGCAAGCTGAGTGAGTGCCTGGATCAGCGCGGCCGCTTTTCCAGCGCCGGCACCGGCGGCAGCGACGCCCGGTGCCGCTCGATGTCGCTGAGCAGCAGGCGCGCCTGGGTGCCCCAGCCGCCGACGAAGACATCGTCCTTGCCGTCGCCATCGAGGTCGCCCTTGCCCATGCTCCAGCTGCGGCCGACGGTGACGCCGGGGATCACGGACAGCGTCGCGTCCTTGAAGTGTCCCTTGCCGTCGTTCTGCCAGGCGCGCAGCTGCAGCGGCACGAAACCCGGCACCTGGATCGCGCCGACCAGCAGGTCGGGCGCGCCGTCGTGGTTGAAATCGACCACCGCGCCGGCCCAGCTCGAAAAGGTGTGCGCCGGCAGGCGCGCCGCGGTCTCGTCGCGGTAACGGCCCTTGCCGTCGTTGACCAGCAGGCGGGTCTGCGGATCCTTTTCCCAGCCGGCATTGTTGCTGGTGATGTTGAAGAAGACGATATCGGGCCTGCCGTCGCCGTTCGCGTCCAGCACGTGCACTTCGCGCGTCTGCATCGGCGTCTTCAGCTCGAGCCGGTGCGACTCGTCCCTGAATCGGCCCTTGCCGTCGTTGATCAGGAGCCGGTTCGGCTGGCTGGGGCTGGCCAGTACCAGGTCGAGGTCGGCGTCGCCGTCCATGTCGGCCAGCACCGCGCCCTCGGTCTGGTCGTTCGCCTGCGGCAGGTGGGTGGCGGAGGCGTCGATGAAGTAACCGGGACGCGTCGCGTCGCCCAGGAACAGCAGGTTCTTCGCCGGCGCCTCCTTGCCGCCGCCCGCCTCGCCGGTGCTGCCGATGAAGATGTCGGGCAGGCCGTCGCCATCGACGTCGCCGACCGCGAGGCCATTGCCCTGGCTGTGGGCCGGCAGGCGCGCGCTGGCGTCGATGAAGCCGCCCTTGCCGTCGCCCAGGTAAAGCTGGTGATATTCGTCGGCCTCGGCCACGAACACCACGTCCATATGGCCGTCGCGGTTGACATCGGCGGCGCGCACGTGTTCGCTGTCGTGCATGCGGGCGCCGAAGGCATCCGGCACGTAGGTCAGCCTGCCGCCGCCGTCGTTGCGGTACAGGCGGTTGACGCCGTGCTCCACCGAGACCACGACATCCAGGTCGGCGTCGTGGTCGACATCGATGAACACCGAGTCGGTCGCGTGCAGGGCCGGTGCGACCGGCACCTTGGGCAGGGTCGCATCGATCCAGCCGGATCCCGGCGCCTCGGGGATCAGCGCAAAGGCGTCATACGCAGGATCGCGCACGGGCGCCGTGGCGGCCTGGCTTGGGGTCCGGGCGTGCAGAGCGGCGCCCCCGATCTTCGTGGCGGCCAGCGCCATGGCGGTGGCGAGACGGATCCAACGGGCAATGCGCGGCCTGGCGCAGGGTTCTGGCGTCATCGATGCTCCTCCTGTCGCTGCGAACGGGCAGCATAGCAGACCTGGCAATGGCGCCCTCGACGAGCCGGCCGGGGCCGGCAAGACGGGCGCCGGCCGGCCGCTTCAGAAGAACGGCCAGGCGACGCGCCCCCTGATGTGCAGGACGATGCGCAGCGCCGGGTAGCCGAGCGCGAAGCCGAACGCCGGCAGGCAGCATGGCTGGCCCATGAAGGCCAGCCAGACCCCCGCGACCATGCTGGCGGCCACCAGCACCATCAGCCACAGCTCGATGCTGAGCAGGAATCCGGACGCCGCGCGCCACACTTGCCGCAGCCCGGTGGCGACTTCCCTGACGAACTTCATGTCATCGATCATGGCAGTGTCACCTCCTGGACGGGACCGGCGCGCGGCGCCCGCGCCGCTACCCGCATGGTAGTCGCGCCACTGGCATGAAACATTGCCATATGCCAATAAATGCCCGGGAGCTTCAATCTTGCGCCGCTGTCCAGCCGGGATTGTTATCATACTTTCATCAGAATACCCATCCTGCCCCGCAACCCGGCAGGCCTATTGCGCCATAGAAGAAACCGACATGACCCATAGTCCGCAACGCGTTGTCACAGGAATCCCGGAACTCGATGCAGTGCTGCACGGAGGCCTGCTGCGTAACCGCATTCACCTGATCGAAGGCCGGCCCGGCACCGGCAAGACCACGCTCGGCCTGCGCTACCTGATCGAGGGCGTGGCCGGCGGCGACGCCGGCCTGTATCTGAGCCTGTCCGAAGCGGAAGAAGAACTGCGCGCCACCGCGGCCAACCACGGCTGGACCCTGGAAGGGGTGGAGATCGTCGAGATAATCCCGGTGCCGGCGCAGCCGGCGCCGCAGAGCATCCTGCTGCCCACCGACAGCGAGCTGGCCGAGCTGGTCAACCGCATCGCCGAACGCGTCGAGCAGACGCGCGCGGCGCGCGTGGTGATCGATTCGATGGTCGAGATCCGCCTGCTGGCGCGCGACAGCGCCCACTACCGGCGCCAGATCATCGCGCTGCGCGAACGCCTCAGCCGCATCGGCGCGACCGTGCTGCTGCTCGACGACATCACCTCGGACGGCCGCGAATACGAGCTGCAAAGCGCCGTGCACGGCGTGATCTCGCTGGAGTACATGGAACCCCATTTCGGCGCCGCCCGGCGCCGCCTGCACGTCCTCAAGATGCGCGGCGGCAGCTTCCAGACCGGCTGGCACGACTACAAGATCCTTCCCGGCGAGATCCTGGTCTTTCCCAGCCTGATCGCGCAGGAGCATCACCGCCCGCCGCAACGCAACGACATCGTGAGCGACAACGCGGCCCTCGACGAACTGGTCGGAGGCCCGCTGGTCGCCGGCAGCTCGACGATGGTGCTCGGGCCCTCCGGCGTGGGCAAGACGACGCTGGCGCTCCAGTATGCGCGCTCGGCGGTCAAGGCGGGCCTGCAGGTGGCGTACTTCAATTTCGACGAATCCGAGTCGACGCTGCGTTCGCGCCTGGTCGCGGACATGGGCGAAGGGCCGGTGCGCGACCTCGACATCGGCGACGCCGGCGCCGGCGACGCGGCGGACCCGGGCGACAACCGCCGCTTCTTCCTGCGCCGCGTCAATCCGTCGCGCATCTCGCCCGGCGAATTCATCTGGGGCGTGCGGCGCCTGGTCGAAGACCACGGCGTCAAGCTGGTGATCATCGACAGCATCAACTCCTACCTCGACGTGATCCGGCAAGAAAAGTCGCTGCTGCCGCAGATGAACGAGCTGTTCTCTTACCTGAGCAACATGAGCGTGTCCTCGATCATCGTCGGCGCCCATTCGCAGACGCTGGACACCTCGAAGGAGCCGGATGCGGTCAGCATCATCACCGATAACATCATTTCGCTGCGCTACTACGAGCGCGACCACGTGGTGTGCAAGGCGCTGTGCGTGCTCAAGAAGCGCCAGGGACCGCACGTGCACGAGATCCGCGAACTCGAGCTGACCGCCGACGGCATCCGCATCGGCGCCCGGGTGCAGCGCCAGGACGACGATCGCGGGGTGGCGGCCCTTGGCGCCTGACGCGACACAGGCGGTGGTGGTGTTCGCCCCGCTGGCGGGCGACGCCGCCGCCCTGCGCGCGATCGTCGAGCACGAGGGCGTGGCGGCCACGGTCTCCGCCGGCGTCCCTGAATTCTACGCCGCGCTGGGCGACGGCGCGCTCGCGATCGTCATCACCGAAGAAGGCCTGGCGCGCTGCGCGCTGCACGACCTGGCCGACCGGCTGCGGCGCCAGCCGGTGTGGTCCGACCTGCCGCTCCTGGTACTGGCCGACGCCGACAGCCGCGACGTCGACGACGGCCGCTTCCGGCGCCTCGGCGAACTCGGCAACGTCACCCTGCTCATCCGCCCCACCGCCCGCCTCGCGCTGGCGATGGCCTTGCGCGCGGCGCTGCGCACGCGGCGCCTGCAGTTCGCCGTGCGCGACCAGCTGGCGCAGCTGGCCGGCCATGCCGGCGAACTGGAGGCGACGGTGGCGCGGCGCACCGCCTCGCTGGAGCACGAGGTGCTCGAGCGGCGCCGGGTCGAACAGGCGTTGGCCGAGGCGCGCCGGCTGGAATCGATCGGCAAGCTCACGGGCGGCATCGCCCATGATTTCAACAACATCCTGCAGGTGGTGGCCGGCAGCGAAACCCTGCTGCGCATGCTGCTGGCGGACAGCCCTGACGTGCGCGTGGCGCGCGCGCTGGACGGCATCCGGCGCGCCGCCGGCCACGGCGCTTCGCTGACCCAGCAACTGCTGGCCTATGCCCGGCGCCAGCCGCTGGCCAGCGTCGCGGTCGACCTGCGCGCGCAGCTGCGCGCGACCTCGGACATGATCCTGCGCACGCTGGGCCCAGGCATCGAGCTGCGCAGCGAGGTCGCACCCGACCTGTGGCAGGTCGTGGTCGATCCGGCCCAGCTCGACGCCGCGGTGCTGAACGTCGCCGGCAACGCGAGCGACGCCATGCCGGACGGCGGCGTGCTGGCGCTGGAGGCGCGCAACTGGACCTTGCCCGACCCCGCGCTGCCCGAAGGCGGTCGCCTGGCCGGCGACTTCGTCGGCCTGTTCGTCGGCGACGAGGGCCAGGGCATGAGCGAGGAGACCGCGCGCCAGGCCTTCGAGCCGTTCTTCACCACCAAGCCGATGGGCAAGGGCACCGGGCTGGGGCTGTCGCAGGTGTACGGCTTCGCCATCCAGAGCCATGGCCTGGCCTTCATCCGGCGCGATCCGGTCGGCACCACGATCGGCATCCTGCTGCCGCGCAGCGAGGAGCGGGCCACGGCCGCCGACAGCGACCCGTCCGCCCTGCGCGCCGACGGCCTGAAGGGCCTGCGCGTACTGTACGTCGAGGACGACCCCGACGTGGCCGACGCGACCGGCGCGCTGCTGCAGTCGCTGGGCGTCCAGGTGCGCCTGGCCGCCAGCGCCGATGCGGCGCTGGCCAGCGACCTGGCGCAGGTCGACCTGGTGTTCTCGGACGTGATGATGCCGGGAGAGATGGACGGCATCGACCTGGCGCGCTGGCTGACCGAGCACCATCCGGCGCTGCCGGTGGTGCTCACCAGCGGCTACATGCTGTCGCCCGAACGGCTGCAGGACCTGCGCGTGCAGTTCGTGCGCAAACCCGCGTCGCTCGGCGCCATCCACGACGCCTTCGTCAGCGCGCTGCGCAAGCGCGAATCTGGCGGCGGCGCACGCCAGCCGCGCTGACGCGGCGGCTGGCGGCCTGGCGCGAAGCGGGCGCCACGGCCGGATACTTCCCGGTCAAAATGGATCCCGGGCCATCACCGCAGGATGACCATCTTTCACTTTCAGCACCGGGCCGTGGCGACCGGGCCACCATGGCGCCGCCGACCCGTCAACGACCACCGAACCAGAGGAGAATCCATGCCAGCATATGTCGTCTTTATCCGCGAGAAAACCACCGACCAGGCCGAGATGGACCAGTACGCGCAAATGGCGCCCACGGCCCGCGCCGGCCACGACATCACCCGGCTTGCCTTCTATGGCGAACTCGAGGTGCTGGAGGGCCCGCCCGCCGAAGGCGTCGCCATCCTGCGCTTTCCCGACATGGCGGCGGCGCGGGCATGGTATGACAGCCCGGCCTACCAGGAAGCGCGCCAGCACCGCCAGCTCGGCGCCGACTACCGGGTGCTGCTGGTGGACGGCAGCGACGCCGCGCCGGCCCGATAGCCGGGCCAGCCGCCAGCCGCGCCTTCCGGCGGTTGGCGCTTGTCATGGAAGACGCGCAGTGCGCGTCGCCCGATCCAGGGCAAGTCAGAAATAATAGCCCGCCTGCAGGTTGATCCGGCGCGAAAACCCCTGATGCTCGGACGAAGTCGCGGCCAGGCCGCCGAAATCCGGCGACATATAGGGGTGGTGCTTGCCCATCATCAAGTCCGCATAGAACGACCACTTCCCCGCCGCGAAGCTCATCCCGGTCACGTTCTGCACGGAGTCGCGGTAGGCGCCGCTGCGCTTTTTCAGGACGCTGTAGTCGTTATAGACCTTGAACTGGCTGAACGGGCCGAGCCTGCCGGGGATGTCGTAGCTGACGTTGGCGATATGGATGTCGCCCGCCGTGGCGACCGGGAACGGATAGCCGAAGCCGCCGACCAGGACGAAGCTGTTGGGGTCCAGTCCGCCATAGGTCTGCTCGGGGCCGTGCGCGGTGCGGTAGCGATAGCGCATCGCTTGCAGCATCACGTTGACGCGGCCATAGTTGCCGCGATAGTGGACCGCGCCGGCGTGGCGCCGGGTATCGGTGCCGCGGCCATTGTCGATCTCACCGGTCAGGCCGGAAAAACCGAATTCATGGCGGCCCTCCGGCCCCAGGTTCCATACCACGCGTCCCACCAGGGTGTTGCGCTCGCTGTCGGTCTGGCCGGTGCCGTAGCCCTGCTCGTCGTCATCCTTGACGATATTGTAGGAGTAGCGGTTCGAGGCGCCCGCCGTATTGCCGCCCCCGCCATAGGAACCGCCGTCGCGCGGGAAGAATGCGAGCTGCCATTCGACCGGCCCGGGGCGGCTGATGTATTTCACGCCGAGGTCGTACTTGTCTTCGAAGCCGGCGTAGAAGGCGATCGACTCGTAGAAGTTATTCGAGGCGAACGGCAGGAGGCCGAAGGGATTGCTGTCCAGGCCGACATGCAGCTCGCTCTTGTCGTCAAAGCGCACGCCGCCCCAGCCATGGTGCAGGAAATGCTGCCAGTATCCGCCCTGCCCCTTCGGATAACGATTGTAGCGGTACTGGGCCGAGCCGATCATCCGGCCGTCATCGTAGTTGACGTCCAGGCGCGCCGTATCGAGGCCGAAGAACCCGCTGCGGTAGTCGTCCTGCCAGCTCTTGTGGACGTAATTGAAGCGGATCGCGCCGCCGATCGTCAGCGGCGATGCGGCGCTCGCGCGATCCTCGGCGTTTTCCTGGGCGTTTTCCCCAGCATTCTCATGGCCGTTCTCATGGACGCTCCGCTGGGCGCTCTCCGGGGCGTTCTCCGGGGCGTCTTCCTGAGCAGCGACAGGGCCGGACGCGAGCACCGCAACGCCCGCCAGCGCGGCGCACAAGCCGGTCGCCGTCTTCATTTTCATGCGCGCGGCGAACGCCGCCATTGTCGAATCAATGTCTTGCAAGGTAATAATGTGGTGCAAATTCACGTAGATTTCCTGAATGATGATCGGCGTGCAGCGGCCGTCGTCGCGCCGGCGATGACGCCATTGACGAGGCATCGCGGGCCTGCGGCCTGTTGACGGCGCGGCAGCGCCTGGTGTCGAGCGGCATGCGACGCCCGGCCTGGGTTCCCGAGACCGCAACGGCCCGCGACTGCCCGCGGTGGTTGGCATGGCCACGGCAATGGCATCGCCATGGAGAGAATCCGGGGCCAGGGTCGCCCGCATGGGTGATGGCGCCGTACGCGGCGCCCGGCGCCGCATCGACTCGGGGACCTTGATGAATGCCAGGCCACGACTGACGGCGCAAAACCATATTGTAACCCAGCAATGAAGATTCGTACAAATATACATGTATATTATACAACGAATAATCGACGTTTCCGCACCCGTGCATGCCCGGTCGCGCCGGAACACCGCTCCAGCCATTCACGGCACGAACGACAAGAATGCAGCGCTTTTAAACGAAAGAACTGACTACTTCGCCTACGACACCGCTGGCATTCGGCGCCAAGCGGCCCGGTCATGCGGAGCAGATCGGGCCAGGGGGAGCGCCACCGCTGCGCCGGCGCACTGTTGACGCAACTCAAACATCGATGAGGCTTCTACCCTATCGTTGACATCTTCGACCCGGCGCATGATCGTGGCGAAAAGGCCTGGCCGGGGCAAACCGGAGCCACCGGGGTCCGCAGGCTGTCGTAGCCCGCCTCATTCGCATCGTCCGATCATGGTTGCGACCCAAGCCACGCCGGTCCGGCAGGGCCTCTCGAGCGCCGAGGCCGAGCGCAGGCTCGCCGCCAGCGGTCCCAACACGCTGCCGGATCAGGCGCGGCGCGGCTGGCCCGCCATCCTGGCGGACACTGCGCGCGAGCCGATGTTCCTGTTGCTGATCGGCGCTGCGCTGCTCTACCTCGCCTTGGGCGAGCCGCGCGAAAGCGTCTTCCTGCTGGCAATGGTGGTGGCGATGCTCGGCATGACGCTCTACCAGGAGGGCCGCACCGAACGCGCCTTGCAGTCCCTGCGCGACCTGAGCGCCCCGCTCGCCAACGTCGTGCGCGACGGCCGCCATCTGCGCATACCGGCCGCCGCCCTGGTTCCGGGCGACCTGATCGTCCTGGCTGCAGGCGACCGTGTGCCGGCCGACGCCGAGCTGCTCGAAGCGACCGGCATCATGGTCGACGAATCCCTGCTGACCGGCGAATCGGCCCCCGTCTTCAAGCGCGCCCGGAGCAGCGACGACGCGCCGCCCGTTCCCGGCGAGGAACGGGACTCGCGGGTGTTCGCCGGCACGCTGGTCGTCCAGGGCGACGGCCTGGCCGAAGTGCGCGCCACCGGCGCATCGAGCGAATTGGGCCGGATCGGAAGCGCACTCGCGCATATCGATCCGCCGGCCAGCAGCCTGCAACGCGAGACCCGCATCCTGGTGCACCGGCTGGCATTGCTGGGGCTGGCCGTCAGCGTGCTGCTCGTGCTGCTGCTGGGCATGCGCGATTGCGACTGGCTGCAGGCGCTGCTCGCCGGCGTGGCCCTGTCGATGTCGATGCTCCCCGAAGAGTTCCCCGTCATCCTGACCATCTTTCCCGCCCTCGGAGCCTGGCGGCTCGCGCGGCGCCAGGTGCTGACCAGGCGCCTGGCCGCCATCGAGATCCTCGGGACGACCACGGTCCTGTGCGTCGACAAGACCGGTACGCTGACCGAGAACCGGATGGACCTGCGCCTGCTGTGGCATGACGGCGCCGCCTTCGAGGTCGATGCCGGCGTCCCGCCGCCCGCCCATCGCGCGCTGTTGTGGCAGGCGGTGCTGGCCAGCCGCGCACCCACGACGGATCCGCTGGAACAGGCGCTCCAGCGTGTCGCCGCGCGCCTGCCCGAGGCCGGGCCGGCCGTGCTCGGCCAATGGGTTCCGGAACGCGAATACGGCTTGAGCGACACCCGCGCGGCCACCATCCACATCCGCCGTGGCGCCGAGGGCGCGCAGGCGTTCGCCAAAGGCGCGCCCGAGACGATCGCCGCGCTGTGCCGCAACGGCGGCGCCACCGACGCCCTGCGCGCCGCCGCCGCACTGGCCTCGGAAGGGCTGCGCGTGCTGGCCGTGGCCGCCACCGGACGCATCGACCCGCCCTGGCCCGACGACCCGGGGGAGCTCCACTTCCGGCTGGCCGGCCTGCTTGCCTTCAGCGACCCCTTGCGCGCGGATATTCCCGCGGCAGTCGCCCAGTGCCGCTCGGCCGGGGTGCGGGTGCTGATGGTGACCGGAGACCACCCCGCCACCGCCCAGGCGATCGCACGCCAGGCGGGCCTGTCCGCCGGCGCCACGCTCACCGGGAGCGAGATCGCTCGTCTCGCTGCGGGCGAACTCGCTTCCCGGCTCGAGGGCGTCGGCGTCTGCGCGCGGACCAGCCCGCGGCAAAAGCTGGCCATCGTACGCGCGCTCCAGCAAGGCGGCGCGGTCGTCACGATGACCGGCGCCGGCGTCAACGACGCGCCCGCGCTGCGCGCCGCCGACGTCGGCGTGGCCATGGGAAAGCGCGGCACGGACGTCGCGCGCGAGGCCGCCGGACTCACGCTGCTGGACGACCGCTTTTCCTCGCTGGTGCAAGCGCTGCATGCGGGCCGCCGCATCGACGACAATATGCGCAAGTCGATGCGCTACGTCAGCGCGGTCCACGTGCCGATCGCCATGCTGGCGCTGCTGCCGCCGCTGGCCGGCTGGCCCATCCTGTTGCACCCGATGCACATCGCGTTCATGGAACTCGTGATCAGTCCGGCTTGCTCGCTCGCCTTCGAAAGCGAGCCGGAAGACCCGGACCTGATGCGCCGTCCGCCCCGGCCCCGCAACGAGCCGCTGCTGGGGCGCAAGGCGTTCATGTCGGCGCTGGCCAGCGGCCTGTGGGCGGCGGCCTTGCTGGCGGGCGCTTACGGCCTGGCGCTCGCCGTGCTGAGCGAGCCGCAGGCGCGTTCCGTGGCGTTTTGCGGCCTGACCCTGTGCAACCTCGCCCTCCTGCTGCTGTACCGCCATCCGCCTGGGTCGCGCGGCGCCGCGCTGCCCGGGAACCGCCTCCTGCTGGCGGTCATCCTGACGACGCTGTGCATGCTCGCGCTGGCCCTGTATTTCCCGCCGCTGGGCAGCCTGTTCCGAATGGCCCCCGCACCGGCGGCGTGGATGGGATTCGCCGTGCTGCTGCCCGTCATCATGGCGGTGGGCGTCCAGCTGGCGCGCCGCGCCCCCTGGAAAGCACCGGCGCGAGTTTGATGCATGTCAGTTTCGACACCCCGGCAACCGGTATTGGTGATGTTTGTGACGGCGCCGGCGCGGGTCGACGTGCCGGCACCAAGGGCAACGGACGCGATCGGCGGGCGCTTCGATGGCATACAAGACGATTCTGGTCCACGCGGCGCCGGAGGCCGAGGCGCAGGGCCGCATCCGGCTGGCGGCCCGGCTGGCGCACGCCATGGACGCGCACCTGATCGGCAGCGCGCCGACCGGCATCTCGCGCTACACCCCGGATGCGACGCGCGCCTTGCTGGCCGCGCCGTGCGCGGCGCTGCGCGCGGCCGCGCAGCAGGCGCTGGCGCGCTTTAACCGGCTGGCGCGCGAAGAGCGCGTGGCCTCGGTCGAGACGCGCCTGGCCGACGACGAGGCCGGGGCGGCGCTGGTCCTCGACGCCCGCTACTGCGATCTGGTCGTGGTCGGGCCGGCCGGCCATGACGCCACGCCCTTGCGTCCGCCCGACCTGGCGCAGCACCTCGCGCTCGCCGGCGGCCGCCCGGTCCTCGTGGTGCCCACCGGGGGCAACGCCGCGCTGCCGGGGGGCGGCGCGCTGGTGGCCTGGAACGGCAGCACCGAAGCGACCCGCGCGGTGGACGGCGCCCTGCCCCTGTTGCGCCTGGCGCGTCACGCGACCGTGCTGCGGCTCATGGACGGCGACGACGCCGGCGACGAGTCGGCCCCCCGCCTGGCCGCATTCCTGCGGCGCCACGGGGTCGTCACCCGGACCGCGCTGCGCCCGGCGGCGCCCGATCCCGGCGCCGCCCTGCTCGACACGGCGGCGCAGGAGGGCGCCGACCTGCTGGTGATGGGCGCCTATGGCCGTGCGCGCTGGCGCGAAACCCTGTTCCATGGCGCCAGCGCGCTCGTCCTGCGCCATGCCGCCTGCCCCATCCTGCTGGCCCACTAGGAAACGATCGATCATGTACAAGACCATTCTCGTCCATGCGGACCTCTCGTCCCACGCCCCCGCCCGGATGCGCTGGGCCGCCACCCTGGCCCATGCGCATGGCGCCCACCTGGTCGGCGCCGCGATGCTGGGCGTGTCGCGCACCATTCTCCCCCATGGCTGCCACTGGCAGCCCGGTTCGATCGAGGCCAGCTACTTCGAGCCGCTGGCCGACAACGCCAGAACCGCGCTGTCGCACTTCAGCGCCATCGCCGGCGAGGCGGCGGTGTCGTGCGAGTCGCGGCTGGTGTGCGACCTGGCCGAAGACGGCCTGGCGCGTCAGGCGCGCAGCGCCGACCTGGTCGTCATCAGCCAGGACGACCCGGACGAGTCGGTCCCGGGCACGGGCACCCGGCTGCCCGAATACGTCATTCTCAACAGCGCCCGTCCGGTGCTGATCGTGCCGCGCACGGATCCGGCGCCGCCGCCGGCCCCGGCGCTCGCGCCCAGGATCCTGGTCGGGTGGAACGGCAGCAAGGAAGCGTCCGGGGCGCTGGCGGCGGCCCTGCCGCTACTGCAGCGCGCGCTCGCGGTGATGGTGGTCGGGCTCACCCTGCCGCACCGCAGCGGGGGTGAACCGCAGTTCGCGTCCGACCAGTCCGAACTGTCCGGCTTCCTGCATCGGCACGGCGTTCCCGCCCACTTCTGCACGCGCGAACAGCGCCACGGCAGCGGCCGCGACCTGCTCGCCCTCGCGCAAGAGCTGGACTGTGGACTGCTGGTCATGGGCTGCTTCGGCCACAGCCGCTTCCACGAGCTGTGCGTCGGCGGCGCCACCCGCACCATCCTGGCCGAGGCCACGCTGCCGGTGCTGCTGGCCCACTAGCGCGACCGCAAGGGCTGCCCATCATCGACCGCTTGCGGCGGCAACCGGGCGCGCGCCGCCGTCGAGGCCGCCGGGGCCACCGGGACCGCCGGGGCCGCGACCGGCTTCGTCCATCCCACCGGCTTCGGCCATCCAGGCGCCACTTCCCCGCCTCTCGCGGGCACCACGCCGACGACAGCGCTTGACGTCGCCATCAGGCTCGCCACGGGTAGCGCCGATCGCGCCGCGAAGGGCGCCGGTGGCGAGCCGTCTCTCCGTGCCATCGTGCAGGAGGCAGGCAGGTCGTCTCACGTTCACATCCCCATCTGCTGTGCCTGGTATTCGCGACATGGCTGCGCACTTCGGGAGCGAGGCGCCTTGCCAGCCCGCGTTTCGTCGGACACCGGCACCGCGACGGGCGTTGCGCTCGCGCCGCCCGGGCGACGCCCGCTTACTGGATGGTGATCTGCTTGCGCGTCGTACCCTGCTTCTTGGGCAAGGTCAGGTACAGGACACCGTCCTCGTACTTCGCGGCGGTCTTGGCGTCGTCGACCTCCTGCGGCAGGCTGAAGCTGCGGAACAGCGCGCCACTGTAGCGCTCGCTGTATACCGCTTCGCCGGTGCTCTGCTGCTGTTCGCCCTGGAGCGTCGCGCTGATCGAGACCACGTTGCCGTCGACCGAGACCCGGATGTCTTCTTTCTTGACGCCCGGGATGTCGGCCTTGACCAGGTAGTCCTGGTCGGTCTCGGTCACGTCGACCCGGATCCGGCGGTCGGTATCGAGGCCGCGCAACGCCGATGCGAGCGGAAAATCGCGCATGATGTCTTCCAGGCCGCGAAACGGGTCCATGCGCATCAGTTCGCGCATCGGATCGTAGCGTGTCAGATTGTTTGCCATGATGTCCTCTCGGAAGTTGATGATGAAAAGAGGGGCGATCCCACGAAGCGCGATCATGCCGGCCGCGCCCGGAGGGTCCCTGAATGGTGCCCGGATGGTGACGACCGCCCTGACCACGGCGGCAGACTGCCCTGCCCTGGACCATCGTAGGATGCGAGGCCACCATCTCTATGAGTTGAATCAAAGTGCGCCGCTTGCATCCGCGGGCTGTCCGGGTTACGGCGTCGCCGCGGGTGCGCGCCGCGGAACTTATCGGCCATGCCGGCCATCGAACCAGCGTGGCCGCCATGCCGACCGTCGCCGTCCGCGTCGCCATTCGCGTCGCCATTCGCGTCGCCATCCAATGCTGCGGCCCGTACCGACGACACGATGAGCAAACCCGATTCCGCCTGGCGAGTCCGGGTCTCGCGTGCCTGCCGCGCAGCGGCGTCCCGGCTGCAGGGTCCGCCGCCGGGTCCGACGCCGGACAGCGCGCTGCAGCGCACACCCGCCGACGGCACGGGTTTCGACGTCCAGCTCGACCGCCACATCGCCCGCTGGCTTCCAGTGCTCGGCCCGCTGCTCGGCGCCTTCGTGATCCTGTTCAGTGCCTGGGATGCCTGGATCGACCCGGCTCACGCCCGCGCATCGCTGACCTGGCGCCTGATCCTCGTGACGGCCGGCATCCCGGCCTACGCCGATACACGGCTGGCGGTGCGCACCCGCTGCCTGCTCCTGTACGTCACCCACGTCGGCGCGATGACGGCCGCGGCCGGCCTGCTCGACCATGGCATGCTGCTGGCCCTGCCGGCCCTGACCGGCGCCCCGCTCGTCCTCGCCCTGATCGAGCCGCGCCCGCGCCGCTGGCTGGCGTGCACGCTGGCCCCGGCCCTGCTGTTTCTGGCGCTGGCGGCGCGCGCACTGCCGCCCGCGGACTTCCTCAACGGCGCCCTGTTGTACGCGCTGGCATGGCTGCTGGCGGGCGCGGTCGCGGCGATCCACCTGCGGCTCTGGCGCCGCACCTACCTGGCCGAGCAGGCCCTGCTGCGCGCGAGCCGCTACGACAGCCTGAGCGGCGCGCTGTCGCGCGGCTACCTGACCGAACTGGCGGCGCGCGACATCGCGCTGGCCCGGCGCCACGGGCGGCCACTGGCGATCGCGATGCTCGACATCGATTTCTTCAAGCACGTCAACGATACCCATGGCCACGACATCGGCGACCGTGTCCTGGCCGCCATGGCGCAGACCTGCACCGCCGGCATGCGCGCCAGCGATTATTTCGGCCGCATCGGCGGCGAGGAGTTCGTGTGCGTGATGCCGGAGGCCTCGACCGCCGACGCGCTGGCGTGCGCCGAACGCATGCGCACCGACATCGCCGCGCTCGCGGTGCCGACCGACGCCGGACCGCTGCACATCACGGTCAGCCTGGGCGTGGCCGTGCTCGACCGCCACCATGACAGCTGGGAGTCGCTGCTGCGCGCCGCCGACGCCGCGCTGTACCGCGCCAAGGAGACCGGCCGCAACCGCTCCGTGCTCGCGCCCACGCCGCGCCCGGGCGGCTGATCGGCGCCACGCGGCCGCCCGCTGGGCGGCCGGCTCAGGGCGGGCGCGATACCGGCAGGCCCGCTGCGAACAGGTCGCGCTCGCGCCCGACGATCTCCTCCACCAGGCGCTCCTCGACGCCAACGGCTTCCAGCACGAAGGCCGACAGCTGCAGGCTGGCTTCGAGCGTCTCGGGCACGACCACGCTGGCGCCGGCCAGGCGCAGCGCACGCGCATGCGCTTCGTCGCGCGCGCGGACGAACAGGCGCGCGTGCGGCAGGGCGCGCCGGATGCCGCGCACGGCCAGCAGCGCCGCCGCCGGCTGGTCCATCGTCAGCACGATCGCCGGCGCCGCGCCCGCGTGCAGTTTGCGCAGCAGGTCGGCGCGGGCGGCGTTGCCGAACCACACCGGCAGCCCGTCGGCGCGCAGGCGCGCCACCAGCGCCGCATCGGCCTCGACGGCCACGTACGGGATGCCCTGCGCCGCCAGCAATTTGCCCCAGTTGCTGACCGACGCGGCCGAAGCCGGCGATGACGACCCGGGATGGCGCCGCCGGCCACGGGGCGCCGCCGCCCTCGGCCAGGCCGCGCCCGGCGCGCTCGCCGCGCTCTCCCAGCAGGCGGCCGAGCCGCGCCAGCATCGGCGTGACGAACAGCGACAGGCCGACCACCAGCGTGGCCGATGCGCCCGTCGCCGGCGCGAGCACGCCCGCGCCGATGGCGTAGGCGATCACGACGAAGGCGAACTCGCCGCCCTGCCCGAGCAGCAGGCCGCCCTCGGCCGCACGGCCCCACGGCAGCGCGCCGGCGCGCAGCACCAGGGCCGCGACGGCGCTCTTGACCAGCACCAGGGCGGCGACGGCGCCGGCCACCGCCCACGGCGCCGCGAGCGCCAGGCGCAGGTCGATGGTCATGCCCACCGTCATGAAGAACAGGCCCATAAGCAAGCCCCTGAACGGTTCCACCATCCATTCGACTTCGTGCCTGAATTCGGTTTCGGCCAGCAGCAGGCCGGCGACCAGGGCGCCCAGCGCCATCGACATCCCGGCCGCGGCCGCCAGGGCGGCGAGACCGAAGGTCGTGAGCAGGATGAGCGCCATGAAGGTGTCCGGCTGGTAGGTGCGCGCGAGGACGCGAAACAGCGGATGCACGATCTTGCGGCCCGCCAGCCAGATCACGGCCAGCCCCAGCGCCGCCTTGGCGATGGCGCCGGCTGCCTGCATGGCGAGCCCGGCGCCGTCCGCGCCGGCGCCGGGCGCCAGCGCTCCGGTCAGGATCAGCAGCGGCGCCACGGCCAGGTCCTGCAGCATCAGGATGGCGAACACGGCCTGGCCGAGCGCGGTGCCGGTCATGTGTTGCTGGCGCAGGAGCTGCATGACGACGGCGGTGGACGACAGCGCGAGCGTGAGGCCCAGGATCGCCGCGGCGGGGCCGGGCAGGCCGCAGGCGAACAGCGCGGCGCCGAGCGCGCACGCCGTGAGCGCGACCTGGGCGCTGCCGGCGCCGAACACCCAGCGCCGCATCGACCACAGGCGGCCCGCCGTGAGTTCGAGCCCGACCGAGAACATCAGGAACAGCACGCCAATCTCGGCCAGCAGGGACACGCCCGGCCCGGCAGGAAACGCGAGCGCGGCCAGCCAGGGCGGCGCGCCGGCCAGCGGCCCGGCGGTGAACGGCCCGAGCAGGACGCCGACCGCGAGGAAGCCGAGCACCTGGTTGACGCGCAGGCGCTGCAGGGTCGGCACGAGGACGCCCGCCAGGATCAGGAACAGCAATATCTCGCGCAGAAAAGGAAAAGCGGGGGCGTCGTGCACGGGCGCTCCTTCGACGGACGGCAAGGCGGCTGGCGTCTTCGATTCTAAGCGATACGGCAGCGGCCAGGGACGCTTGACGGCGCCGGCGCGCCTCGACGAAATGCATGGCCGGCGCCAGCAGCATCGGCTCGCGCAGCAGCGCGGGCATGCCCTCGCGCGGGGTGTTCGCGCGCTGGACGACGAGTGACATACACCTGAACCTCGATACCCGCCACCGCCCCACCGGCAAACCGTTATCGATCCATCTGATGCAGCGCAAACTTTATGATCATGCACGGCGCATGCTGGCAAGAGGCTCCTCCCCGCGCAGCGGGCCGACGGGGCCTTGCCGGCGTTCGCGACGTCGCCTGTGCGCGTTGCCGGCCCGTCACGACATTCACAACCGGTCAGGAGCGCAAAGTGTATAAAACCATTCTTGTTGACGTCGACGGCAGCCCCCAGCAGGAAAGCCGGGTGCGCGCCGCCGCCGTCGTCGCCCAAGCGCAGGGTTCCCATCTCATCGGCTGCAATTCGACGGGGATCACGTGGCTCGACCTGTCCTTGTCCGCAGGATCGATGAACGCCCCTTCGCCTCTGGTCGATTTCGAGGCGCTGCGCGCACGGGGCGCCAGGCTTCTGGAGGAGTTCGCCCTGCAAGCGGAGCAGCTGGGCGTCGCATCGGTGGAAACACGGCTGGAGGACGATCTTCCCGACATCAGCCTGGCGTTGCAGGCGCGGTATGCGGACCTGGTCGTGCTGAGCCAGGACCCCGACGCCGCCTCGGACCACTGGCCGAGACGGCGCAATCTGCCGGAACAGCTGGCCGTCCACTGTCCCCGTCCGATTCTCGTGGTGCCGCCGGGATACCATTCGGCCCCGATCGCCAAGACCATCGTTGCAGGTTGGGATGGGCGCATCCAGGCGATGCGCGCCCTGGCCGCCGCCCTGCCCCTCCTCTCCACGGCCGAGAACGTCAAGCTGGCGCTGATCAATCCCGACCAACTGTCGGCGCTGCATGGAGAGGAAGCCGGCGCCGACATGGCGCTCTACCTGGCACGCCACGCCGTCGAGGCCGAAGTGGTGCTCGAGCGGACGGCCGCGGCGCCAGCCGAGGCGTTGATGACGCTCGCCGGGCAGAACGGCGCCGGACTGATCGTGGCTGGCGCGTATGGCCACAGCCGGTATCGGGAATGGGTGCTGGGCGGGACGACCCGCGCGTTGCTGAGCCAGGCGCAGATTCCGCTCTTGCTCGCCCACTAGCCCACGCCGCCCCCACCGGCTCACCGTACGCCGTGCAGCACCTTGGCTTGCTCGCCCTGCGCACGCTGCTCTTCACGCGCCCGGTCGAGGTCGCGGTCGATGAAATAAGTCAGCATGGTCCGGATCCCGGCAATGGCCGCGAGCCGGCCCAGCTCGTCCCAGCCGGGCGCGATCGTCGTGGCGGCGATGTCGGCGCCGAGCTGGAAGGTCAGGGCGGCCACCAGCCAGCGTGCGAATTCAATGAAGATGGCACGCAAGCGGTCACCGGGCAGGCTCTTGTGCACGAGCGCCAGCGCCATGCCCGCCAGGGCTCTGAGCGCACCGGCGGCGATCATCAACAGCGCGATCGCCCCCAGCGCCAGCTCCAGATTGCGCGCCAGCGTGTACAGGGCGGCTTCCATCATGGCTCTCCCATTCATGCGCACCGGGGCGCCACGCAGGGTCACTGCGGCGCCAGGCGATGGCGTTTATACCAGCCCTGGTAAGGCAAGCCGACCAGCATGCCGACGATAAGGAACATCAGGATCGCGGCGCTGATCTCGGGTTCCGTGAAATTGGCGTGCGCGATCACCAGCGCCATCCCGGGATGGCGCATCGTGCAGGCGACCGCGAGCGCCTGCTGGTCGTGCGGCTCCGAGCGGCGACCGATGACGTGGCCGGCCAGCAAGGCGCCGATGAGCACCACGATCATGGCCACCAGCGTGCCATTGCCGACCAGCTGCCACATCGTCGGCAGCACCCTGAACAAAAGCGGCAGCAGCGTGACCACCAGCATGACGTTGGCAAGCCGCGTGACGAACGGCGCCGCGCGGCGCGCGCCGTCCGGCACGAAATGACGGATCACCATGCCCAGGGCCAGCGGCGCGATCACGGACGCGAGGATGACCCGCAAGACCTGCCACGGACTGATGGACACTTCCTCTCCGAAGACCCGCGCGAGGATCGCCACGGTGATGGGCACCAGCGCGACCGCCAGCAACGATACCGCGACCAGCAAGCCATAGACGTAGCGCCGCCGGCCGCCGGACTTGACCTCCTTGCCGGGCATGAGCGGCGGCAGCGGCGACACCGCCATCAGCAGGATCGCGATCTTCACGGGACGCTCGAGCGGCATGGCCGCCACCACCAGCGCGGCGAATGCGGGCACGGCGACCGCGAACGCCAGCAGCGAGCGCGCCAGCAGCCTGGCCTGCCTGAGCACGAAGGCGGCTTCGCGCATCGTCGCATCCAGCCCGACGGCGAGCACCAGCAGCATCAGGCTGCCCTGGAGCGCCGGCAGCCAGATCTCTTTCAACACTTCCATGGGCAAGCCTTATCCAGGGATGGCGATCGCGCGTGAGGCCGGCCAGCGCGATTCGTACGGCAAGCTTTGCTGGCGCATGGCTGCGGCGGCGGTCAATGGTTGGCGGACGAACCTGCTTCCTGCAGCGCCCGCAGCACCTCGTCGAGGTTGAACGCCGCCGGCTTTTGACGAGGCGGGAACTGCTTGAAAGCCTCAATCTGATCCGCGACCATCCCCTGCATCGCGTAGATGGCGTAGCCATGCTGGATATACCAGTCCCAATAGGTGTTCGAACTCTGGTCGGCGCGCTCGAACGGGTCGCGCCGCAGATTGAACAGCTTGGGGGCGCGCAATTTCACCGGCGGCTCGAGCCAGCACATCAACTGCTTGGCACGCTGCTCGAGCAGCACGACCTTCCAGTCGCCCATGCGCACCGCCATGATGTCGCCGTCGTCGCTGACGTAGAAGAAGCCGTTGCGCGGGGATGTCTGCGTCTCGCCACTCAGGTAGGACAGCATGTTGTGGCCGTCGAGGTGCACCTTGAAGTGCTTGTCGCCGGCCTGGTAGCCGCCCAGCAACCGCTCCCTGACATCCGGCTGGCCGGCGGCGGCCAGCAGCGTCGGGAACCAGTCCTGGTGCGAGACGATGCCGTTCAGCACGGTGCCGGGCTTGAACCTGCCGGGCCAGCGCGCGAAGGCCGGCACGCGCCAGGCGCCTTCCCAGTTGGTGTTCTTTTCGTCGCGGAACGGTGTAATGCCGCCGTCCGGCCAGGCGTTGAAGTGCGGACCGTTATCGGTGGAATACAGCACGATGGTGTCGTCGGCGATACCCAGTTCATCCAGCTTGTCCAGCATGCGCCCGATGTTCTCGTCGTGCGCCACCATCACATCGTTGTAGAAGCCTTGGCCGCTCTTGCCCTTGTGCTTTTCCGCGCGATGGGTGCGGAAGTGCATCGCGGTCGTGTTGTACCACACGAAAAACGGCTTCTGGGCCTTGGTGGCCCGGTCGATGAAGTCCAGCGCCTTGCCGGTGACCTCCTCATCGATGGTTTCCATGCGCTGCCGGGTCAACGGGCCGGTATCCTCGACTTTCTGCCCGCTCGCGCCGTTTGCCCAACTGTGCAGCACGCCGCGCGGGCCGTAGCGCTTCTTGAAGGCAGGATCGGTCGGGTAGTCTTCGTCCTCCGGCTCTTCTTCCGCGTTGAGGTGATACAAGTTGCCGAAGAACTCATCGAAGCCATGCATGGTCGGCAAGAATTCGTCCTTGTCGCCAAGGTGATTCTTGCCGAACTGACCGGTGGTGTAGCCAAGCGGCTTGAGCAGTTCGGCGATGGTCGGATCTTCCTTCTGCAAGCCGACAGTGGCGCCCGGCATACCGACTTTGGTCAATCCGGTGCGGATCGGGTTTTGTCCGGTGATGAACGCCGCGCGTCCGGCCGTGCAGCTTTGCTGGCCGTAGTAATCCGTGAAGGCCACGCCCTCGTTCGCCACCCGGTCGATGTTCGGTGTACGGTAGCCCATCTGCCCCCGGTTGTTGTAGCTGATATTCCACCAGCCGATGTCGTCTCCCCACAGCACCAGGATGTTTGGTTTGTTCGTTGCCATGAAATTCTCCAATCTGGGCGACGCAGGCGAACCTCGCCACGCCCGAATCTCAAGAAGAAAACAAAATGCCGGCCCGGCGTCGCCGGGACGTCACACCTGAAGACAGGATGATTTGCCGACGGCGCATGCGCAATGGGACCAACGACTAATCCTATTGGTGCGCGAGCTACATCTTCCGCCAGCCAACCGCCAACTACGTCAAGAGCCAGGACCTGGTGACTCCCGTGCCGCAGGCCAGCGGCGGTGCGTCGCTGCGGTTATTTCTTCTGATGCGGCGAACGGGGAAACGGGGACCGCGCCGAGTCGCGGCTCCTCTTCGCCGCCTTTGGAGCGGGATCGGACCTGTCATTCAGAATGACACCCCGGTCAGCGAACGCCGTAGACCAGTGCGCCAGGTCGTATCGGCAGCGGTATGCCAGAGCTCGCTCGGAAACCAACAGGACGACGTCGACTCGTCGTGGACGAGCGTCCGGTGACTGCAGCATCGAATTACCGTACGTGAGGCTGGCACGGTCGGCGCGATCCCTGGAGATCAGGCTCTCTACGCGATAAGCGTACACAACTTGCAACAACGTTAAAAAATTGAATCGTGCGCATAACAAGATTCTTCTCTTATCTTAGTATGTGTACTTAACATTTTTTTAATAGCCAAGGAAATATTGTAATGACCACTGTCCCGATCCGACTCCTGTCCTCCCTGGTCCTGATGGCCGCTTCGTTCTCGGCCTCAGCCGGGCCGACCGTGGTCAGGGCGCTTGAAGTCAAAGGCGTATTCAACGAAAAAATTGGTCCTGCGCCGCAATGTGCATCCACCCTCGGCGGCAAGCTCGCCGGCCACGGTGAGACGGCCGAAGGCACGCCAGTCGCATTTATCGGCGGAGACTGCTTTGCCCAGTCCGGCACGACATTCACCTTCAGCAATGGCAAGTTCATCCTGCTGTATCCAAACGGCGACCAGATTTTCGCCAACTACAGCGGTCAGTTCCTCCCCACCGGCGAAGGCACTGCCTACGTCATGAACGGCGGCACCTTCACCATCACCGGCGGCTCCGGCACCTTTGCTCGTGCGACCGGCGGCGGCTACCTGAGCGGAACCGAAGACTTGTCCAATGGCGCCGGTACGATTGCGTTATCGGGTCGTGTTTCTTACAAGCGGAAGTGATCGCTGAAAACAGCATCAGGCTGCGCTGAAGCTGCGGCATGGAGGACTCAGTGAAAAGAGCGGCATATATGCCGCTCTTTTTACGTGCCGCTCGTTTTCTTAACGGTTGTGAATCGCCACGAATTTGCCAAGCATTTACGAGGCTCACGATCACAGATTGAGGATGCCAAAGCAAATCGCCGGCAAAGGCCGGCGATAGGTATATTGCTGATTCGGATCGATGCCCGATGTTGGACATGAAATAATCTGGAGGCGAGGACGGGAGTCGAACCCGTCTAGACGGCTTTGCAGGCCGTATCTCATCAATAAAATCAGGGAGTTGCATTGGAACCTCCTCTTAAGCCTACTGTGCGATGCAGCGTGCGAATTCCAGGTGCTGTGTAAGATGCAGGAGCATCGTACAGATTTGCTGGCCTGGATGCCGCACCGATGCCCCCACTCGTCAACAGTGTGTCCACATATTTCGGTCTCACGATCGAACGTGCTCAATACGTGCCTCAGAAAAGCATCAGCCATGGAGAGCAACAGAACAAGGAACGATGCAGAGGTGCTTATTCGCGTGCGCACCACAGCTCTCGGGTGCCCTCATGTCTACGTGTTTAGTATCGTGCGATCATATTCCTCGCCGTAGCTGGCCTTTGTTTCGTGCAAAGGCTATGCTGGGCGACTTGATTGCTGGGTTCAGCAGTCCCGGCATTCAATCGCACCAGGAGCAGTTGGCAGCATGAGTTCACGCATTCACCCGCAGGCCCGTACCACACCGAAGATCCGCCAGGAGATCAAGGATTCCGGCCTGTCTTCCAGAGAAGCCGCCAAGGTTTTCAACATCACGCGAGCCACTGCACAGAAGTGGCTGGGACGCGACGATGTACAGGATCGCTCGCACCGCGCTCACACACTGCATACGACCTTGAGCCAGGCCCAGGAAGCCATTGTGAATCGCCACGACTATCGTAGACACTCCTGAGCCATAATATCGGGCACAAGGAGAAGATATGAGCGGTAAGCGGTACACTGGCCTTCCCCCATCGTCACGGACACTTCCGTTAGGCGCATTTTAGATTTTCAAACTGTACCGGGCTGATGTAGCCGATAGTGGAATGACGCCGG